>JBAYQJ010000014.1:0-86672 GCA_041677245.1 Spongiibacteraceae bacterium | reverse complement strand
CTACGGGTTGTCCGGATGGCAACTTAATCAGCGATGGGTGATAGGTACCGTTTTCTACCAGAATCACTAAGTCGTCTTCGCCTAATTCAGCCTCCTTGGGCTTGTACAGCCAAAACCACCACACGATTAATCCAATTAGCACAACGCCTGTAATATTGATAAATAACATGTCGTGCTCCTATTAATGTTCTTGGGCTTTAAATAAGCGCAGTCGATTGGCATTTGTCACTACCGTCAACGATGAAAATGCCATCGCCGCACCCGCAATGACTGGATTGAGAAGTAATCCAAAAAAGGGATACAACACACCCGCAGCAAAAGGAACGCCCGCCACGTTGTAAATAAACGCACCAAATAAATTTTGTTTTATATTGCGCAACGTCGCCTTGCTAACGGCAATCGCGTCGGCAAGTCCGTGCAGTGAGCCACGCATCAAGGTGATATCGGCACTTTCAATAGCGACATCTGTGCCGGTACCGATAGCAAATCCCACATTGGCAATAGCGAGCGCGGGAGCATCATTAATGCCGTCACCGGTCATACCAACAACTTCACCCTGCATTTGCAGCTCTTGAACTTTTTTGGATTTTTCTTCCGGCAGCACTTCAGCAAAAAACTCGGTAATACCAGCTTTGTTGGCAACAGCTTTGGCAGTATCGCGATTGTCACCAGTTAGCATCACGACACGAATACCGCTATGTTGTAGCCGCTTGATGGCAGCAATCGAATCTTCTTTGATGGGATCGGCCACGGCGATAATCGCCGCAAAGGTATTGTCGATGGCAAAGTACATCGGTGTTTTGGCATCCGCGGCCAAGGCCTGTGCTTTTTGCACGAAGGCACCCAGATCGATGCCACGTTCGCGCATCAATTTTTCATTGCCAAACAATAGCGTTTTTCCATCCACTTCGGCTTGTACGCCATGACCTGCGATGGCGTTAAAATTGGATACTTTTCCGGTTTCAATACCGCGTTCCTGTGCAGATTCCACTATAGCCATCGCCAGTGGATGCTCGGAACCGCTCTCCAATGTGGCCGCCAGCTGCAAAACAGTTTGCTCGTCGTACTCTTCGGCGATAAGTACATCCGTTACTTTTGGCGCGCCCAACGTAATGGTGCCGGTTTTATCCAAAATCATGGCGCTGATTTTTGAAGCGGTTTGTAGTGCGGCACCATTGCGTATCAACACACCCGCTTCAGCCGCCTTGCCAACCCCGACCATGACTGACATCGGCGTCGCCAACCCTAAGGCGCAGGGACAAGCAATAATCAGCACAGTAGTCGCCGACACAATGGCGTAAGCAACAACAGGATCAGGCCCAAAGTTCAACCAAATTAGTGCACTGCTCACCGCAATAATCATGACTACGGGGACAAAATAGGCCGAAATAACATCCGCCAGCCGCCCTATCGGTGGCTTTGAATTTTGCGCGCGTTTGACCATATTGATGATTTGCGCCAGCGCCGTGTCTTTGCCCACGCGAGTGGCCTTGAATAATATGGAACCCGTTTTGTTGATAGTACCCGCGGCCAGGGTATCCCCCACGGCTTTTTCAACAGGCATAGGCTCACCGGTCAACATGGATTCGTCGATTGCGGTGTGACCTTCAATAACTTCGCCATCGACAGGAATTTTTTCACCGGGCCGTACCCGAACAACATCGTTTAACAACACTTGGTCGATAGCAATATCCATTTCTTTATCGTCGCGAACGACACGTGCAGTTTTTGGCTGTAAACCAATTAAGCGTTTAATCGCCTCCGAGGTACGTCCGCGCGCTTTTAATTCCAAAGCAAGACCTAGATCGATCAAACCGATAATAATCGCAGTCGCCTCAAAGTAGACATGCCTTGCTTCCTGAGGAACCGAACTCGGAAAAAACACAACCACCATTGAGTACAACCACGCAGTGCCGGTACCCAGGGCAATCAACGTATCCATGTTGGCTGAATGATTAAGAAACGACTTCCAAGCGCCAACAAAAAAATGTTTGCCAGAAACAATCAGCACACCCAACGTCAAGATGCCTACAATCCCCCAGACAACTTGCTCACCCGTGGTATTAACATTCATTTCACCGGTAATGAGCGCGTAAGCCATCAAAGGAACGCCCAGTGCCAGCGCGATCCAGGTTTCTTTCATAAGACGTTTGTAGTACGCCTGATCCGCTTTTTCTTTTTCGTCCAGTGCATCCTCTTCAGTCTCTGCTGAATGTGACTTGGCGTTATAACCTGCTTTTTCTACTGCTTTTATCAGGTCAGCCACATTGGCATCGCCGGTTATTGAAACAGTGCGCTGAGCAAAATTCATCTCCGCTTGGTTAACACCTGACACTTGCTTTAATGCGGCTTCAATCTTTCCGACACAACTGGCGCAGCCCGCCCCTTCGATAATTAATTCCTGATGCATCGATGAAGTTGCTGACGCCGAACTTTCAGGCGTTACAACCTCATCATCACAATGGTCCTTAGCAGTATCAGCAATAGATTTATTCATTTGTCTTTTCCTTAACGGTAAGCCTTAATCTTTCGTTATTCTGCCTTGCTGGCCGAGAAACCGACATCTTCCAACGCTCTAATGAGTGTTTCTATTGCCACATCACCAGAGACAATGGCCGTTCCGGTTTGTAAATTCATCTGGGCTTTCTCAACGCCATAAATAGACAATAAAGCCCGCTCAATTTTTCCGACACAGCCGCCACAACTTGCACCGTTGACGGCCAGTACACGCAGTGGTAAAGCTGTATTATTGGTTTCAGCCACTAGATCATTTCCTGTATTGCGTGTTTTTCCTGAACAGCAACAGCCGCCACTTTTTTCGTTTTTTATTTTCTCGTTTTCTTTTGTATTCATCACACTTACTCCTACGATTCTGCTATAAAATCTTCTATAAGATGGCAAATCATATGGCCAGTGGGTGCTCTATCTGGTTTTCCACCCCACTCATCAACTGCCGACACCATCCGCTCGCGCAACCGCACCATTTCCAGAAATCGCTGCTCGGTATCGTGTAGGCGCTGATCGATCAATCGTCTTACAGTTGGGCATGGCGATTCTTTTTTATCTGCCTGCGCCAATATTTCCTGAATATCATCGACGGTAAACCCAAGCTGCCGCGCACTAAGTACAAACTTCAGACGGCTAATATCTTTCTCACTGTATTCGCGATAGCCATTACTTTTGCTTTTTTTAGGTTGTAGCACCTTGATGCGTGTATAGAAACGTACCGTATCAGGAGTAACACCCAAGGTTTTCGCCAGCTGATTCACACGCATTAGCTTGAGCCCTCTGTATTTCTTTTCACAAAATTGACCGACAACAATTCATTTCTTTGTAGCTACAGAATTAACCGATAGCAGTATTGATAAATTCACAACCAGCGCTCCTTATCTGCGGTCTGACTGCTAGGACTAATTCACGGTACACCTGTGTCCATGACACAGGTCAAGCAAAAAAATCAAACTGTTTATTTGCTTCTGTAAATACGTTTACAAACAACCTGTTTTGCTAGAAAAAACAAATTATTCAACTAAAACAATGCCCTTCAGAGATTACAGGACTGAATCTGTCACTAGCATGATCGCAGGATTACAAAGCTGTAATCGTACTGTCATGTATGATGTGTACTGGTTACTTGTGTCCGACCATTGTTACGTAGAGTTCGTATTCAGACTGATAACGGGATGGATAATCAGACGCCAATCGATCCATCACGCCGGAGGTTAATTAAGCAAGTTTTGGAGGATGAAAAATGCGGGGGGGCAGACGAGACAGAAGCAATGAGGAGTGATTGGGAAACCGAAAGGACTGTAAATCAGTAAATGCGGAATTTAAGGAAGAAACTAAAGTTACAAATATGCCAGTCGCCGAACAGGAAGTGGCGCAGGCCGAACTTGTTGTACAGCCGGAGGCGCAATGGCTGGATTGGCAATGATCACAATGTTTAGTGCTTGACGAGCGAACCTTGTCGCTAGTAACTGCAGCGCCCATCTCATGACACCGCATTGTTGAACGACTCAACAGCGCGTCATCACTTTTTACATTGCCATGATCCATACTAAGCTGTTCGTAACTCCCACTACGAACAACAGTAGTAACCTCACTTGCATCCTGGATGCGGTGTATCGCGGGATCATTGTTCATCACTATCTTCACAGGTGTCATAGCCATAAGCGGCTGAGTTATCAACGCCCATAACACTAATACCATGCTGAAATAGTGAACCATTATTAACTCCCTTTTTATACAGCTCGCAGCGTACACCGCCCTATTTCTGAATCATTGATGTAAATCAACAGATTGAACCGCTGGAGCAAATTATTGATATAGACTTGCAAAAATTGTAAAGCGCGATGCAATCTACGCTTGATTGATTGGAACGACCCTCTGAATGCAGTCGTTCCAATGACCGCTTATTCCTCAGTACTAAGCGCCCTCGCGCGCCACAATAAATAAACTGACGGCAACACCAACAGTGTTAATATCACCGCACTCAACATTCCTCCCACCATGGGGGCGGCGATACGGCTCATAACTTTAGTCCCCGCCCCATACATAATGGGCAGCAGTCCCACAATATCCGAAGTCCGAGCCAGTATCGGCAACGCCATAATTACTTCCATTTCTGCTTGCGTGGTTATCTACCTGTTAGTGGGGTTCGCTGTTTTCAATAATCTGTCACTTGATGAAATCATCGAGACCAAAAACTACTCTTTGGCCGCAGCAGCCAAGCCAGCACTCGGCGATATTGGAGTTTGGCTTACCGTTGCCATCGCAATTATGGCAACGACCGGTGAAATCGCTGCAAGCATCTTTGCGGTTTCACGTATGCTCGCGCATGCTAACGGAAATGAAACTTGCACCTCATTGCCATTTTGGCATGCCAGGAAGTATTCAAAAGCACACGCGGGTTTACACCGTTGTATTGGGCTTAATTCTCACAATATTCTTTGATCTCACACGCATCGCAGCTTTAGGGATCGTATTTTACTTGGTCAGGATATCGCTATTCAATGGGGTGTTCTTCGTCACTTGCGTAAAGATTTAAAGGCAAATGCAGTGATACCCGGCATTTCCATTATTTTAAATTTGGCGGTTTTGGGTGGATTCGTTTAGGTGAAAATACATTCTGACCCTTTCGTTATCATCGTTTCCATACTGACAATGATGGCGATCTTGATTACTGAATGGGAATTTATCAAGCATGGAAAAGCAATAAAATAAGCATGCGCATGGTGCAATCGACTAATCGATTTGGGATATGTAGGTGGCCGTTTTTTGATTACAGTCACCAAAAGCAAATTGAGATTAACGGAACATTAACCGCAGTCTATTTTACTATGATGAGTTTATTAGCCCTGCACGACTAATGATCCGCAAGATGAGGTACTGCCCCCCCCCTAATTTTAAAAAATATTGTCGGTCGTTGATTCAGTCGTCAGTCTGGAGCAAGGTCAGCAATAAAGACTGGCGCGAAGCCACCACCCTCAGTTCTAAAATTAGTTGTTTGCCCTTGATAAAGACGGGCCGCCAATAATTGAATATCACCGCTGTATACATAAGCTCGAAGATCCATCTTCAAAGTCGTTTCTTGTCCATCGACCAATATACCTCGCTCACTTGGTATCACTATTTTTTGCGCGACATAGTCACCTTGCAATATATCATTCCATACTCGCTTGGTGAGTTTGTCGCCACGATAAGTCGCACGGCCACCAAACCCCGCAGTTGGCTTGAAAAAGAGTTGCTTTCGCTCTTGCCATAGCTCCGCGGCGTTCTCGCTCGTAACTTCTCGTGTGGCTGGAATACCTGCTTGTAAAATAGCAATATCCCCTTTTCTCGCGCCCAATTTGGCTAATGCATCTCCATCACTTAACAAAATTAGGTTACGTTTATTTGCGTAGATTGCGTGATGATATGGATTTGGAGTCACAACTACTGCATTAGTTTCAAAAGCTTGGCGCAGTGATAGATTTTCTTTCTGTTCTAACGTGAAATCAGTTAACCGATTGTAAACTAAATCAATAATCTGATTTTTATATTGAAGTTTACCATCAATAAGTTCTAGCTCACTAGGGTCGGCAATAACGGCGGTTAATCCTGCTTTTTCGAACAAACGTTGCGCCATTACAAATTCAGGATATAAAAATTGTTGCTTTGGATTTTCATCAATAATGGCGATGACTTTGAGCGGCTTGTCTTCGCGCTGTAATGCCCACTCGTGTAAAAACATAGCCATGAACTCTGCTTCAATGTCTGTTTTTAATGGTGGTAAAGGTATACTTTCTACTCGACAGCATTTTATTTGAGCACTCACCAGCGCTGCATTTAAAAATGCACCACCTGCATTGGTATTAATTTCTATAAGTTGTGGGCCTTGTTCACTCATATGAAAGTCATAGCCCATAAAGACACCTTCGGTCTCCATACCACTAGCAGCTATTTTATGGGCTTGCTCTAATACTTGTTGCTCGTATCCAGATAGTGTTACAACTCGTGTAATAGCACCAATAATGCGACGAATTTGCTCTGCATGATATGGCGATATAAAGACACTCGTGTTCGAGAACAATTGTGGGTGGGTGGCGAGCACATCTTCATTTACCACATCGGCCTGCAAAAAAGTGTGAAGTTGTGTGCGATCCAATGTTTTACAAAAACAACTTCGATTTAAACGGTCTGCTGTACTATCACTCGATGGCTCACTTCCGTGATCAGTTAATTCGGTTATACTACTCATACAGTTACCCATTTCATTTTTTTGTTAGAAATAGACAGGTGCATTTAAAAATGCACCTGTTTGAGTTAATGGGAGACACGTTTTTTCCACATAAAATAAACTGCGGGCAAAACTAATAGTGTTAACAATACAGCACTGACCATACCGCCGACCATCGGTGCGGCAATACGGCTCATCACTTCTGAACCTGTACCAGTCCCATATAAAATTGGGAGTAAACCCACAATTACAGCCGCTGCTGTCATCATCACCGGTCGAACACGAAGTCCTGCGCCGTCGGTAACAGCCTGACGCAGTTCATCCAATGACAAAGTCTCTTTACCCGCCTGCTCTTTAGCACGAAGCCAAGCTTGATTGAGGTACACCAACATGATCACGCTTATTTCTACGGCTACACCTGCCAGTGCAATAAAACCCACACCTACCGCGATAGAAAAGTTGAAGTTTTGCCAGTACATAAGCCAAATACTGCCAATCAATGCAAAGGGTAAGGTGCCCATTAAAATTGCGACCTCAATAAAACTTCGGAAGTTAATAAAAAGCAAAATGGCAATAATGGCCAACGTCAAAGGAATAACGTAATTTAATTTTTCTTTGGCTCTTTCCATATATTCAAATTGACCCGACCAACCCACTGAATAACCCGCTGGCAACTCAAGTTGTTCTGCTACGATTTTTTGTGCATTTACGACGTAAGTGCCGACATCGATGCCGTCAATATCAACGAATGTCCAACCATTGATCCGGGCGTTTTCACTTTTAATTCCTGGAGGTCCGTCGGCAATGATGACATCAGCGACATCACCCAATGCAATCCTCTCACCTCTGGCGGTGACAATAGGAAGCAAAGCAAGTTGCTGAGGGGAATCCCGATACGACTGGGGGTATCGTATATTGACCGGATAGCGTTCGAGCCCTTCTACCGTTTGGGTAACGTTCATACCACCAATAGCGGATGCAATAACTTCCTGCACATCAGCGATATTCAACCCATATCGAGCCGCTTTGGCACGATCAATATCCACGTTAAGGTATCGTCCGCCAGCAACACGCTCAGAATAGACCGATGCGGTACCTTCTACATCTTTGAGTATCACTTCCAACTGTTTACCAATATCTTGAATAACTGATAACTTCGGACCAGCAATTTTTATCCCCACGGGGGTTTTAATACCGGTTGCCAGCATGTCAATGCGGGTTTTAATTGGCATCACCCAAGCGTTTGTTACACCGGGTAGTTTTACTAGAGCATCAAGTTCCTTTTTTAAAAATTCGGTCGTAACGCCATCTCGCCATTCACTCTGCGGTTTTAATTGAATGAACGTTTCGATCATTGTCAGTGGCGCTGGATCGGTAGCGGAATCTGCTCTTCCTATTTTCCCAAATACGGTAAGTACTTCCGGCACACTTGCAATTAATTTGTCGGTTTGCTGAAGCAGCTCACGGGCTTTACCAATTGAAATGCCTGGGTAAGTGGTGGGCATGTACATCAAATCCCCCTCATCCAATGGCGGGATAAATTCGCTGCCAATCTTTCCGAGCGGCCACATCACCGTAGAAAGGAGCAATACAGCGATAACCAGCGTCATTTTCGGAAAAGTGAGCACCTTTTTCAGTACCGGCAAATAGACGGCCGTAAGAAAACGATTGATCGGGTTCTTATGTTCGGGCAATACTCGGCCCCGAATAAAGTAGCCCATGAGAACAGGGACCAAGGTGATTGCGAGTGCGGCCGACGCCGCCATGGCATAAGTCTTAGTAAATGCCAGAGGACTAAACATCCGACCTTCTTGCGCCTCAAGCGTAAACACTGGGACAAAACTCACCGTAATAATGAGCAAACTAAAAAATAAAGCAGGCCCGACTTCTGAAGCGGATTCAGCCACAATTTGCCAGCGATTTTCGTTTGTCAGTGGCGTTTTTTCCATATGCTTGTGCATGTTTTCAATCATGACGATAGCACCATCGATCATCGCTCCAATCGCAATCGCGATACCACCCAAGGACATAATGTTGGCATTAATACCTTGTACATGCATGATCATAAATGCGGTGAGAATGCCGACGGGTAAACTGAAAATGGCCACTAAAGAAGAGCGAATATGAAACAAAAACACCATGCAGACCAAGGCCACTACCACAAACTCTTCGAGCAATTTGTGCCATAGATTTTCCACTGCACGCTCAATCAATCCCGAACGATCATATACGGTGACAATTTCCACCCCTTCTGGAAGGCCTAGCTTTAATTGCTCCAATTTTGCCTTAACGCCATCAATGGTTGTTTGAGCATTTTCGCCAAAGCGCATCACCACAACTCCGCCAACGGTTTCACCTTCGCCGTTAAGCTCGGCAATTCCGCGACGCATTTGTGGGCCGATACCGATATCCGCAACATCTTTTAATAGCAAAGGCGTACCGTTTTCATTAACACCCAGCGGGATATTCCTAAGGTCCTCTTCGCTCTGAATATAGCCGGTCGCCCGAACCATATATTCGGCTTCGGCCATTTCTACTACAGAAGCCCCTACTTCCTGATTCGCGCGCTTAATGGCCATTTGAATATGCGATAGTGGAATACCAAACGCGCGCAGCTTTTCTGGGTTCACGGTCACTTGGTATTGCTTAACCATTCCGCCGATAGCAGCGACTTCTGATACGCCTGGCACGGTTTGCAATTCGTATTTTAAAAACCAATCTTGCAAGCTGCGCAACTGGCTGAGGTCATGTTTGCCTGTTCTATCAATCAGCGAATAAATGTACACCCAACCCACACCCGTTGCATCCGGCCCTAATTGTGGCTTAGCGGCAGGAGGTAACGAAGGTGCAACTTGACTTAAATATTCCAATACACGACTTCGCGCCCAATAGAGGTCCGTTTTTTCATCAAAAATAATGTAAACGAATGAGTCGCCAAAAAAGGAATAACCACGCACAGTAACCGCGCCAGGCACTGACAACATGGCTGTCGTCAGTGGATAGGTCACTTGATCTTCGACCACCTGTGGCGCTTGTCCGGGGTAAGAAGTTTTAATAATAACCTGGACGTCACTTAAATCCGGAATTGCATCCACCGGTGTTTGCTTCAAGGAAAACAGCCCAACACCGACAAGAATAAATGTAGCGAGTAGCACAAAAAAACGGTTGCCCACAGACCAACGAATAATGGATTCAATCATGATCTATTGCTCTCCGTGGTTCATTTTAGAGTGATCCATCTGACTATGGTCCATTTGAGAATGATCAATCTCGCCATTATCCGTTTGACTGCTAGTTGCCTTTGTTTCATTCATTTGACCATCGTTCATTTCCGTATGATTCATTTGACTGTGATCCATCGTGGAGTGATCGGCTGCTTTCGAAGCATCATCCTTTTCGGGTGCAGAAGACATAATATGTGTTCCCGATATTTCGTATTGGCCACTGTCCAATTTGGTGATTTCCATATGTAAACGTGTTCCGGGGGACAAAGCCTCGATATCCACTTTAGGATTCACCTGAAAATCCATGGTCATGACTGGCCACTCCCAGGCATCAATGGCTTCGTGGGTGACTGTAACCATTCGATGATTGAGCATAAGACTTTGGATTTCGCCTAGGACCCATACCGAACTTGGCTTGTCATCGCCATGATGCATACGTTTGAAATCCGAGGTTTTGCTGGATTCAGAATCTAAGAGAAACTGCGCCGACGTCACGACTTTTTCACCTTCTTTAAGGCCATCGAGTATTTCAGCAATGGATTGGTCCTGCCGACCGACCTTCACGGCAACCGATTTAAAACTGCCTTCTCCAAGTGCGAGAACGACGCGATCCTGATTCCCCGTACGTATCAATGCTTCACGTGGAATGACCAACAGAGGCTCGGAGCTGTCTGCATGCACCGAAACTTGGGCAAACATATTAGGTTTAAGCGCTTCATCTGGATTGTCGAAACGCAGGCGCAATCTCACTGTGCGGGTCTTACTGTCTAGTGTTGGGTATATATAATCGACGCGTCCTGTCCAGGTCTTACCCGGTAGATAATCCAGGGTCATCGTGACGGGGTCGCCGACACTCACAAGCGAGGCTTGACGCTCGAAAATTTCCGCCTCAACCCACACTTGGTCGAGCGCTCCAATGCTCAGCATGGTCGTGCCCGGCTGAACAAAAAAACCTTCTCGGATATTAAGGTTATCAACTACCCCTTTTTGTGGTGCATAGAAAGTTACTGTTTGTTGAATCGCGAGAGTACGCTTAAGTTGCTGAATAAACGCCGGCGGTATTTGTAAGGCTTTCAAACGATCTTCTGAGGCCTGAACTAAACGCGAATTTTTACGGTTTAAGGCGAGCAATAACTCCTCTTGCGCATTCACCAATTCAGGAGAGTAAAGTGCATACAGTGGCGCACCCAAGTCGACTCGGTCCCCCGCCGCTTTCACGTAAAGCTTCTCAACCCAACCGGAAACGCGGGGATGAATATGAACCAGCTGATCTTCGTCATACTTGACGTACCCTACTGTGACGATTTCACTGTGCAGAGGCTTGCGCTCGACCAGCCCAGTCCGCACACCGAGATTATTGATGACATCAGGTGAAATGCTGATCGTACCGGGCCCTTCGTCATTCGCCTTTTCACCACCTTCGTAAACGGGGATTAAGTCCATGCCCATGGGCGATTTACCAGGTTTATCTCGGCGGTAATTGGGGTCCATTGGCGCCACCCAATACAGTGGTTGTTTTTCCGTTGAGGCGGATTTCCCGCTATTAGTTTCTCCTCCTCCTGAAAATATCAACGTAAGCGCAATACCTGCGACGAGGCCCCCAATTGCTGCCGCGATAGAAATGGGAGTGAGTTTTTTTGAGTTATTCATGGTCAATTAGCTCTCCAGAGGCACTGGACACATCGGTCATTACTGCGCTATTTTTGTTGTGGGAGGGATTCAGGAAGTAGTTCAGCTGTGCAACGATTTTGTGAATGTCGACCTCGACATTCAGTGCCTCAATACGCGCATTGAGTTCGGCAATACGTGCACGAACCACTTCGGCAAAATCACCGTCGTCGTGGGTGTAGGCAGTCAATGAAGCCTCCGCCTGCTCAGACATTTCTTTCAAAAGCCGCGAGCGGTAGAGTTCTCGTCGATCAAGCAAGCGGCGATATTGACTTTCGGCCGTTTCAAAACCCGAACGCAATTGACGTAGCACCAAGGTACGTTCTGTTTTAATAGCTTCGCTTTCTGCAGTGGCTGCTTGCACTTGTTTGTCTTGACGCTTGCCGGTGAACAGCGGTACGTCCAAACTCACCCCTACAGAGAAAAAATCTGCTCGATTATTGCCCATTGGATCCGCATCACGATACCCATAGCTAGCATTGATTCCCCATTGTGGCTTATAGCTTTGCTTAGCCAGTTTCACCCCAGATTCACCGGCACTGATTTTCTGGTCAATACTTCGAATCTTTGGGTGTGCCGTCAATATTTGCGCGAGTTTTTGGGTTCTTATGACTGCTCCGGTTTCATTAATCAGGGGATCGTTGAGATGCCCTTCCCGCAAACGTCCCGGCATTTCGATATCCAGCTCATAGCTGGAATCTGCCAACCACTCCCCCAATTGTGCCAATTGCGATTCCCGTCTTTGTCGCAGCATCGTCAAACGGTCTTCCAAGCGCGTCAGTTCCAGCTGCGCTCGAATCAGATCTTGCTGCCGCGTTCGTCCAGATGCGGTGGTGTAACTCGACTCTGCAACGTCTACAAGGTGCTCAAACAAGCCTCGATCTTGCTGTATTAATGCGATAGTCTTTTGACTGCGATACACCTCTAGCCAAAGTTGCGCCACTGTCACCGACACTTGCGCCTTTCTATCTTCACGAGCAAAGGGCTGCATTTGGCTCATCTTTTCCAATGTCTCCTGGCGCAAGGCCAGTGTCTTGCCTCGCGGAAACATTTGGCTGACACCCACTTTAAACTGCGTCATCCCTTCCTGTGCAAAATCGAAGCTATCGATGGGTAAATTAGCAAGCCCGAGACTGACCGTCGGATCAGGCAGTGTTCCCGCATTGACACTCAAAGACTCTAGGTTTTCCTGACGAAATCGGCTCCCATCAAGCCATGGGTCTTGTGATTGCGCTTTTTCGATGGCTTCCAGCAAACTGTATTGCTCCGCATGCAACTCGACTGACATGCCGCTCCAAACCAGCGCGAACGCTGCACACAATGGGCGTATTTGGTATTTTGAGTTGTTGATCATTGATGCTGCTCCTCAAGGGATGCGACGTTTGCATATACCTCAGTAGTACCGTCCTTTTTCACCAACATCACATGATATGGACTAAAACGATCCCCCATTTCCATCCCCGGACTACCCAACGGCATTCCTGGCACACTCAGACCGATAGCATCTTCAGGCGGACTTGCTAGGAATTGCTTGATAAAGCGGGAGGGAATATGCCCCTCAAATACATAGCCCGTACTAGATACCGCAGTGTGGCAAGATTGATATTGTGGCAAAATCCCGTATTTGTTTTTAACAGCATTTAGATCAGCCGGATGATGAAGATTTGCAGAAAAACCATCCTGCTTTATGTGATCAATCCATTTACTACAACATCCACAACTGCGGCTCTTGTAAACATCCAACGTCACGGTAGACTCACTTGATGATGCCCCGTTTAAAGAAGTTTTCGAAGCGTCTGAGCACGCGACCAGCCCAATCAGCGGAATCAATAAAAATAGGTAACTTAGGCGTTTTAATATGAACGGCATGGCATTCTCCCATTGCAAAGCAACCCGAGTTTAGGTCAGCTTGAAACTGGTATTAGTGGGAGCTATTTAACTCCCGTTAGATAACAAAGGGGGAAACACCCAAATTTCAGGCGTACTTACCCTGTATTAACGGGAAATGGGAGGACGATAAAGGGAAATTGGCTCAACGCCAGAATAGGCAGCCGTATAGTCGAGGAGATCCAAACTTGATAAGTCAGTACTTATCGGGGAATAGATAGCAACAATCATTGCAGATAACGAATAACAACTGGCCATCGAACAGACCTTCCCTTCACAGCAGTCATTGACCACATGAGAATCTTTGAAGGTAGCGACAGATTGATGTGAATGGGCCACATGATCGACTGCGGTCATGCTATCCACCATTACCGTTTGAGTCCCGGAATGCATATCCATACAGGATGGGCGAGCAGCAGCAAATGACTGGCTAACTATCGCCAACATCAGCCAAACAACGCTAAAAAACTTTAAATTCCGCTTTACCATATTTCCACAAACAGTAATGATCCAACAAATTAACAGTAACGCAAGAATACCGCTTCGTAAAGCTTGCAAAGTGATCCATATCAACGATATGACCAGTTTGCCCAACAAAGGGACTTCAAAATCTACATCAAAGAACCCTTAAAACAACTCGACTTCCAGAAATCAGCTAATAGAGACAGTCAACTGCGGCCCACTTAAGCGGTTTTGTCTATTCGGACTCCGTCAATTTGTAACTGTTACGCGAGTCTTTTTCAATCACTCCGGCCAGATACAAGTTTATCAGAACTTGCCTAATCTGATCGATATTAAGTGCATAGCTTGCCGCCTTGATCTTCCGAATAACGGGCTGTGCCCTACCCTGAATAATATCGTCGGCGAGGCAAGCCATCTTCTTCCGCGCCTCAGGATCATCCATGGTCGCTTCTATTATTGTATCGTTATCTGTTCCTGTATTTACTATTCGTTCATCACGCCACACCGAGTTTGCCAGACTGATCGCCCCTAAGGTAATGACTTCTAGCAACAAAGCCAGCAAGCCATAGAAAATATTCCTTACCAACTCCGTACTAACATCAAATACTCGCCCTAACACTGTGAAGAAGCGGGTAATCGGCACTATTTGTATCGCCACATCTCTGCCAACATCTACAGATAGCTCCATCGATTTTATTAATGAGCCTTTTAGTTCACGTATTCTCTCAGCATTTTTTTCCCCTTCAACCCACTGTTGGTGATATTCACTATTCAAACGCTTCTCCAACAAACGTTCGTGGTAATTTATTTCCTGCTTAACTGCATCAACCTTCTCTTGAAATGCCTTATATTCCATGGACACCAATCGGGATTTGTTGATCTCGATAAACTCCGAAGAAAGAAAAAATGCACAACTAGCTAATAACGAAAATCCTGTGAGAACCAATGCAATAACGCCATAGAAATAGCTACGTTTCCTTTCAGACCAAAATAAATATTTACCAAAATCGATACAAACCCCGATCAAAATAAACAAACATGCTGACAAAAGGCTTTTATTTAAACCACCATCAACCACAGCATCACTGAAATAAAAACCCGACAAAGAAAGAGAAAACATGCCCGTTAGAACCATACTAACAAGGCAAAATGTGTACTTAACAATCTGAGTTAGATAGATCACCAGGCAGAATATCTCACAGAAGAAAAGCCGAAATAATCCAACTATCACCCTCCATGGTATACAGTTTTTCTTTCCGATAAGAAAAAAACTTTTTGATAATCAACAGCGTAACACCCTGAAACCCCACTTCAATAGTCGAATTATTATAGGAATTATTTCCCACAAACCTCAATACCAATGCCTAAAACCTAGGTTTTAATCCGTTTTTTATTAAACTTTCTTACATTTTTGTAAAGTTTCTCAACGTCATTTACCTGCACTATCAATAGTATTGAATTGCTTATTAACAACATGGACTGACCGACTGTCAGGGAACGATGGAGTTACAATTTATGGGAAATTTCGAAGAAAAGATGTGCCGATCTGCGGCTAAAAAATTGATGTCATCCCTAGAATCACTTCAATCCATTCATTTTGAAACACACAAACTCTCAGACGAACTACTCACCACACTATCCAAACTCAATCTCACTGAACAAACGTTCCTTGTTAGTCGTGCACGACATTATTTGCTTATCGACATCAACACTTCTGCGTTAAAACGACAAATTAAGGAACTAGAATCCAAGCGAGAAGAACAAGAGATCGAAGATACTTACCTTTTGCACGGCGCACCATTGGTGCTTATGCGTCGACTATTCGGTATGCACGCATCTGAATTTTCCCGGCGTCGAAATATTCTAAATATTCGAGGGGTTGGAAGTGGAAGGCCACCTTCGTGTAATGAGGAGACCGATCATCTAGTCTGGAAACTATGGCAACACCATAAACAACTCGAAGAACGTCAGCGATTTTTAAAGATTGCCCACCAAACAGGCTTGGACCTTCATCTTATATGGAGTACTTTACGCGACCATATTGATAAATAACTATCAGAAATGTGACCTCAGAACCTCATTTTATTAGTGTAAATGCAGTACAATAGCCGCATCCCAAATGGGCTCTTCCCCTAAAAGGAGAACAATGGATGTTTACTCATAGCTCACTCCGTATTTCTTACCTCTTGACCATGCTGCTCTTGTCTACATCTGCAATTGCGGGACAAAACTGGGAGTACCTGGTCAAAACCTACCCTATGCTAGGCAATGACGACGCGCTTACCCAAACACTGAATAAATTGGGTCAACAGCAGTGGGAACTGGTTAATTGCGCCAAAGGTAGCGCTAAACTTACTTGTGTTTTTAAGCGCCCACTCAAAGAGGGCTAATACTATGCGCTGGGTAAAACTCCTTTTCGTGCTGCTGATAACCTTGGTATTAAGCATTATGGGTTATTGCTATCGTGCGATTCTGTTTATAGTGGACATCATCGACGGCGGAGACGATGTAGATGATAGCGCGCCGACCGATCAAAACATCTGGTATAACTACCGCACGGGCGAGCTTGATCCAGTCAAGCGTATCGATGGTTTATATGAGGAAAAGCCATAGAGAAAAACGCCTACGAAACAAAAGTCCCATAGGCGTTTAGATTGATTGACTAAAGCAATCCACGCTCAGCAAATGAAACTGCTGTGTTATCACCGATAACAAAGTGATCCAATACCCGAATATCCAGCAGACCTAAAGCACTCGTCAGCCGTTCAGTAATACGCTGATCGGCCATGCTTGGTTCAGCCACACCCGACGGGTGGTTGTGGGCAAAAATAACAGCGGCAGCATTTACTTTCAACGCGGCTTTAACGACCTCGCGAGGATATACACTGCAGCCGTCTATCGTACCCACAAACAATTCTTGATATTCGATCAATCGGTGCTGACTATCCAAAAACAAACAACAAAATACTTCTTGTTGTCGCTCTGATAACTGCAAACACAAATAATCCCGTGTTGCCTGTGGTGAAGTAAACACCTGATCGCGTGTTTGCAATCGTGCATATAGCAGATGTTTGGCTTCAGCAATCAACTGGTTTTCCTGCTCGAATGTCGTTTCTGAGGTATACAGTTCATTCGAAGGTTTAACGGTTTTCATGATGTGCTCCCATGAGAATAGGGAACACACCAGGCCCTTATGGGAACGGTAGTTCCCATAAGGATGAAATGGACAGTATACTAATGCAAAAAACAATACTGCCCTGGTGGCGTGTTATCCGTTTGCGACTTGAGACGTCCCCTCCTGATCATCAAAAGTGCGCTGGTCTTCATAGACCAGCTCACCGTTAATTTTCATGGAGTGAATTCGCGTCAAGAAGCCACCTATTGCAGCCCCTAATTCACCAGCACGCTCACCTTGTTTATAGATGAATGCCTTGGCACGAGGGTTAGCCATATTAAAACGAATCAGCACATTAGCCTCCTCAGCTTCGATCGCCTCCCGATGTTCAAGAACAACACCGAGGACGGTTTCAGACGAGATAATGAGATCGTGATACTCATAATGCACATTTTCCGCTGGACCTTGGATAACTGATACTTGAGCCGCATATCGCTTGAGCTTACCTTCAGCACCGAATTCACGAATGCTGTTTAGATAGCCGATGCCATTGGCATACTCGTTAAAGTACCGGTTGTTCTCTGCGGAGGCAGAGGGTTTGTTAGTATTTTCAGTGGGTTTACTCATAGCAATGCTCCTGGTTCAATGAGTTGATTTAATAAAAGGAGCGGCTGACCCAGTCGGGGCAACAAGCTCCCCGGTTGGGTGAGTGAACTCAGATCATTCAGTGTTTCGGTAGAAATCACTGCATACCACGCCAAGGCGTTGATCCTGATATGTAGGGTGCTATTGAGACAGCAATAGCCACTGTTGATAACTGTTAGGTTGGCTGGCAGTGTCATTTTCTTGCTCCTTTCTTTCCCTTAAATCGACCACCTAACCTTGGATTGATACGCCCGGCACCTGCAGTACCACGAGTAATTGCCTGAGTGGCCCCATCAAGCTGTGACGCAGCACGAATGCCTGCCAAGCCCAGATAAACAGATAGCAATAAAGGCAATACGAGATACAGTCCGCCTGTTAAAAAATTAAGGATGATGCGCTTGAGAGTGAGGTCAGTACTGAACAACGTGGTTACACTGCCAGGGTCGGGATAAAACGCTTGAATTAAATTTTGATCCACCCACCAGGCAAAGAACCACAAAACCGTCCAGAACTTAACCGCAAACAAAATTAGTGCGCCAAGAATCAACAACGAAAACTTGTAGCGACTGATCAAAATAAAGAATGGTAATAACGCATAGAGGCCCATCAAAATTAGCGACTGAACCATAGGAGCTGCCTCAAGAAATACACGCAAATAAGCTGCAAAAGATACGCTGGTTTTTCCAAGGCCGTATGCAGCCAAACCTTGTTGCGCTGCGTTTTGCACCGACACCATAATGCCTGGATCGCCAACACTGAAATCCACCATATTGCCGTAAGCGAAGTCATAGCCCCGTGTGGTCCAACGCGGCGGTGAGTTAATCAGCGCAATCTGAATCACCGCATCACGACGTGGTGCAGGGTCCCAACCCGGTTCAGCGGCCGCAGACAGCAAATCAAGATCACCCAACTCATTGAGAATCGCTTGCTGTATTCCCTCCCACCACTCGGTGCAAAAGGGCTTTCCATAAACAGGATTATTAGTCGCGTCCCACTCCACATCCCGGAGTGCCGACCAGGGATAACCCTCCCTCACAGTATCGGCACGAATGCTATCGTAGTATCCCGGTATTTCCTGATACACGTGTGAGCCTATCCAGTCGGTGTCGGTACCACCATAACGATTCAGCAACGAAGTAATTGCTGCACTACTAGGACGTTCGGCCAGGTATTTGGATCGAGCCTCAACAAAACAGTCTCGAAAAAAATCGTTGATCTCATGTTGCAAATTAGGATCTTGAATGGACGCATCGCGCAACTCATCGACATAGCCACGAAAATCTAACGTTGGCGGCACATCATCCATCACCGCGCGATTAAAGCCGGAGCTAAAACTCATCACCGCAAACCAAAACACCGGCACATTTACCGCAACCGGTGCAGCATTAAACGAAATTCCACCACCATAAGTGGTGCGCGAATTATTAACCGTTGCCACTGGCTGAGCAGGCGTTCCAATCACCGCCCGAGGGGTAAACGAAAGATCGACAGCGTTCAGTGGGGTTGCCGGTACGGCGGCAATCAGAATCACAAAAAAGGCAACAAAAAACTCCACCTCAACAATACGCAAGGTCGTATTGCCAGCTTCTTCTGCATCTTCACCTGCATACGAACGAATAATGGTATCCAGCAAAATACCCAAGAACGGTAAAAACACAATACCGGTTGCCACCAGCACATCCCAAATACTGTTATAGAACAGCCAACCAAATAACGTGGTGTAGAGTTCAAGTGTGCTATCAACAGCCATACCGCTACCCCACCCACCTGAATAAAGCAGCCAAGGGGTTTTGCACGATTAACACTTCATAAAAAATGATGAGAATAATTAGCGGGCGACGATTGTATTTTCGCGAAGCTCCTGAGTATTTTCGCGTAAGCTGATAAATTAATCGCGGCCAAAACACGATTAGCAATAAGTAAGCAGCTACACGCCACCATCCTAACGGCAGTCCCTGTATCAGCAACCCGTAATTCTGCGTCGAATGACCAGCCACCCAAAAACTGGCCAGCACCCCGGCTATAAACAATAATGCCAAAGCAACTGCGGTAATACCCCAAACTAAAAAATGACGCTTTAAAAAATACAGTTTCATTGCTCCACACCGCCATTTTTTAAGGGGCGAGGATCGGCTGGCGCCGAGGCTGGCGTATTGACAGACGACTGCCGGATCGCATTGTCCCGCAGTAATAGCTCCACAACTGTCGAAGTAACAAACTTATTACGGGCGTCTTTCTCGAAGATCACATTACTGATTTCGCTTTCTAGCTCGTCCAATGCCTGTATAACTTCTTGTTGTGCAATCTCATTAGCTGCAACATAGCCTTCTTTACGACCTGCTAATAACAAGCGGCGAATAATCATGGCCTCCTCCATAATCCTCGCTTCAGCAATTTCCTGACTGAGTTTATTGATGACGATTGATATTTCGTCGGGAGATTGATTACGAATCGCAAGAATAACCTGCAGCGTTACAGCAATACCTGGCGCTTCGACTTGCTCAAGATTTTCCCGTGTAGGCTGTGTTGAACCTGACACCAGGTCCACTAACAATTGCACAATATCTTCGGTAGTCTCTTCGATATAGGGGATTAATCCTTTTCCAGGTCGTGTTCCTTTAGCACAACTGTCACAGAGTCCTACCTCAATCTCACCCAGCACATTATTAATCCACTCATCAACGGCATTAGGCCCAGAAAAATGCTGAGCAAGAGGGGCACTACTTGGTAGGCTACTGCTAGTTTCGGGAGGCCGTTGCGACAAAATATTCAGCCCGGCCTTAGCAACATCGGACAGCACACGGATTGGTGGCTGATTAAAGCCACCCGCTCTCAATCCACCCACCCACTCGATACCCTCGTTAGGCGCGGTTTCAGCATCATCCACTGCATCGTAGATATTGGCACCCCCAATGCCCACTGACCGCTTCCAGGAATCACCCCAGCTCACCGACACCCATTCATCAAACGGATTCGTGTTGTTGGCAATTTCGTATTGAATACGCTCACAGCTTTTAGTGGCAAGGGAGAATGCCTCGTTGGCACGCAACAAGGCATTTTGAAACAGGTCATACAGACCGGGATTGGCTTTTTGAAGAATGTAGCCAGGTAAATTTGCTATCGCGGCTGTTGCCGCCAATTCGATTGCATTGACCGCGTTATCAACACCATTTCGTAAGTTGTCTAACGAGCTTTCAATAGCCACCATCGGGTCAAAACCACTACAACTGAGCGCCGAGGCCTGGCCACTGAGCGACAAATCAATCGTAGTGATATTGAGACTTGGTGGAATAGCGATATCCCGTCCACCACCAATTTTGTAGTAAAACAAGCTGTCATCGCTGGGGGCTTCTGCGGCAATTAGTGGGTGGCAAACTATAAAGCTAGCGATCAGAATCACTAACCGACAACAAAATTGTGTAGTGGCGATCATAAACAAATCCTTACAGGAACAGTAAATAAGTAAGCCCCTTTTGCCTCACAACATTCATAAGGACGCCACAAGGTGAAGGCGTATCGATTGTCTTCTGAATGACGCCCGTCTGACCACGAGGTGCTCATCACATCATTTTCACCAAAGGCATAACACTGCTCATCAACTTTCGGAGCCAGCATTTGCCATACTCCCGTACTGGGATCGTTCTCTACCAACTCGCCTGGCAACCAGGTTTTGTTATAGCCATTACCATCTAATGCGTTATAGATATGTGGCTGACGAGTTTGTGTAACAATGTTGCCAGCCCGCTGTGCAATAACCGCAGCCGCTTTTGCATCATCTTTCTGATTGATAAACCCAGTGCGCGGCCAAACAGGTCCCCATTGTTGTTGAATGCCATCACCTACTACACGTCGACCGGGTAGTAGGTTTTGCAAATACAACATTTCAGGTAAACCAAGACGCCAGGTTAAGGCATCAAGTGAAGACAAAAGGTAGGGATTAAAGGACTCTGCCTCAGAGGGACAGTAATAACCTGAGTCACCAACAGAATCTGAGATCGACGAGAACGGATGACCAATGGCAGTGACTTCTTTAAATCTCAAGCTTTGGTCCGTAGCGGGATTACCCCCTTCGACGCGATGCCCCCCGCCAACCAATGCACCATGAAAGGTACTAACAATTCCGCTGACGATTCCCGTATCTAACGATCCAAATAACGACTCCATTTCTTGCCATGGATTGTCACCGGGCTCGTCATACACGCTGACGACCAAATCGGGATTGTAATGGGCAACACGAATACTGGTTTCAATTTCACATTCATAAATACTGCAGCGCAACCAAACACAAACGCCGGTTATGCAATAATTCAAACAAGAGCGATCCAATGTAATCGTATCTACAATATCAGCCGTTGTTATTGTTGTCGGTTCAGCTTCAAAGGCGTGAACTTTGTATCCCGTCAACATCAAAACAATTATCAACAGTTGAGGCGCTTTATTCATTGGCCACTCCTTCTTGTTGATCCTTTATCCACTGCCGATACTGTTTGGTTGCCTGTTCTAGATCGGTAACACCATAAATCACTACTTTTCGGTCAAAAATGATCACGGGAAATCGATCAAGTCCGTAGGCCATCATTGTGCCAAGCGGAAGGTACGCTTCACGTAAATTAGCATCTAGTTGAACTCGACCAATTTCGGCGACCCTTTTCTCAACCATTGCTTGGGCAAGCTGCTTATCATTAGGTAGCCCTTTACTAAGTTGACCCTCGATAGACTGAACACTATCGAGATCAAGGACGACTAATTCGAGCTGCCCTTCAGGGGTCCGAATATCGTTCCTTTTCACTAGGTTAATTGGTCGTTGGTGAGAGGTAATTGCGATAATTGATCGTGGCCAAACTTCCGTACCTGCTTCCGATACTGCTGCAGCACTTAAAACAACTAATACAAACAAATCTCGCATCTGTGGCTTGGGCACAATTCTTCCTCTTAAATAGGATTAATTGACCCTATGATTAATCAATCACCAGTACAGAACGATAGAAAAGCTTTCAACATCGAAGGTAAGTAATATCCCACGATATTGACTTATTTTTTCCTCAGGACTTGCAATCCATATTGACTCTATAGCTGCTATAGAGTTTATAATTGAGAATAATAATTGTTATCAACAACCAATCTCATGGGAGATAATTCCTAATGCTAGCCCGCCGGATCTCACCATTTAATTTTCGCAACATAGCCATCAAGGCTACGTTATTTTTAATAACAAGCTCGTTTATTACCGGATACAGCACCGCCTCCCCCGCTGAAGATACTGCAAAGCTCCGGCAGCTCGCTCAACTGGCGGAATATATAGGTGTTGATTACAGTGCGGCGGTTGATATGGGTCAGGTAGTGAACGCGGGCGAATATCAGGAGATGGTTGAATTTTCTGATCTGTTGGTAAACAGGAGCGCTTCTAAGCAGGGCGCTTTAAAAGGAAACGAGGCTATTGCCAATCAGGCTTTGAAATTACAACAAGCCATCCAAAATAAAGGGAATGTCAGTGATATTCGGAAATTAAGTGCCAATCTACGAGAGTCATTATTAAAATTAATGCCGCAATTATCATTCCCTCAACAACTTTTACCTGAGACTGAAGTAAATACCCTCTTCCAAGAAAATTGCAGCACCTGCCACGGTATCTCTGGAGAAGGAAACGGCCCCCTAGCAGCACAGTTAGAACCACAACCAACGGATTTTACGAATAAGGAGCGCGCCAGCAATCGATCGATACTGGGGTTATTTGACGCTATCACCAACGGAATCGACGAAACAGCAATGCCATCATTTGCACAAATGGCAGAGCAGCAGCGCTGGTCATTGGCCTTCTACGCAGGCAAATTAGCCTTTCTTTCGAGTCAAAAACCTGCTGGCGAAGACTTGTCCCTCTCTTTGCAAGAAATGATCAATCATAATCCAACACAATTGATGGCTAAAATTCCAAGAGAGGGCAATTTGGCAGTGGAATGGCTTCGTGCAAACCCAGAACGACTATTTGTCGAACAACAAAATCCACTTGCCATCACGCGCAAGCAACTTAAATTAGCGTTTGAAGAAAACCGAAAAGAAAACTACAGCGAAGCCGCGAATCTGGCGGTAAGCGCCTATTTGGACGGTTTTGAATTAGTTGAAAACAGTCTGGACGCGCATGATACCGAGCTACGTAAAAGCATGGAAGCTAATATGATGAAGCTACGCCAGTTGTTATCTCACTCACAAAAGAGCGATGAGCTCGATGAGGCGATGACAACAATCTTACACCAACTGGATGAAGCTGAGCGTTTACTGGACGGCTCGGTCTTATCCGGCGGAACTCTGTTCACCGCCAGCCTGGTTATTTTGCTTCGCGAAGGGCTAGAGGCGCTGCTAGTTGTAATCGCCCTCATGACGGTACTGGTAAAAACGGACCGTAAGGATGCTCTAAAATATGTTCATTTAGGCTGGATTAGTGCGTTAATTGCCGGTGGCGCTACTTGGGTTGCCGCACAGTCACTCATCACTATTAGCGGTGCTAACCGTGAAGTCATGGAAGGTGTTGCAGCGCTATTGGCTGCTTTAGTATTACTCTATGTAGGCATATGGATGCACAGCAAAACCCATGCCGATCATTGGCAGGCTTATATTCAAAAGCACATTAACGCCAACCTCAAAGCAGGAACGCTTTGGGGACTTGCGGCACTCGCTTTCGTTGCAGTTTACCGCGAGGTGTTTGAGACAGTTCTATTTTATGAAGCCCTACTAACACAGGCTGTCACAACACAATATTTTCAGGTCGCTGGCGGCTTTATGTTGGGCATGGCTCTTTTATTCATTCTCGCCTGGCTACTGATCCGTTACTCAGTCAAACTGCCGATCAGCAAATTTTTCGCATCCACCACTTACCTATTGCTAGCACTGTCATTTGTACTAATGGGTAAAGCCGTAATAGCTTTGCAAGAAGCAGCGGTCATCGGCATTTCGCCGCTACCCGTTCATTTTGAATTTGGCTGGATTGGAGTTAAGTCAACGTGGCAAGGATTATTTACTCAAGCATTAATTCTATTTGTTTTCGCATTGTTTATTCTTCAGTCAAAATTCAGACAAAAGTCGCAACAGAAATAACGCTCTAACCAGGCTTGCATCATTCGTCATTTTTGGTTCGCTGATAAATTTTTCAGAATACCGCACTCTTTTACAGTGCGGTTTTTTGAACAACTATCTCGCAGTAATTTTAATTGCTTTTGGAGATGTTGCAGTTCTTTTATACGCAATGCTACCTGCTCGACATGAGTATCAACCATGTTATTCACATCATCACACTGCATACCCGGTTGCTGGTTTAGATCCATAAGTTGCCGAATTTCAGCCAGCGAGAGATCAAGATTACGACAATGCTTGATGAACTTGAGCTGTTCTACAGTTGCCAAGTCATACAAGCGAAAATTACCGTTACTGCGCCGCATCGACGGTAATAATTTTTCTTTTTCGTAATACCGTATGGACTGTACAGAACACCCTGTTAACTTAGCTAGTTCACCAATTTTCACTGCACCCACCTCAACGTTTGACTCTATAGTTACTATAGAGTTTAAACTGCGTTCCATTCAAAGTAAAAAAGAGTTGCACAATGACTGCTCAAGACAGTTGGCAATCAGTAAACAAAGTCGAAAATGGTGATATTTTGCACCCTGGGGGCACTGAAAGAGCCTTTGTCAGCCAATTCGTGGTCGCTAAGATGGATTGCCCCTCTGAAGAACGTTTAATTCGAATGGCCCTGGAAGGCCTTGAACAGAAAGTAGCGTTAGAGTTTGACACACCAAATCGAAAGCTGAAGGTGTTTCACAGCAGCAATCTGGAAGATATACAGTCACGGTTAGAATCACTTGGTCTGGGAGCCAAGCTTGACAGCACTCTCAACATTGATCGCAGTGAGTTCTCGCAAGCTATGGCGTCTGCGAATACGGCGAATCTAAAAGAAGGCATCATCCTCAAATGGCTATTGGCCATTAACGCCACCATGTTTGTTATTGAATTATTTGTCGGTTGGTTGGCACAATCCACCGGGCTCATTGCAGACTCTCTGGATATGTTCGCCGATGCTGCGGTCTATGGTGTGGCTCTCTACGCGGTAGGACACAGCAACCAAAGGAAACTGCAAGCAGCTCACTTTTCCGGTTGGCTGCAGGTAGTGTTAGCACTAGGCGCGCTAAGTGAAGTGTTACGACGATTTGTATTTGGTAGCGAACCCGCATCAACGCTCATGATGAGTTTTGGGCTTATTGCATTGATAGCCAACGTGACGTGTTTGATGCTAATTACCAAAAGTAAGGACGACGGGGCCCACATGAAGGCCAGCTGGATTTTCTCAGCGAATGACGTAGTAGCCAATGTGGGCGTTATTTTGGCTGGTGTACTTGTCGCGGCGACAGGATCACGCTACCCTGACTTGGTCATTGGCCTGATTATTGCCATAATTGTATTCATTGGCGCACAACGAATTTTGAAGTTAAAATCCTGAACGATTAGGATTTTCAAAGACAGACTGATGCAAGACCGCATTAACTTATAGGTTACTCTGTGACGAAACATTGGATATCGTATTTGCTTATAGCACTGATTGCCTGTCAATCAGTGCTGGCTTTTGCCGATAACCATGAAACGCGAACCACATTTCCAGCGACTCCCTTCGCAAGTGATTATGACCAAACTGATATTGTTCAAAGTGAATTACAAGTTAACGACATAGATGCCAAAAATTCTGCACAGCTCGTTAATATTGATAACTGCGACCACTGCGGTTTCTGTCATCATGGGCAGCTAGTTCACTCGCTCGTGTCATTCTCATCTTCACCTAATACCCCTTTATTCAAAACACAATACACGGATGCTATTCCTAACGGCCCTCTGTTTTCCTTCTACCGCCCCCCGCAAGTCTAACCTACGTTTACCTCAATTTAATCGCATTGTGGCTATACCCACAACGCTCAGCATGATTTCGTCTATTAAATTAAACGTGGATTTTTCACATGGTTATTTCTTTTTTTTCGCCTACGAGATTCGTACGGCACACGCAATGCGGCGTTAAAAAGCTGATATTTATCTGCTTTTTCATCGGCTGGCAAATTTCTTTTGCACAAGCTGAATCTACAAACAATACCCTCACTCTCAATACAGCACTAAAGCGTGCCATCGAACAAAACCCATCCCTCAAGGTATTTGATTTTCGCAACATTGCGCTGAGCGGACAAATGGAAATTGCGACGTTAAGACCCGCCTATGAGCTGGGGTTTGACGCTGAAAATTTTTCAGGTTCCGATGAGTTCAGTGGTTTTGATAGTGCAGAACTTACCGTTTCGCTCTCGTCTGTTTTAGAAATGGGCGACAAACGCGCTGCCCGACGGGGTATTGTTTCTAGTGGTCGGTCTGTTCTCGATGCACAGCGACAAGTGGAATCACTGGAGTTGCTAGGCGAAGTGACCCGGCGCTACGTGGATGTGCTCGCCTTACAAGAGCAGGTCTCCCTGGCGAAAGAAGCGAATGACCTCGCCGATGAAACGCTTAACATCGTGAAAAAACGTGCCAATGCAGGTGCAACGCCCGATGCCGAGGTAAAGCGTGCTCAAGCTGCCGCCGCTCAAGCGCGACTCACGCTATTGTCCACGCAACAACAACTTGATTACTTAAAGGTATCGCTTGCTGCGCTCTGGGGTGAATCATCGCCCAATTTTGCCAGCGTTGAGGGTGATTTATACCACTTTGGCACTGACGTTGAATTTAATACGCTCTTTGCAAAAATGGAGAAGAATCCGGCTATCCGAATTTTTGCAGCGGAAGAGCGACTCAGGGATGCGGAAGTCCGCGTTGCCAAAACACAGTCGAAAGCGGATATCAGCTGGTCGGTAGGCGTGCGTCGATTCCAGGCGAACGACGACTCTGCACTGGTTGCCGGTTTCAGTATGCCGCTGTTCTCTTCGAACAGAAATTCCGGGGCGGTATCGACAGCACTTGCTCAACGCAATGAAATCTCTGTGCAAAAGGAAGTGGCATTACTGAGCATGCACACACAATTATTTCGTGCATTTCACAACAGAAGACAAGCCATTCTCGCCGCAAAAGAACTGCAAAGCGCCATTATTCCTGCTCTGAGTGATGCGCTAAAAGAAACACAGGCTGCGTACCAACGCGGTCGCTATGGCTATTTGGAATATGTATCCGCAAGACAGGAATTACTCAATGCCCGGCGTACGTTGATCGAATCGGCTTCATCTGCACTCATCTACGGTGCCGAAATTGAACAGCTGACAGCAGAGCCTTTATCCGCCACGCAATATGGCGAATCAACCGAATTTTCAGGATCAGTACGATGAATATAAACGATGCAATTAAAACACCAATCATTAATGCGATTTTCACTTTCACGCTCTGTTTCACCTCGGCAGTAGCGCTTGCGGAAAACGATCATGGCGCTGAGGAAGAACATGAAGAGGGCCACATCGAGCTCACACAAGAGCAAATCAAACATGCGGGAATTAGTCTCTCCCAAGTTGGACCTGGCAATATTCGAGAGACGCTTCCCGTGTATGGCGTCATTAAGAATAACGCAGAACAAGTGCAATCAGTCAGTGCCCGCTTTGACGGTGTGATCCGCTCAGTTAACAAAAAAATTGGCGATCACGTGGCAAAAGGTGAGTTGCTGGTTACGGTTGAAGCAAATGAAAGCTTAAAAAATTACTCTGTGCTTTCAACACTTAATGGCGTTATTACTCAACGTAACGCCAACATTGGCGAGCAAACATCGGATAGGGCTTTGTTTGTTGTTGAAGACTTTTCCACCGTCTGGGTAGATCTGTCATTGTTTCCCAAAGATGTAGCCAAAGCAGCGTTAGGGCAAACCGTTAGGATAAAGAGTGCTAACAACCCCGCTACTGGCGAAGGGAAAATTATCTATATCTCCCCTCAGGGTAACAGTACCAACCAAGCCACTACAGCACGTGTCTTACTTAACAATGCAGATAATCAGTGGAAGCCGGGGCTTTTTGTTAATGCTGAAATCACTTTATCAGAAGTGGCTGCGTCCACCGTTATTCAGAGTGAAGCGGTGCAGCTGGTGGAAGGAGAAACGGCTATCTTCATACAAGGAGAAGAAGGTTTTGAGCCACGCTCGATCACTCTCGGGCGCACCGATGGTGAAACCACTGAAGTACTGTCTGGGTTGGTTGCTGGTGAAACCTATGTCACCAAAAATAGTTTTGTTTTGAAATCTGAAATGGGCAAGGAGGATGCGGAGCATGGACATTAATCACCACCTACGCATTACGATACAAAGTCGTAACTCTTTGCCACCAGCACTACGTTATTTCGTAGTGCGAGACCATAAAAGGGCCTCGCTATGATCGATAAACTTATTCAATTTTCTATTGCCCGCCGTTGGCTGGTGATGTTTTTTGTTCTCGTCGTCAGTGCACTGGGTATCTGGAATTATCAAAACCTGCCGATTGATGCAGTACCCGATATCACCAATGTTCAGGTACAAATCAATACCGAGGCACCCGGTTATTCACCGCTGGAAGTTGAGCAACGCATCACCTATTTAGTCGAGCTTGCGATCACGGGTTTACCTTACGTGGAAAGTACCCGCTCCCTATCGAGATACGCGCTCTCTCAAGTCACCGTCGTGTTTGAGAAAGGTACGGATATTTACTTTGCTCGCAACCTGATCAATGAACGATTGCAGCAGGCCAAAAGCGATATGCCGTCAGGTATTGAACCAGTGATGGGGCCGGTTGCAACTGGTCTTGGCGAAATCTTTCACTACGCTGTCCATGCAGACGAAGATGCCCGCCAAGCCAATGGCAAGAAATACGATGCTACCGCACTGCGCACTTTGCAGGATTGGGTCATTCGCCCTCAATTGCGATTGGTGCCTGGCGTGACGGAGATAAATACCATTGGGGGTTTTGAAAAGGAATTTCATATCACCCCAGATCCGTCTCAGCTGTTGGCGTTCGACCTCAGCTTTGACGACTTAGTTGAAGCGATAGAAAAAAATAATGCCAATGTAGGTGCGGGATACATAGAAAAAAATGGTGAGCAATACCTGATTCGGGCGCCGGGACAAGTTGCTGACATTGCAGCTATCGAGAAGGTTATTGTCGCTCATAAAGACGGTATTCCGATAACTATAGCGGATGTAGCCGACGTTGGTTTTGGCAAACAACTTAGAACGGGAGCGGCAACCCGCGACGGCGAAGAAACCGTACTCGGCACAGCTGTCATGCTACTGGGCGGAAATAGTCGCAGCGTTTCAGAAGCGGTGTCCGCAAAGCTGGTAGCGATTAATAAAACACTCCCCAAAGGCATCACTGCCGAACCTGTCTATAACCGAACCGTTCTGGTCGATAAAACCATTGCAACCGTACAGAAAAACCTGCTCGAAGGTGCTGTACTGGTCGTCGTGGTTTTATTAGTTATGCTTGGCAATGTCCGCGCCGCATTACTCACCGCGATGGTCATTCCGCTCTCCATGTTGATGCTCATGACAGGCATGGTACAGACCAAAGTCAGTGCCAACCTGATGAGTTTGGGGGCGTTGGATTTTGGCCTTATTGTCGATGGTGCAGTCATTATTGTGGAGAACTGCATTCTAAGACTGGCTGGCCGGCAGCATCATCTGGGCCGCATACTTAACTTGGAAGAACGCTTCCAAACCGTTTTCTCTGCAACACGTGAGGTGTTCACACCCAGTTTAATCAGCGTGCTGGTAGTGATTTTGGTTAACTTACCGATCCTCGCCCTCACAGGTGTGGAAGGGAAGATGTTTACGCCCATGGCTATGGCAGTCATTATTGCTTTGTTATCTGCTCTGGTGCTTTCATTAACCTTTGTACCCGCTGCGGTGGCACTGTTGCTCAGTGGCCATATTGAAGAAAAAGACAACATCATTGTTCGACAATCAAAACGTGCCTATACCCCTATTTTAGCTTGGGTACTCAAATTTCGATTAGGCGTGTTAGCCGGTGCAGTACTTTTTGTCATCGGCGTTGGTGGGCTGGCCACAAAAATGGGCACCGAGTTTATTCCTAATCTGGATGAGGGTGATATCGCCATTCAGGCGTTGCGCATTCCCGGCACCAGTCTCACGCAATCGCTAGACATGCAGTTTAAACTTGAACGTGCAGTGCTGGAAATACCGGAGGTGAAAACCTACTTTTCGCGAGTCGGCACCGCTGAAGTTGCCAGTGATCCCATGGGGCCCAATATTTCGGATGGCTATGTGATGTTAAAGGATCACGCTGACTGGCCTGATCCCGATAAATCCAAAGCCCAGTTACTGGATGATATTCAACAGAAACTGGCGCTCATCCCCGGTAACGCCTTCGAGATCAGCCAACCGATTCAATTGCGTTTTAACGAACTTATCTCCGGTGTTAGGTCAGACCTGGGTATTAAAATTTATGGCGATGACCTTGATCATCTATTGAAATCAGGTACAGAGATTGCCGCCGTACTCAACGGCATTGAAGGTGCCGAAGGTGTCAAAGTCGAACAGGTTTCCGGACTGCCCATATTGTCGATCGAGGCCAATCGTTCTGCTCTGTATCGCTACGGCCTTAATGTTGCCGATGTGCAAGAGGTATTAGCCGCTGCAACAGGCGGTGAAGAGGCCGGGTTGATATTTGAGGGAGACAGGCGTTTCACTATTGTTGTCAGGGTAGCTGAGAAAATCCGCAACGACTTACGAGCCCTGGAGCGCTTGCCAATACCACTACCGCAAGGAGGTTATGTTCCACTTAATGAAGTGGCAACGCTCAGCCTTGCTCCGGGACCGAACCAAATTTCCCGAGAAAACGGCAAACGGCGCCTGGTAGTGAGTGCCAATGTTCGAGGCCGAGATTTGGGCGGTTTTGTTACCGACGTGCAAGCGCAGATTGAACAGCAAGTGATGTTACCTCCCGGGTATTGGTTGGAATATGGAGGCACGTTTGAGCAACTGCAATCGGCGACTGAGCGATTAAGCCTGTTAGTGCCGGTCACGCTAGTCATGATTTTTGCCCTGCTCATGATGACCTTTGGTTCAGCCAAAGATGCAGCACTCGTCTTTAGTGGTGTTCCATTAGCCCTGACTGGCGGGGTTATTGCCCTTTGGTTGCGTGATATTCCCTTGTCAATTACCGCAGGTGTCGGGTTCATTACCCTCTGTGGAGTTTCCGTACTGACAGGCGTGATGATGGTGTCAGCATTTAGAGATAGCTTGAAGCAAGGTGATGATATCGATACGTCGATACAACAAGGGGCAATGTTGCGGCTGCGCCCGATATTGATGGTGGCTCTGGTAGCAGCGCTGGGTTTTCTTCCCATGGCTCTTAACACCAGCACTGGCGCAGAAGTACAGCGCCCCTTGGCGACCGTAGTCATAGGAGGAATCATCTCCTCTACCCTATTAACGTTACTGGTACTGCCAGGCCTATACCGGATGGCTTACCGCAAGCCAAAAGAAATTACTGAAGAGAATCAAATGGCATCTTAACGATTAATAGCCTGGTCATAGGAGAGCTCCTCTTCTATGACCAGATCAGCTGTTCAACTATAAACAACTGTTTAAATCATGGAGTAACGTCATGAAACAAATCAAAGCATTTATACACCATGTCCGTTCTGCCATCGTCGTCGAAGCTCTACGTGATGCCGGTTATAAAAACATAACCTTGCTCGATGTGAAAGGAACGTTAAAGCCACTTAATGAATCCGAACAAACGTATTCTACTGATGCTGGAGTCATTATTTCTGAAGTTCGAATTTCATTAGTCTGCGAAGATTCACAAGTCGATGACGTCACTGGAATTATTCGTACCACGGGAAGAATTGGGCCTAACATCTCCGGCTGGGTTTATGTTAGCCCCATAGAGCAAGCATTACCGATTGGCGGCCCGGATAATTAAAGCCAAGGATAGCTAACCCATGAGAACATGTTTTATTTCATGGGTTAGCACTTTGAGGACCTAATGATGCAACGCAAAGAGGATTCCTTAACGAGAGTTCAATTCAGAACACATCGAGTTAATTGTATAAATAGTCAATGGTATTTTTTAACGAGAGGCGGAGAAAATTTAGGACCATTCCCAACTAAAGAAGACGCCAAGAAACAACTCGCCAACTATCTTGAAAAAATGAAAGCGGAAGGCTAACCATGCACAATCACGTCCACAGCGACAACAATGATTCCTCTAAACGTATTGGCTGGGCCTTCTTCCTCAATGTCGGCTTTACCATTATCGAGTTTATCGGCGGCTGGCTGACCAACAGTACAGCCATCATGGCTGACGCCGTTCACGATCTTGGCGATAGCTTGTCCATTGGACTCGCTTGGCTGCTTAACAAAGTATCCGACAAATCTGCCGATGAAAGCTTCAGCTATGGCTATCAACGGTTTTCATTGCTGAGCGCACTAATTAATGGCGCAGTACTTGTTGGTGGCTCAATTTGGGTATTGAGCGAAGCCCTGCCACGATTGTTAAACCCACAAATGCCACATGCTGAAGGGATGATAGCACTGGCCATCTTCGGAGTTTTAGTCAACGGCTTTGCAGCTTATAAATTAAGTGCAGGAAAATCATTAAATGAGCGTATTCTAAACTGGCATTTACTTGAAGATGTGCTTGGCTGGTTCGCAGTCCTCATTGTCGCAATCATTTTACTATTCGTCGATCTCCCCATTTTGGACCCAGTATTATCAATCGGTTTTACCTTATTTATTTTAATTAATGTGGCGAAGAATCTTGTTTCCACCATTCGGATTTTTCTACAGGCAACACCTGATAAGACAGTCCGGCTAAAAATTATAAATGATCTGCAATCATTAACCTATATCAGTGATGTTCATCATATTCATCTCTGGTCACTTGATGGCAATAACAATGTTTTAACCGCTCACCTTACCCTTAATAACTCTATTGACCCTTTAGTTCAGACCAAAATAAAGGATGAGATAGCAACACTGCTAATTCCCTATGACTTATCGCATACAACAATAGAATTGGAATTTCCAAACGAGACATGTCGAGACAAATAATCAATTAACTTTATTTATCTTCCAATGCGTTTGCTAATGCAAATACTGCCTCCAATTCAGAACAGTGCTGAGCCTTCATAATCTCAGCTCGCTGCTGTTTTTCATGCTTTTCGGTCATGGCCAATGCCAAAGCTAACGGTGGCGGTACATTTCTAAACAAGCACTGGATATTATCGGCGATGACAACACCTTCCGTATAATTTCCAGGTTCCTTTCTAGCGGCACGAAGCATACCTTTTTGTTCGTCAGTTAAGTCTTTGAAACGCGAAATTTGCTCAATCTCTTCTTTTGGGCAAACCATGGCAATCCACCATTCGAACATGCTGAGCAGTTTTTTAGCGGCATCGGGAAAGTCTTCTAGGTTCTGTGTCGCCAGCCATAACCAGGCACCTAACTTGCGCCACATTTTTACGATCTTGACCAGAAAGATTGCTAGCAGAGGATTAGTGGTAATTAAGTGCGCTTCGTCACCTAATACAAAGGTCGGGCGATGGTCGTATTGTTCTCTCTCGACCACCCCATTAATTTGATTCATCAAGCCCATAAATCCAAGGGCCAATTGGTCTTCATAGCCTTCGTTGGCCAGCATGCCCATCTCGAAAATAGTAACATCGGCCTCCGGCCAAGCCTTGCCGGGCCGATTAAAAAAGTGCCCTGCTGTACCCGAACAATACAAAGCCATCGCATCCGCCATATCCTTTGCACGCTCTCTACGTTTTGGGGTTCCTGATTCCGCTTCAGATAATGTATTCAGCGCATTAACAACATCTTCAGTGAGTACAATTTCGGTACTGCCAGATGCTTGTTTTTCTTCCGCCGCAATAATAATCGCTTTTCGAATCGTCAGCCGATCCGCGCGCGTCATGAGCGCTTCTTCCTTGCTGTCGCCACCAGTGATCATGATACGGGCTTTCAGCTCCATCTCACCTAATAGATCACGCACCTCAAGATCATCACTATTATCTGATGCATCCAGTGACGCCTCATCATCAAATGCTGCCCGTTGAGCTCGCTCTCGTTCGAGCATTTCATAGGCATCCGCAAAGGGCGGCAGGCTAACGTCCTCCTTTGGGTGAAGGGTTACCTGATTGACGCTCAATCCAAAGTATTTGCAATAGTCGCCAAACAGCTTAAATGAGCCACCTTTTTCAATGATGTAAATACGCGCACCGTAAATCGCGACAACCTGCAAGAGCACGTACACCATCAAAGCAGATTTTCCAGAACCGGGTGGCCCTAACACCAAACCAAAAGCATTTTTGGCACGATCCAGTTTATTGAGCGGATCAAATGTCAAAGGCTCACCACCCCGGTTAAAGAACACCATACCCGGATGCCCCGTACCCCGACTGCGACCATAGAATGGCAGTAATCTCGCCAGATCACTTGAAAACAGCAAACGACTTTTACGATTAATTTTCTCGCGCTGTGGTTCATAGTTCATCGGGAGCTGGCGAATATAGGTATCCAGCGGCAACAACTCATCCTTCTCCCGAATAGGGTGTAAACCATTGGCCAATAATAGTGCATTGGCCTCGTTGGTTTTCTTTTGCAGATCTGCCAGCGAATCGCCGCGTGTAAACAGCGTTATGGTCGTGGGTAGTAAATAATCACCGTGGGACATCCATTTCAACGCTTCCTTAGCATCCTGCTCCGCCGCCATCGCCTCAGCGGTTTCTCCTTTCGCGGCATTCAGTACCTGCACTATATGATTCTCAACCAAGTCCTGCGGTTGAAGTGTTAAACAGAGTGAGAGGATGGAGCCTTCCGGTAGTTTATCGAATAGCGCGTACAGATTATCGCCAACCTGTCGTTCGCCGGTAAAATGGCCAGGCAATGGTTTTCGTCGCAATGCATCCACCGTAATCGCGCGATGTGGTAAGTCATCAAACCACCAAACACCGTGGTCACTATCCGATGATGGCTGGGAGAGAAACAACAGATCAGACAGGTCATGACTAAATGCTTGATCCTGCTTATCGGGAAGTGACATCAGCTCCGTGAGTACATCTAAATCTCCTGCTGTCACTTCCGCTTTGGGATTAAACCACCGCAATAACCAGGCATAAAGTTCATGGTCGACACACCGGCAAATACCAATACCCGTTGCCGCCATCTGCGTCACAAAACGTTCAGCCACTTGATTGATCTCAGTCACAGGATCGATAGATTCCTTATCGCCCATAGCGCGTCGACGATAAAGAAATACGCGCACTCGGCGCACTTTGCCCCGCCAACTTCCTCCTGTCACGGTCGTGTCTTCAAACAATCCAGTACTCTGCGTCATACGTTTAAAGTGCCGCTGCATACAAGCAACAAAGCTTTTCGCAAGCAGGCGATGCTCCGGTGACTGCCTGCCATTTTGCTCAGCATAGACTTCGAGGGATTTCGACAAGCTCGATAGAGAATCCTCATCCGAAACATAACACTGCAGGACAAACGGATTGTCGTGTGCCGGTATTGTGTGATTGATACAGGTTTGTATATTGGCCTGAACTTCCTGCAAGAATTTTTCTGAACGGGCTTCAGTAGAAACACCGGTAATTTCAAACATCGCCGCAGCACTAAAACCATCTTCGAGGGTAAAGGTCTCAGACGCCTCGTCGTAATCTACCCACGGTAACCACTCACTTAATGAAACTGGCCGACGATAAAGCTGATCGATATTCGCATCGGTAACTATTGATATTTTTTTTGAAGACTTAAATTCCATAGCTATTCCCACCCTCCCTGTTCGCCGGGAGACGCGATATTATCCCGCGTATAAAGGCGGAAAAATGTACTGTAACCCGGCACCGGATTACCTGCGTTTGTCAGATGCTTGAATACATACATCCGCAACGTCGGGTTAGGTAACCACTGAAATTCTTCATGCGTTTCAATCACCTCATCACTGGCGGATCGATGTGGCCTATCCAATACTTCATTGTTAGCATGATGAAACTTTTCATCATGAATCGTCTTCATTGAAGGCATATCAGTACCAAATACTTTCGCCTTAGAGCTAGCGCAACCCGACAAGAGTCCGGCATTAATCCAAATCGCTATCAATATGAGCATCATTTTTCGCATAGCGTAACCTCCTTGCAATCGAACTTTTATCCAGCGACAAACTGCGATCCAAATGGACAGACACCTCTACCCCTGGGTTGACCACCACCGCATCAAAACTCTGTTTTTGTCGTGCCAACAGCCAGCGGCTAACTTCATCGGTGGCTGACTGCACCGCTTCACCGGCTACCAATTTATTAATATCGCCTACGACAGTGCTCGTGGTTGACCCAGTTAGCGACGATGTTTGGCGCTGCTGTTGCGCTTCAGCATAGGCAGAGCCAGCCGCACTTAATCCAGCTAGACCAATACGTTGAGTAATAAATGACGGCGCGTTGGTAACAAAGCGACCGGCAACACAGGGCACACCGCTAGGATCAGAAATATAACCCAAGGGCTGGCCCTGGCTACTGTGGTTGACGATGGAACCATCCTCAAAGATGAAGGTGGCCGATGTTAGGCGAGCACTGACACAGGAAAGATTCCAGTCACCAAACCCCAAGCCACTGAAAATCATGCCTTCGACTTCCGGCATATCGTGACCATTAGCTAACAGGTTTTCTTTACCGATATAGATTTTTACCGGGTAAGGATCGGGCGTCTGGCCCTCCACAGGAATACGGCCAATCAACGCCGTCAGTGCCAGCCCATCGGTCAACGTCGCATCTTTGGGTAGCGTATACACCGGTTCTACCACAACCGGATTTTTGCTCTGTGTATTTTGAGACGCCTTATGCGCTTGATTCGTTTTGGACGAACGAGGTAATAAGCCTGTAAAACGGCCATTTTGTCCATCGGCAGTTTCCGGTTCGTCATAATCAATCGGGTTATGCCAAACGCCTTGATCCGGGTTAACCGGCACTAAATTCGGGCCATCGAAACCAAAGCCAACAGGCAATCCCTCCTGATTGAGCTGCCCAATATTAGACGGAGACTTTTCCTTTCGTAGGTCAGCCAGTTCACGTGTTAACTCACCGAGATGTTGTTGCAGGGAACCGATTGTCACCTTGGTTTCATCCAATTCTGCCTGCGTCTGCTGGTTCGCCACTTCCAACCTTGAAACTTTTTGCTGATTCTCTAACACCTTACCCATATTTTCTTTGGTCGATGTATTGAGTGTATCCGCCTTTTTCACCGCCTCACGGGCATAGGCTTGCAAGGCTTTGATAGTGTCAGTTTGCGTGTCACCGTCCTGCGGTTTTGATGCTGGGTCGTAACCCGGCATCTGCTCGATAGGTTGATAACTTTCTTGTCGTTCTGAACACATAACCAATGACAAACAGCCAATAGCCAGTGATACGCCACCAATAAGTAAGGGGTTCATGCGCTTTTCAGCCATCGTGCTGCTCCCCACTATGTTGCTTCGCATTTAAAGGAGTCAGTTTCGAGCTTTCAAGAAAGGATTGATGAGAGACTAGGTACAGCGTTGTTGTATCGTTGTCACTGCCTGCCAATCCCAAATAGCTATGCTGTAGTGTCGCTGTCAACCAATCCCCCCTAAGGCGATCATTCAGATTTAACACCGGTAGCGCATTGAACTTATCAAACCGCAACTGCAGAGACTGCGTGGAAAGGTTACGAACTTTAACGGCGGTCACCGTCAACCCATTACCCTGCCATGACGCTATCGGTACGGTTTCAACCAGGCCGCCGCGAATTAATGGCACGGGCGTCGACAATTCAAGCGGAATACGTTTAATAGCACTATCGCCACCCGCTAAACGCTCCGGCGCATACAGTTGCTGCGCAGCATAACGGGTCAGTCGAATGCGCCAATCCTCAGCTGTCTTGTGCGAGGCAGCTTCCTTACTAAGGTTCCTAACGCTTTCCTGTGTTATCACTATTAGTTCATCACCGACCGTTGCGACCTCACCCGCCATAACGTCCAACAAGAAAACCTGTTGATCACTCAACCCCTGAACACGGATACGGGTACGCGGAAACGGCTCCAACGCCCTGAGATATAAAACACCATTAGCCGCAAGCACCGACACTTTGTGTTTAATACTATCGGGTAGCCAATACCGCATCTCATCGGGAAAATGAATAAGTCGTTCATGGCCAATTTTCAGCTGAACATTGATGGGACGCTTGTCCCACAAAATACGCTCTGGCGTATCCGCAATCGCCGCTACGGTAACCATGGCCAATGCAACACATAACAAGCATCGGCCAAACATCCATCGAACACGGCCTTTCATAATTCACCTCCTGGTCGCTGAAAAGGCTTTCCAATTTCATCCTTTTGTAGAAGCACCGGGCGCATCGCTTCATTGCAAGCCAATGCTAAACCCCAGGGGTTGATCTCTTTGTCTACATCAAAGCGAACAACGCGTAAGGGGTAACGCAGAAACACATCTTTAACAGGATGGCCTCCAATCGACTCTATGACATTGACATCCAGCCAAGTTAACCAAGCACTACCGGTTTCAATCTCAACGCGTTGGCGGGTGTATGATTGCCCTAACACTTCTTGCAGTGAGCGAACCCGTTGCCGCAGCTCGCCCAGCCCCTGTTTGGTATTCATATCCGCTTCCAATGCTGACCGACATCCGGGAGTTAAAAAACCTTGCAGCGCATAAATTTGCTTGGGGTAATCTTTTTCGCCGTCACTTGGCCAGCGGTTTAACTGCTGGAAAATATAATACGCAAAGGTATAAACCAGCGGTGCAGGCACATCATCAAAATGGGTGACCATGCCTTGAGTTAGGTCAGGCGGAATATAAAGTCGCCGCGTCTCCTGTAAAGCGCCATTACGCCACCACAGAGCAACCACCGTAATGATCAGGCACACCACTGCAATACGTAACGTACGAATATGATCACAGGTGGCTAATAGACGCTGCCGCGCTTGATTGTTTCTAAACGGTTGGGGAATTTTCATCGCTCTACTCTCCGACCAACATCCCAAATCTGGCTTTGTCGTATAAACGACGAACGCAACAGATGGAGATCTTCAAGCCATAGCCGTAATCGCAACTGATAAAAACCCAACGGCCTGCCGCGCTTGAGTTTTTGCAATACCGTTGCGCCAATAACAACCCAGGCAATAACCAGCAGCAAACCGATACCGGCACCCATCATCAGATAACCAAATAAACCGCATACAATGACGCTGCAAGGCACCAGCACAATACCGCCCACTGTGACCAGCAGCATCAATTCTGAAAGAGAACAACCCTTGAAGATCGAGGGTTCAGCGTTCAGGCGCACTGGCAACAGCTCATTAGTTTCTTGCAGCGAATCTATCATCAGATTATTCCGACGGCTTCGTTCAAGAAGAAGGACACAATAGCCAGTAAAGCCCCAGCAATTACCGCCGTCAGCCCTACAGAACCCCAATCGGGATCATTAGAGCTGCGGGCTTCATTGAACTTGGAAAGTAAAATCCAGCCAACCCACAAAAAGCCCGCACCAGAGATTGCCAGTGCGATATAGTCAACGGCGTCTCCTGTCCATCCTTCCATGAACGCCAAATAGTTTCCGTTAGGAGCACCGCTCGTTGGGTTAACAGGTGTCGGCAATTGTGCCTGTACCGACGTTGACACCAGCCAGAGCCAACACATCGAAAACAGGATAAAGTACCGCCCCTTATTAAAGGTAGGTTCATGCATTGTGGTATTCATAGTCTTCCTCTTAGTTTTGCGTAGTATATTTTTCGTTAGCGCTATCGCAGTAGGAAGCCAAGAACGAGGGTTAGAAAAATAGAACGGACTGTTCGAGTCAGAAAATCATAAAAATTAATCTTGCGGTGTGACCAGGCTTTCCACTGAGTGACAATGACCCAGGCTACCCAGATATAAAGCACGGAATAAAAAACTAGAAGAATCGTTAGGCTAAAACTCCCCATCGGGACACCCAACGTAGCCCCTGTAAAAGCAGCCTCTTGAGATGCAGAGACTGCCATCAGCGATAATCTCCGACTACGGGTGGTAATGATCGGGGTTCACGCCGTTCAGCATTGATGGCATCCAGAAGACCTTGTTGAATTTTTTGTAAGTCGTTGCTCAGACGTTGGTAATCGACCTGTCTGCGATCGCGCGGATTGGCGGCTTGTTGGGCTTCATCAATGATATTGGTAATGGTTTCCAGCTCTGTGTGTAGCCGCTGAAGAATCGACCGTTCCTGGTCGGTGATGGCGTATGTAGGGACCGATAGCCCAACAATTATGAAAATGAATAGTAATAGTAGTAGTCGCATGATCATCGTCCTCGAATGGGACAATGATCATGGAAATTTTAAGCTAGGGGTACGGGAAAGCTTTCTAAGGTGAAAGAAATTAATTATACAATATGGCTTTTATGAATAGGTATTAACCGGTTACTTCAGAAGACCACAGTGCAACCAAACGTAATTTTCTTGAAATTCACTTTGGCAGAAGGCCAATAGCAGCTATTTCTGGACATAGGTTTTTGATAAAAACAGGCACTAACACCCACGACACAAGACGATCGAAAGCGAGACCACGCTTCAGCTTACTGGGCCATTGTGGTTACGATTGCTAGGTGAACTTACCTTTGTTAATCACCTTTCTTGTGTTTGTGGGGCTTAAGTGATGGCTTATTTCCGGGAGTATCTTTATTATCCCGTCGACGCCTATCTGGTTTTCCAGTTGATTTAGCAATTGGTTTTGGACCTGGTTTAATTCCCATATTTATCCCCTTGGCTGTATGCCCAGCTAATGTTGATACATCTTCAATATACGCTCGTTTTTTGAACTGGTCAATCATACAGTGGACATATATACAGCACCATATAACGCCTAGCTGGCTGGGTATAAGGTTGCCTTATTATGTTGAAGCTAAACTATCCTATTCCGGCCCAGACCGTGTGAAAACTCAAGCGCTCTTCTAATTCAGTCGAAAAACCGTTAATGAGAGCTTGATCAAATGATTTCCCGATCTGAAAAAAGTCCTAAGCATAGCTCTCGTTAAGGCATAAATATTTTTAAATTTAGTTTTCACACAGCCTGGGCCAAGAACGGACATAATGAAATAATTAGCTTTATTACTTATTCGTCCTCTCTCTCTCATCAACTAAGCCATGCTCACACATTTCTTCAAAAATCTCTTCGAGTTCAGAATTCAGTTGAGATATATACTCTTTGGCCACATGGTAGATGATATCACCATCCTCTTTTTCCTCTAGGTCGAACTTAAAAGCGCCTGATTTTAGAGCGACTATCAACTCGTTGAACACTTTCTGTACTTCCTTGGGAATATCCTGAGTAATGGAAATGTTGAGGGTATTATCGGGCAATTTAAGCGTTAAAAAATAATCATCCTCGACTTGTGTTATACTCGCTTTATGTATTTCCATAGATTTGCCCTCTTTCTCCAAATGCGTCCCTTCCCCCTTCAAGGGTTCTCATACTGACTTCTTTCCAATCCATCTCGCTTTTTTCTTCCTTTAGCTCCACAAGATTATTCGAAAATGGATTTCCAACATAAGTTTTGTATCCTTCGATATCATGATGCCGATAAACGGAGTTATACGGTAAGGTTCTGACAGCTATATTTGCATCATGAGTAGCAATAAATACCTTTTTCCCGATCTTTGCCTTTTCCTTAATGAGAGGAACAATCACATTGTTTATATATTCATTGCCCAAGCTCTTTTCAGGCTCATCCAGAATGTATATATCCTTATCCTCACTAAGCTCCCTGTGCAGCAATATCATTGATGCTTCGCCAGTGGAAGGCCTGTATGCTTCACCATCGATTGTGAAGAACTTATCAAAAATCAATAACTCCAGAATTGTTGGGATGGCGTCTATTCCTTCCACCTCGTTTAGCTCTGAAATACTATTAAACAAATTGTCAGAATAAGCTTTCTCTTTGACCAACTTAATAGATTTTGAAAATTCTTTCTGAGGGATTTTCTTAACTTTATGAAGTGGCTTGTATCTACTTTCGCTAATCATCCCATCCTGAATTCGAATCTCAGTTTTACAATAAAGATCGCCCTTATCATCTAGGTTCCCAACATATGTTTCATCAATTTCTAATATTTTTTCAATGTTCTGAAGTATCGTTTGAGCGGCTAGTTCTATCCCGATACGATTTTTAGCATATTCACGAAATCCCGTGCCACTTGGCTTTGAAGGGGTTCCCGTTTTTTTTGTGATTTCTTTTTTGAAAAACTCTATTAGTTCATTGAACAAATAACCCGCTTTTCCCGCAGCATAAAAATCAAAAGCCTTAGTACCAAGCTGTGCGGACGCCTTTTCCAAGATCAATATGACAGCACTTAACTCATCCTCGGTTAAAGCTTCTTTGAGTTCATCACTGCCTCTTAGAAATTCAAGGAATGTGATTACTTTGTCATCTGAACTCAGCACATTTTCAAAATTCCGATCAAACTTCTGTGTACTGACTGTTGAAAAATCTTTGATCTTAATTCTTTTTGCTTTCTTATTTTTTAGACTGTCAGAATAAAAACTTTTGTATTTGGACAGACTAGTTACATCGACCTCTGAGGCGTTCCTAATTAACTCTATCTCTTTATTGCAATAATCAACGCCAAAGTCCTTTAGATCAATTTTTAGATTTTTACCACTGAGATCATATTCCTCTTCCAACTTAACCGTTCCTGCTTCAAACTTTTTACACCCAATTCCTTTGTTAGAGTAAAAACTGGCTATTGCAGCGAGAATATCGGACTTGCCTGTACCCTTAGAGCCAAAAAGAATATTGATATCGTTGTAGACAACTAGTTCTAACGGCAAGTCGTCTTTAAAGGGCTTTATAGTGATTTTTTTCGGATATTTTTGATCCAAAAGTGTGGCGATGGCGACTTGGTCTTTATCAAGTAATAGACAAAATTGTTCAAAGCTTTGGACTGGTAATCGTAGATCAGGTAGTTTGTCTGAATATGCTTGGTATTTATCCCAGTTCTGTACATCTGAACCGTAGATCGACGCGTGGCCATGACTTATGAAAATCCCTGCTGAAACTGCATTAGTAGCTTCCTTGAGCACCCTGTTTTTTTGTTCTGTATTGTTGACTATGTAATCAATGTCCTCATCTAAAAGATCTGGTTTCTTCTGGTTGTAGTGCGCAATATAAATTGGATTTAGCGTATCAAATTTTGAGATGACATCTGCAATTGAAATCGTAAAATCGTCTGGACTGTTGTCTTTTGTAACTTCGCAAATCACGCCTGCAAATTCTTTTGCTCTGGAAGGAGACACAATTACAAGCAAATGCCCGCGCCGACCTTCTTCAACAACATCAAGTTCAACACCAGGCCAAATTTGAAAGTCATCTCCTACAGTATGAACAAATTCTTCATATTGGTTGAAATCGAAAACATTGTGATTAGTTATTGCGATTATCTTAACCTCTGTGGAAGAGACTATTTCATGGAATTTTTTTGCATCAATCTCTCTAGAGGCGGCGTCTCCTTGCTTCGTCTTTTTTGTATGGACGTGAACATCTATCTTCATACGCCTTTTAAACCTCCAATAATAAATAAAATTGAGCGTCTTCTTTGGGTTGTTATAGCACATATAAATCAGTCACCCAACGGCCAGGAGCGGTCGTTTAGAACTTATTCTCTGAATCCAAAATACCTCACCTATTATTTATAGTACCCATATTTCATTTTTCAGCTAGTAGCTCTCTAAGATTAGTTCTAACAATCAAAGCCAGTTCGGTCGGTTGTTTGTCACAGTGGCGACCAAGCATATCTATTGTATAAGCCACATCAGACGGTACTGATGGTCTATCAAATGATTTCGTAAAGGGGCCGTCTGTTTCAGTTAATATTCTATCAATCGGTATTTCCATGACCATGGGCAGATGTCGCTCGTTAGCCAACATCGTTGAGTTAACAGAAAAGTAGCAACCTAACTTAACAGCTCGTTGCACTTCTTTTTTTGTACCTGTAAACCAATGGAGAACCACTTTCCCTTTTCCGGGAGGTAACAATTCTTCAATAAAGTCCAAAACAAGTTTTGATGTTCTGATGCTATGAACAGAAAGGACTTTATCTCCGGCTTCCGCGCACCTCTGTAATACATGACGGAATACTCTCTTTTGAGCTTCAATCGACTTATAGAACCGAGGGCCTGCGTCGAGACCCACTTCTCCAACGTACCGTGTTTCAGCGAGATAATTATCCCAGATGGTAATTTCAGCTTCGTGCTCCGCTACCAGTTGTGGGTGCAGCCCCAGCGCTGCGCGAACGTGTTTCGTTCTTTGTGCTAATTCATTATTACGAGGCCAGGCGCGTGGTGTTGTTGTGACTGCTAGGGTGAATATTCCGGCTGACTCCGCTTGCTGAACAGCCTGTTCATGATCGGAATAAAGATCAAGGTGACAATGGAAATCCACTAATCCTGACTTAACTGTGGTGCTTTCCAACATCATTTTGGCCTTGTTTGTGCACTAGAGATCAACTGACCGACCTCTGCAAGCCCTCGGAGATAAACATCTGCAAGCTGATCTAAATGTGCAATTTCATCGGCCAGTGACCCCGGTTTATGAATCAACAACTTCGCAAGTTGTGGCTGTTTTTTGAGTCTCTCAATCGCATACTGAAATGATCTGACCTGAACTCCTTCTGCCTTACGAGTGTCCAGTACTTGAGCACCTAAATCAGGAACAGTGTATTGAGTAGTATCGTTTTTGGAACCAAATGCAGCTTCCAATGCAGCGCGTCGAATTATACAGGGAAGGCAATAACCACAGTGCTCAATCCCATGCCCCTGCCACCGACCTTTTGTGGGTGAAGAACACGACAATGAATCCGTACCTAACTGTTTTAGCAAATCCCTATTTGAACAGTCTGATGCCATTTCTCCCTTCGTTTTATCCCAGTACGGATTTTTCACCTCTCCATTTACATTCAACACTTTCAGAAGATCATTCCAGCGAGCCATGTAGTATGGATGAGTTGTTCGAGTGCTGTTCGAACCAAGTCGCAGTGGATCCAAGGGTACGTTCAAAGCAATCAGCCCATTCTCAGGGACGCGAAGTGTAAAACGTTGCGCAAAACCTGTTCCCGCAAACACTCCCAGAGAGAAGAAAAGGAAAGACCGTCCGCGTGTACTATCCTCTGAGCCGACGCCTTTTATCAAACCCTGCTTGAACGTCATTGCCACTCGCAAACGGTCAAAGGAAACATTTTTGTAATGATCTTTCAAACCTGCAATTAACTTATTCTGAGCATCGCTTGCAGCGCCATCACCTGAATGGCTTATCAATAATGGCGAGCTACCATTCTTCAATAAATCAATCGCTCCAATCAGGCTATCAAGCCCGCCAGAGAACAGACTCAACGAGTCAAAGGAAGGAGGAATAAGGTCTAACTCTCCTTGTTTAACAATGGTATGAAATCGCAAAGGACGTTTTCTAAATCCAAATTCCCATCGATCTCCCGTCAAGAAGTTCAGCATGTTCTTTAGTATTGATATGGCAGAATTCCATCTATCTGGATCGCTCACCGGTACCACTAGGCGGATTTCCCGAGTCCAGGAATCTTGTGATTGTTGTACTCGGGAAATCCGAGTATCAGCGGCATGAACATGTGCAGCTAACACGAGCAAATCCAGACCTATTTCAGTAGGGCAAACGCCAAGCTTATTTAAATTTGATAACGCATCACCGATGCCATGATCTAGTGACTTTTCCCCGGCAACAAGTTGTAAAAATGTTCTTTGCTCATCCCTTCCCATCGGAATATCTAGCTGATCACCTGCTCCAAACCGGCCTGCTAATAGTTGTCGCTTCATTGATCTGCCTCCGCGTCACCCAACGACTTTAAAATCGAGAAAGCAGATTCGTATACCGAGTCAACAAAAGCCAATACTTGATCCTGAGTTACGCTTGGCTTGCTTTCGCGTGCTGAGGTAAGCGCATCGCTTACCGCTCCACGAATAAAGTCTCGTAACTGCTTTTCAACTTGATATGCAACTTGCACATTCGAAGGCATAGTGACTACTTTCGTGCCAATGTCATTACAAATTCTTGCTTCGATCGCATGTGTGGCATATAGCTCAAAAATCGTATCCATTTGCTCGGGAGTAAAAGTGTCTAGACTTGCTAACCCTTCATCAGCAAGATCAATAATCGTCTCTATATAAGCCTCACGTGCAATCCCTTCATCGACGCTACCCGCCCCTGGACAAATATGATCCGCCAAAGCAACAAAGACTTCTGAAATGGGACGCCCCGCCATGGACTCCAGATTGAACTCCCGCAAAGCTTCACGCATTCCTCTTGCACTAGCATCCGAAAGAAATCCCAGTAGCCGTGCTCCAGCCCCTCGCGAACTACCCATGCGTAATGCAGCTTGACGGGCACCTCCTGAAGAGTTTGAAACATACCCAGAAACCGCGCGACCGAGGCTAGCCCGATCACTTCCACCAGATCCCGCAAACCTTGTAAAGTTGTTCCGAGCTCCCGAAAAACGCTGGGGGTCTGCAGCCTGTGGAATAGAAGGTTTATCTGGCGGGGCAGGTGATCCGTCTGAATCCGGAGAAGGAGCACCATCCTGCCCCGAATCAGGCTCGGATCCTGGATCGCTTCCCAACCAAGAGGGAATTAATGGGGTCTCGCCTCCTGGGCCACCATATGCTGTTGAAGTTCCCATCAACGGCCTCCTTTCGGTTGGTTGAGCGTTTGCTGAGCCGCTGCTTTCAAGAATTGATTGTTCGAAACTTTACTCCATTTTTCTAACAGAGCAGTTAAGCGTGCTTTTGGCTCCTGATCTTTAACTACGCTTTGCCATCCACCAACTACCCACGATCCGCATTTATCTTTGGGTAACGATTCCAGGAAGTCCAACAGAGACCCCTGCAAGCCTGGCTGGACTTTCACAAGTACAATTAGACCATCGATGCCCTCAGGCTTTTCACTGAAATTTCCAGCGCTAATAATCCTGCTGCGCACTGCCTCGAAGACTTTCTCCGCTTCGGGTTGGGCAAGTTGTTTCAGCTCCGACTCAAACGCCTGAACGACCATCTTGCCTCCAAATAATTTGTCGACTACAGAAGCCAAATGTCCCAAAACCGATACTGGGCCGAAATAATCCTTCTTATCTTTGGTCACGAACAGATATGGTCGTAGGTCGACTGTCGCCAGAGAAGGTGTTAAGAGAGCCCAATCACTTACCACCTCACTTGCTTTCCACTCAGCGAGTACTGCCGTTTCAGGTCGGGCTGATACTTGTTTGACTGATTCTGCGCCTTTTGCATCGGTGTTGAGTTTCTCATCTGGAACTTCGGCTTTTAAACTTGCTTCTAGAAACCCAAGGTCTTCACATTGGCCCTTTGGATGGATTGCAGCGATATAAGCTATCTGCTCGAACAGCGTTGGGATAAATCGTTCGGCAAGCATTAGCTTTGCTAGAACGGGAAGCTTAATATCCTCGCCAAAGCCCCTGGCGATTGCCGTGCGCTCCCGTAAAAGTAGCGTATTGAGAAAGCGTTTTATTTGTCGTGGATTTCCCCTGGTTCCACTAGCCAGGATAGGGCCAACTTGATCGCTCAGGACAAGAGCATTGTTTGCATTCTCGGCACTATCACCCAACGCCCTTCGGAAGATTGCCGCATCCAGACCACCACTCACCCAGGGACGCTTTAGTTGCTCCCTCGCAGCGTCTATAAGTTTTGCATAAGCGGGGTCAGCTTCTCCAAGATCGGCGCTTGCCAGTAGTAGTGTTACGTAGATTCGTGTTTCTGTTTCCCCCAGAGCAGGGATGCGAAATGGTACCTGAATGAGTTTCTCTAGGTAATTACGTGCATAATCCCTCGGGCCTGTGCTCTCCGGCAGATCAGGAAAGTGTTTACGCACTGCATATTCGATCATGGCCTCGTCAGCTGCAACAACGAACGCAGTCCGTGCGGTGAACACAAAAAGCCTAATAGCTTCAAGAGTCTCAATGGCTGTGTCTGGTAAACAGCGATCAAGGTCATCAACGAGAACAATAAGCTGTTTAACTCCTGCTTCTTCGAGCAAGTCATCAAAAGCTCTTCGGAACGCTTCAACCTCTTCAGGAATATTCTTTGCCTCATTGGGCTTCAAGACGCCTTTCACCTCTTCGATGGTTGCCAAAAGATTCTCTTTTGTAGCAAACTTGCCGGGGTTTCCTACCATGGACTCGAGCGACCCCACTAAAGACTGGACCTGATCAATTGTTGGAATGCCGGTGAATGCAGTGACTGTTAGACCACCAGCCCGCTTTGCAAGCTTTAACCAATCAATACGATGGAATACATCCTTAACAGCACCTGCGGTCTTTGTTAATGCAGGACGCTTCTCAATTAGCCCTGACACAATACCTTCGATTAATGCAATCTTTGCATCTTCAAAGCCCTGAAACCTCCAACCATTGAACTTGAGGCAAAGCACTTCATCTTCGTCATCAAGACCTGACTCGATCATCTCTAGTACACTGGATTTACCAGCGCCCCAATCTCCGTGGACACCGATAGTTACTGGATGGCTGGGGCGTGAGCGGAGTAATTCGATAATCGTGCTAGCGATTGCTTCGTTATTAAGAAGATCTACCGTTGTTTCATTGTCAGTCAGGATCATTTGTTTCCCTCAAAACATATTCCATTACTCTCGCTTTATCGAGCCAACTACTTATCAAACGTCCGCTATGGGCTGTGGGTTCAACCTGTCGCTGCAACACACAACAGTCATTAGAATATTTTTATTAATTTATGCACTCAACGCCTGCAAAGCATGCTCCGGGTCAGCTTCAACAATCCGTAATAAAGAGCGAGCCGCACCAGTCGGGTGACGACGACCTTGCTCCCAATTTTCAACCGTACGTTTGCTAACCCCTAAAATAATTGCAAATTTATCCTGGGATACACCTAAACGTTCACGAATCACTTTTACTTCTGGCTCTGGAAAGTCAAAGCTGCGAGACGCTTTTTTCTTACCTTTAACGATGCCATCCATTTCCTCGACACTGGCCAACAGTTCATCGAACATATCTTTTTTCATAGTCACCACTCCTCAACAATGGCTTTTAACTGTGCAACCTGAGCCTGAGCCTGAGTCAGGTTAGCCTGCTTACCCTTTGGGTAAACATACAACATACGAATATGATCATCGTTCACCACCCAGTAATAGATAGCGCGAACGCCACCGCTTTTACCTGTGCTTTCCAAGTTCCAACGAACTTTTCGGCTACCACCTGAGCCTTTAATGAGATCGCCTAAAGTCCGGTCGATTCACCAAAGCTTCCTGCAGCTCCTTAATATTCATAATCACTCATCAATTCCTGAATGAGTCTGGTAAATACAGTGGTTTCCACAATCACCATTAGCACCATTAGCACCATTAGCACCATTAGCACCATTAGCACCATTAGCACCATTAGCACCAACTATACGCCATTGGCGTACCTTGTCCAGTAGTTTATAAAAAAGCCAGAATATATTAAGAATAAGGTTAAACCCAATAAAAACCTAATAAATTCAAAGGCTTTTGTTCACTAGGCAAGCTATTCAAAGACCTGCCCAACCACAAAAAAAGTATTACTTACGAACAAAAGCATCTGAATGCTTAGAATTTCCATAATTCAGAACGAGTCGCCCACATTAGAAATACTTCTTTAATCGCTCGAATGTAATACGGACAGCCAAACCGAGCAAAACGGCAAAGGGCAGAATGACAATTACTGGACTAAGACTAATTGGTAGGCTGATATAGACCACACACGCAGCGACAAAAGCTGGCACGATTGACCTTCTCGCCAAGTTAAAAACATTACTACTTTCACGCCCACCACCCCAACGCCTAAGGTCACGTTCAACCAAACCATCAACACCACCGACGACTGCTGCTATTGCAAATATAGGTAACGAGAACAGGATTAGCGCTAGTCTAATCACAAAGGTTTGCGTGACATAGGTAGATGCTTTTAGATAGTCACGGTATTGAAGGTAGAGATAATGCGCCCATTTCTGCAACGATGAAAAGCTATTATCTGGAACATCAGGTACGTTATTTAGAAGCGTTTTAAGCCAAGATTGATGAGCTATCCAGCTTACTGCCTCGTGTGTTGTCGCAATGACATCGTTCTTGATCTTTAGCGATTGATCATAGAGTTGCTGATTGAGGTAAGCATTATCCGCAGCCAAAACTGTTTTCGCGTGATCCGCCCCCTGCTCCGGCCAAAACCAGATCATGCCTATCCATTCAATGATGATCGACAGCATCAGGCTGATAACCAGCCAGACGACGAGCTGAACTAGCGCGGAAAACAACTGGCCGATGAGGCCAGGTTCTTTTCTTCTGGGGGGCTGATACTGTTGCCGTTTAGCCATGGGCTTATCACCCTTGCCTATCGACCATAGTGGCTATCTACCATAGTAATTGGGCCAGTCCACAACTGACGTATAGCTACGCCGCATGTGTTGGAGCATATCGCCCAGATCGTTAGGCAGCTCTTGGTCGTCCGTTTTGGATGGCATGGGTATGCGGATTTTCCACAGTTCACTACCTCTCAGCAGAACGAATGCCTGCCCTTTAGGTAGCGCTACAATATCCGCCGGGGAAATCATAGGCACACGGCTTATACTCACCCGGTCTTGATTGTTCGATGTAAAACCCATACCCGCACCCGTCTCTGCATTATCGGTAACACCAGAGACGGCCATGATTTCGCTGACACTGACTTCTGGCAGTTGTTTGGTGAACATCTCACACGTCGCTATTTCTTTCACACCCATGATCAGCATGGTGCCGATATTGCCAGCCAACTGCCCCGCTTTTGCCTCACTGCCCAGTTCGGCATTCGGATCACTCCAGGTTTGGGTATAGAGATTAAGTTGGTACCCCGCACCGCCGCTTTTATTAATTAAGGTTTTGAATTGAGGGCCGATCAAATCGGAGAATTCATCCCCGTGGATAACAATGTTGGGCGGTTGCCTGTCACGATGACCAGCTTCATTAGGTGCGATGCCGTGTTTATAGATATGGCCTGCCAGACTGGTTAAATCGCTGAACATGGAAGCACCCACCGCGCTGGCCACTTCAGGATCGGTGAGCGCATCCAGCCCCACATAAACCACAGCGTTGGATCGTATCGCCTGCGCCCATTCCAACACGGGCCGCTGATCATCAACGTTAGCTTTATCCGGCGCCAAAATAGACGCGATGTTGCCGGTGGTTAGTTTTTCTAAAAAAGGTTTAATGGATACCGTGATTTTAAGGAAGTATTCACGGTCATAGCGAAAAGCTGACAGCAACCCTTCTAGCACCTGATCGAATCCTGCATGGGCATTCAGGTATCTGACCATCGCCACGGCTTCAAGGTCTTTACCCTGATCAATACGTGGCAGTGATTTTATATTGATGCCATCTTGCAACTCGCCCAATTCATCCTGCCAATCCTCAGGGCCATTTTCGGCTAACCAGTGTCGACCATACAAAATCAGTAGCGCATCGATGTCAGTAATATAGCGACGTATTTTCAGGTAATCCGGTGTTTCCCCCATCGCCACTAACGCCACGGCAATGACATTGATAAATTGCCAGGCAAACTCTTTAAACGCACTGGCATCACCTTCGCCCGGTAACTGGCTAGCGATTCGGGTGGCGACTTCGGTAATACGAGAAAAGGAACCAATGGCATTGTAACGGGCACTGAGTTCGGGATAACCCAAATGAAAAATAAGTAACTGTCGACCGGCTTTTTGTGATTCGACATAAATGCGCTTTAGATAATCCGCATCACCCTTGGGGTCTAACACAATCACACAGTTGTTGCCGCGCCGTATATCCTGGGTGGTGAGCACTTCGGCCAGCCGTGTTTTGCCGTGCCGGGTGCGGGCAATCACCACCATATGCCCCACTCGATCACTGAGCGGCATGGTGGCATTGGTTTCCCCTCTGATCCCGACACCGTGAATGACGGCATCGCCTCCAGTGGCCGGTGGAGGACGGACGGGATTCAGAGGGGAATCTGTGGCGGTTAATCGCATGATCGATTTTAGTAGGGGGAGATGCTCCCATTCGATCTCCTTGCGACGAACCCATTGTTTGATTACTCCAGGCTGTAGATAACGCTCAGCCCGTTTATCTCGGGCGGCATAAAGACGTTCGGTGTGAGTTTGATTCCAGCGAAAACCTCGCCCTAAAAATAACACCGATTGACTCACAGGCACTTGTGACGAAGACATAACATAACGTGGGCTGCGCCTGAGGTGGCGCTGGTACTGAATCACTCGCCAGGCTTGTCGTCCTCGCCACAACCCAATGCCGCCGAGACACGCGGCACTGAACAAGGCAACCGACGGCGTCATCATCAAGATCCGTGGTGCCGCTAGCACAATCCCCGCACAACTCAGTGCCACTATCGCTGACGACAGTTCGACAGGAGGACGTAATAACACCTCTATTTCATAACGGTCTGTCACTGTTCCCAACCTTCTTTTGAAAGCAGGATGGGGTAATGGGTTAAACCCAACTTAGCCGCGAAGCCTTCCGCAGAGGCAGGCACCAGCCTTAGCCCTTCGGCAATGGCTAAGACGGCCTCAACCTCTTGGCGATCCTTAGCCTCAACCAACAGGCCTACGGCACCGAGCTGAATAAGCTGTTCACGCCTTTCGGCCAACCAGTCTCTTGATACCTGATCAGCCCCCACCAGAAACAAAGGCTGCTGCAAATAACGCAATGCTTTAGGGGTGACCGTGGCCTTTCCCGGCTGCATCGAGGGTGTGGTGATGGGCAAATTGAAAGCCAATTGGCCGTTCTTTTTCTGAGTAGTAACCTTTTCTTGTGGCGCTCGTTTCGGCAAATAGGGTTCTAATGGCAAGGTATCACCCGAGTCATAAATTACCGTCAATGGTTCCCTGGCATGAGCGCCTAAACACAACAACAGACACAGCAGTCCGAATAACCCTCGCATTAGAACCGCTCCTGCCAATACTGTTTTACACGTTTACGATAACGCTGTGCGTTATTGAGCGATTCCGCATCTTGCCCGGGGTCATGGTAGCGCCCTACGGCCTCCCACCAATCGTCAGTCTGCTCAAACTGCTCATACAAAATTGTGGCACCTGCACTGAGATTTATAATAGGGATTAACGATTCACTGATAGAGGAAAACCGCTGCCGATGCCAACGCCAATTTATCTGCATCAAACCAATATCGACCGACTGTTCTTGTCGAATTGCCTGGATCACTCGGTGAATCGCCTCTTGCTGGGATTCGCAAAAAACACTTCGTCCATCGATATTCAGCGCCCACGGCCACGGATTCTGTTCGCCCTGATAGGGCTTACCGCTTTCAGCCAACGCTACTGCGTAAAGAATATCTACAGGCACTTGATGGCTCTTGGCGACAATCAAATAAGCGACGGGCACGTTTTCTAATGCAACAGTAGCGACCGACTGCATCAACGTAACACCCGCAATCCATGGCATAGCGAAACAATAATTCATAGCCCCAAACTCTCCCTGTTTAGTTGGAAAAAACGTTCATTGCGTTTTAAGAAAATAGGCATAGCGCTGGGAGTTGAATCCGAGGATTGGCTCGCCAACCGCTGTAGTAAACCTTCTTCACGGTTCAGGGTTAAACGCTGCTCATCTAGCCAATCGGATTGAATATTGTGCGCCTGAGCCCATGCCCTAACGGCCACATCATCTTGAGAATTTTTGACGTACACATCGACACCACTTCGTTGCGTGCTCGATAATAGACTCATCAATCGGTTGATAAGCGATAGACACTGTGAACAAGTCGAGGGAACAAAGAGAAGTAGACGATCACCCTCAACAAAGCGTTGCTGTGCTAATTGTTTGGCCTCCCTCATCGATGATTTATTTTTCTGGTGCGCAAAGTACGGCGCTAATAAACGCTGATCTAACATTGTTTTACTGGGGTACAAGCTATCAAACGCTACGCGGTAAGCTTGTTGAAATTGCAACGCTCGCTCGGTTAGATCGAATTCCTGCTGTGCATATAACTCAGCATAACGCTGTTCCTGCTGCGATGAAGTTGCAAACATGCCCAGAGCCAATAAGGGATCAAGGTCAGGATTCCATTTCCCTAAAGGGCCTTGCATTAAATCGAGAAAACGCTGGTACTCGCCCTGATCTAAGCTCCAGCGTTTAGCTTTAGTCTTGAGCTCGATGGTTAAGCTAATTGGCGTTTCTGTGCTGGGCGTTTGCGCGGCATTCATTAAAGTCTCAGCCGCATCTGCAATCGAAGTGATAGAGATAGACGAAAGCAAAACTAACCCAATAGCTAAAGTCGTTTGGCTATTCACGGTGTTACCTCGCGCTGAACCCATAAACGATAGTGTTCATCGACCAACTGACTGGCTTCAACTGCAGTCGGCAACGTTTCAGGCTCAACTGGAGCAATCGTCAATTCCGCGCCAGCCAGTAGGTAATTCATATTGCTGCTCACGAAGGCGTGAGGATTCGCTTGAAAAAGATAAACCAGTGCTTGATCGGTTGTTATACCCGCGATATCAAGCTCGTTAACGATACTGCTTAAGTTGTCACCTGGCTGTACATGTACGGTGAACTCTTTATCGGTTAGCGATGGCGAGTTCTTTTCTTTTTCTTCTAACCACTGTTTTCTCGCGTGGGCCAATTCTTCATCAGTCACAAATTTCCCAAACCCATCACGGAGTTGATACCGTACTGTGCGTTTAACGGGATTGATTAAAGGTCGAAAGCTTGCACCTCCCAGCGTAGTCACCGCGTCCATTAATGTTATTGGCCCTAGCTGTCGGTGCGGTTCGGGTAGCGCCAACATCAACAAAAGGTACTGTTCATTCGACTCAGGATTATCATCAATCTGAAAACCATACGGCTTTAACAGATAATTCAATGATCCCCCGACCGTTTGAAACCGTTCGGGTACTTGTATCTCGATGATGCTTTGCAATAAATTAATTTGAGCGTGCTCCGCTCCAACCTGGACGGACAGATAGCGATTCTCAAAGACACGACGATCCGGCGCGTCTGCCTGTGTGGCTGACGCAACAATAAACACTATTACTGCAACTACCCCACGTTTATTAAACATAACACCCTGCATAACACTCGCCTTTCATCCAATGATTGAAAACCGTCACTAGATTATCGACAGCAGCTTTCCATTAGCAGCGAAAAGCATTCATAAACAAAAGAAAGAATAAATAGCGAGTTTTTTAAATGTGGCAGTGAGAGATAAAAATGATAAAGGCCTGACGGGAGTCAGACCTTTATCGTGGGTGCTATAGCGTAAGTTAGTTGGCAAAGACCAGCTGATCGGTTACTTCCAGTCGCATAGCCGGTGTTGGCTGCCAGTGTTTCAGTACCACGAGAGTTTCCCATCGTACACTTGAAACACCAATCATCGACGTTTCGGTCAACTGACCCTGCAGCTGTGTCAACAACGCACGGGTACTGTAACTTTCTGAAATCGTGCCTTCGGCACTAATACTCAGAATGTTTTCCTCAATGCCTATATCGATATAACCTGCATCGAAAAACTCTGTTTCTCGTAACTTATCAAGAACAGAATACACAACAGATTTATCGGCATCTGCTTTGAGTTTTACTGCACCACGCATTTCTAAATACTCCATCATCTTTCTCCTCATCGTGAATAAAAAAAGAGAAAGATGTCCCTACGGGAAATCATTCTCCCGTAGGGGTGGTATAACTGGCTAACGCAACAACTGCTGTTGGCAACGTTTTCAAGTCATACCGATTTGTTGGCAGCGTAGCTGCTCGTTGCTATTGAGACTGCAATAACCACAGTGTGATTCGTTATGAAGCTTCCGCGTCAAGGAGGAACACAGGCGTTAGCCGAGTAGTCCTTGATGCGCCGAACCTTATTACCCTTTCACAGGGGTTGTAGCACTGCGCAACCCCTGCTACCGGCGAGGGCGGGAAGGCCCAGCGGCCAGGGCAGCGCCCGTTAAGCGTATCGGCTAAATACTGACTTTAGCGCCCGAGATAAACCGCTGTAATCTGCTCACGCTCATGGCCGAGCTCTTGAGAAATCGCATAACGAGCCACTGTGTCATTCGCACGTTCTTCCTCGGTGAGCTCACTGCGGGTTGGGCCACCACACGCCGGTGCGTGTTTGCCAGTTAGCTCCAGATAGCGCTCTTGTGCATAGCGATGACGCAAACCATGTAACTTGGATAAACCTACTTTTTGCGTCTCACGTTCATAGAGTCGCATTTGCTGTACATACATCAAATGCGACGGAATCAATGATCCCTTCCCGGCCACTAATCGCGCCCGCCTTAGAACATCGCGTTGTTCATCTGTGCGTATAGGAATTTCTCGTGCCCGACCTCCTTTGCACCAGGTAGACTTTAATCGAATAAATGTATTTCGATCTGCGTAGTCTGGACTAAATTTGATCGCTTCTTCTCGTCGCAGGCCAAAGGCCTTTTGTAGCTCCAGACTTATTTTTAAATGGGGGTCGCTGATCTTTTTCAGTAGATCCTGATCAAGATCACGGGCTTTCGATACGTTAGTGACAAAAACGCGAGACTCAATGCCATAGTAGGCATTGTCTTTTGCTACAACGTTTTGCTTACCGATTTTTTCTGCCCACCAACGCAAAGCGGCCAATCGATTCTTGATCGTACCCGGCGCAAGATTCTCATCGAGGTATTTAGCCACTAACGCATCAACATGTTTTGGCTTAAGAGATTTAGCCTCCATACGTCGATAACCCAACTCATTGAGATGGTTTGCCATGGTTTGTAACAACTGAAAACGTTCGGCCTGCGTACTACGACTGCCATCCTGATTGCGTTCGCACAGGCTCTTTAACTGATAGTTGAGATCTTTCACAGACAACTCCTCGTCGAGAAATAAAACGTGCTCACATTCTCGGCAATGTGGTCGTGCGTAGTCGTCGTTTAACCTTTCATGAATGGAAGAAATAAAAAGGATGAAGGGTACTTCCACTATCAGCCGACTGTTGTTGAACAGTGCTTAGCGATAGATAAACCCTAAGATATTTGCTCCTGTAACTTCAGATTTGTTGTGCCGCTGCTGCTATTCAATATCTAATCGGTCTTTGATGACCTATTCGTAAATGTCTATTCGTTCCGGTCAGGTTTGTTGTCTGTTCTTGAGTATCTATGACTGTTCTGAACAGACGGTGTGTCTTTCGGAACAGACGTGCGACCGTTCAGAACGGTCGCAACAACATAAGAACAGTGCGGTGTTAAAGTCTTGGTCAGTGTTTATGACTGTCCAGCCACCGCAGTGAATGGAGAAGCAATTTCAAAAACTAATTGCTTACGTCATGGGACACCACTCCCAAAAAACCCTGAATAGCGGCATAACCAACAGCGCCAATCCCCGGATGGGTACAACGCTGTTTTGTTTTCACGCTTTAGACAGTACTACTACTTTCGTTTTTTCTTTTGCCAGGCATTCCTCCTTATTGACGTATAAAACTAAGTGATAAGTCACTCATCGCGGTTGCGTGAATCAACTTGAAAAGCCCCTTCGAGCCGATTTGCTATTGAGGGTGCAATAGCCACACATGGAAGTTGTATTATCGAGGAACAGGGTTAGAAGAACCCTGATAATGCTTTCGTCATGTTAGAAAAGTTACTGCAGGTCAGATTTCGTAAGGGGCCGCACCCCACGTCACTGCATTTTATTGGCAGTGACGTGGGGTGTGAAAATATCGGAGGTCTATTAAAAAAATAGTAATTATGCGAATGAATATCGACTTCTTCTAGCTGATAATTAACGGCGACCAACCTACCGCCCTTTCCAGACGCATGCTTGATTTAAGTATCTTTTCATTAAGAACTCTCTGAACCATCATTGCTATGGGAACACAGCCACTCATTATGTTCTCTGCTGTTATCAAATTAAGACTTCAGGATAATTTAGCTCAATAGTGACATGGACCAATTCTTCATGGATGCTCAATTGTTTCTTGAAAAAATCAGGGGTGGTGTAGGTTCTACAGGCAAGTGACAGAATACAGGCATATTTCCCTTTGCCAACACGCCATACGTGAAGATCGGTGATATCTGCACCTATTGAACTTCCATTAATAACCTCTTTAATTTCTGCTACCACAGGGGTGTCCATCTCTGCATCGAGCAATACTCGACCTGTATCTCGCAGCAAGCCATATGCCCACGTCGACACCAATCCTGCACCCACAATGCCCATAACAGGATCCAGCCAACTTGCTCCCCAGAATTTGCCACCAATAAGTGCGACGATCGCCAGTATTGAAGTTGCCGCGTCAGTCAGTACATGCAGGTAGGCCGCTCTCAAATTCAGATCGTGATGATGGTGATCAGAACCATGGTGGTCGTGATGATGGCCACCTTTGAGCAACCAAGCACAAACCAAGTTCACTAACAGGCCAATTACCGCAATACCGATAGCTTGATCGTATTGGATGGGCATCGGAGATATGAGGCGTTCAACTGACTGGTAGAGCATCAATCCCGCAACGCCTAATAGGAATATTGCACTAGAATAACCACCAAGGACTTCGATTTTCCATGTGCCGAAACAGAAACGGTTATCATGAGCTAATCGACGAGCGGCTACGTAGGCAAACACCGATAATCCAAGGGCTAAAGCATGCGAGCTCATATGCCAGCCATCAGCGAGCAAGGCCATAGAATTGTAAATCCAGCCTCCTGAAATCTCTGCAACCATCATTACGGTAGTTAACAGCACGACCCACTTTGTATTACGTTCTGCTAATGGGTTCCCATTATCAAAAATGTGTGAGTGCGTTAAATCTTTGGAGGTAGCGCCGAGGTTCATGAGCAGCCTATTTTATTCATTTCAATTAATATACTATACCCCAGTATACCTTATTGATCTAGGATTGATTATGCCACATACCACTAAAGCGAAAAAACAATTGCTAACCAGGATTAAACGTATCAAAGGCCAGTCGCAAGCACTGGAGAATGCGCTAGAACAAGAAGTCGAATGTTCCGCAATACTTCAGCAGATTGCGGCAATTCGAGGCGCAGTAAACGGCCTGATGAGTGAAGTTTTAGAAGGTCATATTCGCGAACACCTTGGTACAAACGATATTTCAATGGAGCAGCGAAATGAAGATTTAGATCAAGTTGTTGCGATCATAAAGAGCTACCTCAAGTAATTGAGCAAAGTAATTATTAATGATCAGCGGGTTAAGGGGTGCAGATCCAATCCAACGGCTGCTGTTTTGCATTTATTCAGCATCTCAAAGCCCCTGGGCCCTCCTTTGCCATGACACTCTATTAAACTTAAAACCAAACACCCTGCCTAATTTAATTAATGCACACGACAAAAACCGATTGGCTATCGGTTTTTGTCGTGTTATCTTACTCCCCCCTATAAATTCTGCGTGATTGGCATTATGAATCTTGGCGAACTCGAAAAATTAGTGCTTCAACACATTTGGGATACTGGCGAAGTGGATGCCAAGCAAGTATTCGCGCATTTCGAAAAAACTCGCGGGGGTACGTTAAATACGATTCAAAGCACCCTAGATCGCCTGTACAAAAAGAATTTGTTAAGTCGAGAAAAGCAAGGTCACGCTTACCTATATAAAGCGGCAATAAATCGTAATGCCTTTATAGGACAATTAATCAATGATATCGCCAGTGATTTTGGCTCAACAAGAGACAGTCCATTGCTCGCCGCTTTCTCGTCTCTAACTTCAGATCTTGATAATGAACAACTAGATGAACTCGAACGGCTGATAGAAGAAAAGCGTGCGGCTTCTCGTGCTGGTGGTAACCAATGATTTTGGGCTATTGGGGGCTGAGCCTGAACATACTGTCAATTATTTTTGTTAGTCTCTGCGCATCGCTGATCTTTATCAGCGTGACGATATACTTCATCTCGAATTCGCTTAACCGCTTTCAGGCTAATACCAAAATCAGTATTTTGTGGTGCATCGGTATTCTTCCCTGGGTTATCAGTTTATTCAGTGTTATTTTGCTTGTGCTCCCAGAATTGACGTCAAAAAGCGATACATGGCTATCCACTTTTCTGCACTGGCATCACATTTACCAATTTGAAATTCTAAGCTGGCACGGCGCATCGATAGGTGTGTTTTGCATAGTTTTTTTTAGCGTATGTTTAACCAAGATCGTAAAAGCCGTTAAGGCCAATGCGCAACTTAATCAGCTCGATTTCTTTATACAGAATACTAATTCTAAGCAGCGTCTGACGGTGATCGAATCTGAGGAGTCGCGGGCGTTCACCTCAGGACTTTTTCGCCCTAGGTCATATATTACAAGTGGTCTTAGCGCTCAGTTAACTTCACAAGAAGCAACCGTTGTAGCTGAGCATGAATTAGCGCATGCAAGGTCGTACGATCCACTAAGAAAATATGGGTTTTCACTATTGGCTGCTTTTTTCCCGACGTTTATCGCACAACAGCTGAATAACGATTTTTCACTCGCCTTGGAGCAGGCCGCAGATGAATCTGTGTTATCTACGATGAGCGATGAAACGGTAATCGCTAAAACTCTGCTTAAAGTTTCCAGTTTAGGTCAACATCCTACAGGCTCGATGCCCTTGTCAAATTGCCATTTTTCTACCCATCCATTGACTTTCCGCATTGAGTATCTCCTCAACGATAACAAAGGTCAGTCATTTCCGATCTTATTATTTTTTTCGTTTTCCATTGCGGCAGCCCTACTTAGCACGTTGTCTGTAGATTTACTTCATCACGCGCTTGAACGGCTATTTAGCCACTAAATCACTTATTTTAACTTTACGCTTTTAAAGGAGCGCTAATGCGATTGTTTATCCCCTTTAGCACAACCAAAAAACCGACCTGTAATCGGTTTTTTGGTTGTTTATTTAAGCTTACAGGCTTCTGCGGAACAGCAATTTATTTCGCCCTGTCAATACCCCTTATGGCAGATGAAACACCTCGTAACGAATTGACGCTCCGGCAGACGGTAGAACTTAGTTTGCAAAACCACCCAGCACTTGCGTCTTATCAATACCGCCTAAAGAGTGCCAATGCGCTGGCCCAACAAGCCGCTATTGGTGAAAAGCCGGAAATCAATCTGACGCTTGAAGATGCGCTCGGTACTGGCGAACACAGGGGTCTCGACAATGCGCAATCAACGCTCAGTATCAGCTGGGTTTTGCAGGGTGGCCTGCTCGATCAACGCGTCAAGTCTGTCCAGTCCAAGGCAAACGTACTGGAAATTGAACGTGACATTCAACGTTACGATGTTGCGGCGCAAACGGCACATGCGTTTTTAACGGTGCTGGCCTATCAAGAAAGATTAGTTGTGGCTAAAAATGCACAGCAACACGCCGTTCAAATACTCGGAGAAATACAAAAACGGGTGGATGCCGGGCGCTCTCCGTCTGCTGATAAGTTACAAGCCGAGGTTAATTTAGAGCGACGTGAACTTGAGGTAGAAGATATTCGGCATGAATTAAAATCAGCTAAAAAGGTTCTGGCATCGCAATGGGGAAGCGCTAGTGCCGATTTTGTTCGGGTAAACGGAGCGCTAATGCTAAACGAACAAATCATCAATTATGACACATTGGAAAACGGGATAAGCAATAACCCTCAAGTACGATATTTTTTAACGCAACAACGGGTTATCGACTCTGAAATCACCTTAGCGCGTGAAGAGGTAAAAAATCGCTGGCGATTTAATACAGGGGTTCGGCGCTACGAAGCGACTGAAGATTACGGTTTAACCTTCGGCGTCTCTCTTCCGCTTGGCAAATCCACGCGTAACCGGCATCAGATTTCGGCACTTAGCGCCGAGCAGGCACGCTACGCGGCTGATGCTAGGGCCAAAGAGATTCAACTTTCTACTCAGCTGTATGTGCTTTACGAAGAGCTGCAGCACAGTTATCACATTAACAACGCACTCACACAGAATATTTTGCCACGCCTAGAACGAGCGCTTGTCGAAACACAAAAAGCCTACTCGCTTGGAAAATACAGCTACAGAGAGTGGTATGCCTTACAAAACGAAGTCTTGGATACGAGAATGGAATTGATCGATGTACGCTTAAAAGCGCACAACAATTTGACGGAAATTGAGCGTTTAACGGGGCTGAATTTAATAGGAATTTCATCTGCAAAAGAATTTGAAAACAACGGGGATAACCAATGATTAACTCTCTTCTACGCCCTTTTATGGCAGGGCTTATTGCTTTAGCTTTTCTTGGATATACCACTTTCAGCTTGGCCGTTGAAACAGAAGTTCAAGAAGCGGAACCTGAAAAAGGTGCGCACCGTGGACGTCTATTAAAAGATGGAGATTTTGTACTGGAACTCGCTATTTTTGAAACAGGTGTGCCGCCGGAATTTCGTGTGTGGATTACGAATGATGGACAGCCCGTCAAGCCGGAAGATGTTTCTCTGGTCGTCACGCTCACTCGTCTAGGGAATGTAGTCGATACAATCAACTTCAAGCCACAAGCTGATTTTTTACGTGGCGATATGGAGATTTATGAACCGCACTCCTTTGTGGTAACGATTAAAGCGGAATACCAAGGCAAGAAACATCAATGGCAATACGATAACTTTGAAGGTCGAACACGTATTGAACCCTCGGTGGCGGAGGCGATGGAGATACAAACCGACATAGCCGGTGAAGCCACGCTAGTTGAAACCATCGAATCGTTCGGCAAGTTAGTCCCACAGCCCGACGCCGAGCGCAACATTAGCGCGCGCTTTGAAGGTGAAATTACAACAGTGCATGTGCGCTTAGGGCAAGCGGTAAAGGCTGGAGATAAGCTCATCACCATCAACAGTAATGAGAGCCTAAAAAGTTTCACCATTAACTCGCCGATTAATGGTGTGGTCACAAGCAAAGCAGCCAATCCTGGTGAGCAAAGTGGCGGCCGAACCTTGGTGTCGATTGTTGACACCTCAAAACTTACGGCAGAGCTGTCGGTATTCTCAGTTGATCGAAAACGCGTTGCTGTAGGCGCCGAAGTCACGCTGCATGTTAATGGACAAGAGACTGCATTGACCGGGCGTGTTAATGCAATTGATACGCAGCTAAAGGCAAATCAAGCCAGTACCGTGCGGGTAGATATTATCAACGCAGAAAATGCACTGTCTGCGGGGCAATTTATTACCGGTGACATTGAAGTCGCACGCTATAACGTGCCACTGGCCGTGAAACGGATTGGCCTGCAAGCCTTCAGAGACTTTACCGTGGTGTACGCCAAAGTGGGTGACCAATACGAAGTGAGGATGTTGGAGCTGGGGCGTGAAGCCGGCGATTGGGTGGAGGTATTGGGGGGATTAAATCCCGGTACCGAATACGTGACAGAAAACAGTTTTATTATCAAAGCCGATATTGAAAAGTCCGGCGCTTCCCACGACCACTAAGGTTTACCCGTTTTAAGGAAATAACATGCTTGAATATTTGATTCAATTTGCTATCCAGCGTCGGGCCTTAATTATGGTGGCCGTGCTGGCCATCAGTGGTTTGGGTATTTGGAATTTCACCAAATTACCGATTGATGCTGTTCCGGATATCACCAACGTACAGGTGATGATCAACACTGAGGCTCCCGGCTATACACCACAAGAGATTGAGCAGCGGGTGACGTTTCCCATTGAAACCGCAATGGCAGGCTTGCCCAACCTGCAATACACACGCTCGGTTTCCCGTTACGGGCTTTCACAAGTTACGATTATTTTTAGTGATGACACCGACATTTACTTTGCCCGCCAGTTGGTGAATGAGCGCCTATCCAGCGCACGATCCAATCTTCCTCGCTTGCTCGAACCGGAATTAGGCCCTATAGCCACGGGCTTGGGTGAAATCTTTATGTTTACGGTGGACGCCGAACCCGGCGCACTGAATAAAGACGGGTCGCTGGTAACACCCACCGATTTACGTTCAGTGCACGATTGGATTATTAGACCGCAACTGCTTCGGGTACCCGGTGTGGTGGAAGTGAATCCTATCGGCGGTTATAAACGTGAAATCTTAGTGGCGTTTGAACCCGAAAAGCTACTGGCGTTCGAGTTGACCCAACAGGATGTCATTCAGGCGATTCAGAATAACAATCAAAATCGCGGTGTTGGCTTTGTTGAACACAACGGCGCGCAATGGTTGTTACGTGTTCCTGGGCAAAAAGAAACGCTCAAGGACATCGGAAATATTGTGATTCGCAGCGATCAAGGCGTACCGCTGCGTATTAAAGATATTGCGAATATTGAAGAGGGTAAAGAATTACGCAGCGGCGCGGCCACTCAAAACGGTCGCGAAGTGGTGATGAGCACCGTATTTATGTTGGTCGGTGAGAACAGTCGCACGGTAGCTAAAGCTGTGGCCGAAAAACTGGATGAGATTAAACAAGGCTTGCCGGAAGGCGTTACTGCTACCGCCGTTTACGATCGAACCACTCTAGTCGATAAAACCTTAAAAACGGTGCAAACGAATTTACTCGAAGGCGCTTTACTTGTCATTGTCATCTTGTTCTTTTTACTGGGCAATGTGCGCGCGGCCTTACTAACCGCCGCCGTTATTCCGATAGCAATGCTAATGACGGTGACAGGTATGGTGCATGCCGGTGTCAGTGCCAATTTAATGAGCCTGGGCGCGCTGGATTTTGGTTTGCTCGTGGATGGGGCCATTATTATTGTCGAAAACTGTTTGCGGCGTCTCAGTCATGCGTCTTCACCCGGAAAAAGCTTGGATACCAAAGAACGCTTTGAGATTGTTTTTCAGGCAACACGTGAAGTGATTCGTCCTGCGTTATTCGGGGTATTTATTATCACGGCCGTTTACTTGCCCATTTTTGCGCTGACCGGCGTGGAAGGGAAAATGTTCCATCCCATGGCGTTGACCGTCGTAATCGCTTTACTCTGCTCCATTGTATTGTCGATTACCTTTGTTCCTGCCTGTATCGCGTTAATGTTCAATAAACCTGTAACAGAAAAAGACAGTGCGATTATTAAAGTATCGCGCTCTGTTTACGAACCGCTATTGAACATCGCATTAAAAGCGCGCTGGGCGGTAGTGGCGATTGCGCTCGTATTGGTAGTGGGTTCTGCTTGGCTAGCTACGCGCTTGGGTAGTGAGTTTGTGCCCAACTTGGATGAAGGCGATATTGCGATGCACGCGCTGCGCATTCCTGGAACCTCATTGAGTCAGGCCGTAGACCTGCAAAAAACCCTTGAAGCAAAAATAAAAGATATGCCGGAAGTTGAACGCATCTTTGCCAAGGTGGGCACCGCCGATGTAGCAACGGACGCTGTTCCCCCTAGCGTGGCCGATAACTTTATTATTCTAAAACCCCGCAGCGACTGGCCAGATCCGAATAAAACCAAAGCTCAAGTAGTCGACGATTTAGCCGCATTGGTGGAACCCATTCCTGGCAATCGCTACGAGTTTTTGCAGCCCATCCAGATGCGGTTTAATGAGTTGTTGTCGGGCGTTCGTGCAGAATTGGCAATTAAAATATTTGGGGATGATTTTGAGCAATTAGACAAACTAGGCAACGACATTCAACAAGCGATTTCCAGTGTGGAAGGAATAGCCGATGTGCAAATGGAGAAAACCACTGGCCTACCGATTATGACCTTACAACCTAAAATTGATGTGCTGGCGCAATATGGCTTAGCTGTGAGTGAATTACAGGATCAGCTGGCTATTGCATTGGGCGGTGAAGTCGCTGGCCAATTTTATCAAGGCGACCGGCGCACGGATATTGTGGTACGTTTACCGGAAGCGCGTCGAACGGATATGGATCGCTTAAAGTATCTGCCCATTCAGCTATCTAACGGCAGTGCTGTTCCCTTACAGGAATTAGCAACCATGGAATTGGTGGAAGGCTTTAATCAAATCAACCGTGAAAACGGCAAGCGCCGTGTATTTGTTACCGCTAATGTGCGCGGGCGAGATTTGGGTTCTTTTGTTGCGGATATTCAAACTCAAATTAAAGACTCCGTAGAGATCCCAGCGGGATATTGGGTGGAATACGGTGGCACCTACCAAAAGCTACAATCGGCTTCAGAGCGTTTAACGCTGGTAGTTCCGATCACGTTGTTAATGATAGTGGGCTTGTTGTTTCTCGCCCTAGGATCGTTCAAAGACGCCCTCATTATTTTTACAGGAGTGCCTCTCGCACTCACCGGAGGCGTTCTGTTTTTGGTGATGCGTGATATCCCGTTTTCCATTTCCGCAGCGGTCGGCTTCATTGCCTTGTCGGGCATCGCAATTTTAAATGGCTTGGTGATGGTGTCGTTTATTCGTGAATTAATCCACGATGGTTTGAGTGTCGAAAAAGCCATTATTGAAGGTGCTCTGACGCGGCTACGCCCTGTTCTTACCACGGCACTAGTTGCGTCGTTAGGGTTTGTGCCTATGGCGTTAAATACTGGCATAGGCTCAGAAGTACAGCGCCCACTTGCGACCGTGGTCATTGGTGGAATTATTTCATCAACGTTGTTAACGCTGTTTGTATTACCTGTGCTTTATCGTTTGGTACATAGAGATAGACCACGACCCCACCATGCTTAGATGGGTAAGACATCTTAAAAGTAGAAGTGGTGACTAAAAAACATTATTTGAGGATATTATGATAAGACTATTAACAATGGGTCTACTGTGTTTCATCAGCGTCAATGCTATGTCGCACGGCATGTCAGCTGAAGATCAAGCCAGAATATTGAATGCGGGATACTTTGAGTATATGCACCTAGGTGCGACGCATATGCTGTCTGGCTACGATCATTTGTTGTTTCTGTTTGGTGTGATGTTTTTCTTAACCCGATTTCGCGATATTTTGAAGTTCATTACAGCATTTACCGTGGGTCATTCAATTACACTGGTATTTGCAACGCTTTGGGGAATAACCGCGAATTACTATCTGATTGATGCCGTTATTGCCTTAACGGTGTGTTACAAGGCGTTTGACAATCTCGATGGATTTAAAAGATATTTCCAAATATCATCACCGAATTTAACGTGGATGGTGTTTATATTTGGTTTAATTCATGGCTTTGGTTTGTCCACACGGCTACAACAATTACCTTTGGGCGATCATGGTCTAGTGTTGAAAATTCTTTCGTTCAATGTCGGTGTTGAAGTGGGACAAATCATTGCCCTGTGTGTGATGCTTGTCATTTTGCTTGCCTGGCGAAAAACGGCATCGTTTCAAAGATTCAGCAAGGCTGTTAACGTGGCATTAATGCTGGTGGGTGGCTTGCTGCTACTGATGCAATTGCACGGTTATCAGCACACGGCATATTCCGATGATTTTCCACTGAATCAAGATGATCACCATCATACTCACGAAGATATGCTTCGAGAATCCTCACCTTTATCAAACTACACAAAGAAGCTTGACCTCAAAGAAAATAGTTTTCCAGCAGTAGTGCCCGAGCAGAAAAAAGAGCAGCAAGAAAATCAGCCCAACGAGCATTCACATGATGGAGAACACTACCACACCCATTAATTACCACACTAAGAATTAATTAAAGGCAATTCTTATGAAAGTTCTATCGACTATTTTAATGTTAATGACACTACTTACATCTCAATCATTGTTCGCGCATAGCGATCATGCCCATGGCCCCATTTCTGAATCCGCTGCACAGTCGCTGGCGCTTGATGTTGCCACCAACTTATCCTCTCGTGATGCAGGCCTAGGTTTTGGGCAGCTTCCCAATACCTGGGCATCGGTACCGGCCAAGAATGTTGCTATGACAAAAAAAGGAAACGGTTATTACATTGTGTCGGTGCTGAATGAAAGCGAAAAGAAAACACTCTACATTCTAATGTCCGATGGCGGAGAAGTGTTTGACGCAAACTTTACCGGGGAATTTGAAGGGGTTAAGTAGTGATCCAATTTTCCACTGGCGTGCTGTACGCACTCAGTGCGGCTTTATTGTTTGGCGTCAGCACGCCATTTGCCAAGCTGCTATTGGAGCACGTCTCCCCGGTAATGCTGGGTGGCGTGCTTTACTTAGGCAGCGGTATTGGCTTGCTAGTCATTCGATTGCTCCGAGACAAATGTTGGGTGTCCCCAAATTTGCCAAAGGGTGAATGGCCTTGGCTGATTGGTGCAATCGTGTTTGGTGGTTGTTTGGGACCAGTCTTGCTAATGCTTGGGCTTGCACAAACCAGTGGTTCATCTGCCTCGCTGTTATTGAACGTTGAGGCGGTTCTTACCGCCGTTATAGCTTGGATTATTTTTAAAGAAAACGCCGATCGTCGAATTGTCATGGGTATGTTTGCGATTGTCCTCGGTGGAATTATCGTTTCGTGGCCTTCTGCACTCATGGAGGGGACGAATAACACATGGTTAGGGCCGATTTATATTGTCGGCGCGTGTATATGCTGGGCCATCGATAATAACCTTACGCGTAAGGTTTCTGCATCAGATGCGCTTTTTATTGCCGGTAGCAAAGGGTTGGCCGCTGGTGTTGTCAACTGTAGCATCGCGTTATTACTGGGCTATCAATTCCCCGAATTCGCATCGTTCTTTACAGGAACTCTACTCGGATTTTTGGGTTACGGCGTTAGCCTCGTCATGTTCGTGCTCGCGTTGCGCCATTTGGGTACGGCAAGAACGGGAGCCTACTTTTCAACGGCGCCGTTTCTCGGAGCGGCCGTGTCTATTGCTCTGCTCAATGAAGCCACATCGATACCATTTTGGTTAGCTGCAACCTGTATGGCCGTTGGGGTATGGTTGCACTTAACGGAATCTCACGATCATACCCACACGCACGAACCGCTTGAACACAACCACCCGCATCGACACGACAATCATCACCAGCACGATCATGTGTTTGACCGGGATGGAAATGAACCACACACACATTTTCATCAGCACGTGTCAATAACACACAAGCATCCGCATTATCCCGACGTCCATCACCGACACGAACATGTCAATCCTTCGTAAAGCGAGGTGGACGCTATGAGAAAGATTGAAAATATATTCTTGCAGCAATGCGAGATAACACGCGTAAAAGTTATCTCGCTGCGATAGAGCATTTCGAAGTTTCATGGTGTGGTTTTTTCCCTGCGACAGCCAATAGTGTTGCACGTTATTTGGTTGATAAGGCGGGGGGCTTTGAGCTTAATCTCACGAAAGTAGTGGTGTCGATTAGACACGATCTTCAGATAGATTAAATTCAACACTTTTGTCGGCCGTACCTCACTTAGCTACCAATCCCTAGTGTTTCAGTCTTCCTGGATGCTCTAGCTCAGTAATTTTTTCCGACAGTTCAACCCGCTAGGGGCTTTGCCCCACGCGCATTGCAAGTACAAGGCTTCGCGCTTCCTCACCCGTTCAGATTCCCCCGCTTCGCTCCTCCACTTAGCTGCGGCTTCCGGTGAGCCACCTGCAATTTGCTACCCCCACGCTTCGCCAGCGGGTCAGGAGCGCGGCGTGGCGCTGCGCTCGTTAATCACCATTCATAGACTCAGGGGTAACTATTATGAGAAAGACCATTTACGAAACTAACTACGACCGACTGATCAAACTGGGCGTTATTGCCAAAGACGGTGCAATGCCGAAGCCCTACAGCAAAAGCCACACGAATGGTTTTATGGATTTAGTGCTGGAAAGAGTCGAACATATGGATGACGTATCAGGAAACGCTGGCATTGCGTTTTCAATGGCGCATTATTTCCGGCAAAACGGTGATCTTTGTAAAGATCCGGAAATGGTTGTCATCGTTTATCCAGCATTACAAATGGTAGAGACTTTGACCTTTGAACAGTCCCTGCCACCGATCTATCAGGTAGTATTTCCTGAACCCGGTAAATTTTACCCTCAACTCAGAAAAGAGCTGAATGGATTTCTGCGACTATGGTTGAATAACCTTATTGATCAGGGGCATGGTAATAATTGGGTAGAAAATAACCCATAGCAAACCAACATTCGAACTGTAAATAATATTAACGTGCTCGGTGACTAATTCATTTGGTTAATCGAGCACTTCCTGCTCATCAATCCATTGCAGAATTGACGACATGCGCCACCCAATCATTCTACCACTTCCCAATTTTATCGGTGCAGGAAACTTATTATTTTGCCGCCAACGCCAAAGTGTAACAGAACTAACCCCTAAAATTTTTGCTAGCTCAGTCTGTCGAACAATACGATCAGCGGAAGCAATATCACTTCGTTGAATATCTACCATGCTCATACACCTCCTACATTAGTAGATTGATCCTACCGCACTAGAAGGGACTCGCTACCAATAAGCCTCCTGTTAACAAAGAAAGAAAAATGCACTTAATTAAAAACAGAGCTGTAATAACAATAAATCAGACCGTCATTTCATCAAGATAATCAGCCCACTTTTGTAACCAGACTCCCGCTTCTTTTTCATATTTATGAAGATCATAAGTGCCTTCTATACCACTGCGGCTATGGCCCAGAATGGCTTCGGCAACTTCACTTGGGCATCCCATCCGAGACAAGCCCGTTCTCACCGTTCGCCTTAAGTCATGAGGTGTCCAGTGTTCAATGTTCAGCATCCTGCCGGAAGTGCGAAGGTGCCACGCCTGCTCGGTGAGCGTTTTTTGCTGGATGGGTTTTCCTGTTTTCTGCGAGGGGAATAAACAATCACCCGTTGTCAATTTTAACTGCTCCAAGAATGCAACTGCCTGCGCTGGCAATTGAACATACCGCTCTATACCTGTCTTGGTATCGGTAAGGTGCCAGGTCTTTTTAACGAGATCCATGTCTTGCCAATGCGCATTACAGACCTCACCTGTTCTACAGGCCGTCCATAATGTAAACCTAAGAACATTTTTTTGGGTGGGTGTAAAAACAGACCCCGGCAACCAGGCTAAGAAGGCTTTAATTTCCTGTTCTGACAAAGTACGTTTGCCTCGCTCAGACGTAAGCCTGATTTTTGCCTGCCGTAAACTATTTTTTGCCAATAAGGCAGGGTTGGCGAAACCATCATCAAATCGATCTAGGCCAATTGCGAATTCGTAAGCAGCTGAGAACTCCCGTAAAACATTACCTGCCTGGACATTAGCCCCTCGCTCCACAATGTCCATAATCATCAGCACAACATCTTTTCTGGTTATTTTGCATGCAGGCCTGCGACCCAAAACCAGGACGGCATCGCCATAAAGGGTTCGCCTTACTTCTTTTTGGCCTTTCTTTTTACGAGCACCATGGATCAACTTGCCGTCAACCTCGCGGTCTTCTATGTAACTCTTTAGATACAGATCCACTAGCTGCTTGACCGTCAGTCTTTGCTCTTTAGGCGCATCTTTGAATTGCTGCTTTTCCAGATTTTGCTCTGCCGCTGGACAACGCCCATCACCTCTTGCCAGCTTTAGATCCTGTAGCTTTAATCTGGCGTCAGCAAGGGATATGGACGGAAAATGGCCGATCACTATTTGAGCCAGTTTATGGGTTACCGGGCTGGTATAACGATAGAAGAAGGTTGTTGTACCACCTCGACCACAACGTACCCTCAAGCCTCTGTTTTCACCCGTATCCACCAAAACTTTATTGCCTGGCTTCATTGCTTTAAGTGCCATCGTTGATAAAGGTTTGGTATTCTGTTGGTTTGTCATTACTCCTCCTTGTAATCGGGCGGCTTCAACCAGCTGTTAGTCAATGACTTAGACTGCGATCAAGTTTAAAAGTGTAACATTTAGAGAGCAACTTATTTATCACTAAAAAATGTTACACTTAATGTTACACTTATTTGCGCAAAAACACGATATTTATTGAAATTTCACGAGCTTACAATCACATAGAAATATTCGATTAATTACACAAAAAACCTTATAAAACAGCATGATAATGAAAAATACTTCAATAAAATCAAGCGCAAGCAATAACGAACACACACCAATGATGCAGCAATTCCTTAAAATTAAGGCTGAGCACCCCAACGAGTTAGTGTTTTATCGTATGGGAGATTTCTATGAGTTATTTTTTGATGATGCCAAAAAAGCCTCGGAGTTAATGGGTATTACACTCACATCCCGAGGCAAGTCCGGTGGTAATCCCATTCCAATGGCGGGCATCCCCTTCCACTCTGCCGATAACTATCTAGCTAAACTGGTACGCTTTGGCGAATCAATCGCTATCTGCGAACAAATAGGTGACCCAGCAACCAGCAAAGGGCCAGTAGAACGAAAAGTCGTGCGTATAGTGACACCCGGCACCATCAGCGATGAAGCCTTGATGGAAGAGCGCCGCGACAATCTGCTGCTAGCTATTAATTTTCATGCGGACCGTTATGGCATCGCCAGTCTCGATATAGGCAGTGGTAGTTTTAAGGTATTTGAAGTCGATGGCATCGCCGCTGTACTCAGCGAACTGCAACGCTTAAATCCAGCCGAGGTATTGATCCACGACAGTCTGGAAAACGCCGACATCTCTGCTCGTAGTGGTATTCGTCGCCGCCCCGTTTGGGAGTTTGAACTGGAGACCGCCGAACGTCTGCTAACCCAACAATTTAACACCAAGGACTTACACGGTTTTGGCTGCGCCAATCTCACTCTAGCCATCCCCGCAGCGGGCTGTTTGCTACAGTATGCAAGGGAAACTCAGCGCACCGCCATGCCCCATATCCGCAGCTTAATTCACGAGCGCCGCGAAGACAGCGTGATCTTGGATGCTGCTACCCGCCGTAATCTAGAAATAGATACTAACCTCACCGGCGGTGATAAACACACCTTACTGTGGGTTATGGATAAAACCAAAACTGCTATGGGTAGCCGCCTATTAAGACGCTGGCTAAACCGCCCTCTGAGCGACCGCAATATTCTGGAACAACGCCAGGCAGCGATACAAAGCTTATTAACTAACTATCGATTTGAGTCGTTTAGAGAAGCTTTAAAGCCTATTGGTGATATGGAGCGTATTCTGGCCAGAGTAGCATTGCGCTCAGCACGCCCGCGAGACTTGTCCCGACTAGCGCAATCGCTCAACGCGCTACCGCAACTGCAGCAGGAAAGTGAAGGCTTAGACAGCCCGTTAATAGACGCTTTGAAAATAACGACAAGTAGTTATCCAGTATTAACGGACTTACTTGATCGCGCCATCATCGACAATCCGCCAGTGGTAATAAGGGAAGGCGGCGTCATTAAAGAAGGCTTTGATCAAGAACTGGATGAACTGCGCAATATCAGCAGCCATGCTGGTCAGTTTTTAATTGACCTGGAAACCCAGGAAAAACAACGCACCGGCATCAGCACCCTAAAAGTGGGCTACAACCGTGTCCATGGTTACTACATTGAAATCAGCCGTGCGCAATCCGATCAGGCCCCAGCCGATTATATTCGCCGGCAAACCTTAAAAAATGCCGAACGCTTTATTACTCCTGAGCTAAAAGCCTTTGAAGACAAAGCACTGAGCGCTAAAAGCCGAGCACTGGCCCGCGAGAAATTGCTATACGACAGTTTACTGGAGCAGCTTAACCAGCAACTAGCAGAGCTTCAAGCCACAGCGGGTGCAGCCTCAGAGCTCGATGTTCTGGCCAACCTTGCCGAGCGAGCCGATACCTTAAATATGTGCAAACCCAGCTTTTGCGAACAACCCACCATCAATATAGAGCAAGGCCGCCACTTAGTGGTAGAGCAGGTTCTGAGCGAACCCTTTATACCCAATGACGTTCACTTTAATGATGCGCGCAGAATGCTTATCGTGACCGGTCCAAACATGGGGGGTAAATCAACATATATGCGTCAAACCGCAGTTATCGTACTACTCGCCCATATCGGCAGCTACGTACCGGCAACCTCAACACAACTGAGCTTGGTAGACCAAATATTTACTCGGATAGGCTCCGCTGACGATCTGGCAGGTGGACGCTCCACATTTATGGTGGAAATGACTGAAACTGCCAATATCTTGCATAATGCCACCGCAAAAAGCCTCGTTTTAATGGATGAAATAGGCCGTGGCACCAGCACCTTTGATGGCTTATCCCTGGCCTGGGCAAGCGCTGTTTATTTAGCCAACAGAGTTCAGGCCTTTACCTTGTTTGCCACTCATTACTTTGAGCTAACGGCACTGCCAGAGAATTACCCACAAGCCCATAACATTCATCTGGATGCCACTGAACATAACGACCATATTGTATTCCTCCACAGCATCCAAGAAGGCCCCGCCAGCAAAAGCTATGGTTTACAGGTAGCCAAATTAGCCGGCATTCCTGACAGCGTTATCCAAGCAGCTAAACTCAAGCTGGCAAGCCTTGAAAGCGGTACCAACACTAAAGAACCCGCTAATCAGTTAGCCTCCGAGCAGGATCAAAACACGCCATTAACCGTGGCAACCACTAAAAAAACATCCAGCCCTTCACCAGCACAACCAGATATGTTTTCTATCAGCCACCACCCAGTGATTGATAAGCTGGTGGATATCGCCCCCGATGAATTGAGTCCTCGGCAAGCGCTGGATTTAATTTATCAACTGAAAAACATGGTTAATTAAACAAGGTGATATGAAAAAGTTGTCTACATCTTTTTTTGATGATGATAGACTACGCGCCGTTGATATATAGCATCCAAGTGAGGCGAGCGAGACATGACATTTATCGTAGGGGAACAGTGCATTAAGTGTAAGCATACAGATTGTGTTGAAGTGTGCCCTGTTGACTGTTTTTATGAAGGCCCAAACTTTCTGGTTATACATCCCGATGAGTGTATAGACTGTGCACTATGCGAACCAGAATGCCCTGTAGACGCCATTTACTCCGAGGACGAACTTCCCGAGGATCAACTGGTCTTTCTTGAACTGAATGCCGAACTAGCAGAAGTGTGGCCTAACATCACCGAGATGAAAGAAGCCCCTGCCGACGCAGAAGAATGGGCCAACAAACCCAATAAGCTGCAATATCTCGAGCGTTAATTTGACCTCTTGCATACAAAAAGAGCGACTCAAGAGTCGCTCTTTTTGTATTTGCCAACCGTTAAATTAGATTTGTGACTTAAAGTAAGTAATTCCTCACCACTTAAGCTAATCAGTAACGTCTAAATATACTGAAATATTACAAAACCCAAACCAAAAAAGGCCACCTTTCAGCAGCCTTTTTTGCAATTCAGTTGCACTTCAGATCAAGCAAAAACAGACTCGCTATTAAGCCCTTGCTTCTCCAAAATATCCCGTAGACGCTTTAGCGCTTCTACCTGAATTTGACGAACACGCTCACGGGTTAGCCCAATCTCACGCCCCACTTCTTCCAGCGTGCTTGATTCATAGCCTCTAAGCCCAAAGCGGCGCGCTACAACCTCGCGCTGCTTTTCACTAAGCTCACCCAACCAGTCACCGATACTTGCGCACATATCGTCATCCTGAAGCATTTCAGCAGGATCAGACACATGAATGTCGGGGATGGTATCAAGCAAGGAATTATCAGAATCTGGGCCTAGCGGGGTATCGACAGAAGCGATGCGTTCATTCAGCTTCAACATACGTTTTACATCAGCAACTGGCTTGTCTAAGAGCTCAGCGATCTCTTCTGCAGAAGGCTCGTGATCAAGTTTTTGTGTCAACTCACGTGCGGCACGTAAATACACATTTAATTCTTTAACCACATGTATAGGTAAGCGGATTGTTCGGGTCTGGTTCATGATCGCCCGCTCAATGGTTTGACGAATCCACCAGGTCGCGTAAGTGGAAAAGCGGAAGCCGCGCTCAGGATCAAATTTTTCGACCGCACGAATTAAGCCTAAGTTACCCTCTTCAATCAAATCAAGCAGAGACAAACCACGGTTAACATAACGACGTGATATTTTTACAACTAAACGCAAATTACTTTCAATCATGCGTTTGCGCCCAGCCTCTTCGCCACGCATAGCCATACGGGCATAGTAGACTTCTTCTTCAGGACTCAATAAAGGAGAAAAACCAATTTCATTGAGATAAAGCTGTGTAGCATCTAAAGTCTTTTGAAAGCGCTCGCCAGTCACCTTACTGCTGCGCTTAGCTGTAGCCGTTTTGGTATTACGAGCTGCCTTTCGACGCGATGAAACCTCATCACCATCGTCAGCATCAAACCCTGAGGTTTCAACATCTAACTCAAGATCCAGCCCCAACATTTTCTCAAAATCAGTACCAGTTACTTTTTTCTCTGCGCGAACTTCCATAGCGATTACCTTTTATTGTTTTTGGAAGCCTCCGTCCGCAATCAGTAAAGATTGCAACAGCCTGAGACCAAATTCACCGTCAAAACTAACAACGTGTTCATTTGAACCCTGCTTAACCCCTAAGTACTTCCGACTAAACTACTTTCCTCTTGGCAATAAATCCAATGGGTTAACCGGTTTACCATCGCGACGAATTTCAAAATGAAGCTTCACACTATCCGTCCCGGTATCACCAAACTCAGCTATCTTTTGACCAACCTTAACCAGCTCACCCTCGTTGACCAATATTTGACTATTGTGGCCATACGCACTGAGGTAATGCTCATCATGCTTTATGATCAATAAATTGCCGTAACCCACCAAACCACTTCCAGCGTACACCACACTCCCGCTGTTAGCTGCATACACAGGCTCGCCTAATTTGCCTTGAATATCAATACCCTTGTGTACAGCACTGCCAGAACTATAAGGGCGCACTGTTTTACCGATGGCAGGCCAACGCCAGTAAAATGGATAGCGATTTTTATCCAGATTGAGCGCAGCTACTGCAGCCGTAGCGGGTGCTGCAGCAGGTGCCGTAGCTGCCGACTTAACAACCTTCTGCTGTACTTTAGGCAGGCTATTGGAACCTCCCCCCCCACTCGTCGTGGTGACCTTACGAGGGCTAGATACAGTCTGTTTCAGCTTAATTTTTTGACCTGGGTAAATAGTATAGGGAGCGCCCACACCATTAGTACTTGCTAACCTCCTAAAGTCCAAATTATAACGCCAGGCAATTGAAAATAGCGTATCTCCACGCTCGACAATATAATCATTTGGCACGATAGCTATACGCTCTCGACGCTCGATCACTGGTGCATAATGACCGCCACCAGAACATCCGGTCAGCAGCAGCAAACATAAAAAAAAGCTATGTCGAGTCAATAAATAGGGCATAAAAAAACTGATCACTTAGCGACCTATTAGGCTGTCGTCAGCAGTCAAGCAGAGTCATAATCTTTATTAGGTTTAACGCTTAATGCCATGATTTTATTTAAAAAACCCATAATGCCAAGATTATACGGAAAGAGAAAATCTTATTTTTTAAATCAATAAAAGAATTAAAAATAAATTACATATAATAAAAAAGTCTAAAAAAGCAGACTAAAAACTGCTTTTTTCTCCTGCCTCAGTAGCCTTTTCCCCCGATTTTTCGAGTAAAAACACTAAAATCAATCCCAAAACCATCAGGCCAACACAAAAAACAGTACTTGGATCAATTCCCGTTTGAGCCTGATAAACCCACGGAAAAACGTTCTCTTGCTCCAGAGCAAAGCGCTTTCCATGGCTATTGGTGTAAAAACTCAGAACCAACTTCCAGGGCCAGACTAAATTTAACGAACCTATCAAAAAACCCGTCAGTAAAGCTAAGGTTGCATCATGAAAGCGAGTAAACAGCCACGACAAGACACGGGAAAAACTCAGTATCCCAACGCCGCAGCCCGCAACAAACGCTAATAATAAGGTTACTTGCAAATCCTTCGCCGCGGCTAACACATGTCCATACATACCCAGTAAAACCAGGATAAAACTGCCAGATATACCAGGTAGGATCATGGCGCAGATAGCAATACAGCCCGCACCAAAAAAAACAGCAGGACCAGGTACTAACTCCACTGCTTTTAACTCTGTCACTGCGACAGCCATCACTACACCAACTAACAGAGCAATAAGCGTCAGCGGCTGCCACTGCTTAATTTGTTTAACCATATGGACGCAGGAAGCCACGATCAAACCAAAGAAAAAAGACCAAACCAACAAAGGATATGCTTCCAGCAAATAACTGATAACTCTTGCCAGTAACAAAATACTGGTAACAATACCTAGCATTAATACCAGCAAGAAATTACCGTTAATATGGCTCCAGGCCGCTGTAACCCCTTCGGCAAAGAGCAACTTTATCGCTTTAACATTTATAGATTTAATCGCATCCAGTAGCTCTTCATAGATACCAGTAATAAATGCTACGGTACCACCAGAGACACCAGGAACAACATCTGCTGCGCCCATCAATATACCGCGACAATAAACACCTAATAATCGCTTTTTAGCTAACTTACCAGTCATGCTCACTCCTTAGCGAATAACACCTGATTTTAATGGCACAAAAAAAACAGGCTCTATGACAGTCGTCACCACGCCCTCTGCAGTTTTTTCGACCAAGGTTAGCTGCTGAGTTTGCTTATCTCCAACAGGAATCACTAAACGCCCTCCCACCGCTAATTGCTCGACCAGCTCATGCGGTAAATACTCAGGAGCGGCGGTAGAGATGATACCGTCAAACGGTCCTTTTTCTTCCCAACCAAAACCGCCATCGGCATGCTTTAAATGCACATTATGCACACCCAGCATACGTAAACGCTGCCGCGCCTTGTCTTGTAACGGCTTAATCCTTTCAACGCTGTAAACTCGCTCAACCAACTGAGCCAATACCGTGGTTTGAAAACCTGACCCAGTACCCACCTCCAATACTCTTTTTAACGGCCCGGCCGCCAACAAAAGTTCGGTCATTCGGGCTACGATATAAGGTTGCGACAACGTTTGCTGATACCCTATCGGTAATGCGTCATCTTCGTAGGCACGATGAGCCAGCGCCTCATCCAGGAATATATGTCTGGGCGTCGTGCGCATGACATCCAACACACTATAATTAGTGATCCCCTGCTCACTCAGCCGCTGCACCAGACGATCACGGGTACGCTGCGACGTCATGCCAACCCCCGCAAGATTTAACTTACTCACGCATATCTCCTACTACTTTCTTCTTAAAATCATTGTTATTCGAACGCATCCATTATTGATAAGCCAACCTAGCCCCTACTAAGCCGATAATGAACCAATTCGCGTACTACCGATGTGGCAAAACAACCGCTGGGCAATGAAAAAGCCAGCTCTACACTATCTCCAGAAAATGTGCATTGCATATCCTGAGGAATAACGCGTAAAGCCCGACGCTCAGCCTTTAACCCTTCCTTCTTTAATCCAACCAAAAACTCGGGGAAAGCCGCCAAGATCTGCTGCTCCAGCTCAGCCACCTCGGCCTCGCAACACAGCGCAGTCGCTTTACCGTAGAGCGGGCCGCTTAAATGGATATCACCATCAGCCAAACGCGCCGCAAGGTTTTCCTCATCCCTTTGAGCAAAGACACTGTGTGTACCGTTCAACATCAACAGTTCGCCCGCTAACAGACTATTCCAGTTATTAGCCGTAACCCGTGCTGCCAGTAACTGATTGAATAAATGTGAGCGCGCAGCGGATAAGTAAATACCACGCTGATGACGCTTAACTTTAAAGCTTCCACTAAAAAGCTGCTGAGCTTTAGTCAGATTAGCACCACCATGACCAAATCGTTGTTCACCAAAATAATTAGGCACACCCTGCGCAGTAATTAACGCCAGCCGCCGCTGAATATCCGCTTCTATCTCCAGTTCACCAGCAGCCAAAGCCAACTCAGAAAGTTTAATGACGAACCGATTTGCCTTGTGTACGCCTCGGCGTAATTTACGTAAATGCCGCGCAACCTGTAATATTTTCAGCTGATCACTATTGAGTGACTCCCAATCGTAACTGTGGTTACCCGGTAAATGTACACCGAACCACTGACGAGTCACCGCATTGCGATCCTTCATCCCGGAGTAACTCACCTGGCGCGCAGGCACTTTGGCTAAACGCGCCAGACTATCAGCCACCTGCTGGGTATTAAGGCCGATTTTTTCCACCCAGATAAAGACGTGCTCGCCCTCTCCCTCAGGCTCAAACCCAAGTATCTCCTCAACGTAAAAATCTTCAGCTGACTGGCGCAACACGCCTGTCACTGCAGGCTCGCCGTAAGCATAAGGTTCAGGCATATAATGAATAATGGCGGGGTCAGCAGAAGTAGTCTGAAAAGAAGTGCTGTCAGAGGCAGAGCTATTGATCGATGAGGTCACACTGGATTCATTCAAAGTATTATCCGGCACTTATCGTTTTTCTAATAGAACTACAGCATACACTGCAATTCCCTCTTTACGTCCGGTAAAACCCAGGCCCTCGGTCGTCGTCGCCTTAACGTTTACTTGATCCAACTCAACTGCCAAATCCTGAGCAATATTGGCGCGCATGGTCTCAATATATGGAGCCATTTTCGGTGTTTGGGCAACAATAGAAATATCAGCATTACCTAGCTGATAGCCTTGTGCCTGCACCTTACTGTAAACATCACGCAGTAATAACCGGCTATCCACATTAGCAAATTGCGGATCATTATCAGGAAAGTGTTTGCCAATATCACCCAACGCACAGGCACCCAGTAAAGCATCGCTGAGCGCATGCAGCGCCACATCACCATCCGAGTGTGCCTCTAGCCCCTGCGTATGCGGTATCGTCACCCCACCCAAAACCAGATGGTCACCCGCCGCAAAACGATGGACATCGTAACCGTGCCCTATTCGCATGAAATATTCTCCTTTTGCTGTATTGTGTTAGCTCGTTGCAAATAATAAGCCGCCAGCGACAGGTCCTCAGGGCGAGTTATTTTGATATTGCTTGGCGAGCCTTCTACAATTCGCGGTTTAAAACCGGCCAACTCTACCGCCGACGCCTCGTCAGTCACCACCACCCCCTGTGCAGTAGCAGCTATTAATGCATCCTTTAATAAAGCATAGCGAAACATTTGCGGCGTTTGTGCCTGCCATAACAAGCTCCGATCCATGGTGGCGGTAATAATCTGTTGTTCGACCTGCTTAATCGTATCGCTGACCGGTATTGCCAAGATGCCACCCACTGCATCTTGGGCCAATGCAGAGATCAAATTTTTAATCTCATGCGCCGCAATGCAGGCTCGCGCCACATCGTGCACCAATATCCAATCGCTGTCAGCACAGCTGCTCGCCAAATGACGCAAGCCGCTCAATACTGAGTCGCTGCGTTCGGCACCACCCTCAACAATATCTATACGAGGGTTATCGAGCAGTGTAATAGATTGCCAATGTTGATCAGTCTCAGCCACAACCAACACAATACGCTGCAGCTCAGTTTGAGCTAACAGCGTAGCCAAAGTATGCTCCAGCACGGTTTTACCCAATAGCTGTAGATATTGTTTAGGCAAATCGCTAGCCATACGACGCCCTACGCCAGCAGCCGGTACCACGGCAAAAAATTGATTACTACTAAATGGCTGGGTCATCGATGGTCACTTTTTCTTTTTATCGATCAGCAGGTAAAATGTTTCACCTTGCTTGATCAGGCCAAGCTCCGTGCGTGCGCGCTCTTCAACACTTTCGAGGCCATTTTTAAGGTCGCGCACTTCATTATCAAGGCGCTTATTACGACTTTTAAGGCGCTCATTAATCGCCTGCTGCTGCTCAATTTCACGCTCAAGTGAAACGATTTGCTCCCAACTACCCTGACCAATCCACAAGCGATATTGTAGACCGATCAAAATCAGCAACAGTACAGTTAGTATCCAGCGCATAGTTCAAACCGCTCAGTAGAAGCGACCTTTATCTGAAACAATAAAAGTTGATGGGGCAGCACGCTAGCACAATTATAGAACAGGATAAATGGCAGGAGAAACAGGCCACCGGTGGTATTACAGTGACCTGTCATAAAGGTTTATTACGCCTTAAATTCGGCGCGGCCGCGATAAGGCGCAGCAGCACTACCAAGCTCGGCTTCTATGCGAAGTAAACGGTTATACTTTGCGACGCGATCCGAGCGACACAATGATCCCGTTTTGATTTGTCCAGCAGCTGTTGCCACTGCCAAATCAGCAATAGTAGTATCTTCTGTTTCACCAGAACGATGAGAAATAACCGCCGTATAACCTGCATCTTTTGCCATTTTGATAGCATCCAATGTTTCGGTTAAAGAGCCGATTTGATTAAATTTAATCAGGATAGAATTGGCAATATTATTATCAATACCGCGCTTCAAAATTTTGGTATTAGTAACAAACAAATCGTCACCAACCAGCTGGACTCTATCACCTAGCTTTTCAGTTTGATATTTCCAGCCATCCCAGTCTGACTCATCCTGACCATCTTCTATTGAAATGATCGGGTATTGATCGCATAGATCAGAAAGGTAATCACTAAAGCCTTCTGCACTGAACACCTTACCTTCGCCAGCCAAGTCATATTTACCGTCTTTATAAAATTCAGAAGAAGCACAATCCAGCGCTAGCGTAACATCTTCGCCAAGGGTATAACCGGCATCGGCAACGGCCACTTTTATAACAGCCAGAGCATCAGCATTTGAGGCCAAGTTAGGCGCAAAACCACCTTCATCGCCTACCGAAGTGCTCAAACCCTTTGCGCTCAATACTTTTTTTAGCGCATGAAAAATCTCAGCACCAATACGTAGGGCTTCAGCAAAGGTTTTAGCACCAACGGGCTGCACCATAAACTCCTGAATATCCACATTGTTATCAGCGTGCTCACCACCATTGATGATATTCATCATTGGCACCGGCATACTGTATTGTCCTGGCGTACCATTCAAGTCAGCAATATGCTGGTAGAGTGGAATGCCTTTTTCGTTGGCGACAGCTTTAGCCGCAGCCAGAGATACTGCCAGGATGGCATTAGCGCCTAAATTACCTTTATTCTCAGTACCATCAGCATCGATCATCAGCTGATCTAGTGCACGCTGATCTGATGCATCTTTACCCACTAGCAAGGCTTTAATCGTGGTGTTGATATTATTAACCGCCGTTAAAACACCTTTACCCAAGTAGCGACTTTTATCACCATCACGCAACTCCAAGGCTTCGCGTGAACCGGTTGATGCACCGGAAGGCGCGCAGGCACTACCGACGGCACCCGATGCTAAAATAACATCAGCTTCTATGGTTGGGTTGCCCCGCGAATCCAGAATTTCAAATGCTTTAATATCAACTATCTCAGGCATTGCTTAGATCTCTCCATCATTCAATATAGGTGTAAGCCGAACACCGGCACTAACATGCCCAGCGCGGAATCACAGTTAATTAATATCTAAGGGTGGCAATGATTTAATCAAATCATCGACGGCTTTCATTTCGGTCAAAAATGCTTCCAATACATGTAAAGGCAATGCAGAGGGACCATCGCACTTGGCGCTGTCCGGGTCTGGGTGTGCCTCTAAAAATAAGCCAGCTATTTTTTGTGTTAATCCTGCACGACCCAACTCAGCCACTTGATGACGACGACCACCGGAAGCTGCGCCCATCGGATCACGGCATTGCAGCGCGTGGGTCACGTCAAAAATAATTGGCGCACCACCACTGACGTCCTTCATGGTACGAAAGCCCAACATATCAACCACCAAATTATCGTAACCAAAGTTACTACCGCGCTCGCAGAGCATCACTTGGTCATTACCGCACTCAGCGAACTTCTCAACGATGTTTTTCATTTGCGACGGGCTGAGAAACTGCGGTTTTTTAACATTAATTACATTCCCCGTCGCAGCCATTGCCGCTACCAGGTCTGTCTGACGGGCAAGAAACGCTGGTAACTGGATGACATCACAGACTTCCGCCACTGGCGCCGCCTGAGCAATTTCATGGATATCAGTAATCACCGGTACATTAAAGGTAGCTTTGATTTCCTGAAAAATCTTCAAGCCTTCTTCCATGCCTGGGCCACGAAAGGAATGAATCGACGAACGGTTAGCTTTATCGAAAGAAGCTTTAAACACGTAAGGTATGTTCAACCGCGAGCACACAGTGACATAGTGCTCCGCAACTTGCATCGCTAAATCGCGAGATTCCAACACATTCATACCGCCAAACAACACCATCGGCAGATTGTTAGAGATATCAATTGACGCAACTTTTATGATCTTCTGGGTCACAATATTTTCCACTCAAAGGTAAAAATCAAACCTGCTTGGCGTATTCAACTGCAGCATTAACAAAGCCACTAAACAGCGGATGGCCGTCGCGAGGCGTTGATGTAAACTCTGGGTGAAATTGGCAAGCAACAAACCAAGGATGTTCAGGTAACTCAATCACCTCAACCAATGAATCATCAGCCGACCAACCACCAATACGTAAACCAGCCTGCTGCAGCTGGTCAAGGTAATTGTTGTTCACTTCGTAACGGTGGCGATGGCGTTCGATAATCAAATCGCTGTTATAGATTTGCTTGGCCTTTGAGCCCTCAACCAGACGACACTCCTGCCCACCAAGCCGCATAGTGCCACCTAAATCAGCATTTTCATCGCGCTTTTCAGTGCTACCATCGGATTTTGTCCACTCGGTAATCAAGCCAATTACCGGATGTTGTGCTTTGGAATTAAACTCAGTGCTGTTGGCACCGGTTAAACCGGCAACATTGCGGGCAAACTCAATCACCGCCACTTGTAGACCCAAACAGATCCCCAGATACGGAATATTGTTCTCACGGGCATATTGTACCGTCGCAATTTTACCTTCAACACCACGGTTACCAAAACCACCGGGCACCAAGATGCCATCGACTCCTTCCAATAAGCCCAAGCCTTGTTCTTCTAGCAGCTGTGAGTCAACGTAGCGGATATTAACGCGGGTTAAGGTATTGATACCGGCATGATGCAAGGCTTCGTTAACCGATTTATAGGCATCGATTAACTCCATGTATTTTCCTACCATGGCGATAGTAACTTCTTTCTCGGGGTGCATTACACCGTCAATCACTCGATCCCATTCAGACAAATCCGCTGGTCCGCACTGCAAACCAAAACGCTCGACAACGATATCGTCAAGGCCGCGATCCTTTAAGGCACCGGGGATACGATAAATACTGTCTGCATCCTGTAGCGGAATAACAGCTTTTAACGCAACGTTGGTGAAGGAAGCTATCTTTTTTAAGGACCCTTCGTCTATTTCATGATCAGAGCGGCACAATAAAATATCAGGTTGTAAACCAATTGAACGCAACTCCTTGACCGAGTGCTGAGTGGGCTTGGTTTTAGTCTCACCTGCCGTGGCAATATAGGGCACCAAGGTCAAATGCATCAACAAAGAACGATCAGGGCCCAAATCAACTTTTAGTTGACGCGCGGCCTCAAAGAATGGCAAGCCTTCAATATCACCAATAGTGCCGCCAATTTCAACGATTGCGACATCAGCATCGCCCGCACCCTCAATAACACGGCGCTTAATTTCATCAGTGATATGAGGAATAACCTGAACCGTGCCACCCAAGTAATCACCTCTACGCTCTTTGCGTAGCACGGTTTCATAAACTCGGCCCGTGGTAAAGTTATTGCGTTTACTCATTTTTGTACGAATAAAACGCTCGTAATGACCAAGATCAAGGTCAGTTTCAGCACCATCTTCAGTAACAAATACCTCACCGTGCTGGAAGGGACTCATCGTACCAGGGTCGACATTGATATAAGGGTCGAGCTTGAGCATGGTGACTTTTAGCCCCCGCGCCTCAAGAATTGCCGCCAGCGATGCCGACGCAATGCCCTTACCAAGAGACGATACAACACCGCCTGTGACGAAGATAAATCGAGTCGCCATTAAAAACTTTCTCTTAAGTTATAGGTTGATATGATAGTGAGCACTGGCAATACGACCCGCAAGCAACCGTACAATACGCACTGAGAGGAGCTAAATTAGCCGACATAAATGCGCATACCTCAGCTCCCTAAGATGGGACGCCAGTTTAACAGGGTTGTCCTATAGGCTCAATGACTGGGCTGGCTTGAATACGATTAATGCTCATAGACTACCCCCCTGTCGCCTCTATATTATTATCGATAAGCCTGCCAGCGCTTGATCCGCAGGCAAAAATCCTGCGGAGTCTCTCCATCGGGCTTTATCTCCGAATACCAATCCTCCAACACAAACAACATAAATTTGG
>JBAYQJ010000013.1:0-90419 GCA_041677245.1 Spongiibacteraceae bacterium | reverse complement strand
TTTCGGCGTTTTTAAATTCAATTATTGCTAATAAAAACAATAACTTATAGTTGGTGCCCAGAAGAGGACTTGAACCTCCACGGGGTTGCCCCCACTAGCACCTGAAGCTAGCGTGTCTACCAATTTCACCATCTGGGCAGTAAATAGAGGATTAATACCTATTTGCTGAGGCGCGCAATTTACGCGCTGGCGATTGCTTTGTCAATAAAAGAGCGGTTACTTTTATATGTGCGTATAATGGTTGTACGAAAACTTTTTATTAATAATGGAAATACCTTTTTTTATGCCCAATCGTCCCACCAATATCGACCCCTACGCCGACCGCGAGGCTGAGAAATACGAGCAGCCAATTCCTAGTCGCGAATTTATCATGGATTTTCTGGAGCAGGCTGATGGCCCGCTCAACCGTAATCAACTCACTAAAGCGCTGGGTATGGAAGATGACCAGCAGGTGGAGGCTTTACGCCGCCGTTTGAGAGCTATGGAGCGGGATGGCCAGCTGATATGCAACCGCAAGGGAGCTTATGGTCTGGTGGATAAAATGGATCTTATTCGCGGTAGGGTACAGGCTCACCGAGATGGTTATGGGTTTCTTGTGCCGGCTGATGGTAGTGGTGACCTATACTTGAGTAGTCGCCAGATGAGCATGGTGTTTGATGGCGACGAAGTACTATGTCGTAGCACGGGTGCTGATCACCGCGGTAAGCAGGAAGGTGCGATTGTTGAGGTGATTGTGCGTAATACTCGTCAGCTGGTCGGCAGGCTATATGATGAAAACGGTGTGGTATTCGTTACGCCGGACAATACGCGGGTAAATCACAGCATTATCGTGCCTCGTGATGCAGTGGGTGATGCCAGGGTTGAGCAGTATGTAATGGTTGAAATCACCCAGCAACCTGGCTGGCGCAAGCCGCCGACGGGTCGTGTGGTTGAAGTGCTGGGCGATCATATGGCGCCTGGGATGGAGATTGATGTGGCTATTCGTGCGCACAATATTCCGCATATTTGGCCCGATGAGGTTGAGCTGGAAGTTCAGCGTCTCAATGATGAGCCTTTGGATGAAGACAAGGTTCATCGCGTCGATTTGCGCAGTAAGCCTTTTGTTACCATTGATGGTGAGGATGCTCGCGATTTTGATGATGCGGTGTATTGCGAATCCAAGTTAATGGGTGGCTGGCGTTTATGGGTGGCGATTGCAGATGTATCCCACTACGTGCAGGTGGGTAGTGCGCTGGATCGTGAGGCAACTTTGCGAGGTAATTCTGTTTACTTTCCGCAGCAGGTTGTGCCGATGTTACCAGAGGTTTTGTCTAATGGTTTGTGCTCGCTTAAGCCTAATGTCGATCGCTTAAGTATGGTCTGTGAAATGACCATAAGCGGCGCGGGTAAAATTAGTGGTTACAAGTTTTTTGAAGCGGTGATTAATTCGCATGCGCGGCTTACTTACACCAAAGTAGGCGCGATGCTGGATAAACAGCATGAGCAATACAAGGATTTGCGTAGCCAGTACAAGCATGTATTGAAGGATGTGGAGCAGTTGCATCGATTATACAAAGCGCTACGTAAGGCGCGGAGTGTGCGAGGTGCGATTGATTTTGAAACCACCGAGACGCGAATTATTTTTGGGCCGCACCGTAAAATCGAAGAGATTGTACCGGTGGTTAGGAATGATGCTCATAAAATAGTCGAAGAGTGCATGCTGGCGGCCAATGTGGCGGCGGCGAAGTTTTTAGAAAAGCATAAAATTCCTGCGCTGTTCCGTGTGCATGAAGGGCCTAAGGAAGAAAAGCTGGAGGCATTGCGTAAGTTTTTGGGTGAGCTTGCTTTGGATTTGCCTGGTGGTGATAAGCCTGGGCCGGATGATTATCAGGCCTTGTTAGCCACTTTGGGTGATCGGCCGGATGCGCATATTATTCAGACGATGATGTTAAGGTCGTTGCGCCAGGCGGTCTACCAGCCGGAAAACCTGGGGCATTTTGGTTTGAATTACAGTGCCTATGGTCATTTCACTTCACCAATACGCCGCTATCCTGATCTGTTAGTGCATCGGGCGATTCGTCATGTGGTGCGTAGTGATATGGCTAGCAAGCAGGTTACCCGAGTGAAAGGTGCCGGAGAGCTGGCTAAAAAAGATATCTACCCTTATCAGATGGCAGACTTGGTCGCGCTGGGTGAGCAGTGTTCGATGACTGAGCGTCGGGCTGATGAGGCTACCCGTGATGTAGAGTCTTGGTTGAAGTGCGAATATTTATTAGACCGCGTCGGAGAAGAGTTTGAAGGTATTATTTCTGCGGTGACCGGTTTTGGTTTGTTTGTTGAGTTGGTCGATGTCTATGTTGAAGGTTTGGTGCATGTGAGTGCGCTGGCCAGTGATTACTATCATTTTGATGCGGTTAAGCAGCGTTTAATTGGCGAGCGAACCGGTGCCAGTTTCCAGCTGGGCGACTCAGTTAAAGTATTGGTTGCACGAGTCAGTCTGGATGACAAAAAAGTTGATCTGGAGCTGATAGAGGGCACTAGCCGTGCCAAGCGTCGTGCCAGTAAGGCGGGCGGGACCAAGGGTAGGGTGGTGTCGACTAAAAAGTCTGGGCGTGCATCTGATAGCTCTGGTTCGAAAACGCCGTCCAAGCGGGGGGCCGGTTCGGGGAGAAAGCCCAAGTCGGATGCGAATAAGGCTGCTCCTAAAGGGGCGGCGGCAGCAAAAAAAGCGCCGGCGAAGAAAAAACCTCGTGTCCGTAAACGTAAATAATTTAGCCTCAATCTTTTTGGGCTAGCCTTGGCGCGCTGATGCCGGCGGGAACTATTCCCATTTTTGGCTTTGGTGTCAGCCCTGCTTAACTAATAAACCGTTTTAAATAGAGAGAGCTGTGAGCGAAACACATTGGGTTTTTGGCATTCACGCGGTGGATGCATTGCTTCAACGTCAGCCCAATCGGGTTGAGGAATTATGGTTGCAACATGGTCGTCATGATCAGCGTATGCAGGACATTCAGCAGCACGCGCAACAGTTGGGTATCAAGTGCAAAATTGTTGCCCGTGAAGACATGGATAAAGAGGTTGATGGTCGGCACCAGGGGGTGATGGCGCTAAGCAAGCCAGCGCAAACCTTGCGCGATCGTGATTTAAAAGCATTGCTTGATGGTCTTGATGGGCCGCCGCTATTATTGATATTGGATGGCGTGACTGACCCGCATAACCTTGGTGCTTGTCTACGCACGGCTGATGCAGCCGGTGTTAATGCGGTAATTGCTCCCAAAGATAACTCGGCTTCGTTGAATGCGACGGTGAGAAAGGTAGCCTGTGGTGCGGCTGAAGCAGTGCCTTTTATTCAGGTAACTAATCTGGCGAGAACCATGAAAGAGTTGCAGCAGCGTGGTATCTGGATTACCGGTACCGCTGGCGAGGCCGAACAAAGTGTCTACGACGCTGATTTAAACGGTCCCGTGGCATTGGTAATGGGTGCCGAGGGCAAGGGTATGCGGCGGTTAACTCGAGAGAATTGCGACTATTTGATTAAGCTGCCGATGGCTGGTTCGGTGAGTAGTTTGAATGTCTCTGTGGCGACGGGAGTGTGTTTGTATGAGGCGGTCAGGCAGCGTTTGCTTGCTGCTGGTTAGCTTGGGTGAGGCAGGGGAAGCTGCCCTTTTCACCTGCTATTGCTGCCTAAAAGCCGTAGTTTTGCGCAAAGACGCGGTTTTGCTGGTTTTGTGTTCAAAATACCTTGCTTTCCCCCGACCATTTCCATAGTATTCCGCCCTCTTAAATCCCGGTGCCGATTAATTTGATCATTTTGGTTATCGGATACTCCTTGCCATACCACATTGATGGATGGCTTAACCCGTAAAGGAGCTGCAATGCGTCATTACGAAATTATCTTTATGGTCCACCCGGACCAATCCGAGCAAGTACCAGCAATGGTCGAGCGTTATACTCAGGCCATCGAAAAAGACGGTGGTAAAATTCACCGTCTAGAAGATTGGGGCCGTCGTCACTTGGCTTACCCAATTAACAAAATCCATAAAGCGCACTACACGTTGATGAATGTTGAAGCTAATCAAGAAGCTATTGATGAGCTGACAACTAACTTTCGTTACAACGATGCTGTTCTTCGTAACATCGTTCTTCGTATGGACGAGGCAGTTACTGCTGAATCTCCTATCATGAAAGCTGAGAAAGAGAGCCGTGAGCGTCGCGCTAGCCGTCCTGAGCGTCGTGAAGACTCAACCGATACTGAAAGCTCTGCACCAGTATCAGACGATAACAATTCTGATGCTGATAGCAGCGAAGAATAACTCGGCAAACTAGATTAGGAGATTTTCCCATGGCACGTTTTTTTCGTCGTCGTAAGTTCTGCCGGTTTACTGCAGAAGGTGTTGACCAGATTGATTATAAAGACCTGGATACCTTGAAAGCCTATGTTAGTGAAACTGGTAAAATTGTACCTAGTCGTATTACAGGTACTAAGGCTAAGTATCAGCGTCAGCTGTCTACGTGCATCAAACGCGCACGTTTTCTGGCTTTGTTGCCTTACACTGATTCGCACAAGTAAGTCAGTCGTAACGTTTTTGTTTACGTTTAGCTAGCCATCATTTTATGCGAGCTTTAGCTGAATTCGTAATGAGGGGCCGTAGCCAGGCTGTGTTTGTAGCGGCGCTGGCAACTGGCTCAGTATTATTTGCCTGGGTTGGCGCTGCGGTTGTCGCGCTAATTACCTTGCGCAAGGGTACTGGGCAGGGTGCCCCTGTGTTGCTTTGGGCCATGTTACCCGCAGTGGTATTAGCTGCAATGGGCGATACAGGTCCCTCGACAACATTGTTGGGCGTAATGCTTGCCTCAGTGGTGTTAAGGTCGACGGCATCCTGGTCTTGGGCTTTGGTAGCCGCAGTAGTATCAGGCTTGGTCACCGCGCTTGTACTGTTGTTGTTTGGTCAGGCGTATCTTCAAGAGATTTTAACGCTCTTGAGTGATGCCTTGAGCCAGTTAGCCTCCCAGTCTAGTGACCCTGTATCGTTGCTGGCCGCTAGACCGACAATTATGCAAATCGCTGGATTGTTGGGGTTGGGTAACGCTTTTACAGTTGTGATGTGTTTGCTATTGGCGCGTTGGTGGCAGGCTTTGTTGTTTAACCCTGGTGGTTTTGGGACTGAGTTTCAAGGTTTACGGATACCGCCGCAATTGGCAATAGCGCTGTTGTTAGTGGGTTTGTTGTTGTCGATGTTGGGGGCTGATTATTGGCTTTGGGCATTAATATTAATATTGCCATTTATGTTTGCAGGTTTTGCTTTGGTACACAGTTTGGCGGCAAAAAGGCAAATCAGCAGCCACTGGTTGGGTATATTTTATTTTTGTTGGTTGATATTTGATCCAATAAAAGCCCTGGTGTTGATCGCCGCGATTGTAGATAGCTGGGTGAATATTCGAAATCGTATAGCAAGTAAGCAAAATTCTAAGTGATGGTTTGGCGAGTAGTTTAAAAATTAATGGATGGTTGCTGTTTGGTTTAAGGTTGATTCTCAACGGCAGCAACTGGAAATATAGAGGGTAAGAACAATGCAAGTTATTCTGTTGGATAAAGTGGGCAAGCTGGGTGATCTCGGCGACCAAGTGACGGTAAAAGCTGGTTTTGGCCGTAATTTTTTGATCCCATACGGTAAGGCAGTACCTGCGACTGCAAGTAATATTGCCGATTTCGAAGCGCGTCGTGCCGAGTTAATGCAAGCCGCTGCTGAAAAGCGTGCAGCTGCTGATGCTCGTGCCGAGAAGCTGGTTGAGATGGCTATTGTCATCGAAGCCAATGCGGGCGACGAAGGTAAGTTGTTTGGCTCTATCGGCACACGCGATATCGCTGAAAGAATTACTGCAGCGGGTGTTGAAGTAACTAAATCTGAAGTACGCCTACCTACCGGTTTGATCCGTGAAGTTGGTGAATTTGAGATTGCTATACAGTTGCACTCTGAAGTGACTCAGACGATCAAGTTGTCTGTTGTTGCCGAGTAAGTTTTACTCAAGTTCTATGCGACGGTTTGGTGTTGCCAAACTTAGTTAATAAAAAGCGCTCTGGTGAGTTATGTCGCCTAGAGTGCTTTTTTTTTGCCTGCGTTTACTTGCTAGTGTAGCTGCAACTGTTAGCATGTGTGGGCTTGTAGTTGTTGCTCTGGCTAGGCTGTTCTTGCTGAGTTGGCGGCAGGCTTGGGCGATTGATCAACTATCGCCAGTACAATAATTGACTCACTGTGGACGACTAATACGCTGTGGACATGGATAACAATACCCCCCCATCCAATATTGATAACGTCTTTGACTTTGGTTTTAGTAATGATGCTGAGTTGATGAGCATTAAAACACCTCCTCACTCTGTTGAGGCGGAGCAGTCGGTGCTGGGTGGCTTGATGATAGCCAATAATGCCTGGGATGATGTTGCCGATCAGTTGGGCCCCGAAGATTTTTACCGTGGTAGTCATCGAGAAATTTTTATTCAGATGGGGCTGTTGGTTGATGCCGGTGAGCCGATTGATGTAATTACTCTCTCCGAGGCGTTGCAAAACAACGCACTACTGGAGCAGGTAGGTGGTATTAGCTACTTGGCTGAACTGGCGAATAATACGCCTAGCGCCGCTAATATTAGAGCTTACGCTAAGGTCGTTAGAGAGCGCTCCAGCTTGCGTTCAATGATCAACGTCGCCAATGATATTGTTGAGAGTGGTTATAACACCGAAGGCCGCGATAGCGATGAGCTGTTAGATGAGGCCGAACGCAAGATCATGCAGATTTCGGAGGAGCGCCCAAAAATGGGTGGTCCTCAAGCGGTTAATCCGCTGCTCAAGGGTGCGGTGGATCGCATTGATGAGTTGTTTAACTCTGAAAGTACCATCACTGGTGTGACCACCGGCTTTACTGAATTGGATGAAAAAACCTCGGGCTTGCAGCGTTCGGATTTGATTATTGTGGCGGCAAGGCCCTCTATGGGTAAAACCGCCTTTGCGGTCAATTTAGTTGAAAACGCTATCATGGCTATTGATAAGCCGGTATTGGTCTTCAGTATGGAGATGCCAGCCAGCGCTATTATTATGCGAATGATCTCTGCGATTGGCCGTATCCACTTGGGTAAAGTGTTAAGCGGTAAATTGGATGAAGAGGATTGGCCAAAGCTCACTATGGCGGTGAGTAAGCTTAAGGACAAGCTGCTGTTTATCGATGACACCCCGTCTTTGACGCCAACTGAGGTTCGCTCCAGGGCGCGTCGTATCGCCCGCGAGCACGGTGAAATAGGCATGATTATGATCGATTACCTGCAATTAATGCAGGTGGCGGGTTCATCTGAAGGGCGTTCGGCTGAGATCTCCGAGATTTCCCGTTCCTTAAAAGCGATTGCCAAAGAGTTTGACTGCCCGGTAGTGGCCTTGTCGCAGCTTAATCGCTCTCTCGAGCAGCGGCCTAACAAACGTCCAATTAACTCGGATCTGCGTGAATCTGGTGCGATCGAGCAGGATGCGGATGTGATTATGTTTATCTATCGTGATGAATACTATAACGAAGATAGTCCTGATAAGGGTGTGGCTGAGATTATTATTGGTAAGCAGCGTAACGGCCCGACAGGCACCAGTCGCCTGGCCTTTATTGGCCACTTCACCCGTTTTGATAACCTTGCCTTTAGCTATGGCGAAGATTCGTATTAAGGCTTTTCTGCCAAGGTTATTTAGCAGTGTTTAGGTTAGTTACCAATACGCACTACCTGAAGGTCAGGGTCGCGAGTAGCGCCGGCTTCAGTGAGCTGATCGAGATAGTCTTGCCACCAGGCTTCCTGGTTGCTGCAAAGTTGGTATAGATAATCCCAGGAAAAAATACCTGAATCATGGCCGTCGCTAAACACCAGTTGCAGTGCATAGTTGCCAACAGGGTTGATCGCGTTGATGCTGACGTTGATTTTCCCCGTTTGTAGAACTTCCTGGCCGCGACCATGGCCGCGTACTTCAGCTGAGGGCGAATAAACCCGTAAGTATTCACAGCTTAGCAGGTAGCGCTCGGTGTTAGAGTAAATTAACTCTAGTGCTCTGGTAAGCTGGTGTAGCTCAATGCCGGTAGGAATAGGTGGGGTGTTTGGCATAATAAGGTCCGAGTTGAGTGGCAGTTACATGAGCTTGGTCTTCATGCAGGTGGGGCTTCGTTCCAACCCAAATGCCTGAACAAATCATTGGAGGCCAGATTAAAATCCAGTCTCCAAAAACCTGCTCAGTGTAACAGTAAGCAAGGTAATCAGCCGCTTATAAAATAAAACGGCTTAGGTCTTGGTCTTTGACGAGTTCGTCTAGTTTGTTGTTGACGTATTCTGCATCAATCACCAGCTCGGTGCCGCTGTTATCGGTAGCGTTAAAGGAGGCTTCGTCCAGTACCCGCTCCATAACTGTGTGCAGACGGCGCGCGCCAATGTTCTCGGTGTTTTCATTCACTTCCCATGCAGTTTCGGCAATGCGACGAATACCGTCAGCGCTAAAGCTAACGTTCAGCCCTTCGGTATTTAACAGTGCTTGATATTGTTCGGTTAGTGATGCATTGGGCTCAGTTAAAATACGTTCAAAATCACCGGGTGAAAGTGCTTCAAGTTCGACGCGAATCGGCAGGCGGCCTTGAAGCTCGGGGATTAAATCTGAGGGTTTGGCCAAATGGAAGGCGCCGGATGCGATAAATAACACGTGGTCGGTTTTAATCATGCCGTGCTTGGTGCTTACGGTGCAGCCTTCGATTAGCGGTAGCAAATCGCGTTGTACGCCTTCACGGGATACATCGGCACCGGCACCCTCAGAGCGCTTGGCTACTTTGTCGAGCTCATCGATAAAGACAATACCGCTTTGCTCGGCGTTGTATACGGCTCGAGTTTTTAGCTCTTCTTCATTGATCAGTTTGCCGGCTTCTTCTTCCTGGATTTTTTTCAGGGCGGCTTTAACGGTCATCTTGCTGGTTTTTTTCTTACCGCTACCCATGCTGGAAAACATGCCTTGCAGTTGGCTGGTCATATCTTCCATGCCGGGAGGCGCCATAATTTCTACACCGATAGGCGCGGCGCTGACTTCGATTTCAATTTCCTTGTCGTCCAATTCACCTTCGCGTAGTTTTTTGCGAAACATTTGCCGAGTGCTGGTTTCCTTCTCTTCTTCACCTCTGGCCGCAGGGAGTAATGTGTCTAATACTCTCTCTTCGGCGGCGTCGATGGCACGGTGTTTTACTTTTTCGATTTCTTGTTCGCGCAGCATCTTTATGGATACGTCTACCAAGTCACGAACAATGGATTCCACGTCACGGCCAACATAGCCGACTTCGGTAAATTTGGTCGCTTCCACTTTGATAAAAGGTGCGTTGGCCAATTTAGCCAGGCGACGGGCTATTTCTGTTTTGCCCACACCGGTAGGGCCGATCATCAAAATGTTTTTTGGAGTGATTTCAGCGCGTAAGCTTTCATCCAGCTGCATACGCCGCCAGCGATTACGCAGCGCGATTGCTACGGCGCGCTTGGCCTTGTCTTGGCCAATGATATGTTTATCCAGTTCGTGAACAATTTCTCTTGGGGTCATTTGTGACATAGCAGACTCGTTTTGTAGGGTGGAACTTGTTCCACCTTGGTAATGCTTTATACAGGTGGAACAAGTTCCACCCTACGATTTAAGTAAGTGAACAAGGTCACTTTATGGTTTAGTCGCAGCTTAGCTCTTCAATAGTGTGATTGTGGTTGGTATACACGCAGATGTCACCGGCGATAGATAGGCCTTTGATAACGATATCTTTGGCGCTTAGCTCGGTGTTCTCCATCAGTGCTTTGGCTGCGGATTGGGCATAGGGGCCGCCCGATCCAATAGCGATGAGATTGTCTTCGGGCTCTATTACATCGCCATTACCGGTGATGACTAATGTGGTCGTTTTATCAGCGACAACGAGCAAGGCTTCCAGTTGGCGTAGTGAGCGCTCTGTGCGCCACATTTTGGCCAGCTCTACCGCTGCGCGGGTTAGTTGTCCTTGATATTTTTCTAGCTGCGTTTCAAATAACTCGAATAGAGTAAAGGCGTCAGCGGTACCGCCAGCAAAGCCAGTGATGACTTGGTTGTGATATAAGCGCCGGACTTTACGGGCATTGCCTTTCATCACGGTGTTACCCATGGAAACCTGACCGTCGCCGCCAATGACGACGTGTCCGTTGCGGCGGACTGAGAGAATAGTTGTGCCTCGATATTGCTCCAAGATAGAGTCCTCTTTGGAATACGGGAATGATTGGGCGATAGTATGCCAATATGGGGGCGGTTATGAAAAATTCAAGGTATTTACTCTAAACCTTAAAACCGCATTGCTGTGCAGCAATACTGCCAGGTGTACGGTGCTGCTTTATGGTATAAGTTTTAGGCCTTGCGTTTAAAAAGTAGGCTGTCGATACCTTGATCGATAAGTATGCTGCGGGCTTTAGAGAGTTGTGAGCTATTGGTAAACGGCCCAACTTCTACCCGATGCCAACGTTCGCCGCTGGATATTTGAACCTTTTCAACCTTTGCATTAAGCCCCAGTAAAATGAGTTGGGCGCGAAGGCGGTCGGCGTCTTTGGCGTTTTTGAATGAGCCTGCTTGTAGAATATACAACGTGGCTGGTGCTGTTTCGCTGCTGTCTTCCTCGCGCTGGGTCGGTACGATTACTTCGCGCTCAGGCAATAGCGTATAAAAATCGAACTTTGTTGCGGTAGATTTTTTGTTGCTGGTTTTTTTTTCTACCACTGCGGTATTGGTGTTGCTAGTTACAGGTGTGGCAGCTGGAGTTATATCGGCCAGGTAACTAAGAAAACTGATAAAAATACCAGTGACAATGCCAGTGAGCAGCCATACCCAGCCGGGGACATGGCTTTTCTTCTGAGTGGCTTTCTTTTTAGGGGTCGCCTTTGGCTTTTTGGCGAAATCGTGGCTCATGGTAAATCTCAATGACGGGTCTTTATTTGGGTTTCAGCGAATCGTTACTTATTATAATGGGCAAAAATAAATAACGGATCGCTGGGGTTTATTGTGCCAGTAGAAGTGTCAACGCAAAGTATGGGGCGTTGGCCTGCTATTTTACATCTCAGTTGGAGCCGAAACGCCCAGTAAGCTTAGACCGTTTTCAATGACCTGGCGTACTGCTTCACTCAAACTCAGGCGTGCATTGCGTAGATCTTGCTCCTCAATCAACATTTTATGGGCGTTGTAATAGCTGTGGAACTCTCCTGCTAAATCCTTGAGATAGTTAGCGATGGTGTGAGGTTCGCAATTAGCCGCTGCGTTGCTAATCAGCTCAGGATACCCCGCCAGCGTTTTGAGTAGCGCTTTTTCTGCGTCTTCAGTCAGTAGCTCCAGCTTATCGCTGTTGGTTTGTGCGTCCCAGCTCCAGCTATGGTCAGCTAATTTACGCATCATGCTACACACGCGGGCGTGGGCGTACTGAATGTAATAAACGGGGTTGTCGTTGCTCTGGGAGATGGCAAGGTCAATATCAAAGGTCAGCTGAGAACTCACTGCTCGTGCCGCCAGAAAGTAACGGGTAGCATCTTTGCCTACTTCATCGATCAGGTCGCGGATAGTGACGTAGCTACCGGCGCGTTTGGATATTTTTACCTCTTCACCGCCGCGCATCACCATTACCATCTGGTGTAATACATACTCGGGCCAGTCGCTTGGGATGGCCATGCCAGTGTGTTGACTAATGGCCTGAACGCCGGCGCGAACCCGAGTGATGGTGCTGTGATGATCGGCGCCTTGCTCGTTGACGACACGTTGATAGCCACGCTGCCACTTATCGATATGGTAGGCAACATCGGGGACGAAATAGGTGTAGCCCCCTTCGCTTTTACGCATTACGCGGTCTTTGTCATCGCCAAAATCGGTGGTTTTTAGCCATAACGCGCCGTCTTTTTCGTAGGTGTGACCGCTGGCGATAAGCTGCTCAACAGTTTTTTCGACTTTGCCATCGCTGTAAAGGGCTGACTCCAGCGAGTAGACATCAAAGTCAACGCCGAAGGCTTGTAGATCCAAATCTTGTTCGCGCCGCAAGTAGGCTACGGCGAAGTCGCTGATGGCCTGAGTGTCTTCACTATTACCTGCGCCGGTTACGTGCTTGTCTTCGGCCTTGATGGTTTCTTTGGCCATATAAGACCTGGCTACATCGTCAATATAATCGCCACGGTAACCATCTTCTGGCCAGTTGTCATCGCCGGGCTTGATGCCTTTGCAGCGGGCTTGTACGGATGCCGCCAAATTATTAATTTGCTGGCCGGCATCGTTATAGTAAAATTCAGCAGTGACATCCCAGCCAGCGGCATCGAGTACCCGGCAAAGGCTGTCACCGACAGCAGCACCGCGACCGTGGCCAACATGCAGTGGGCCGGTAGGGTTGGCGGAAACAAATTCAACCTGTACTTTTTTACCTTGGCCTGTATTGCAGCGCCCAAAGTTTTTGCCTTGCGTTAGAATCTCGGTTACTACCGCAGCGGCGGCGGCTTCATTGAGATAAAAGTTGATAAAGCCCGGGCCTGCTATCTCGGTTTTGGCGATATGGTTTGTGCTTGGTAGTGCTTCAATAATCAGTTGAGCGATATCGCGAGGTGGTTTTTTTGCCGCTTTTGCTAGCGTCATGGCAATATTCGAGGCAAGGTCACCATGACTTTTGTCTTTAGTGCGATCAATGCTGATGCGTGGTTGTATGTCAGCGGGCAGGCTGCCATTGTCTATAAGCGTATTCAGGGCCGCATTAATTAAATCAGCTATATGGTCTTTCATTAAGTGTTGTCGCCTACCAAGAGAATGTCGCTACTATCCGTGCGGAACATCAGTATTTGATGTTCCCCGGATGCAAAATTAGAACCCGCTATTATGCGGATTTTTGCCGCACTAGGCCAGTGTTGATCTGGTTGAAATAAATAGCAGTTAAACTTATTCGTGCTGGTGTGGCGGTATCATAATTCCTCTGATGCTGGCCTGTGGTAATTGGCGGGTCGTGAAAAGATGGTGATTAGGGGGGGTATAATAAAGCCTGCCGTATGTGCTAGTGGTGTGGTTTCCTCAGTATGTTGGCCGTTTGGCTATTGTTTGGCGTCGATAAGTTAACCAAATAGAGACGTTTTAAATGAGCTGTAAAGGAGAGAATAATAAGTGGTAGAGATAGTGGTATTGGTTGTGGCGTTGATGGCAGGCCTGCTGGCGAAGAAGGTTAGTATGCCGCCGATGGTCGGTTTTTTAGTGGCGGGGTTTGTGCTGGCATCGAGCAATACGCTGGTGCCGGGGTTGGCTGAGTTAAATTTTAAACTGCTGGAAGATCTAGGCGTCAATTTACTGTTATTTACCATTGGGTTGAAATTGGATTTGCGTTCATTGATGCGGCCTTTTGTGTGGGCAGTTAACTGTATTCACATGCCCATCGTGGTGCTGGTAGTGGCGCTGTTGTTGTTCATGCTCAAGACTCTTGGCTGGGGTATGCTGGCTGATATGTCGGTAAAGCAGGGGCTGACAATCGGTTTTGCTTTGAGTTTTTCTTCGACGGTATTCGCGGTAAAAATGCTTGAGGAGCGAGGCGAAATGGCCTCGTTACATGGTAAAGCGGCTATTGGTATTTTAGTGATGCAGGATTTTTGTGCCGTGGTTTATATCTGCGTAATGAGTGCCGAGCTGCCCTCGATGTATGCGTTGCTGCTATTGTTATTGATTCCCGCCAGAGGTTTGATGGTTCGCCTACTGAAGCGCTGTGGTCATGATGAATTGTTAGTGTTGGCGGGATTTGCCATTGCTTACGGTGGTTACGTTTTATCAGAAAGTGTTGGTTTGAAAGGGGGGGCTGGGGGCCTTGTGCATCGGTGCAGTGTTGGCAGGCTCTGAAAAAGGTAATGAGCTGGCCAAGTCGCTGCTGACAATTAAGGATTTGTTGCTCATCGGCTTTTTCTTATCGATAGGTCAGCATGGTTTACCTAGTGATGACGCCTGGTTGATGGCCATATTGTTAGCGCTGTGTTTATTGTTTAAACCACTGTTGTATTTTGTGCTGTTTTCGCGGTTTAAATTACGTACACAAACAGCTCTGTCAGCCTCTTTGTCGCTGAATCACTACAGTGAATTTGGCTTGATTGTGATGTCGATTGCTGTTGCCGAACACGTTTTGCCGGAGTCTTGGTTGGTCACTGTTGCGCTCGCTATAGCGTTAAGCTTTGTGATGAGTGCTTTGATTAATAACTACAGCGGCAAGTTCTATGCACGTTGGTCTGGGTGGTTAGGCTTTTTTGAAACGGAGGAGCGTCTGCCCGAACAGCAGCCGATCAATATTGGTTCGGCCAGAATTTTGGTGATGGGTATGGGGCGTTTGGGTTCGGGTGCTTACGATTACTTGCAGGAAATTTATGGTGATGCGGTGATTGGTTTTGAAGAGAGTTCGTCAAAAACAGAAGAGCACGTCCGGCTGGGGCGTCGAGTATTGACTGGTGATGCTAGCGATAGAGATTTGTGGGAGCGTCTGCCAAAGCAGCAAATTGATAAGGTGTTACTGGCTCTGAGTAATCACCGCGAAACAGTGATGGTGGCAGAAATATTGCGAGAGTGTGGTTTTACTGGAGTGGTAACCGCAGTGGCAAGATTCAAGGACGATCTGGAAGCGCTGAGAGCCATGGGAGTGGTTGCGTTTGATTTTTACGATGAGGCTGGCTCTGGGTTTGCTGAGCGCGTTGTTAATAGTATGAACCGTAAAGTAGATCCAGAAGCGGTATAGAGTTTACTCTGTTGGGTTAAAACATGTCGGCTGGGTCTACATCAATCGACCAGCGGACTTTTTTCCCCAAGGGGTGCTGGTCGCCGAGTTGGCAGATTCGCTGCAAGCTGTGGTGCAAAAACTTACGTTGATCTGATTGTAATAGCAGTTGGGCGCGGTAGCGGCCCGCTCGTCTAGCCATTGGCGCTGGCAGCGGCCCAAGCATTTGCGTGTTGGGTGTGTCGCCTATTTGCTGCTGTAGTTGTTGGCGCAGCTCTTGTAAAAACTGTTCTGGTTGTTCGAGATTGTTAGCTTCTGCTCGGAGCAGGGCCAAGTGGCCAAAGGGCGGCAAGCCACTGATTTGTCGTTCGTTTAGCAGCTGTCTGGCGTATTGGTGATAGCTATTATGAGTTAGGCTGAGGATCAGCGGATGGTCTGGTTGATGGGTTTGAATGATCACTTTACCGGGCTTGTTTTCACGCCCGGCCCGGCCCGCCACTTGTACTAATAACTGGCCCATCTTCTCGGGGCCACGAAAATCCGCACTGAATAAACCGCCGTCGGCATCTAGCACGGCAACCAGCGTGACATCGGGAAAGTGGTGGCCTTTGGCCAGCATTTGTGTGCCGATTAGAATGCAGGCTTGGCCTAGTTGAATGCGGTCCAGCATATTTTGCATGGAGCGCTTGCGCGAGGTGGTATCGCGGTCGATACGGATAATCTCGGTGCTGGGGAAAAGTCGTTGCAGGGCATGTTCGCTGCGTTCGGTACCAGAGCCGCGGAAGTCTAGCTGGTTGCTGCCACAATCAGGGCAGTGCTGAGGTAGCGGCGCTTGGCTTTCACAGTGATGGCAGCGCAGTGCGCGTTGCTGAAAGTGTACTGTCATCCGCGCATCACAGTGCTGGCATTGTGCGACATAGCCACAGTCGTGGCACATCAACATGGGGGAAAAACCGCGTCGATTAATAAAAACCAGTACTTGGTTACCCTGTTTGATAGTTGTGTCGATAGCTTGAATTAAAGCGGGACTGAAACCATCCTCCATCGGTTGATGGCGAATATCCAGTAACTCAAAGCGAGGTGCGCTGGCACCGGTGGCGCGTTGCCTGAGTTGCAGATGTTGGTAGCGCCCCTGTAGTGCGTTGTTGAGGGTTTCCAGGCTGGGGGTGGCGGAGCCTAGCAGGATGGGGCAGTGCTCGTCAGCGGCGCGTTTAATCGCAATGTCTCGTGCTGAATAACGAAAGCCATCTTGTTGTTTAAAAGAGCTGTCGTGCTCTTCGTCAATAATAATAAGGCCCAAATCAGGCAGCGGCGTGAAGACGGCAGAGCGAGTGCCAATAACAATACGGGCTTCGCCGGAGTTGGCGAGTTGCCAGGCAAGCAATCTTTCTTTATCGGTGAGTCCTGAGTGTAGCATGGCGATGCTACAGGCAAAGCGGCGCTGAAAGCGGTCTAATGTTTGCGGGGTAAGACCTATTTCGGGGATGAGTACCAAGGCCTGCTGGCCTTGACGCAAGCATTTTTCGATCAGCTGCAAATACACCTCGGTCTTACCGCTGCCGGTGACTCCTTCCAAGAGAAAGCTCTGAAACCCACGGCTGGCGTTGACTGAATCAACGGCGAGCTGCTGTTCTTGGTTGAGGGTTAATGCTGGCGACTGCAGTAGTGCTGAGGGGCTGCTGCGAACAGGGTCTGCCTCAAAGCTTTCTGCCAGTCCCTTTTCGATAAGGGCCTTGAGGATTGTCGTGCTGAGCCCTGCTGCTTTAAGTTGTGCGCTGTCGATACTGTCGTGTTGTTGTAGCAGGCTTAAGAGCAGGGCCTGTTTGGCAGCGCGTTTTAATCCGCCAATAGGTAGGCCCTTGCCCTCGGTGCTCAGTCGCCAGCGCGTTTGGCTGACCTTTGCTAAAGGTTCGCCCTTGCGCAGTAGCGTGGGAATGGCGTTGCTGAGGGCATCGCCTATTGGGTGTTGGTAGTAGCTGGCGGCCCATTGGCAAAGCGATAATAGCTTGGCCGGCAGAATGGGGTTGATGTCGAGTACTTGAATGGCGGCTTTGAGCTGCGCTTCAGGGTAGTCGCTATGGGTTTTGACTTCGAGTAATACCCCAACCAGTTGACGCCTGCCAAACGGGGCAATGATCCGGCTGCCTGGCTGTAGCTGGCTAATGTCGTTGTTGCTGAGCCCGGCAGGTGGCAGATAGTCAAAGCTGCGACGTAAGGGGGTGGGCATGGCAAGGTTTAATATGGGCATCAATGCTTTAGTTTTTCAGGTGCTAGCGGCGCAGCTTGATTGTCTTGGTGGTGGACAATATAGCAACCGCCAGGTGATTGTAGAATCTGCTAGTCTAACAAAAGAAGTTGGTTGTGTTGTTGCTAGTTGCTGTTAGATGGAAGATTGCTGAGCTATTGTTGTTTTATCGTCGGTAGGGCGGATACCTCATGTAGCTAAATCGCTGCTCTATGTGGTGGTGGCGGTGTTTATTCTTGCTTCTGGATAGATTTTTGGTATCATCCACCGCCTGATTTTTCGCCAGCTTGTTTTGCATTAATACTGTTTAATCAATACAAGCTGATTTAGTGCGGTGCTGGGCTAGCTGTTTCTAGGATGGAAGCGCGATGGTTGGACCCTGTGGCGGCATATTTAACGAGTAGGAAATACCCATGAGAGCAGATATTCACCCTAAATACGAAGAAATTACTGCAACTTGTAGTTGTGGCAATGTTGTTAAAACCCGTTCTACCCTTTGTAGCGACCTTCACTTGGATGTGTGTAGTGCCTGTCACCCGTTTTATACTGGTAAGCAAAAAATGACAGATGCAGGTGGCCGTGTAGATCGCTTTAATAAGCGTTTCGGTAACCGTGGCAGCAAAGCGACTGCTTAAGCTATCAAATGAGTACCGTGTTGCTAGTAGCGGCAGTTAAGCTATGAGCGCACGCTTATCTCTATCAAAAGCGCCCGGCCAGCAATGGTCGGGCGTTTTTGTATGCCTTATATTTTGTGGTTTGTTCAGTGCTGCAAGTTGGGCGCAATCGGGGCAGTGTATGGCCTCGGGCCCATTGCAGTGGGCGAAGATAAAAACTATTGTCGATGGTGATACTCTGCATTTGACGGATGGTCGAAAGCTGCGGGTTATTGCGGTGAATGCACCGGAGTTGAAGTATTTTTCTAAGCGTGAATCTCGCCCCGCGCAGCCCTTGGCGGAGCAATCGCGAGCAGCGGTAAAGACATTTTTTGCGCAGGCAGGGGAGCGGTCAAAAGTTGTTGGCTTGCAACTAGGTGTTGATAGTCATGATCGTTATGGTCGGCAGTTGGCACATGTGTTCAGGGCTGATGGTGAGAGTCTGGCTGCGCATCTATTGGCAGAAGGTCTGGCGTGGCAGGTAGTCGTGCCGCCTAATGACCGCTATTGGCGTTGTTTGGCTGGCGTTGAGAGTGAGGCGCGCGAGCGGCGGTCGGGGCTGTGGGGCGGCGATCGTTACCCATTAAAGTCAACAGCCGAGCTTGGTTTGAAGGATGTTGGCTTTCAGCATCTACGGGGGCGGGTGCAATCAGTATCTCGCAGCTCGCGGGGGTGGTGGTTACAGATGGGGAAGCTGGCGGTGTATTTGAGTGATAAAGACCTTGCCTATTTTGAGGGTATAAGTCCGGAGCGCTGGTATGGTAAAGAGCTCACTGTTCGTGGCTGGGTAATCGATCGCAGTCGTTCTGGTGCGGTGAAAAGTGGCTTTTCTGCGTTAATGTTGCATCTTCGGCATCCGGCGATGCTTAAATAAGCTCAGTGTCTTTTTAATTGTTCTGGGGGTGGGGGCTTGTAGCTTTTGGGGCTTTTCTATATTCTGCTCCACCCTCTCTAGGGTAAGTTACTAGAGTATTATAGGTATTTAAACTTATAATTTTTGCATAAAAACGGGTTGGCCGTACTATCTTTGTCATCGTTTTGGTATATTACTGCTCGCTCAATTTTTACAACCATTCCAATCGGGACAGCCTCATGTCTACAGATTTTAAACAAGCCGCGCTAGATTATCATTCATACCCCAAGCCAGGAAAAATATCTATTGAGATAAGCACCAGCGCTGAGACTCAAAAAGATTTAGCTCTGGCATATAGCCCTGGTGTGGCTGAGCCGGTGAAGGCGATTGCAGAAAACCCTGAGCTTGCCTATGAATACACCATTAAGGGTAATCTGGTTGCGGTTATCAGCAACGGTACGGCAATTTTAGGTTTGGGTGATTTGGGGGCGTTGGCAAGCAAGCCGGTAATGGAAGGTAAGGCGCTATTGTTCAAGCGTTTTGCCGGTATTGATGCGGTTGATATTGAAATTGATACCAAAGACCCTCAAAAGTTTATTGATACGGTGGAGTTGATTGCGAATACCTTTGGTGGCATTAACTTAGAAGATATTAAAGCGCCAGAGTGTTTTGAAATTGAGAAGGCTTTAATAGAGCGCTGTAGTATTCCCGTTTTTCATGATGATCAGCACGGCACGGCTATTGTCACCGCTGCAGGTATGTTAAATGCTCTAGAAGTTCAGGGGAAAACGCTGGAGGAGGCAAAAATAGTTTGTCTTGGGGCGGGTTCTGCAGCCGTTGCCTGTATGCGTTTGTTGCGCAGCTTGGGCGCGCAAAAAGAAAATTTGGTCATGATTGACCGTCGCGGTGTTATTTATAGTGGCCGTGAAGGGTTGAATGAGTTTAAGCAAGAGTTTGCTCATGGCACGACTAAGCGTACCTTAGAGGATGCGATTAAAGATGCAGATGTCTTTGTTGGATTGTCGGGAGCTAATTTATTAAAGCCTGAGCTGCTTAAAACTATGGCGCCGAAACCTATTGTATTTGCCTGTTCTAACCCTGATCCTGAAATTGATCCGGCGTTGGCTCATGCTGTGCGTGATGATTTAATTATGGCGACTGGGCGCTCTGACTACCCTAATCAAGTGAATAATGTACTGGGGTTTCCGTTTATTTTCCGTGGTGCATTGGATGTAAGAGCTTCGGTTATCAACGAAGAGATGAAAATTGCAGCGGTCCATGCTATTCGCAATTTGGCTAAAAAACCAGTTACTCAGGATGTCTTAAATGCCTGCGGTTTAGATAGTCTTGAGTTTGGTGTGAATTATATTATTCCCAAGCCCATGGATATTCGTTTGTTGGCTGAAGTTTCTGCAGCAGTGGCGCAGGCGGCAATTGATACTGGCGTAGCGTATTCTCCATATCCGGCGCATTATCCTATTGGTGGCTGATATTTTTGTCTGACAGGGGGCCTCCGGGCTCCCTCGTTCTCGACTGAGTCTGGCTTCCCTGTGGAAACAATGCCGGTCTCTGTCGCTCCCTCCGTGCACATCCCTGATATTCGGCAATGGCTATGTCCCGTTACCTCCTGTCGCAGTGAACTCTGATGTTTGAGGGTTAAAGCGAGCCTTGAAATTGGGGGTTGGCTTGGGTGTTGTCATGGAATATCGAGGAGCTGGGTGACGTAGTGGAAGAAATAGTGCAGCGCTTTAGGGGTTGTCTTGAGCGCCTTTTAGTATGATGAGTGGTTGTTGCTTATTCGCCCAGTGCGATTAGCTCGCGCTCAAGCAGGTTTTCGTCGCCCAGATTGAGTTCTATTAAACGACGCAGGTGAATGATGCTGTCAATATCAATATGCTCGCATTCAAAGCCTGCTTGTTTATTGAAGGTGTGGCGCCAGATGATAGACATAATAATGCTAGTGTCATCATCAAGTTTAATGTGGGCATCGATTAGCTGGGCGGTGTCCGCATCCCATCCTTGAGGTTCTTGAATAAGCAATCCTTTCAGGGATAGGTCAATAAGCTGGGCCGGCCATTGCTTAGCCCCCTGCTTTAGTAGAATAATACTGTCAAATTCGATACGGCTAAAGTGACGCCTCTCTTTATCCTGTTCGGTCATGCCTATGCCTTTACTCTACGTTACTGATCATGTTTCATACTATAGCAGCTTTATGGGGTTGGCCGTTACGGGATGTGGGAGCTTCCTTGTTCTAAAATACGGTTCTCGGTATTTTTGTTATTGTAACTTTTTATGTCTTACCCGTTGCGGCAGAGCGTTTTCACCTTTTCGGCTGATAAAGTCTTCGTGGTATTCGGTGTAGTTGCCTTCAAAAAACACGACTTCACTATCGCCTTCATAGGCGAGAATATGCGTACAAATACGGTCGAGAAACCAGCGGTCATGGGAGATAACCATGACGCAGCCGGGGAAGGTGATCAGTGCCTCCTCCAGTGCCCGCAGGGTTTCGATATCAAGGTCATTAGATGGCTCATCTAGCAGTAAAACATTGCCGCCTTGTTTGAGTGTACAAGCCAGTTGTAGGCGGCCTCGCTCACCACCAGAGAGTTCGCCGACGCGTTTTTGCTGGTCAGAGCCCTTAAAGTTAAAGCGGCCAATATAGGCGCGAGATGAAACTTCGTAATTGCCAATTTTGAGTTGTTCCTGGCCTTCGGAGACGGCTTCCCAGACGGTTTTGCTATCATCCAAGGCGTCGCGTAACTGCTCAACATAGACGAGATCGACGGTCTCGCCCAGCTCGATCTCGCCGCTGTCTGCTTGCTCCATGCCGGCGATAATTTTAAACAGTGTTGATTTACCTGCGCCGTTACCGCCAATAACACCGACGATTGCTCCTTTAGGTACGCTAAAGCTTAGATTTTCGTATAGCACTGAATCGCCATAGGATTTGCTAACACCTTTAACCTCAATCACCTTGTCGCCCAGTCTTTGGCCGGGTGGAATATAGATCTCGTTGGTTTCGGCGCGGCTTTGAAAATCCTGAGATTGCAGTTCTTCAAATCGGGCCAGGCGGGCTTTGTTCTTGGCGCGGCGACCTTTGGGGTTTTGGCGAACCCATTCGAGTTCTGATTTTACTGTTTTTTGATGTGATGCCTCACTTTTGGCTTCGCGTTCTAGTCGCTGCTCTTTTTGTTCCAGCCATGCGGTGTAATTGCCTTCATAGGGGATGCCGCGGCCGCGATCCAGCTCTAAAATCCAGCCGGCAGCGTTATCGAGGAAGTAGCGATCGTGGGTGATAGCTACCACGGTGCCAGGGTATTCACAGAGAAACTGCTCTAGCCAGTGTACTGATTCGGCATCCAGATGGTTGGTGGGTTCGTCCAGCAACAGCATATCGGGATTGGAGAGTAGTAGGCGGCATAGTGCTACGCGGCGGCGCTCACCACCAGATAGTTTGGTTACATCGGCGCTCCAGGGTGGTAGGCGCAAAGCATCGGCAGCCACTTCGAGTTTGTGCTCGAGATTGTGTGAGTCAGAGGCCTGAATAATATTTTCTAATTCCTGCTGCCGTTTGGCGAGGGCATCAAAATCTGCATCGGCTTCGGCGTAGGCTGCGTAAACCTTGTCGAGCTCGGCTTGCGCGTTAACTACGTCGCTAAGCCCGTCTTCTACATTACCGCGAACATCTTTATTGGGATCGAGCTCGGGCTCTTGCGATAAGTAGCCTACCTTGATGCCGGCCTGCGCGCGCGCTTCGCCCTCAAATTCGGTATCTACCCCAGCCATTATTTTAAGCAGGGTGGATTTGCCTGCGCCATTTAAACCCAGTACGCCAATTTTGGCACCAGGGAAAAAGGATAAGGAAATGTCTTTAAGGATTTGGCGCTTCGGCGGAACTACTTTGCCAACGCGGTTCATGGTGTAAACGTACTGTGCCATTCAGTGTTAACTCTACTTAAAATAGGGTGGATGTTTTTAGTGGTCTATTGCTATGCGGGCACGGTACTCAATCTTACAGCCTAGATCAAGCAGGGCGAGCAAATGTGTGAGGCTGGTAACGACGACAGCCTAAGGCTGTTGAAAAGTAGCCTGGTTATGATTGGTCAGGGGTGGAGTGTTGGCCATTGGATGAGGCTTGGTTAGGCTAAAAATATCATCGCAGGATGGATCTTGAGCCACCGGTTTTGGCGGCCAGTTCAATGACTTTTTATGCTAATGCTGGTTTTAGTGGAACAAGTTCCACTCTACATGGGTCGTAATAGGTTTGAAAGCTTGGGGTTGGGGGTTTTGGCGCGACGGCATATAACGATCATTTTACCTATTTGCTGTACCAAGCTAGCTTTGTGTTGGGTGCAAAGTTCAGCAGCTATAGCCTTGCGAATAGCGGGATCGTTAATATTGATTTTTATTTTGATCAGCTCGTGATCATTTAAGGCGCGTTCGATTTCATGACCTACAGCTTCAGTGACCCCTTTTTCGGCAATCATAACGATTGGTTTTAAGTTGTGGCCGATAGCGCGAAGTTCTTTTTTGCGGGAGTTTGACAGTTCCATAATGCGAAATTTTGCCGTATCTGGTAAAAAGGGCGCGTATTGTATCGAGCTCCTATTTTTATAGCAAAGCACTTCTCATTTACTTGGTCGCCGCTGAAGGGGGTTAGCGCAGAGCGAGTATCCGTCGTAGCTATTGTGCTCAGGGATGATTTGGTTGGGGTTATTTTGTTTGAAGTGATTTTGCTTCCTATTAAGCATTTGATTTTATTGAATATTTTTTGTTTTTTGGGTTGGAGGGCCTTGTAATTTTTGATGTGGCCCCCAGTATGACTGAGGTGGTGGCTGCCGATCAGCCGATTATGGGTTTGTAGAGTTAGAGAATAGCACAGTGGACGCTAATCATGGTGGCATGCTTGGATCTGTAGTAAAGTTGATACCAATTTAATGATGTTAATGTTGCTTGGCTCGATGTGATTGAATCGGGTACAGCTTAGAGGGTAATCTTTTGAACGATATGGTGAAAAACTTATTATTGTGGCTGGTAATTGCTGCGGTGTTGCTGACAGTCTTCAATAATTTTAGTGTTCAGCCCAGTAAGGAGCAGCTTAACTACTCCCAATTTATTGAGCAGGTTCAGCAAGACAGGGTGAGTCGTGTGGTGATTGATGGTTTGACCATTACCGGGACTCGTACTGATAGCTCTACTTTCGAGACGATTAGGCCGTTATTGGATGACCCTAAGCTGATTGATGATCTCATTGAGCATCGAGTACAGGTAGAGGGGCGTAAACCAGAGCAGCAAAGTTTTTGGACCCAATTATTGCTTGCCTGTTTGCCGATCTTGATCATCATCGCCGTGTTTATGTTTTTTATGCGTCAGATGCAAGGTGGCGCTGGTGGTCGTGGTGGCCCGATGGCGTTTGGTAAAAGTAAGGCGCGGTTATTGGGTGAAGATCAGATTAAAACTACCTTTGCTGATGTGGCGGGTGTAGACGAAGCCAAAGAAGATGTTAAAGAGCTGGTAGAGTTTCTTCGCGATCCTGGTAAGTTTCAGCGTTTAGGTGGTCGTATCCCACGTGGTGTGTTGATGGTGGGTCAGCCTGGTACGGGTAAGACGTTGTTGGCCAAAGCGATTGCTGGTGAGGCCAAGGTACCGTTCTTTTCTATCTCTGGTTCTGACTTTGTTGAAATGTTTGTCGGTGTTGGTGCGTCGCGTGTGCGCGATATGTTTGAGCAGGCTAAAAAACAAGCTCCCTGTATTATCTTTATTGATGAAATTGATGCGGTAGGTCGTCATCGTGGTGCAGGTGTTGGCGGTGGGCATGATGAGCGCGAGCAAACGTTGAACCAATTGCTGGTAGAGATGGACGGGTTTGAGGCAAATGACGGTGTTATCGTTATTGCTGCTACTAACCGTCCTGATGTACTTGATCCCGCGTTACTGCGCCCTGGTCGTTTTGACCGTCAAGTGGTAGTAGGTTTGCCAGATGTCCGTGGTCGCGAGCAGATTTTGAAAGTGCATATGCGCAAGGTGCCTTTGGGTGACACAGTTGATCCTTCAATCATTGCTCGTGGTACTCCAGGCTTTTCGGGTGCTGATTTGGCTAACCTGGTTAATGAGGCGGCGCTGTTTGCCGCTCGTGCTGATGTACGTACGGTGGGTATGGAACAGTTTGAACTGGCAAAAGATAAGATCATGATGGGCGCCGAGCGCAAGTCGATGGTGATGTCTGAGCATGAAAAATTGAATACAGCATACCATGAGGCAGGGCATGCCATCGTTGGCCGCGTGGTGCCCGAGCATGATCCTGTTTATAAAGTCAGCATTATCCCTCGAGGTCGTGCTTTGGGTGTCACTATGTTTCTGCCAGAGGAAGATCGTTACAGTTTGAGCCGCCGTCATATTTTGAGTCAAATTTGTTCGCTGTACGGTGGTCGTATTGCTGAAGAGATGACCTTGGGTCCCGATGGCGTTACTACGGGGGCTTCTAATGATATTCAGCGTGCCAGTGAAATAGCTCGGAATATGGTGACTAAATGGGGGCTATCGAAAAAAATGGGGCCCTTGATGTATGACGAGGCTCAGGAAGAGGTGTTTCTTGGCCGTTCATCGGGCTCCCAGTCCAAGAGTATTTCTGCGGATACTGCCAAGCAGATTGATGAAGAGGTTCGCCGGATTATCGATGAGTGCTACGCTAGAGCACAGCAAATTCTCGAGGAAAATCGCGATAAGTTAGAGTTGATGGCGGAGGCGTTGATGACCTATGAGACTATCGATGCAGCGCAAATTGAAGAAATCATGTCTGGCCGTAAGCCTAGCGAGCCGGCAAATTGGCATGATGACAATACGCCTGGCGGTGGCCAGAGTGTTGAGTCTACTGGCGATGGCTCGGTTAGCAGTGATGGTTCAACCAAAAAAGATGGTCCCATTGGTGGCCCTGCTGGCGAGCACTAAGCTTGACTGACGTTTCAGCAACTATCCCTTCTGGTAATAACAGCCGATCCCTGCAGTGTGGGGATCGGCTGTTGTGTTTGGACACTCCTCAGGTTATGGGGGTGCTCAATGTGACCCCGGATTCGTTTTCTGATGGCGGTAGCCTGCTAGAGGCTGGAAGTCTGAGTTTAGATAAGGCTTTGCATCGCGTTGAGCAAATGCTGGAGCAAGGTGCGGCCATCATTGATATTGGCGGCGAGTCAACTCGGCCAGGTGCTGAGTTGGTGTCTTTGCAGGAAGAGTTTGACCGAGTGATGCCTGTGGTCGAGGCGATCAAACAGCGTTTTGATACGATCATATCGGTGGATACCAGTAGTCCAAAGTTAATGTTGGCTGCTGCTGCTGCCGGTGCTGGTTTGATCAACGACATAAGGGCGCTGGAGCGACCAGGGGCGATAGCCGCTGCGTTGCAGGCTGGCTTGCCAGTTTGTTTGATGCACATGAAGGGGCAGCCGATCTCCATGCAGCAGGCGCCTGAATATCAGCAGGTGGTCGGTGATGTGTCGGATTATCTGCAGGGGCGAGTCGATGCTTGTTTGCAGGCGGGGCTGAGTTCGGCGCAAATCATTCTCGATCCGGGTTTCGGTTTTGGTAAAACCGTCGCACATAATCTGTCTCTGTTGCGGGAGTTGTCCTCGCTAGCGGCGTTGAATTACCCTTTGCTGGTGGGTTTGTCCCGAAAGTCTTTAATCGGTGCTTTGCTGGGGCGTGCTGTCGATCAGCGTTTGGCGGGTAGCTTAACCCTGGCCGTGTTAGCGGTAGAGCGCGGTGCCTCAATTGTGCGTGCACATGATGTTGCCGAAACGGTGGATGCAATGAGGCTGTGTGCGGCTGTTAATCATATAAAATAGAGTTATTGATCATTAGGTAGAGCGAGAAGGGTAAGGTGGGCGATGACGCGTAAATATTTTGGTACTGATGGTATTCGTGGCCGTGTTGGGGCTGGCCCAATCAATCCCGAGTTCATGTTAAAGCTGGGCTGGGCTGCGGGTAAGGTCTTTGCTCAGTCTGGCCGTAGCAATATTATCATTGGTAAAGATACTCGAATATCGGGTTATATGTTTGAGTCGGCGCTGGAGGCTGGTTTGGTTGCGGCTGGTGTTGATGTGACCATGCTGGGGCCGATGCCAACGCCGGCGATTGCTTATCTGACGCGAACTTTTCGGGCGCAGGCGGGAATTGTGATCAGCGCCTCGCATAATGCTTATCACGATAATGGCATAAAGTTTTTCTCCAGTGAGGGGACCAAATTACCTGATGAGGTGGAGCTCGAAATTGAGCGGTATTTAGATAAGCCGATGACAACGGTTGAGTCGGCTCGTTTGGGTAAAGTGATTCGAATGAACGATGCCGCAGGACGTTATATTGAGTTTTGTAAAAGCACGGTGCCCTCTGGCTTTACTTTGAGTGGCTTAAAAATTGTCGTAGATTGCGCCCATGGTGCCACCTATTACGTAGCTCCTGCTGTATTTGAAGAGCTTGGTGCTAATGTTGTGTTGGTGGGTGCTAAACCTGATGGTTTAAATATTAATGAGAAGGTGGGTTCAACTAGTCCTCAGGCCTTGCAAGAAAAAGTATTAGAAGAAAAGGCAGACCTTGGTATTGCCTTTGATGGTGACGGTGACCGATTGTTATTTGTTGATCGCAATGGCGTCACTGTTGATGGTGATGAATTGCTGTTTATTATTGCCCAGGATCAGTTGCGTACCACGGGTATGTGCAGAGGTGTTGTCGGCACGTTGATGTCTAATCTTGGATTTGAGTTGGCGTTGAAGGAGTTGGAAATTCCGTTTGCTCGCGCGAAGGTTGGCGACCGATATGTTATTGAATTGATGCAGTCCAGAGGTTGGGTGTTGGGTGGTGAGAACTCCGGACATATCATTTGTGCTGATGTCACTACCACAGGGGACGGTCTGGTGGCTGCCTTAAAGGTTTTATTCGCTTTGGTGGGTAGCGGTGTGCCTTTGCATGAGTTGAAGTCTGGGATGAAAAAATTTCCTCAGGTCATGATCAATGTAGCGCTGAGCGATAAATCTAAGCTGCAAGGTAATGATGCTATTAATGATGCTGTTGCAGCTGCTGAAAATAAGCTTGATGGTCGAGGTCGGGTATTGCTGCGGCCTTCTGGTACCGAGCCGGTAGTGAGGGTGATGGTTGAGGGAGAAAATGGAGCCTTGGTTCAGTCTTTGGCTGAAGAAATAGCCGAAGTGGTGGCCAAGGCTGTGGCATGATCGCAGTTAGAGGTAAAGATAAAGCGAATTCTATCAGGGGGCTTCTTGTATGTTGCTGGGAGTTTGGTTAAGATTGGCCGCCTTTTTGGAAGGGGCTTTGTAGCCGCTTTAATAGATAGATTTAGGATGTACAATGCGTCGTAGTTTAGTGGTAGGTAATTGGAAAATGCACGGTTCGTCCGCCAGCATTGCCGATCTGCTTGCTGGGTTGAAACACGATTTGTCGGTACGTCTAGACACTGTTGATATCGCAGTTTGTCCGCCTTATTTGTTTATTCCGCAAGTTGCGGAGTTACTGCAGGGTAGTTTGCTTACGGTCGGTGCTCAGAATGTAAGTGATCAGCTTGAGGGTGCGTATACAGGTGAAATATCGGCCGCTATGCTGGCTGAGTTCGGTTGTCGTTATGTGATCGTTGGTCACTCAGAGCGGCGCGCTATTTATGGTGAAACTGACCAGCAGGTTGCGGCCAAATTTGCTGCGGTGCAGTCGTTGGGTATGTTGCCAATTTTATGTGTTGGTGAGACTTTGCAGCAGCGCGAGTCTGGTAAGGCGCTGGAGTTGGTTGGTCAGCAAGTTAGCGCAGTGGTAGAGCTCGTTGGCGTTGCAGCAATGTCTAGGGCGGTTGTTGCGTATGAGCCGGTTTGGGCGATAGGGACTGGTAAGACGGCGTCTTCGGCGCAGGCTCAAGAAGTTCATGCCCATATCAGGCAGGTATTAGCTGCGTTTGACTCGAATATCGCTGCAGATATACAGATTTTATATGGTGGTAGTGTCAAACCGGATAATGCCGCCGAGTTGTTTGCCAATCAAGATATTGATGGTGCGTTAGTTGGTGGTGCTTCGTTGCAGTCTGCTGATTTTTCCGCAATATGTAAGGCTGCGATGTAGCCGTATTGTATGTTGGCCGAAAGGTTGGCTGGTAAACCTATGTAAGTAACAGGTAGGGTTTTAATGGAACAGATTATCTTAATTGCGCATGTACTGATTGCTTTAGCTATCATTGGTCTGATCATGATTCAGCAGGGTAAGGGTGCTGATGCGGGCGCCTCCTTTGGTGCAGGTGCTTCTCAGACACTGTTTGGTAGTGCGGGTGGTGGCAATATGTTGACCAGCTCGACTTCGTGGTTGGTGGCTTTGTTTTTTGCTACCAGCTTTGGTTTGGCGATCATTGCTAAAAACCACTCGTTGTCAGTTGGTGACATTGATATAGGGGTTCCCGTTGTTACTGAAATGGCTGCGCCGCTACCGGTTGTTGATGATGCCGAAGTGCCAGCTTATGACGGTCAGGCTCCGGCTTCCGGCTCTGACTCTGATGTGCCTGATCTATAGGTTGTTGGTGTTGGTTCGCAGGGTTTAAGGCTGCAGTGGTGGTGCTGCCTGTGGCGCGTGAATAATGCGCTCCAGTGTATGGAGAGTTTGTGTAGGGAAGGTTGAAAGCGTTTTGCCGAAGTGGTGGAATTGGTAGACACGCCATCTTGAGGGGGTGGTGAGCTATGCTCGTGCGGGTTCAAGTCCCGCCTTCGGTACCAATTTAGATAGTAGCTTGGTGCTATTATCTGTCAGTGTCGCGAATTCTAGTGTCGTCGAGTGTTGTTGTAAGCTTGGCGGCCTGGTTTTGGTGCTAAGTATATCGTAATTACATTACTATCCGGTTGACCCGTGTTCTGCTTGTCTCTATAATTCGCCCACTGATTTTGTCGTGTATAGACCGCGATACAATTTAGGCAGCAGGATATCTGAAGCGGGTGTGCTGAAAGCAAATATTGGTTTGCTTGATGTCGTTGTTTATTGTTGCGGGGTGGAGCAGTATGGTAGCTCGTCGGGCTCATAACCCGAAGGTCGTCGGTTCAAATCCGGCCCCCGCTACCACATATTATGTCGCTATTGGTGCTTTAGTTAGGTGTGCAATGGTGCAAATTATTAGCTCATGAGTTTTAGCCCCTATCTAGGGGCTTTTTATTAGCTACAGCGTCGCAAAGTATGTTTGCGACAGTTGTTTGGGAAGTGGGCCTTGTGCCCATTTTTTGTTGGTGGGCTTTGTTTTATGCTTGGAGTTAAGCTCTAAGTGTTGAGTTTGCCGTTGATTTGTCAGGGTTTGCTCTTGCTGGGTAGGCTTGGAGTGTTTAATGGCTGGTAAGGAAGTAGTTCTTGCTGATTTGGTTGCCCCGGTAGCGGCGGCGCTTGGCTATGATTTGTGGGGCATAGAGTATCTTGTTCATGCTAAACAATCTGTCGTACGCATTTATATTGATGGCCCTGAAGGGGTTAATGTTGATGATTGCGCGAAGTTAAGTCGGCAGGTAAGTAGTGTTTTTGATGTTGAAGATCCCATTATGGGGGAATACAACCTGGAAGTTTCGTCACCGGGGATGGATCGCCCTTTGTTCACATTGGAGCAGTTTGCTCAGTATGTAGGCGTGCATGTTAAAGTTCGACTGCGTTCACCCTTTGAGGGGCGTAGAAACTTTTCTGGTCGGCTAACCGGGATAGAAGACGATGATATTATTGTGGCGGTTGATGATAATGAATATTTGCTGCCGTTTGAGTTGATTGATAAAGCAAATGTTGTTCCGCAATTTTGATTGTGGGGCTAAGTTTTTTTTATAAGGACAATATTGCCGAACTTATTGCAAAGTTCCGTTGAAACGAGGCGAACAATGAACAAAGAAATTTTGCTGGTGGCTGAAGCAGTTTCCAATGAGAAGGGTGTCTCAAAAAACATCATCTTTGAAGCTATTGAGCAGGCGTTGGCTAGTGCGACCAAGAAGCGCTACGACGAAGATGCCGATATTGAAGTTACCATTGACCGTGACTCCGGTGACTATGATACTTATCGCCGCTGGAAGGTTGTTGCTGATGATCAAATGGCGTTGCTCGGCACCGAATTTACCACTGAAGAAGCGGCTGAAAAAGATACTTCGCTGCAAGTAGGTGATGTTTACCAGGAGCAGGTTGAGAACGTTGGTTTTGGCCGTATCGCTGCGCAAACGGCAAAGCAGGTTATTGTACAAAAAGTTCGTGAAGCTGAGCGAGCTCAAGTAGTCGAAGAATATGAAACACGTATTGGTGAGTTAATCAGCGGTACGGTTAAAAAAGTTACTCGTGACAATATCATCGTTGATTTAGGTAACAATGCCGAGGGTTCGCTGCCTCGTGAAGAGTTGGTGGGGCGGGAAGTTTTTCGCATGAGTGACAGAGTTCGCGCCATTCTTCAGGATGTTCGTCCTGAAGCTCGTGGCCCGCAATTGTTTTTGAGTCGTGCTTGTCCAGAAATGCTGATTGAGCTATTTAAAATTGAAGTTCCAGAAATTTCTGAAGAAGTTATCGAAATTCGCGCTGCAGCCAGAGATCCTGGTTTAAGGGCAAAGCTGGCGGTAAAAACCAACGATGGTCGTATTGATCCGGTTGGGGCGTGTGTGGGTATGCGCGGTTCACGGGTGCAGGCTGTATCAGGTGAATTGGGTAACGAACGAGTGGATATAATTCTATGGGATGATAACCCTGCACAGCTGGTTATTAATGCAATGGCGCCTGCTGAGGTCGAATCTATTGTTGTCGATGAAGATGCACACTCAATGGATGTCGTCGTCGCTGCAGATAATTTGGCGCAAGCGATTGGTCGTAGTGGGCAGAACGTTCGCTTGGCGAGTGAACTGACGGGCTGGACTATCAATGTTATGAGTATGGCGGAAGCGTCAGCCAAACATGAAAAAGAGTCTGGCTCAATCATTACCGAATTTATGGAAAGCTTGGATATAGATCAGGATGTCGCCGAAGTATTAGTCGAAGAAGGCTTTGCTTCGCTGGAAGAAGTGGCTTATGTACCACTTGAAGAAATGATGGGTATCGATGGTTTCGATGAAGATATAGCAGAAGAATTACGCGCGCGTGCAAAAGACGCACTGTTAACTCAGGCAATTGCAACGGAAGAACAGTTGGAAGGAGCAAAGCCTGCAGAAGACTTGCTGACAATGGACGGTATGGATCGTCACTTGGCGTTTGTTTTAGCTAGCAAAGGCATTGTTACTATGGAAGATCTGGCTGAGCAAGGCGTTGAAGATCTATTGGATATCGAGGGCCTTGATGAGCAGCGGGCCGGTGAATTAATTATGACAGCGCGTGCACCTTGGTTCGCTGAAGCTGAAGAACAACAGAATCAGCAGTAGCGAGCTGGTATCGAAATGGTACGGGAGATAAATGAATGGCAGATGTTACTGTAAGCCAACTAGCCGATGTAGTTGGTGCGCCAGCTGATAAGCTGTTAGCGCAGATGAAGCAAGCGGGTCTGGGACACACCTCGGTGACTGAGGTTGTGTCTGACGAGGACAAGCAAACTTTGTTGTCGTTTTTGAAAAGCAGCCATGGTGGCGCAGCAGCTGAGGCTGCACCAAAGAAAATTACCTTAAAAAGAAAAACTATCAGTACGTTAAAGACCAGTGGTAGCCAAGGTAAGAAAACAGTCAATGTTGAAGTTCGTAAGAAAAGAACTTATGTAAAGCGTGACCCTGCTGAATTGATTGCAGAAGCAGCGGCAATAGCTGCTGAGCGCAGCACAGAAGCTGCGGCCGATGATGTGCCAGTAACAACAAGCAGTGCGGCAGCAGATCCTGTTGTTAATGAGCCGGTTGCAGAGCCAGCAGCTGCCGAGGTTGAGGCCTATGTTGAGGAGGTCGTTGATAAGTCGCAAATGGATCCAGAGGTTCTGCGACAAATGGCTGCGGCCAAGCGTAAAGAAAAAGATGCGAAAGAAAAAGCCAGGCATGAAGCCGCTCTTGCAGCCAAGAAAGCTGAGCAAGCCAGAGCTGCTGCCGCACCTGCTGCTGATCTGAGTGAGCCGGAAGAAAAACCTGCACGTGGTCGTCGACATGAAGTGCCGGCTGCAGTAGTTAAGGATGAAGATCGTCCAGAGAAGAAAAAAACGCGCAGTAAGCTTGCGCCAAAAACACGTGGCAAAAATCGTGTCCATAACATCAAGAACGTTGATGCCTTTGGTGATGGTAGTGAGTTTGACTCACGTGGTCGCCGTAGACAAAAAGTATTGAAGTTACCCGCTGGAGCTAAAACTCACGGGTTTGCTCGACCTACAGATAAAGTAGTGCATGAAGTTGCTATTCCAGAAGCTATTACTGTTGCAGAACTTGCCCAACAAATGAATCTGAAGGGTGTAGCAGTTATTAAAGAGCTGATGAAAGTAGGCGTCATGGCTACAATCAATCAAACTCTGGATCAAGAGACTGCACAGCTGGTTGTGGAAGAGTTAGGCCATACTTTCAAGTTGGTTAGTGGTTTAGAGGTTGAAGAGGCCTTAGTTGATACTTTGAGTCAGCACGAAGGCTCTATGGAGCCACGGGCTCCGGTGGTGACTGTGATGGGTCATGTTGACCACGGTAAAACGTCGTTACTGGATTATATCCGGCACTCGCGTGTAGCCAGCGGTGAGGCGGGTGGTATTACCCAGCATATCGGTGCTTACCATGTGGAAACTGATCGAGGTATGATTACCTTTTTGGATACTCCTGGACATGCTGCTTTCACCGCTATGCGGGCTCGCGGTGCCAAGAGTACTGATATTGTTATATTGGTTGTTGCTGCTGACGACGGTGTGATGCCGCAAACGATAGAAGCGGTACAGCATGCTCGCGCTGCTGGTGTTCCGTTGGTTGTTGCAGTGAATAAGATAGATAAAGAGAGCGCTGATCCTGATCGTGTTCGCAACGAGTTGGCTGCGAAAGATGTAATCCCTGAAGACTGGGGTGGTGATACGCAGTTTATTAATGTATCAGCGCACTCGGGTGAAGGTATCGATGACTTGCTCGAAGCTTTGTTACTGCAGGCCGAGTTACTAGAGCTTCAAGCTGCAGCTGATGTACCTGGCCAGGGTGTTGTAATCGAGTCTCGTTTGGATAAGGGGCGTGGCTCGGTATCGTCGGTTCTGGTTCAGTCGGGTACTTTACGCAAAGGCGATATGGTCTTGGCGGGCCAATACTACGGCCGTATTCGTGCGATGATGGATGAAAACGGTAAACCTATTGATGAGGCCGGTCCTTCTATCCCAGTAGAGATTTTAGGCTTGGATGGCACCCCTGATGCGGGTGACTCCTTTGCTGTGCTGGAAAATGAAAAACGTGCCCGTGAAGTTTCTCAGTTCCGTCAAGTTAAACTGCGTGAAGATCGCGATAGGCGCCAACAGGCCATTAAGCTTGAAAATATGTTCGCCAATATGGGGGCTGCGGAAAGTAAAACGCTTAATGTCGTGATTAAAACTGATGTTAGGGGTTCGCTGGAAGCTATTCAGACTGCATTGATTGAAATGGGCAACGAAGAAGTTCAGGTGAATATCATTAGCTGTGGTGTCGGTGGTATTACTGAGTCAGATGTAAGTCTGGCAGTAACCTCGGGCGCAGTGGTGTTTGGTTTTAACGTTCGTGCTGATAACTCTGCGCGTAAGCTGGTAGATCAAGAAGGTGTTGATCTACGCTATTACAGCGTCATTTACGATCTGATCGATGATGTTAAACAGGCACTTTCTGGTATGTTGAGCCCCGAGTTGCGCGAAGTGATTAACGGCACCGCTGAAGTGCGTGATGTCTTTAAGTCGCCCAAGTTTGGTTTGATTGCTGGTTGTATGGTCATCGAAGGCACTATGCTGAAGAGTAACCCCATTCGCGTACTGCGTGATGATGTTGTTATTTATGAAGGTGAGTTAGAGTCCTTACGCCGCTTTAAAGATGATGTTAATGAAGTTCGCAACGGCGTTGAATGTGGTATCGGGGTGAAAAATTACACCGATGTTAAGCCAGGCGATAAAATTGAAGTTTATGAAGTGAAAGAAATTGCGCGTTCTCTGTAATTTGGGCAACAGTAATTTTTTAACATTGAGCAACAAAAATGGCTAGAGAGTACAGTCGAGCACAGCGGGTTGCTGATTTTTTAAAGCAAGAGTTAGCAACGCTAATTCAGTTTGAAGTTCGCGACCCGCGAGTAGGCATGGTTAGCATTACCGATGTAGAAGTTAGTCGTGATATGTCCCACGCAAAAGTCTATATGACCGTGCTGGGGCAGGAAACGGAAGCCGAGGCAAAAGAAGCTATCGATGCGTTAAATAAAGCGGCAGGCTTTCTTCGTTCACTCATTGCTAAAAGCAATAATGCACGGACAACTCCGAAGTTGCGCTTTTATTTTGATAGCAGTGTGGTGCGCGGTCAGCATTTGTCGAGCTTGATTGAAAAAGCTGTTTCTGCGGATAAAATCATCGCCCAGAACAATCAATCTGCTGATAACGACCTCGATAAAGAGGGCGAATAGTCGAGTGGCAAAAAATCGTCGCGGTAGACCGGTTAATGGCATATTAGTAATTGATAAGCCTGCGGGACAAAGCTCAAATCGCTCCTTACAAATTGCCAAGCGTTTATATCAAGCCCAGAAAGCAGGGCACACTGGCAGTTTAGATCCTTTAGCTACGGGTGTGTTGCCACTGTGTTTTGGTGAGGCAACTAAGTTTTCTCAGTTTTTACTGGATGCGGATAAAGCTTATCGTAGTACTTTCGAGTTTGGCTTGATCACGGCTAGTGGTGACGCGGACGGCGATGTAGTAGAAACGAGGGATGCCTCAGGGCTGACCGAGCAGCAGGTTGTAGATAAGCTGCAAGACTTTGCCGGCTTGATTAAGCAGGTACCGTCGATGTTTTCGGCGCTTAAACACAATGGCCAGCCGCTGTATAAACTGGCGCGACAGGGTATTGAAGTTGAACGTAAAACTCGCCAAGTTAACGTGTTTGAGATAAAGCTGGAGGCGTTTCGAAGCAGCGAAGAAACTGGCGGGCGACCCGAAGCTGATGTCTATATCCATTGTAGCAAGGGTACGTATGTTCGCTCTATTGCTGAGGACTTGGGGTTGGCTTTGGCTTGCGGCGCTCATGTTAAGATGTTGCGTCGTGTGCTGGCAGGTCCCTTTGTTGAAGCTCAGGCAGTATCACTGGAGCAGTTAGAAGCTTTGGCTACCAATGACTATATTGCGCTGGATGAATTATTACAGCCGGCAGATATTGCGGTACAACACTTGCCCGAAGTGGTATTGGCTGAGTCTGCCGAATTTTATATGTTGCGGGGGCAGGCGGTCTTTGTTTCACCGGCGCCGCTGGACGGTTTGGTCAGAATGTACACCGAAAACCGCCGGTTTTTGGGTATGGGTGAAATGTTAGGTGATGGTCGAGTAGGCCCGAAACGTTTAATTGCCACTAATTAGCCGCGCGGTTATTAACTAGCGATAATTATGAGAAATATAAGACAGTATCCCAAAAGGATGCTGTAACAGAGCAAGACTAGCCTGTCTGTAAATATGCGCGGACAGGCCGAATTAAACCGCAGGTTTTATCCTGCTTTTCGCATATTTACTTTTAAGAGGAAATGAAAATGGCATTATCAGCCGTAGAAAAATCAGCAGTTGTTAAAGAATATCAAACTGCAGAAGGTGATACTGGTTCTCCAGAAGTGCAAGTTGCATTACTGACCGCCAATATTCAAAAATTGCAAGGCCATTTCGGTGACCATAAGCATGACCACCACTCTCGTCGTGGTTTGATTCGTATGGTTAACCAGCGTCGTAAGTTACTGGATTACTTGAAAGGTAAAAATGTAGAGCGTTACACCAGCCTGATTAAGCGTTTAGGTCTACGTCGTTAATAACAGCAAGTTGATAGATAAATAGATAAGTAAAAGTCGTGAAGCTCCGGTGATGTAGGTTTAAGCTAAGATGAAAAAGTTCCGGAGCTTTTTTTATAGTGCCCAAAAGGGAGGATTACATTCGTGAATCCAATTAAAAAAACATTTCAATATGGTGAGCACACCATAACCCTGGAAACAGGTCGTATTGCGCGTCAAGCCACGGGTGCCGTGTTGGTTACCATGGGTGAGGTGCAAGTGCTTTGTACGGTTGTTGCTGACAAGTCCGCCAAAGCAGGTATGGACTTTTTCCCTCTAGGTGTTCATTACCAAGAGAAAGCCTATGCAGTAGGCAAGATTCCTGGTGGGTTTTTTAAACGTGAAGCGCGTCCTTCTGAAAAAGAAACCTTAACTTCACGCTTGATCGATCGTCCTATTCGTCCATTATTTCCCAATGGCTTTAAAAACGAAGTACAAGTGGTTTGTACTGTTATGTCTGCGGACAAAAACACTGATCCAGATATTGCTGCACTGATTGGTACTTCTGCAGCTTTATCCATTTCTGGTGTGCCTTTTAATGGCCCAGTTGGTGCTGCCCGCGTTGGTTTTACTGCTGAAGATGGTTATATCCTCAACCCAAGTTATTCACAGTTAACCACCAGTGCATTGAATATGGTTGTTGCTGGTACTGCTGATGCAGTATTGATGGTTGAGTCAGAAGCACAAGAATTAAATGAAGATCAAATGCTAGGTGCAGTTTTATACGCGCACCAAGAAATGCAAACAGTTATCAAGGTGATTGCCGAGTTGGCTGCTGAAGCGGGCAAGCCAGCATGGGATTGGCAAGTAGAAGAAGAGAACACAGCTTTGTTGGCCGCCGTTGCGAATGGCTTTAAACAAGGTATTGGTGAAGGTTACCGCATTACTGATAAGGCTGAGCGCTACACGCGTTTGGGTGAGTTGAAAAACCAGGCCATTGAGCAGTTGGCGGCAGATGAGGATTCCAGCTACAGCGCTGCAGACGTTACTGATGTCTTCAAAAAGCTGGAAAAATCAACGGTTCGTCAACGTATTTTGAATGGCGAAGCTCGTATTGATGGCCGTAACAACAGCACGGTTCGTCCGATTAATATTGAAATTGGTGTGCTGGGTAAGGCGCATGGTTCTGCACTGTTTACTCGTGGTGAAACGCAGGCTATTGGTGTTACCACTCTGGGAACCACTCGTGATGCCCAGTTGATTGATGCGCTGGAAGGTAAGCGTGAAGATAACTTCATGTTACATTATAACTTCCCTCCTTATTCTGTTGGTGAGTGTGGTCGTATTGGCTTTACCAGTCGTCGTGAAATTGGTCATGGTCGCTTGGCCCGTCGCGGCCTTGCTGCAGTATTGCCTAGCCCTGAAGATTTCCCTTATACCATTCGGGTAGTATCTGAAATTACCGAATCTAATGGTTCAAGTTCAATGGCTAGTGCTTGTGTTGCTAGCTTGTCAATGATGGAAGCTGGTGTGCCTTTGAAAGCACCTGTTGCCGGTATTGCTATGGGCTTGGTCAAAGAAGGCGAGCGCTTTGCGGTATTGACCGATATCCTCGGTGATGAAGATCACTTGGGTGATATGGACTTTAAAGTAGCGGGTACTGCTAATGGTATTACTGCTCTGCAAATGGATATCAAGATTGAAGGTATCAATGAGCAGATCATGGGTATTGCTTTAGAGCAGGCTTTGGAAGCACGTTTACATATTCTTGGTCAGATGAATCAGGTTATCAGTGAGTCTCGTACTGCTGTTTCTGATAATGCACCAAGCATGGCTACGTTCAAAATAGATAGCGACAAAATTCGCGATGTTATTGGTAAAGGTGGTGCTACCATCCGTGCGATTACTGAAGAGACGGGCGCAACAGTTGATATCGATGATGATGGCACTATTCGTATTTACGGTTCAGATGCAGCTTCTCGTGACGCAGCAGTAGCAAAAGTAGAAGAAATTACTGCTGAAGCAGAAGTGGGTGCCGTGTATGAAGGTACTGTGGCTCGCATTGTTGACTTCGGTGCTTTTGTTAATATTTTGCCAGGTAAAGATGGTTTGGTTCATATTTCTCAAATTTCTCAAGAGCGTGTTGAGAATGTGAGTGATTATCTGACTGAAGGGCAAGTTATTAAGGTTAAGGTGTTGGATGTAGATCAGCGCGGCCGTATTAAGCTGTCAATGAAAGAGTTAGAAGAAGCAGCTCCTGCGGAAATTACTGCAGAGTAAGTACTACGATCATAGTCTAGTGCAAAAAAGGGAGCCATTGGCTCCCTTTTTTTGGTTTGGATATTTATGCTAGCCACCATTATGGCAGTTGTAGAAATGATGAAAAATATCGAAAACGCTAAAGCTGCCTTCTTAGTTGAGCTAAGCGGGGAGGGACAGTAAGAATGTTTTTGTTTTACTAGATTAGTATTTTTCTACAAAACTTTGCCAGCATGCGCTGGCAACGGGGCCGCAGGGATGATTTTTTAAGCGGCTAATAATCACGTCTACTCGCAGGTCGCTACCAAATTCTGGTGCATCCAGTTTTACCAGCTCACCATTTGCAAGCGAGGCTTGCACTACGGGTTCAGGCAGCATTCCCCAGGCCAGGCCTTGGTAAATAAGAGTCGATATAATACGTTGATCGTTGACTAGCCACTGTTTGCCGCCCTGATGGATACCTACGCCGTAGGATTTTTCCGATGCGTTATCTTGCATGACGACGCGATTCCAGTGTAGCAATTGTTCACGTAAGCTGCGATTTTCGGGCTTTTGATCTAATAGTGATTGTGCAATGACATTGATAAGAGTCATTTGGCCAATAGTTTGACTTTCAAAGGTTTGTTCATTTCCTGCATTGCGGCCGGGGTGAACCGCGATATCAACTTCTTCATTTAATAACAGGTTTTGGCCACCCATTGACTCAATGTAGCGAATATGTAATCGGGTTTGGGGGTAGTCAGTATTCAGCTTATGCAGCACTTTGGTTAATAGGGTTTGATCAATCATAGGCCAAATTGCTATAGCAAGGGTTGATTCTTGTCCTTTGCGAATAACTTCGGCGTAGTCCTGTAGTTGGGCTTCCATGCTAAGCATCCCCTCACTACGCTGTAAAAAGTCTCGCCCCTGTGCGGTTAGGGCAATGCGATAGTTGCTGCGATCAAAGAGTTTAAAGCCCAGTTTATCTTCTAGCCGAATAACTGCATGACTAATAGCGGGCTGGCTTTTATGCAGCTTTTTAGCAGCGGCGTGGATGCTGCCGCTATGGGCAACAACATTGGCAGTGAAGATGTCGGCATCAATAAACATGATTAATTAATTGAATCATCTGGATTTAAATAAGAGATTATCATGTTGGCCCAAAAAAAGCTTTAATATCGACCAGTAAAATAATGATTGATAAGAGGTTGGTATGAGTGATTTCGGTTCCGCACAATATAACTACAGTGGCGCTAAGGTGCTGGTAACAGGAGGCACTAGCGGTATCGGTGCAGCTTGTGCGCGTGCGTTTGCCAATGCCGGCGCCAGCGTGACGATTACGGGTACTAAAGCTTGTGCGGGTGATTATGATAGCGACCTTTCGGCCTATCAATATCATCAGTTGGATGTCACAAATAAAGAGCAAGTTGATCAGCTTCCTGCATCTTTGCAGAGTTTAGATGTACTCATTCACAGTGGTGGCGTGGCGTTGGCTAGCTTGGGTATGGATGAATATCAGCCCGATATATTTGAGCTGGCGGTGCAAATGCATTTGAGTTCCGTATACCGTTTAAGCCATGGTTGTTTGCCGTTGTTATCAGCCAGTCGATTACCGGCGGGCGGCTCTATTATTAGTATGGCGTCGATGTCATCGTATTTTGGTGTTGGCATCGTGCCGGGTTATGGCGCAGCGAAAGCAGGCTTGGTACAAATGATGAAAACCATGGCGGTGTCGTGGTCTGATCAAAATATCCGCGCCAATGCCATTGCCGCAGGCTTAATTAAAACTCGTCAAACCCAGCCGATTACCGGCAATGCTGAACATGGTGAAAACTTTTTTGAGCGAACACCTTTGAAGCGGTTTGGTGAGGCTGAAGAGGTCGCCAACACCGCACTATTTCTTAGCAGTAGCGGTGCATCTTATATCACGGGCCAAACAGTTAATGTATGTGGTGGATTTTCCATAGCGGGTTAGGAGTGAAATATGAGTTGGAATATAGGCAAAGAATTAACGGTTGAGCAAATGGCCATGGCGGGTGATACCGACAACCCTGCTTTGATTGATATTACTGATTTATTAAACCCGGTACTTACGCCGCTGCAAGCCGAGGCGATGGCCATGGCTGAGGCCAATCCTGTACCCATGACCGAAGCGGCTGTTTTGGAGATGGCTGTACAAAATACTGGGCTGAAGGATTTTGGTGACGAAGGTTTTCGTAAAAATTTACAGATGTGGTTGCGTTCAACCGAGGCTGATACCGAGTTAACTGCGCTGGGGCGGGCGGGTATTTTTATGGCCATGGTACGTAATGCTGAGGTTCGCTTGCGGGTAGAGGATGCGGTTAAACAGTTTCCGGAAATTCTTGAAATTGATATTACCGCGCCGCTTATTATTACAGGCTTGCCGCGTTCTGGTACAACCTACTTGCAGAACTTTTTGGCTAGTGATCCGCGCTTGCGTTCATTGCCCTATTGGGAAGCTTTAGCGCCAGTGCCCGCACCTAGCCAAATAGTGAAGCCCGGTGAAGCTGACCCTCGGCGGGAGCAGTGTGCGAAAAACTGGGGGCAGCAAGATGCTTTATTACCCTACTTAAAAGCGATCCACCCTTTTTCGCCTGATCATATTCACGAAGATATTGACTTTCAAACCCCGGAGTTTGGTTCATATCATCTGGAATGGTTGAGTCATGCGCCACTGTGGCGTGATTATTATTTCCAGATGGATCAGCTTCCGGTGTATCGCTATATTAAAAAGTGTCTGCAGGTGCTGAGTTTTCAAACCGGGCAAAAACGCTGGTTGATTAAATGCCCACAGCACATGGAACAATTACCCGTTCTAAAGCAAGTATTTCCTGATGCCACCTTGGTGATTAATCACCGAGACCCAGTCGCTTCTATTCAATCCGCTATCTATGGACCTGCTTATAGTGGTCGTGTAACCCGTACCCATATTGATACACAACAAATTGCTGACTACTGGATTGACCGTTATCAGAGGTTATTAACCGCTTGTGTGCAAGGCCGTGATAGCTTTGACGATAACAGCAGCATCGATATTTATTTTCACCAGCTGATGCAAGATCCTTTGGCGCAAGTAAAAGCAATTTATGCTAAAGCGGGTTTGCGTTACGACGCAGGCATAGCGCAGATGATGGGAGATGCATTGAATCATCACACTCGTGGTGAGCATGGTCGTATTCAATATAATTTACAGCGAGACTTTGGCTTGAAGGCGGATGAAATTCGCCAACAATTCAACTTTTATTTTGAGCGTTTCCCCGTTCAGTCAGAGCAGATATAAGTATCAGCGAAGGAATAATAACTATCATGAATAAAGCACTATTTACGCATTTCTACACGAGTTTTTTTCAGTTTGGCTATGTTACTAACGATGTTGAGCAAGCTATGGCCAACTTAGATAAAAACTTTGGCGTCAAAAATTTTTTAACCGTGGGTGAAATGGCGAGCAAAGTAAAACTGGCTGATGGGCGCGAAGTGACTAACGAGCTTATTTTGGCATTTGCTAATGTAGGTGATCAGCAGGTAGAACTAATTCAACCTGTTAACGATGCCAGTGGCCTGTATGTGGGTGCCTTGCCACAACGCGAGGGGTTTAGCATGGTATTGCATCATTTGGGTCATCGGTTTTCTGATTTGGCGCAGTGGAATTCCTTTCGTGATCAGCTTGATTTAAACACCCACAAGCTGGCCTTTGAAAACAACGGAGGTAGTTTTCATTATTTGTACACTGACGAGCGAGATAGCTTAGGACATTTCATGGAGTACATGTGGCTTGATGATGAAGGTGCGGCAATGTTTGATGCCATTCCTCAAAACGCTTAATTAACAAGACAACATAGAGAATAAAATTATGAGTGAACAACCATTAAGAGCTGGCGTTATAGGCCTGGGTATCATGGGCGGCGGGATGGCTGTGTGTTTAGCACGTTCGGCGCACCACTTAAGTGTATTTGATATAGCTCCCGACGCTGCCAGGCAGTGGGATGACGGCCATCTAGTGCCGGCGGTAGAAAAAAATTGCGCTGATGTGGCGCGTAAATCTGATGTGATCATGATTGTGGTGGTTAATGCCCAACAAATTTGGTCAGTATTTAATGGGCCTGAAGGTTTATTGGCTGGCGCACATAAAGATTTGGTTGTAGTGATATGCAGCACCATCGCGATGGCCGAGTTGATAGAGCTACAAGCCACAGCGGCTGCCGCTGGAATAACCTTGGTGGATTGCGGTGTAACTTGCCCACCGGGTGAACATACTAAAAAACGTATTGTTGGTATGGTGGGCGCGGAGCCTGAAGTGTACCAACGTATTCAACCTGTGTTAGAAGCTTTTACTCAAAAAGTATTTTTAATGGGTGGCCCCGGTGCGGGTATGACCACAAAAATTGTGCGCAACATGATGTATTACGCCTCTTGGCGCGCCGCCTATGAGGCCAAAAAATTAGCTGAAGGTATGGGTGGTGTCGATTTGGCTAACATGGCTGAAATTAATGCGTTAAGTGAGGCCGATGGCAGCGGTTCCACCTTTTGGTTGCGTTGCTGGGCGGCAGGTGATTATCACCCGGTAGGGAATATGGCCAAGCGAGATCATGTGACCCAGGGCCTTATTAAGGATCTTAGCGCCGCGAAAGAGCTTGCTGAGCTAGCTGGTTTAGATATACCCATCATGGACATTATGCTCAACGAGCCGGAACAAACCACTAGTGCGTGGAGTGCGGATAAAAGCAACGAAGCCTAAGATTTATAGAGAGAATAGTTATGTCTAATTACAGTACCGCAAATCACTCGGTTCTTGGCAGTATTGCCTGGTTGCCGGAAGCGCCTGCAGAACGTATTAATGATCATATGCTAATGTCGCGCAGTACATCAAATAGTTATCTGATTCACAGCGACGATGGCGATGTGGTCATAAATACTGGTACATCGTATCAGGGTTTACGTACGCGGGAGCGTTTTGAGCAGTTGTTGGGGCGTGAGCTTAATGTGCAGCATATTTTATTTACCCAAAGTCACCCTGACCATATTGGCGGCTGGTCTGCATTTGTTAATGAGCAAACTCAGACTCATGTACAAAAGGAATTTAAACGTATTTGTGCCGAGCGCGATATGTTGGCGAGTTATTTTCAGCCCCGTGCGGTACGCGCCTTACATTCAATGACCCCTAAACCAGAGCATGTAGCTGCCTGGTATGCCGATACCCGTAAACCAGAGCCATTAACTTGCTTTGCTGACAGGGATGAATTTAGCTGTGGTGGACAAGATTACCAATTGTTTTCTGTACCTTCAGGTGAAACCCTGGATGCTTTAATTGTCTGGATGCCTGCCCAAAAAACCGTTTTTACCGGTAATTTTTTAGGCGCGATTCAAGGTGCTTTACCGAATTTTTATACTGCTCGAGGTGATCGCCAGCGTAGTGTCGGACGCTTCTTTGAAGATATAGATTTACTGATATCTTTGCAGGCTGAGACGCTAATTACCGGTCACGATGAGCCTATTATAGGGCAAGATACTGTGTATCGTTATTTGTGCAAAATTCGAGACGCAGTACGTTATATTCACGATGAAACCATTAAGGGTATGAATGAGCACAAAAGCTTATGGCAGTTAATGGCTAGTATTCAATTGCCTGCCGATTTACAGCCTAAAGCTGGTCGCTGTCCTGTTAGTTGGATTGTTCGTGCCTTTTGGGAGGAATACACTGGCTGGTTTCGTTGTGAATTAGCATCGGAATTGTATGCTTCACCTCCACAAAGTATTTGGCCAGAGCTGGCCCAGTTAGCGGGTGGTGTTGATGCTTTATTAGTAAGCGCGCAACAACATTTACAACAAGGTGATGTACATAAAGCCTTACATTTTGTTGAAATTGCTATTGCAGCTGAGCCACAAACTCGGCGAGTTAGGGAGGTTGAATTGGCGGTGCTAGAGCAGTTAATAGAAGCCAATGGTGGCCAACATTTTGACGAGCTGGGTTGGTTGGAAAGTGCGGTTAGCTTGGCAAAGCAGGCGATTGAAAATAACTAGTGGGATAGGGGAATGTTTCGGTAATTATTATTCAGTATTTATAACTATCTTATCCATTGTTCTGCTGAATAAAACCTTATCATTCCCCCTTAAATAAAAATAAACGCCCAGGCGCTTCGCTAACATCTGCATAATATTTTTTATATGTCGATGAATAGCTGTGCATCAGAAAAAAATATCTTTTCTCCATCGGTACATCTAAATCAGCATTGGATTTTACAAGTGCTATATCGAATCGCATGTGGTATGTCCTTAGTGAACACAGTCTCGTAATGGTCGCCTGGTTTATCTTCTGAAATTTTGGTAGAAAATTTTGTGATGATCTATGGTGGCCTGCTTGTTTTCCAGGGTTTTTCTTGTTGGAATAATTTCTGTGTGGGTATTATTTTACGGTCAGTAAAACGCAATATTACACGGAAAAATCCTCTGAATTTATTGTATAAGTTTTTTATTTATATGGCGTCTATTAATGATTTCAGAGGGGAGGATTTGATAAAGATGAATGTTCGATCAAAGCAGGTGTGTTGGGATTAAACCCTAATATATAACTATAAACCACCGATCAGACTAACATTGAGCTGATCAGTAGTAGTGTTAATCGTGTGTAGATTAATAGTTATTTATAAGGATCTGTAGGTTGTTTAATTTCGGTGACACCAATGTCTTTCAGCATGGTTAGTACATCAGAGATGCTGAAAATATGATGGATTTTATCATCTTTGAACTTAACAATAGAGAACCAGTTAACTTGAAATTCATTGCCTGTAGGTTGGACGCCCATATAAGGGCCGCCTACATGTTTGCAATAATGCGTAGCATAAATCCAAATTTCATTTTCTCCTTTGCCTACAGCGTCGAGTGTTTTGTACGCTGCTGGAAAGAAAGTTTTGTAGAGTGCTACTGGTGAGGTTTTCCATTCATCATAGGTTCCTAGGTCGGGGCGATTAGGGTTTCCATAAGTAAAATCTTTATGGAAGTATTGATCCATTTGATCAAACTCGCCACGATTAAGTGTCTCTTGATTATCTACCCATACTTGCAGTAGCTTTTTTTGATGATCAGTTAAGTGATCTTGTTCTTGTGGATTTATTTGTTCTTTCATGGGAAGTTGCCAGGGCATAGTGATAAACCTTTTATTAAAGTGTGAATTGTTAACGGCCGAAGCTATCGGCGTTTGTTAAATATAACAGCAATTTTTTTTCGATGCCATTATTGTTGATATTTGCCATTAAACGTTGAGACGCTAGCGACTTAAATGCATAGATAATTTTGTAAAAATATAACACGCCACCCAAAAATAAGAGTATTAAAATAATCATAATAAGATACGCTATTCAGCTAGCTTGTATTTCGCTGTTTATATTGGAGAAGTCAACTGATCTTCTCCTGTGAAGTGTAAACAACATTGAAGCTTATTGGTTTTTAGAAGGTTGCGGTGCCTAATAGGAATTTAACTGCGCACCTGGAGAGTGAAGGGAATTTTCCACGCTGATGTCCGATACCTTTGATGGAAAAATTATGTGAAGTGGGGCTCAATTTATACTTCAAGAATTTTTTATGTTTGATTATTTATGGTTGGTAAAGTGTGCGCCATTGTTCGAAACCACCGTCCATGCTATAGACCTGTTCAAATCCTTTTTCTGCAAAAAACTGTCCCACTCCTTGGCTGCTATTGCCATGGTAGCAGTAAATAATCAGTGGTGTATCCTGCGGGGTGTTGGCAATGAAGTCGCCGACATTATTGTTATCTAACAGAACCGCTCCCTCAATGTGGGCACGCTGGTAGGATTGCTGATCTCGAACGTCCATGATACGGGCATCGCCTTGATCGATGATTTGTTTGGCCTGGTCAACAGATATACGTTTAAAGGTAGTCATTATTGGGTTCCTCTGTATTTGCGTTGTTACTTTGTTGCTTTTTTGGGTTGCTGCTATTATACGGGCAATTTTCACAGCCTCGTTATTTATGTTGGAGGCTTGATATATGTGGACTAGTTTAACTGATTATTGAAATAAATTATTTATAGCTGAACGATTGATAGATAAACAAGAGGAATGCAGTGTGCCCAAGGCGAGCGAGCTTAAAAAAGGTGATGTTGTTGAATATAAAGGTGCCCCCCATGTAGTTAGGCAAATTGTTGTTAAAAACCCCTCGTCCCGAGGTGCGGCTACATTGTATAAGATGCGCTTAAATCATGTGAAGACCGGTCAAAAAGTTGATGAAAGTTTCAAGGGCGATGAAATTTTGGCTGATATCGATTTTGAGCGCCGTAAAATGCAATTTTCATATATGGACGGTGAAAATTATGTATTTATGGATGATGTGGATTTTAGCCAGCATAGTTTATCCGCTGATGAGCTGGGTGATGATCGTTATTATATCTATGAAGGTATGGATTATGTGATGGGAATGATTATTGACGAACAGCTAATTGCAGTTGAAGTTCCTCAGTCGGTAGTTATGACTGTGATCGAAACCTCCCCAGGCATTAAAGGTGCAAGTGCGTCAGCAAGAACCAAACCCGCAATAATGATTACAGGTTTAGTGGTACAGGTTCCTGAATATCTGGAGCAGGGTGAGGCTATAAAAATTAATACTGAAGATGATCGGTTTATGTCTCGGGCTTAATTGTCAGTGTGGTACGGAATGGGTAGATTAACGTCTAATGGGCGCTAGCACGGTGTCACTTTGATGTTTCAATCTTTTAAGTTTGATACAAATTAATACTAGTAGGCTTCATGAAGGCTGCGGTGGATTTTAAACTATTGGTTGATACAGCGGTTATAGGCCATGCTGGCTGAGGTATGATTACGAGAGTTGTTCGCGGCTATATGTTAGAGGTTATCCGTTGGGAGCGTTATTATGCCTATAAATACCTATAAGGCAATTAGAGAAAACTTAGCTAAATCACGCAAGCCTAGATTAAGTAGTTTGGTGTTTACTTTGTCTTTGCAGGTAAGCAGCACGGTTTTTGCGGTTGAGCAATCGACTGTTTGGCTACCCAAGAAATACCGTGCACTAAAGCCTCAATTGCTCTCTACTGCTGTTCTGGCAGAAAAAACTGACCGCTGTATTAAGGTAGTAGGTGGTGAGATGATCGTCAGTAAAAATACTGAAGACTATTACTATTTCATTATTACCTGTCGTGATCAAAGTGCCAGTACGTACAATCTTAGCTATTTGTTTCCCGTGGCTGGTAATGAGGCGGAGTTGATCGCAGAGCAATCTTCCCGGCTGGATATGGTTCCTGTAGCCGCTAATGAAGCTGGGTTGATTGAAACAAAGGGACTGGAGATAGATGCTGGGGCAGAGCTTGAAAAAGATATCTTTAGCCGAGAAGATGCCTTGAAAGTGTGTCAGGATTCAATCGCAGCTGAGGCGGTGCTTATTGGGCGGGTGAGGTCAGAGGGTGTTAGTGTGACTGACTTGGAAGGAAATGAGGTGGCTCAGTTTCGTTTTCAGGTTGGTTTCGATATAAAAAGTTGGTCTGGATCGGTAGTTCGTTATGATGCAAGTTGTGCAATAGACAGGCATGGGGAGGCCGAGGTCAATCTTCAAATAGATCGAAGTAGTATTATTCCAGGTTGTTTGGTGATGTTAAGAAAAGAAATAGACCAAATGCTCGATGTGGTAATTTTAGAAAACCAAATACCGGCTCTCAGCGATAGAGAGGATGGCAGCTTGGCTGCTTATATACCCTTTAACACGAGTGATCCGGGTGGGCGTGAGCTGCATTACCTTGCTGAATGTGTGGTTGATGATAGTGGGCGTGCTCGGCTTGACCTGAAAGCTAGAAGGTGGTAGGAGTTTCTGGTGCTGTGGTAGGTTATTGGATTTGGTTCCAGTGATGTTTGGGTAAGTAGTTACTATTAAAAAGGCCGCCTATATTACTATAGGCGGCCTTTTTTTTAGGCTAAGTGACTATGGCTTATGCAGTCTTTTTAGCCGCTTTTGGTTTGCGAGCAGGTTTCTGAGTAGCTGCTTTTGCTTTAGCGGCAGCTTTGCGTGCTTTAGCTTTTTCTTTGGCGGCAGCTTTCTTTGCAGCTAGTTTAGCTTTAGCGGCAGCTTTTTTGGCGGCAGCTTTAGCTTTAGCAGCTTTAGCTTTGGCGGCAGCCCGAGCTTTGGCGGCAGCTTTAGCTTTGGCAGCTTTAGCTTTGGCGGCAGCTTTTTTAGCGTTGGCTTTGGCTCTAATTGCGGCTTTCTTTGCAGCTATTTTAGCTTTAGCCGCATCTTTTTTAGCTTGGGCAGCTTCGGCTCTAGCTTTTTCTTTGGCAGCGGCAGCTTCAGCTTTGGCGATTGCAGCGTTATTCTTGGCGGCTGTTTTGGCGGCGTCAACGGCAGCTTTAGCTTCTTTTAGTTCAGCAGTAGCGGTAGCATTTGTAGCTTTTGCAGCGGCAAGAGCTTGTTGAGCTTTAAGTGCTTGTTTTTTCGCAGCAGGTGTTTTTTTCGCTTTGGCGTCAGCCAGTTTTTTAGTGGCAACAGCTACTGCTTGCTTGGTTTTTTTGGCAGTTGCAGTGGCTTTGACAACTGCTTTTTGTGCATCTGCTGCCTGCTTGCTAAGGGCTTTGGTCAGCTGGATTTTAAGCTGGTCAATTTCATTTTCAAGTTTGGTAATAGGGTTTTCAGAATTCTTTGCTACGGCCATTAGATGTTCCTTATAGAGAGATGGTTGGAATGTTGTTGGAAAATTCGAAGAGATTATAGCTTTTTTTCAAAATGTTGCGACAAAAATCAAATAAAAACGACCTTAAAGTTAATTATTTTATAATTTTTTTTAAAACGTGATCAAAGAATACGATGGTTAGAACTGTAATGTGAATAAAATAGAGGCTAAGTTTTCTGTTTGGCATTGGTGTTGCGTTTTGTTTTCATTAAGTGGCCTATGTTTAGATATCTATTTTAAAAAATAGCCTATAAGTAATATTCTAAGTAAAAATAGTTTATAACAAGACAGGAAAAAATACTCCTATGGCTCGTCTTGGGGTTGGTGCTATGTATTAGTATTAACCCAGGTTATCGACAATAGGTAAGCAATCTGAACAGCAAATGTGCCAATAGCACAGTATAATAACTGCTGATAATAGTGAGGTAGGTAATGAATAAATTTAAAAAAACAGAAATAGAGGCGGCAGTTTTTCGTCGTTTATTGGCGCATCTGGATGCAAATAAAGATGTTCAGAATATCGATTTAATGAATTTGGCAAATTTCTGCCGTAACTGTTTGTCGAAATGGTATGTGGCGGAAGCCGAACAACGAGATGAGTCGATTGATTACGAGCAGGCCAGAGCAATTGTTTATGGTATGCCATACAGTGAATGGAAGGTTAAGTACCAGCAAGAGGCTTCAGCTGAACAGTTAGCTCAGTTTGCAGCTAAGAATAAAAATAGCGGACACTAACGTCTATTGAGATCATAGTAGGCGAGTTAGTTGCTAGGAGCTCTGTCGAGATATGGTGATTGTATGCTGAGGGTTTGTGTTAATACCACTCAGCAATATTTATTTTAGTTATAAGCCCCATGAATATTTGCGATTAAGTCTATTCTTAGAGGCTTTATAGTGGCCCATGGGGTAAAAATTGATTATCACTATGGGCCTTTATCCACAAAACCAGCTCGCGATTAATACCTATTCCTCGTTGCTTTAATATTTTTCCTAAATAGATTACCGGGGAGTTGGCTCCGGCTTCCCATCCTGGTAATTTCTCGGCCACGGTAAAAAAACGCATTAGTTGTACCAGCTGAGCTTCTGTTAAGTCCGTAGTAATCGCGGACCATTGTGCTTGCTCGGTTTGCATGATCGCTGAATAGATTTGTTGCTCAGTGGTAGAGAGTAGTTTATTGAGTTGATCTAGTTGGTTGGTCTGGCTGATCGCAATAAAGCGCTTGAGGAGTTCCAGATCCAGCTGAAAGCTGGCTTTATCTTGTTCTGCGTCGGGGTCCCAACTGCCAAGGCTCATAGTGTGCTCCAAAAATACTTTTAAATAGGCGGATCGGCAGTATAGCGGAGAGTGGGGGATGGGTCACTGCCGATCAAAATAGCTTATTTTTATATGTGACGCTATTATACTGTTTTTATGTACAGTTAATTACCGTTTTGTTTATGAGCACAGCTATACAACAGGCATCCGAAGAGAATCTATCGCAGCGGAAAATTATTCATTGCGATGCTGATTGTTTTTTTGCGGCGATAGAAATGCGTGATGATGCAAAGTTACGCGGGCGTCCAATGGCGGTTGGGGGCTCTGCCGACCGGCGCGGTGCTATCTCCACCTGTAATTATGAAGCGCGTGTTTTTGGCGTGCGATCGGCGATGGCAACGGCAACAGCCAAGCGTTTGTGTCCGGGTTTGTTAGTTGTACCTCATCGCATGGCGGCTTATAAAGAGGCGGCGGCGCAAATACGAAATATTTTTTACGATTATTCTGACTTGGTTGAACCTTTGTCCTTGGATGAGGCATTTATTGACGTATCTGACAGTATGGCTTGTCGGGGCAGTGCAACACTTATTGCCGAAGAAATTAGGCAGCGTGTTTATGATACTGTGGGTATTACTGTGTCGGCGGGGGTGGCCCCTAATAAATTTTTGGCAAAAATCGGTAGTGACTGGAATAAGCCTAATGGTTTGTGGGTGGTTCCGCCGGACAAAGTTGATCAGTTTGTGGTGGGTTTATCCGTGGACCGCTTAGCTGGTGTGGGTAAGGTGACGGCGGATAAACTGCATCGTATAGGTATTTATACCTGCGGTGATTTACGTGACTACGATGTTTATCAGCTGACGGAGCTCTTTGGAAGCTTTGGGCTTAGGTTGCATCAGTTGAGTTATGGTATTGATGATCGGCCAGTGAAAACTAGTCGGCGGCGCAAGTCGCTCAGTGTTGAGCATACTTATGCGGCGGATTTGCCGTCGCTAAATGGCTGTTTGGAGCAATTACCTGATTTATTTGAGCAGTTGACTCAGCGCTTGTCGGTGCTGGATAGTAGCTATAATGTCACTAAGCAATTTGTGAAAGTGAAGTTCAGTAGTTTTCAATCGACAACAATGGAGTGTGCTGTGACAGGCCCGCTGACTATGGCAACGTTTCGCGATTTATGTCGAGGCTCGTTTATTCGTGGTGAGGGCTTGGCTGTCAGGTTGTTGGGGGTGGGAGTGCGGTTTCAAGATGTCAGTGGGGCAGGTTTACAGTTGCCTTTGTTTATTGATTAAACACTTACCGATTTATGGTTTGATGGCTAAACGATGGTCGAGTTTGCTCTTGATTGGAAAGATGCTATACCGAACTGGTCGCTCGTTAGGTTGAAACCGTAGACTGGAGTGGTAGGCCTCTTAGGATTAAATACAGGAGTTAGAATATGCGAGTTTTTTCTTTAATCAGTTGCGTAGCATTTGTTTTGATGTTGTCAGGTTGTATTGGCACCAAAGTGGCAGTTTCTCCCGATAATCATTTTATCGCAGCTGATTACCAGGCCTATGGCTGGTTTAGCGCGCCGATAAAAAGTACCGGGCGAAATTATTTTTATTACGATCTTGATCAGGCCTTGCGTAAAGAGGTTGATAAACAGCTACAACAACGGGGTTACTTATTGGTGGCAGCGAATGAGGCGGATTTTATTGTCGGTTATCATTTTACTACGGCGGTTTTTGTAGATCAGGGCGGACCTATCTCACCATTTGATGAAGCGATGGCCGCGAGGGAGGTTGGAGGCGATATCAATGATACCGAGTTGCACAATCATTATATCCCCGTTGAAATAGCCAAGGGCATTTTACAAATCAATCTAGCGGATGCGGGTTCGGGCAAAGAAATTTGGAAGGCTACGGCAACTCGAGTGATCGAGGATGGTTCTGCGGATACTGTCGCTATCAAGAGTGCGGTGCACAAAGTGGTGCCGAAACTATTAAAGTCTTTGCCTAAAAAATAAAGCTTAGACCGGCATTTTTCTGCTGAACAGAAACGGAGTCGAGCATGAGTTTACCCGCTCCGTTGACCATTGTGCAGCTATGCTGCTGGTATCTAGCTGATGTTGACAGTCAAATAGTGCGTGCTGCCCGCAGCCAGTGTTATAGCGTCTGTAGCCGCATTAGCGGTTTCGATGCAGAGCATTTTTTGATAATCCTGGTCGCCAAATTCCGACAGTCGCTTAGATTTTTCCTGCCAGGGGTTCCATAGTATAGCGCTGTTGCTACCTTGGCTATGTAAGGCAAGTTGGCGCTGGCCAGCTTTGTCGAGCAGGCGAATCGGTGCTGAAGTCTGTTGGTAAATACGGTCGACCTCCTTATTAATCATTAAGTCACCTTGTTGTTGCTGTGCCGACCAGTTATCCATGCAATCGATATAGGGTAGCTGGTCTAAGCCATTCACTGCGACATGGTCGATGTTGCTAACCGCAAAATAACTGTGCAGTGCGCTGGAGAAGCTAACGCTTTCGGCGCTGTCATTGCTAACAGCAAACTCTACGTTTAGGGATTTACCGACATCGATGGTCATCTTGAGGGTGGTGGCAAAGGGCCATAGTGGTTCTTCATCGCTGGCTAGTTGCAGCGATAGTGTTAATCGCGTGAGGTTTTGGTTAATAATATCAACGGCATCGAGTTGCCAGATACGGTTGCGCACAAAGCCGTGGGCTGGGTAATCTTGAGTACTGACGGGGATTTGTTGTTGCACCTGAGCGGGGTTGCGGTTTAAGTCACCAAACCAGGGCCAGCACACTGGGATGCCGCCGCGCAGTGATCGCCCTAGCTGATAGCTGCAGTGTTCACTGCACCAAATAATCGGTGCTTCACCTGCGCGTTGGTAGTGGCTAAGTTGTGCACCCTGTAAAAATACAGTGGCGCTGGCTTGTTGATTGACAACCCTGACGGCAAGTAGCTCTTTATGGAGTTCAATAGTGACGCCGGCTAATTCGCCAAACTGCTGGTAGAGTTGTTGCATTTGCTGGCCGATTGAGTTGGACATATACCTTCCTGATGCTGAATAGTTTGGGCTGCTTTTAAGCTGAGTCTGGGTGTAGCTTATCGATAATGATGAGGCGAGAAAACCTTTTGGGCTTTATTAGATGATTGATAATAAGAATAAAATAATTTTCACTGAGTGCGTATTACTACTTATACTGGCTGCCTTAGCCTGCACGGGCCTTGTTCCGATCGCCATAACCCCTTATCATCCGCGACCGTTGTTTTATCCTTCTGTAATATATTAATCCCCGAGTGAGAATTGTTTGTGTCTTTACCTTCCTTTGTCCCTGGCCAGCGCTGGATCAGTAATACCGAATCTGAACTAGGCCTCGGTATTGTAGTTGAAGCGGCTAATCGTCGCGTTGAAATTAGTTTTCCTGCCGCTGGTGAACAGCGTACCTATGCGATTGATAACGCACCTTTGAGCCGCGTTAAATATGAGGTGGGGCAAGAGGTAGAGACGGAAGATGAGCAGCTATTAACCATTGTTGATGTGATGGAAAACAATGGCTGTATTATTTACAGCGCGGTTGATGCCAGTGATGAGCCGGTGATTTTACCCGAGCTGGAGTTAAATAGTTTTGTCCAGTTCAGTAAGCCTCAAGACCGTTTGTTTGCGGGGCAAATTGATCGAAATCGGGCCTTTCGCCTGCGTTGTGAAACGCTAGAAAATATCCGTTATCAGCAGCAATCACCGGTGCGTGGTTTGCTGGGCGCAAGAGTGCAGCTATTACCGCATCAATTATATATAGCAAGTGAAGCGGCTAATCGCCACGCTCCTCGCGTTTTGCTGGCCGATGAAGTGGGCTTGGGTAAAACCATAGAGGCGGGTTTGATTTTGCATCAGCAGCTGATTAGTGGCCGCTCCAAGCGTGTATTGATCGCTGTCCCTGACAGCTTGTTGCACCAATGGCTGGTGGAAATGCTGCGTCGTTTTAATCTCTTCTTTACTATTCTGGATGAAGAGCGCTGTCAGGATTTGGAAGAGCTCGGTGGTGAGGGTTCATTGTTTGCCGATGAATTTGAGCAGCCAGATTTTGATACGGCCGCCGATGCCGATGCTTATAATCCTTTTGAAAGCGCGCAGCTAGTACTGTGTACCCTATCGTTTTTAAGCTCCAATCCTGATCGCCTGGCTCAGGCTCAAGCGGCGCAATGGGATTTATTGATCGTGGATGAAGCGCACCACTTACAATGGAGCGAAACCAGCGTTAGTCCTGAATACCGCGCAATTGAAACCCTGGCCCGTGAAGCCAGAGGATTATTGCTGTTGACGGCTACCCCTGAGCAATTGGGAGTTGAAAGTCATTTTGCCCGTTTACGTCTACTCGACCCTGATCGCTATTATGATCTACAGCATTTTATTGAAGAAGAAAAAAAACACCAGCCAGTTAACCAACTCGTTCAGCATCTACTGGCGGAGGATGCCTTCGAGCGCCTACAGCAACAGCCACAGTTATTGGAGCAATTGCGTAGTTATTTGGGTGAGGCTACGGTCAGTCCCTTGGCGGCGCTGTTAGACACCGAGCAAGATGAGGCGTTTGCTGAAGCGATTAAGGCCATGATTCGCCAGCTGTTAGATCGTCACGGCACTGGCCGAGTGTTGTTTCGCAATACGCGTTCTTCGGTGGCGGGTTTTCCTGAGCGTAAATTACAGCAATATTTATTGTCGGCGCCTGCTCGATATACGCAGGCGGTACAAGGTGCTGAGCTGGGGCAACTGTTGGCGCCGGAGTTATTGCTGGGACCGCTGTGGTTGGCTGACGATAGCCGAGTCGAGTGGCTGGTCAATTGGCTAAAAACTCAACGTAGTGAAAAAGTATTGGTTATCTGTGCGCAGGCGGCAACCGCTTTGGCACTGGAAGAGCACCTACGTTTACGCGCAGGTGTGCAGTCGGCGGTATTTCATGAGGGTTTATCGCTGATTGCCCGAGATCGTGCAGCAGCCTATTTTGCTGATGATGAAGATGGCGCCCAAGTTTTAATCTGTTCAGAGATTGGCAGTGAGGGCCGTAATTTTCAGTTTTCCCGTCACTTAGTACTGTTTGATTTACCGCTCAACCCAGATTTACTGGAACAGCGCATTGGCCGTTTGGATCGTATTGGCCAACGTCATACCGTGGAGATCCACGTTCCGGTGTATGAGCACAGCGCCCAGCAGGTTTTATTGCGCTGGTATCATGAGGGTATTAACGCTTTTGAACGCACCTGCCCAGCGGGTTTAGCCTTATATCAGCAGTTTCAATCGGAATTAGAGTTTTGCCTACAGCACAGTGATGAATCAGAACGGCTGGAGTCACTGATTGCTGCCACTCAAACTAAGGCTCGGCAAACGCTAGAGGCTTTGCAGCAAGGACGTGACCGTTTGCTGGAGCTCAATTCCTGTAACCACGAAGCAGCAGATGCAATCGTCAGTAATATGGTTGAGGAAGAGCGTCGGCATGCCTTATCGAGCTATATGGAGCGTTTGTTCGATCAATTTGGTGTGGATCAAGAGCACCACAGTGCCGCGAGTGTGATTCTGCGCCCTAGCGATCATATGGTTAATCACAGCTTTCCGGCGTTACCTGAAGAGGGGGTCACGGTGACGTTTTCCCGTGAAGCGGCACTGTCACGGGAAGATATACAGTTTTTGAGCTGGGAGCACCCAATGGTAACAGGTGCCATGGATATGGTGCTGAGTGGTGAGTTCGGCAATACGGCTTTTTGTACCCTGAAGCTACCGCCGCTGAAAGCTGGCACGTTACTATTAGAGGCGATTTTTACCGTGCAATGCAGCGCGCCAAGCGAATTGCAGTTGTCTCGATATTTACCACTGACCACTATCCGTATTGTGGTTGATAGCAATAGCACTAATTTGAGTCAGTTGCTGACCTCTGCGCATATTAATAAGCTTAGCCAAAAAGTACCTAAGCGTAGTGCTCAGGATCTGGTGCGGCATGCCAGAGCTCAAATCAGTGAGATGGTCACTCAGGCTGAGTCACTGGCTGACGTAGAGATGGCGACGGTAAGCCAGCAAGCTGCAGAGAAAATGCAGATCGAGCAAGCACAAGAACTGCAACGGCTGAAGGCTTTGGCGGCAGTGAACCCTAATATTCGCAGCGCAGAAATTAGTTATTTGGAGCATGCTACCGAGAACTTACAGCGTTATTTAGACGGTGCGCAATTGCGACTGGATGCGGTTCGGGTGGCCTTGGTTACCGCCTAATAAGGGAGGCTTTTTAGGTTGGTTTGGGGCTTAACATAAAAGGATAGCAGCGTAGAAGTTCCTCGCTGGCGCGGGGCTCTACGTTGGGATTTGCTTAGCCAAATATTTGCCGTAACTCCGCAATTTGCTCTTTCGCTTCTTGAATAATGGCGCTGGTTTGCTCTGAACCAAGCTGCCGTTTTTTTAATTTGTTAAACGCAGGAACAGAGCTCATTTCGGGTAGGGTGGGGTCGTCACTACCTTGCAGCGCATACAGCAGAGCGACTTGTACTAAGTCACAATAGTCAAATTCCACCTCGTCGTCGCTAATATCATCAACGCCACGCATCCAGTCGCCGGATTCTTTAGCGACAACCACCAGTTCTTCGCTGAAATCCCATTTAGTTAATACCATTTCACCCAGTGGGCCTTTTAACATAGCGATCGCCATATTTAAGTGCTGCGCATCGGTAGATAAGTCGTAGTAACGTTCAGCGTAAGTGAGCACAACTATCTCACCGATGCGGTGAATAAGACCGGCCAACAGCGCTTCTTCTTCATTAAAACGTGGCAGTTGTTTGGCCAGCACATAGCAATAGGCAGCCACTTCCACACTCTGCTGCCACAGGCTCTGCATATGTTCTTTGAATATATGTGATTTACTGTTGAACAGGGCTAAGACGGCAAAGCTGGTGACCAGTTGGCGGGTAGTGATAAGTCCTAAGCGGGAGATGGCAGACTGTGTGTCGTCGCAATGTTTTACCCCTCGGTACATGACGCTATTGGCAACCTTAACTAATTTAGTGGCTATAGCTGGGTCGGTATTCACCAGCTTCGCGACATCGCTCATGCTGCAATCGGGATTGTCGATTAATTCGCGAATACGAAAGGCAACCTCTGGCAAGCTGGGTAAGACAAAGCGGCCGGTTTTGAGCTCTTGTTCAAATTCATAGAGTAAAGAGCGGCTTTCATCCCCTGATTTTTGTTGCACCTCTTGCATGAGTACGCTGTTATCCGTCATGCGTATGCTGCGTTGTAATTCGTCTAGCACCGAGGCGGCGATAACAAAATAGCTGATGGGGGTTGCTGCTTTGGCACTGTACATACGTGGGCGTAAACGAGCAATCGGGAAGCGGGCATTGCTATCGTTGGCGGTGATGGTATTTTTTCTGCCATCACGGGCAATTAAGTCGATGCTACCGCTAGTAAGATAATATTCATTGGCGTCATAGTCACCACTTTCAAACAGGCAAAACCCCTTGTCGCTGGTTTTAACATTGATATCCCGGGCAAGTGTGACTAACAAACTATGGTCGAGGCCATCAAACGGAGAGAATTTGGGTAATAATTCCATGAGAGGTACTAGTTCGAGCTCGGTCATTTTTCTGTTTAAATCCCTTAAGGTCTAATAGACGGTTGGCCGCCGGCTGTTAATAAGCTTTAAGTGTATACCGTTATGAGTATTTTGTCTGGTTAGTGATGATCAGCGGGCTTGCCACGTAAGGATTTGGTCTTGCCGCGCTGGGATTTTTTATCCATGCGTCGTCGCTGGGAGCCCTTTGTTGCTTTTGTTGGTCGCCGTGTTTTGACCACAATAGCGGCCTGTTTAATTAAGTCTCGCAAACGGTTTAAGGCATCATCGCGATTTTTTTCCTGGGTGCGGTGAGTTTGTGCTTTGATCACAATCACACCATCTTTATTAATGCGTTGATCGCTGAGTTGCAGCAGGCGTTGTTTATAAAACTCGGGCAGCGTTGAGTTTTTTATATCAAAACGCAGGTGGATGGCAGAGGAAACTTTGTTGACATTTTGACCGCCGGAGCCCTGCGCACGGATAGCGCTGAACTCCAGTTCATGGTCGGGTATGCTGACGTGATTCGAAATAATTAACATAGTGGGTATAGGTTTTGTAGGGTTGTTAGGAAGTAGCCCCTTGATATTCGAGTATTTTTAAATGGTTAGTCATACCGCCGGAGTTTTTAATATCGCCACAGGTAATGGTGACGCGGTCTCCGATATTAATAGCACCAGAAGCGGCGATAGTCTCTAATGCCGCTTGGTAAATATCTTTGTTGCTGACTGTTGCTATATCAAAATAAATAGGTACGACGCCACGGTAAAGTGCCATGCGGCGACAGCTGGCAAGGTGGCGTGAGATGCCGTAAATCGGTAGGCCTGAACTGAGGCGCGACATCAGTAGTGCGGTGGTACCTGATTCGGTGAGGCAAATGCTGGCACTGACATTATCCAGGTGGTTGGCTGCATAAATGGCAGACAGGGCGATGGACTCCTCAATAGATGAAATGGTTCGGTCTACCCGATAGCCGGAAGTTCTTATATTGGGGTGTTTTTCAGCGCCCAAGCAAGCGTCAACCATGGCGGCGACTACTTTGACGGGGTATTTACCGGTGGCGGTTTCGGCTGAAAGCATGACGGCGTCGGTGCCATCCAGTACGGCGTTAGCCACGTCAAAGACTTCGGCGCGGGTAGGTACAGGTGAGTTGATCATCGATTCCATCATCTGGGTGGCGGTGATCACTGGACGGTTGGAGCGACGAGCTTGACGGATGATTTTTTTCTGTACGCCGATGAGTTGCGCGTCACCAATCTCAACGCCCAAGTCACCCCGGGCGACCATGACGCCATCGGCAGCAAGAATCAGTTTGTTGAGTGTTTCATCATCGGCAACGGCTTCGGCTCGCTCAATTTTGGCAATGATATGAATATTAGCGCCGAGCTTGGCCAAATCTTCTCTGACTGGGTTTAAATCTTCAGCGCAGCTGGGAAAGGATACGGCCAAAAAGTCGAGTTCGAGTTCAGCGGCGAGCTTGATGTCTTCGCGGTCTTTGGCGGTGATAGTGGGTGCAGAGAGGCCTCCACCTAATCGGTTTAGACCTTTGCGGGGTTTTAGTTCGCCGCCAACTTTAACCTCACAGGCGACGTCGTTGGTCGTGGTGGCAAGTACCGTGAGCTGGATCAGCCCGTCATCCAAAAGCAGCGTGTCTCCAGGAAAGACTGATTGCGGTAGTTGTTTGTAACCAACGATGACGCAGTCATCGGTTTTGGCTCTGCCTTCATCGGTGGTTAGCGTTAACTTACCGCCATCTATTAGTGTGAGCGATTCTTTGTGTAGATCACCGATGCGGATTTTTGGTCCCTGTAAATCTCCTAAAATAGCTGCATAAATTTTGGTGTCCGCGCAAACCTTGCGAATAATCTGTGCCTGTTTGCGGTGACTTTCGGCAGAGCCGTGAGAGAAATTTAGACGAAACACGTTGACGCCAGTTTTTAGTAAGGTGGCAATCATCTCCGGGCTGCCGGAAGCGGGGCCTACGGTAGCAACAATTTTGGTTCTTCTTACTAAGGGGTTAACCATTTTCAGTATCCTTCATGCTAATGACTGCTGGTATTATCATGGGCAAGGTGTTTATAACCGATAGCTTGTAGTGAACAGTGGATGTTGATCACTTTAGGCTCAGTACCCGAGCCACTTTTGCCCTGCTGTAAAGTTTACTATGTTATCGGCAGCATGTGGCAGTCTGGTGATTTTTCTTTTATCAAGCCATTATGGTGTTAGTTCTAACAGGTGTTTTAATAGTAGAGCTGCGTAACGGTGTTACAATTGCTCTATTCGTTAGCGGCTAGTCACTGGTTTTCATGTAGGATACTGAAAAACCTTGTATAGATGATGGTTTGCTTATGGGCTCAATTATTGAAGTATTTCATTGTTAGACAGAATTAGGAGGTCGTCCTATGGCCGGCTCGTTACAAGATCAATTACTCAACGCTGGCTTGGCTGATGCTAAAAAAGCTAAACAGATTAAAAAAGCGAAACAAAAGCAAAATAACCAGCAGCGTCGCAGTAAAGAGGAGGTTGTTGATGAGACTCGGCAGCAAGTCGAGTTAGCGCGCAAGGAAAAGGTTGAGCGTGATCGCCTATTAAATGATCAGAAAAAAGCTGAGGCAGAGAAGAAAGCGATTGTGGCGCAGGTCAAGCAGCTTATTGAAGTGAATCGCATTAGCCGTGAAGGTGCTGATCTGGATTATAACTTTACCGATAACAAAAAGATTAAAAAAATACTGGTCAGCAAGGTGATGTTGGAGCAGCTCAGCCGTGGTCGCTTGGCGATTGTGAGTTTGCATGATAAGTATGAACTAGTGCCCGCTGCGGTGGCTGATAAAATTAAGCTGCGGTTGCCAGAACGGGTGATCGTGAGTAATGAGGCGGTTAAGGTCGAGGTGGATGAGGATGATCCTTATGCCGATTATCAAATTCCTGATGATTTGATGTGGTAGCCGGCGCTGATGTTTGATCTTTCCGATCTGGCTCTGTTTTTTCTGTTCGGCGTGTTTGTAGCGCTATGGTGGAATGCACAGGGTGTTAAGCAAATTGCTTTGAAAGCGACGCAAGATTACTGTCAATCCATGGGGGTGCAGTTATTGGATGATGGTGTAGTCTTGCGCGGCTTTTGGCTAAGGCGCAATGCTGCGGGCAAGTTGTGTTTATGGCGTTCGTATAATTTTGAGTTCACGTCGACGGGTGAGCAGCGCTATAGCGGCCAAATAGTATTGCTAGGCAGGATCGTTGAGGCGGTTCATTTAGACCCGCATCGGTTGAACTGATCTGCGGTATATTGGAAGCTTGCTGGCACGTCTCTACGGCTTAAGGTGTTAGCTTTCGGTTGCGTTTATGGTGTTGATTAAAATGTCGTGTAGTTTACGTTTGCTCTCGGTAAAGAGTTTGTTGGTTTTTTGCTGATCTGCTTGGCCACTACGTAGGCCGCGCAGTAGCTGTGGCCATTGCTCGGGGAGAGTGTGCTGTTTGTTTTCCTGAACTGTAAGCGCTGTCTGGGTGGCATGGCCGCGATGGGTTAGATGGCGCAATAGATCCTGGCTGCGCAAATAAATCAGTTCGACAGTGGTGTCGTCGGCACATAGCCAATCGTTTTTTTGTAGCGCGACACTAATATCTTTGCCGTAGCGTCTGAGTGTGCTGTAGCCTGCCCCCAGTGCTGCGCCGATTAATGCCCCTGTCCCAAGAGTTAGTCCACCGACCATTAGGTCGATCCCTGCTCCCGCAGCGGCGCCTTTTAGGGCGTTGCTGCCTGCGCTTAGGCCAAACATTTTTAAGGTGTTGGCGGAAAAGAGGTCCAGCTCCCACTCACCATTATTGACCGCCAATTGCATGATATCGACGTCGCTGGGGGTGAATTCGAATAGGCTGAGCAAGTCCGTTAGGCAGTGCTGTTCGTACTGGCGGATGGTTTTTTGTAGTTGCTCGCTGGCTTGTTGTTTGGCATTGGGTTGCTTGTTTTCATTGCTGACTTCGATGCGATAGGTTGCGGTTTTGGCCAGTAGTTCTAGTACTCTGCGTACGGCAGCTTCACAGAGTTGCTGCCAGGCTTTTGAACGCGCATCGATTAGGGTTTGTAGTTGCTGATAGCGGCTTTCTAATACGCCTTGTAGCTTTTGGTAGAGGCGTTTTTCTGCTTCAAAGTCGAAGGCGACGGTATCGAACTCCAGTGCGGCGTGTAGGTTGTGGCTAATCATCATCTCGCGCCAGCCGTGTAATTGCTGGGCATTGCCGGTGACAAAGTTAAATACGGGAATGATGGGCTTACCTAATTTGCTTAGCACGCTGATTTCGTCGCGGTATTTGTCCAGCAATTGTGAGCGTACGTCGATTACATAGAGTAATGCATCGCTGTTTATGCCTTGGTTTAATACTTTTGTTTCCTGTTCAAATTCTGGGTGCTGATCGGCATTAACCAAAAATTGCTGGATGGTTTGTTGCTGCTCTTGTAGTTGTTCCAGTAAGGCTGAAGCGTCCTCTAGCCCGGGGGTGTCGTACAGGCTGATGATTTGTTGGCCGTCGACCAAAATGGCAGCTTGCTCGACGTGTCGAGTGGTACTGGCAGCATTGGCAATAGTGCCAAAACTATTGCTTCTTAACAGGGTACGGATCAGCGAGGTTTTTCCTGTATTGGTGTGGCCAACAACGGCTACCTTGATCGCGGCATTACCATCGTGCTGCGTTTGGTTGTTATGTTTTTCATGGTTGCTCATGTTTCACCTTGCCGGTGGCAATAGTGGAGGCTGCTAAGGGCCGATCGAATTGTTTGGCGTGGACCAATTGTACCTGAGCTGCTGGGACGCCGGCTTGTTGGGCGCAGTGATACCAGTCGTTCAAGCGTTGTTGTGCCTCGTTCTTGCTCGTTTGAGTGTTGGTATCATCGGTGTCACTCAGTAGCAGTAGCCAGCGGTCAGTGGTTTTACGCTGGGCAAATAACACCTTGATCTGCCGCTGTACGCCGCGGTCGGGCAGGTTATTATTATCGACCAGTAGCGTTAGTGGCTGCTGTTGTTTGCTTTCTAATAGTTGTTTTGCTTGTATTAAGTTGGGTTTGTTAAGAATGTTGATCGTTACCAGCTGGTCGAGTGGCGGGCGTAATTCAATCCCGATAAATAGGCAGTCGCTGGGCCAGTTAGTATGTTGAGCCCAGTCTGCTATCGTTTGTACGGGGTTATTGCCGGGGTTTGTTGCGTAGCTGTGGTCGGGGTCTATTATAGTGCTGGTTGATGCTGATGGCATGATAGTTTGCCGCAGGTGAATATAGTAAGGGCGGTAAAAATCCGGGGTAAATTGGCGCTCATGTCGCAACAGAAATACTCTTGAAATTAACCAGCAAACAAGCCTTGGCACAATGCCGTAGAGTATTAATGCGGCGATTAAAAATAGAGCCCAGTGTCTACGGATTTCAGGTGCAGCTTCGCTCATGGCGACATTATTGCTGATGAGTTTGGCGTTGAGTAGTTCAAGGCTGGGTGCGGTAAAACCTAATGCGATTAAGGGTTTGCTGAGCCAATTGGTTAGTTGTGCAAAGCGCTCAAATGAGAGCAGGGTAGAACCCCAATAAAAGTCGAATTGCTGGGCAGAAAAAAACACTACTAAAGTAATCAGGCCGCTGAGTAAATAGATAAGCCAAAATAGATGACTCATGGTGCTGAGTCGCCACAAACCTAACGCACCTTGGTAGTAACTGCTAAACCAGGCGCTGGCAGCAGGTGTGCGGCTACCGGGTAGCGCTTGCAGTGCTGATAATGGCAATTGGCTAATGCTGCCACCGATTAAACCGCCAAGCCCGGTCAGGCCGCCAATCAGCCATAGAGCCATCGATAAAATATTAAATCCCAGTAGAACCAGTAGCAACCAATAAATATTGATAGAGTTATGTACGGTGGCGTGCAGAGATAAAGCGTTGCTGACGGCGAATACGCCCAGCAAGGCCGTGATGATTTTTGCAGCACTCATTGCCCAGGTATGCAAGCGGGCAGGTTTGTCGATGCTCTGTTGTAATTGGCCTTGGCGGATAATGGTTTTTGCTCGCTGTAGCAGTTGAGCCTGAAAGTCTTGTCCTCTATGGGTATTGCTCTTGGAGGTGCTGGCGGTGACAGATTCCGGCAGTGCAGCTGCTTCTTCTAAGCACCGGACTTGCTCTATCAAGACATTATTCTTAAAGTTTGATGACGTCACTATAGGGTGTTCGCTCTCGTTATCACACGGCCTTACATCATAGATTAAGATAGCTTCGAGTTCGAGTGTCCGTGGCGTCTGGTTGCAACTCTTAGCTACCCCGTTATATCTGAAAATCTTTAAAATCAGGGTGGTTCTGGCTAGCGAGAAGTTCTTGCTCGACCAGGGTTTTGATCGCCATGTGTTGTGATAAAAAAATCTGACCATTGAGTTGCGAGATAAAGTCAGTTTTTTTCAAGGTATCCATAACGGGCCCTTTAACTTCGGATAAATTAAAGCTGATATGTAATTTTTTTAATTGGTGATTAAGTGATTTGAGTACCTCCAGGGCGCTGAGATCGATTTCATTGATGGCAGTACACATTAGCACAATATGCTTTAACGCTTTTCTCTGTTCAATATTCTTTAAAATTTCATCTTCCAAAAAAGAGGCGTTGGCAAAGTAAAGGCTTTCATCGATACGCAGTGACAGGATGCTGGGGTGAGTCTGTACTTGGTGGCGTTTAACATTACGAAAGTGCTCAGTACCGCCTATCTCACCTACTTCTGCAATGTGTGGTTTGGAGGTTTTATAGAGATGCAGCGCGATAGATGAGATGACGCCGCACATTACTCCGAGTTCTACCCCGATCAATAACGTAATCGTCATAGTTAAAGCGACGGCAATAAAATCTGATAGTGAGTAGTCCCAGGATTTTTTTAAAATAGAAAAATCAACCAAGCCCAATACCGCAACGATAATGGTGGCTGCCAAGGTTGCTTTAGGTAAAAACGCCAGCAGCCCGGTCATGGTAAAGGTTACAAGGGTGACCCCTATAGCAGTAAAAACACTGGCGGCTTGAGTGACTGCACCAGCATCTAAGTTAACCGCCGATCGAGAAAATCCTCCGGTAACTGGGAGGCCACCGGCTAGTGATGCCATTATGTTAGATGCGCCCAGGCCGATCAATTCTTGATCAGGGTTTATTTTTTGTCGTTTTTTTGCCCCTAGTGTTTTGCCCACTGAAATAGAGCTGACGTAACCAATAATCGATATTAATATTGCTGGTACTAATAAATCCAACCAGAGTGCTGGATTGAATACAGGTAAGCGTAGCGCTGGTAATCCTTGGGGTATTTTGCCAACCAGCGCTAGTCCCTGATCGGCCAGGCCTAGCTGGTAAGCGGCTAGGCTGGTAATAACAACAATTAGTACGGGGGCAGTTTTCGCCAGCAGTGAGGCTCGGTGTTCGCTTAAGCAAAACCTGATGAGTAAAGGTTTAAAATAATGACGAGCCCAAAATAAAAAAATAAGCGCACAGGACCCTGTTATTAAAGTGATCTTATTGGTCTGGTGTATATTGGCGACCAATGTCTGGATTAAATCGGGTAAGTTATCGCCGCTGGCTGAAATACCCAGAATGTATTTAAATTGGCTAAGTGCAATAATAATACTGGAGGCGGTAATAAAGCCTGACACAACTGGTTGAGATAAAAAATTCGCTAAAAATCCGAGCCTTAATAGGCCTAAAAGGCTAAGAAAAAAACCGGATAAGAGCGCCAGAATCATAGCGGCATTAACAGGATCTACAGCTTGTTGTGAGGCTACGCCTTGGATCGCAGCAGCGGTCATTAAAGATGTGATGGCGACAGGCCCAACAGAGAGCGTTTTACTCGTGCCAAAAATAGCATAAACCGTGAGTGGTAAAATGCTGGCATATAGCCCAACCTCTGCGGGTAAGCCTGCTAGTATGGCGTAGGCCAGTGCTTGCGGTATTAGCATAAAACTGACAATGATCGAGGCGACAAGGTCGCTGCTAAAAGAGCCCCGGTTGTATTGTTTGATCCAATCAATACAGGGGAATATCACCGCTATTTTCATATGTTAGGTGCCGGTATGTTTATGATTGGACTGGATAGTCAGTTACGTTTATAGCTTAAGTCGCATGCTACGAATAGCGCTGAATTTAGAGTCTAATTAAGCGTCATCCGGGTTATGGTATTGCTTATTTGAAAGCATTGATCGGTAGTTTCAAATAAATCTGGTTGTTATCTTCGGCGGGCGGAAAATGGCCTGCGCGCATATTGATTTGTAGTGATGGTAATATCAGCCTGGGCATACCAAGCGTGGCGTCGCGAGCTTCACGCATTTCAACAAACTGGTCTTCGGTGGTGCCGTCATGCACATGTATATTCTCATCGCGTTGTTTGGCGACAGTTGTTTCATTCGCAACTTCACGTTCATTCGGGCCGTAGTCATGGCACATGAATAAACGTGTTTGTGGCGGTAAGCTAAGTACTCGTTTGATTGATTGATAAAGTGTACGGGCGTCGCCACCTGGGAAGTCTGCTCTGGCTGTGCCGCCGTCGGGCATAAATAAAGTATCGCCGACAAAGGCTGCATCACCCATGACGTGAGTCATACAGGCGGGTGTATGACCGGGTGTGTGTATGGCGTGTACGGTCATATTGCCAATTTGGTAGCTGTCGCCATCGTCGAATAATTGGTCAAATTGTGACCCGTCACGCTGAAATTCAGTACCAGCATTAAAAATTTTGCCAAATACCGCCTGCACGGTGGTGATGTTGGCGCCAATACCTATTTTTCCGCCCAGTTGCTGTTGGATATAGGGTGCTGCTGAAAGGTGATCTGCGTGGACATGGGTTTCAATAATCCATTGCAGGTTTAAACCGAGTTTTTTTACATGGTTGATAATGTCATCGGCACCACCATAGCTAATAGTTCCTGATGGGTAATCGATATCCATGACCGAGTCAATGATGGCGCAGGCCGTTGATTGTGGGTCTTGTACCACGTAAGAAAAGGTGTTCGACTGTTGGTCAAAAAAGGGAAATACCTTAGGTTTTACTGCAAGGTCAGCGGCAAAGTTTAGTGGTTTTATCATGTTAAATTCTCTTATATGCAATTTAGTCACAACTTAACTGGGTTGCCGCGTTACATGAAGATTCAGTCTATAAACCAAAGTCGTTGTTAAGGTGGTTGCTATTCCTCAAAAAGTTAATATTAATGAGTTGGCTGAAGAAGTCGACACCCATCTGCCAACTTACCCATAATGGTGCAGGGAAAACGCTGTGACTGACCCTAATTCTATTGAAAAGGATAAACCCTCTTCCAGCATACATTAATCGCATGGTTCTGCTTTGTTTCTGTTAAAATACCTGCCTTTCGCACTAGTCACTTTTCGTTAGGAATAACCGCTTGTCATTGATACAGGATTTACCGCTGCATAAACAATTATTAAGGGCGCTCGATAAACTGGGGTTTGTTGAAGCAACTGCCGTGCAGGAACAGGCGATACCCGCTGCATTGGCGGGCAAAGACCTGATGGTGTCGGCGCAAACGGGCAGTGGTAAAACCGCTGCTTTCTTACTGCCTATACTGGATAAAATCTTACAGGTGCCTGTACCTAATGGCAGTACTCGCGCTTTAATCTTGCTACCCACTCGTGAACTGGCTTTGCAAACCAAAAAACACCTGGAGCAGCTGGCAGCATATACTTATATTAAATCCGGCATCATTATGGGCGGGGAGGCATTTAAGCATCAGGTGGCGACGCTGCGGCGCAATCCTGAAGTAATTATTGCGACGCCAGGGCGTTTAGTTGAGCATATTGAAAAAGGCACTACCGACTTTAAAGATCTTGAAGTATTGGTATTGGACGAAGCCGATCGCATGCTCGATATGGGTTTTGCGCTGGATATGAGTACTATTGCCCGCAGCTGTAATCCGCAGCGGCAAAATTTGTTGTTTTCCGCCACTCTCAACCATGCTGGCTTGGGTTTTATCAGTGAAACCTTCAATCAACCACTGTCAATTGAGGTGGATTCGCAAAAGCAGGATCACAGTCATATCACCCAGCAAATGGTGTTAGCTGATGATGTTAAGCATAAAGAAAAACTGGTCGCAGCTTTAGTTGAAGAAGAACAAGCTCGTAAGGTTTTTGTTTTTTGTAACACCCGTGTGCAGTGCGAGCAGTTAAGCAATGTATTGCGCTACAAAAAATACAAAGTGGCTTACATTCATGGTGATATCGAGCAAAATCAACGCAAACAAATTATGAATCAGTTTCGCCAGGGGGCATTACAAATACTGGTTGCTACCGATTTGGCGGCGCGCGGTCTTGATATTGATGACGTTGATTTGGTTATTAACTTTACTACTGCGCACTCGGGTGATGATCATACCCATCGCGTTGGTCGCACCGGTAGGGCTGGGCAGCAGGGTAAGGCGATAACCTTGGTCAGCTCGAACGAGTGGAACCAGATGTCCAGTATTGAGCGTTATTTAGGTATTCGTTTTAAGCGGCGCACGGTAAAAGATCTAACGGCTGAATACGCAGGCCCCAAAAAACTTAAAAACTCGGGTAAAGCGGCGGGTAGTAAAAAGAAAAAAGTAGACCCTAAAACAGCTAAAGCGAAGTTAAAGGCAAAAGCAAAGGCAAAAGCAAAACCCAGATCCGCCAAGGCTGAAGAGCCTAACGGTAACGATGAGTTTAAGGCAAAAAGGTCACCGAGTATAAAGTTTGGTCGGGTAACCGGCGATGGCTTTGGCGTGATGCGGAAAAAATAAAACTGCTGTCAGCGTCTTTGGCTGGATAAGGCCTGTAGAGCTACAGGCCAAAGGTGGGTTGTGCATTAAGTCCCGCAAAATGTTGCTGCTACTCGCTCTTCTGGTTTTGGGGCCAACCGATAGGCAGCAAAGCGCGGCTGCTCTTGGTAGGGGCTTTTCAGGCATTCATTCATTTCATTAAATACACTGAAATCCCCTTGCAAAGCTGCTTCAATCGCGCGCTCTACTTGATGGTTGCGGGGAATAAATACCGGGTTCACACTATTCATCAGCTCAATCGACTCGTCAAAATCTTGTGTTTGGTTGTTTAGCCTTTCTTGCCACGCGGTATAGAAACTTTCCAGCCGTGGGTTATTTTTTAATTCGCTGTGCGGGTCGCTCAAGGCTCTAAAGCTCAGGCTAAAGTCAAGGTCCTCGGCGGCCAAAAGATTCAGCCATAGATCAATGAGTTTTCGGTCTTCTTCCATGGGTTTAAAGATACCAATTTTTTTTGTCATGGCTTCCAGCCACTCCTGCTCATAGATATCGAAATAGCTATCCAGTGATTCCTGCGTCATTTTAACGGCCTGGGCTTCATCCTCATGGATCAGTGGTAGCAGGCAATTTGCAAGGCGGATTAGATTCCATTTGGCGATGGGAATTTGGTTGTTATAGGCATAGCGTCCCTGCCGATCAATGGAGCTAAATACTCGGTCAGCGGCGTAGTTATCCATAAATGCACAGGGGCCGTAATCGATAGTTTCGCCTGAGATCGACATATTATCGGTATTCATCACGCCATGGATAAAGCCCAGCGACATCCATTTAGCCACCATGCAGGCCTGTGCGTGGGCAACAGCTTGCAAAAATTCGAGGTAGATGTTGAAGGCGCTGTCTGCATCATCATCAGCTGGCATGGCAATAAACGGGTAATGTCGGTTAATACAGTAATTGGCTAAGGTTTCCAGTGCGTCAAAGTCGCTGCGCGCAGAAAAGAATTCAAAGGTGCCGACACGGATATGGCTAGCTGCGACGCGGGTGACGACACCACCGGGCAATATTTGTTCTCGCAGTATTTTATCGCCAGTTGTTGTTGCTGCCAGTGCGCGGGTAGTGGGCACGCCCAGTGCGTGCATGGCCTCGCTAAGAATATATTCACGAATCACTGGCCCCAGTGCGGCTTTGCCATCGCCGCCCCGTGAGAATGGTGTGCGACCAGCGCCTTTGAGCTGAATATCGAACCGCTGACCCTGTGGCGAGACTATCTCGCCCAATAAAATAGCGCGGCCATCACCAAGTTGATGAGAAAAGTTGCCAAATTGGTGGCCTGCGTATGCCATGGCGATAGGGGTGGCCCCTTCGGGTATCATCTGGCCGGTGAATAAATCGGCCAATGCCTCGTCGCTGAGTGATTCTAAATCCAATCCTAGCGTGTCTTTGGCGAGCTCGCGATTAAAAGCTATGAGTTCAGGTTTGGAAAATTGCTCAGGGTTTACCTTGGCAAAGAACCTCTCTGGTAGCCTGGAGTATGAATTATCGAAATTCAACATATGTTATTTTACCTCGGTGCAAGCTAGTCGATATGTCATTGAGCCGATTGTAGCATAGGCTGTGGGTAGAATTTGTACTAGTAGTCTGGGTGTCGAATGGGGATGTATTGGTTCAAACCTAAGGCTCGTAGCTATGGATAATATAAACAATTAAATCGACTGCTTTTAACGCTAGATTAGGTTTAATAAAAGGGTTCTTCTATGAATTATTGGTTATTTAAATCGGAGCCGGATGAATACAGTATCGATGATCTTGCTGCTGAAAAGCAAGGCGTGGGTGTATGGAATGGTATTCGTAATTTTCAGGCAAGAAATTTACTGCGGGATAACGTACAGCTAGGCGACCAGCTATTTTTTTATCATAGCAGCTGTAAGCAGCTAGGAATTGCGGGGGCGGCCAGCGTGGTAAAAACGGCATACGCTGACCCTTCTCAGTTTGACCCTAAGAGTAAGTATTTTGATGCTAAAGCCACCATTGACACACCGCGCTGGTTTTGTGTCGATATACAGTTTAAACAAAGATTTTATCCTTTGATCAGTTTACAGCAGCTGAAAGCCATACCAGAACTAGCGGATATGACTTTGTTGCGCCAAGGGCGATTATCGATTCAACCAGTGACAGCGAAGGAGTGGGTATTGATTACAGCGCTGGGACATTAGATAAAATTTTAGATAGGGCAGTAGCGTATGCCTGGTTGTGGCTTTGTGGTCGGTTTGTCATCGCCGTGTAGTTGCTTATTAACAGTTTTTTTAATGGTATTTTGTGGCTTGTTTGTGGGAGATCTTTATGGTTAATTGAGGCCTTTTTTAAATTGTTCATAACCTATTGATTCAATAGTGAGTCTAAGTAAGTAATCCAAATAGGCTGATGTTAATTTAGTGCGGCTGAGGAAAAATGCAGTGAAGGCCTTTCATAATTTACCGATTCGAGAAAAAATACAGCGTATTGTGACCATGTCTATCGCTATGGCGGTGGTGTTAATCATGGTGGTTTTAACGGTTAATCAGTTCTTTGTCGTGCAGGCCGATCTGAATGACCGGATGACGGCCCTGTCTAAAATTATCGGAAAGCAAGCTGCGCCAGCCATCATTTTTCAAGATTCGGAGTCGGCTAGTAATGACTTGGCGCTATTAGGCTCGCTACCTTATGTGGTGTCTGCAAGCTTATACCGTTCTGATCATAGTCTATTTGTTAGCTACAGCCGGGGGGCGACGAACGATGAAAATATTGATCAGTCTATGCTGTTATCACAACGATTGGCCTATAGTAGTCCGATTAAAGTGGAAGACAAACAGGTTGGTTCCATTGAAATTCTAGTCGACAACACGGTACTTTATCAGTCGTTGATTAATCAAGTGATTATCGTTTTCGTGACCAGCCTCATTGCGCTTGTTGTAGCATTGTTAATATTTGGTCGTTTACAGCGGGTATTGACCGATCCTCTCCTTGATCTTTCCTCAACCATTAGTCAGTTAACCAGCGATGGTAATTATTCCTTGAGAGCTAAAAAATACGGGGATGATGAAGTCGGTAGTATGGTGGATTGTTTTAATAATATGTTAGACGTGATTGAGGAGCGTGATGCATCATTAGAAAAATACCGCAAAGATTTAGCACAGCTAGTCGATACTCGTACTGACCAACTCAAAGTTTCAGAAAGTAAGTTGCATCGATTGGCCCACTATGATCCTTTGACTAATCTGCCGAATCGAAACTTCCTGGAAGATCGTTTTTATTATGCCCTTGAGCATGCACGGCGCGATGATAAAGTGGTCGGTGTGTTATTCCTGGATCTAGACCATTTTAAAAATATTAACGATACCTTCGGCCACACTGTCGGTGATAAATTGCTACAAGACGTAGCGAAAAGAATACTTTCCTGTGTGCGTAGCTCTGATACTGTTTGTCGTTTGGGCGGTGATGAATTTATTATTGTATTAGAGAGCTTACATGATGAAAATGAGTGTTTGTCTGTAGCGCAAAAGATTGTAGAGTCGTTTCAGGTGCCGTTTGATGTCAGTGGCAAGAGTATTGTCGTTACATGCAGCGTGGGTATTTCAGTTTATCCAAAAGATGGTGTCGATATGGTATCGCTGTTGCGAAATTCTGATTCAGCTATGTATCGAGCGAAAGAACAGGGGCGAGGGCGACATTTATTTTATTCGCAGGAATTTACCCTCGATGCACAGGAGCGACTGACCTTAGAAGTTGAAATGCACCAAGCCTTGGCAAAAGGTGAGTTTGAGTTGTATTTTCAGCCTCAAGTGTCATTAAAAACTGGCTTATTGGTTGGTGCTGAGGCTTTAATCCGCTGGAACCACCCTATGCTCGGCAGGATTTCACCGGATAAGTTTATCCCTATTGCAGAAAGTACTGGATTAATCGATTCTATTGGTCTTTGGGTAATCCAGTCTGTCTGTGGCAAACTAGTTGAATGGAAACAACGTAAATACCCTCATATACAAGTGGCGGTTAATGTTTCTGGTTATCAGCTAACACAGGGTAATTTAGTCGATGGATTAAAGCAGGCCCTGGAAGAAACCAACTGTGACGCTGCAGATTTAGAGTTGGAAGTCACTGAGGGTTATTTTATCAAAAACCCTGATCAGGCAGTTCAAACCCTGGAGCAGCTTAAGGCGATAGGCGTTTCTTTAGCCGTTGATGACTTTGGTACGGGTTACTCTTCGCTAGCTTATCTAAAAAAAATGCCGATTGATAAGTTGAAAATTGATCAATCATTTATCCGCGATATTCCTCAGGATAAAAATGATGAGGCGATTGCCAAAGCTATCATTGCGCTGGCTAATAGTATGCAGCTAGAGGTTATTGCTGAAGGCGTTGAAACCGAACAGCAGTTGGCATTTTTACAGCAGGAGGGTTGTGACCAGGTACAGGGTTATTTATTCAGTCGTCCTTTGCCGCTAGAGCAGATGGAGGGTTTGCTCGGTGATATTGTTATGTTGGATGGCATATTCCCCCACGCCATAAATGATAGTTAATAACGAGCAGAGCATTTGTGGTGTTAGGGAGGATCATAATTAGATGCTTTGTGAGCATTTAACGTACAGTTTGCTCGACATTATACCCTTAAGTCTTTATAGTGCGCCGCCTCTAATCAAGCTTGGTTGAGGTTCGGCTAAGCCCCCTTGTTTATATTCCCTGTTAGGACATTCTCGTGATAACCACTGCAAACATCACCATGCAATTTGGCGCTGAGCCTTTGTTTGAAAATATATCTGCCAAATTCAGCAATGGTAACCGTTATGGCCTTATTGGGGCTAATGGCTGCGGTAAATCAACCTTTATGAAAATCCTCAGTGGGGCGTTAGTTCCCACCTCTGGCAATGTTTCTATCGCCCCAGACAAAAAAGTTGGGATACTGAGCCAGGATCAATTTGCCTTTGAAGAGTACAGCGTAGTTGATGCGGTGATCATGGGTGACGTTGAGCTGTGGAAGGTGAAGCAGGAGCGTGATCGGATCTATAACCTGCCCGAAATGAGTGAAGAGGACGGCATGGCTGTCGCCGAGCTGGAAGTGCAGTTTGCTGAAATGGATGGTTATAGCGCCGAGAGTCGTGCGGGCGAGATTTTATTGCAAGCGGGTATTGAAGAATCTTTCCACTTTGGTTTGATGAAACAAGTGGCACCAGGTTGGAAGTTGCGAGTGCTATTGGCGCAAGCACTGTTTGCCAACCCCGATATTCTGTTATTAGATGAGCCGACCAACAACCTGGACATCCATACAATTAACTGGCTGGCGACGGTGTTGAACCAGCGTAATGCAACGATGATTATTATTTCCCACGATCGACATTTTCTTAACTCGGTATGCACGCACATGGCCGATATTGATTATGGTGAGCTGCGTATTTATCCGGGCAACTACGAGAACTTTATTGCCGCATCAACGCTGATTCAGGAGCAATTACATACCGAGAATGCAAAAAAGAGTGCTGAAATTGACGAGCTGCAAGGTTTTGTTAACCGCTTTTCGGCTAATGCTTCCAAGGCTAAACAGGCCAGTTCGCGAGCCAAGAAAATGGATAAAATCAAGCTCGATGAGGTTAAGTCATCGAGTCGGGCAACACCGTCAATCAGCTTAAAACAAGTTAAAAAACTGCATAGACAAGCTTTGGTATTAGAGGGCTTGGCCCATGGTTTTGATCAGCAAGCCTTGTTTAGTGGCGGAGACTTGATTCTGGAAGCGGGTGCAAGGCTTGCCGTTATTGGTGAAAACGGTGCCGGTAAAACAACTTTTTTACGCTGTTTAATCGATGAGATAAAAGTTAATCAAGGGCAGATAAAGTGGGCTGAGAACGCCATGGTCGGGTATTGCCCGCAAGATAGTACTGCTGATTTTGATAGCGACCTTAACCTGTTTGACTGGATGTCCCAGTGGCGTACGGCAAAGCATGACGATCTGATGGTGCGCGGTATGCTCGGTCGGTTACTCTTTACCGCGGATGATGCGAATAAAAAAGCCAGAGTGTGTTCGGGTGGGGAAAAGAACCGCTTGCTATTTGGCAAGATGATGATGATGGATACCAATATATTAATCATGGATGAACCGACAAACCATTTGGATATGGAAGCCATTGAAGCCTTGAATAAAGCCTTGCTCAGTTACGACGGCACTTTAATTTTTGTCAGCCACGACCGTGAGTTCGTATCATCGTTGGCAACCCGGGTGGTGGAAATAAAAGACCGGCTGGTGATCGACTATCAAGGCACTTACGATGAGTATCTCGCCAGCCGAGAGCAATTAATGGATGTTGCCTAATAATTATGGGATTAGTTAGTAGTCTGGACTATGCTTACTGATAGTAGGCTGTCGTTATTCTTGGTTTGGCAGTAAGGTGACGACTTAAAACGGCGCTTGCTTAAGACTATGTATAAACCGAATGGTGGAGCTTGTTCCACCATAACCACCAATAACACTGGATCTCATCGATTTAGCCGCCAGCGCTGGTGGATAAAGATTCACTACACGATATATTAATAATAATTCCCCGTAGACCAAGATCTGCCCTACATGATATTAATAACAATCCCCTCTGGGTTGTCAGTAGGTCACCAAGTGAAGGGTTGTATGTGTTGAAATTATTAAGCGAAGGGTTGCATGTGCTGAAATTGTTTTCAGAGCTGGGGCACTCTCGGCTATCACGGCGAATTTTTTTCTATATAGTGAGTATTAGTGTGCTGCTGCTTTGCTTGGCGGCTACGGTGCAAACATATATGCGCTATCTGGATGCTATGGGGTCCATAGAAAATTCGATGAATTACATCCGGGAGGGGCAAGTTCCGGGTATTGCGGCCAGTGTGTTTGCGGTCAACGATGAACAATTGGAACTGCAACTTCGTGGTCTGTTAAATAGTCCTTATATCCAGTTCTTGGAAGTGGTGGAGCACCGGGGTTCACAGGAGAAAAAAACTCGGGTTGGTGGCGAAAACACCAGCCGTATGCTTATTCGTGAGTACCCGCTTGAATATAATTCTAATTCGGGGCGTGAGTCGCTGGGAAGGCTGATCGTTGCGGCAGATTTGAATAATGTGTTCAGCGCACTCTGGTTTGAAGCGTTACGTTTTATTATCATCGACGCCATTATTATCGCGATCATCGCGATGGGTATTTTCTTACTGATTTATCTATTACTGACCCGTCACCTTGTGACGCTGGCTGAATTTACCCGTACCATCAACCTTGATCACCTAGACCAAACCCTACCCTTGGCCGACAAAACTGCACGGCATCGGCAGCCCAACGAGTTGGGCGAATTAATCATGGCGATTATACAAATGCGTAACCGTATCAAGGAGGAGTTTCATCAGCGCGAGCATTTACAGCGACAATTAGATACGTATCGCAACCATCTTGAAGTACTGGTTGCTCAACGCACTGAGCAGTTGGAGGAAATACAGCAGCGAGCAGAGGCTGCCAATCAGGCCAAGAGTGCCTTTTTGGCGAATATGAGTCATGAAATTCGAACGCCGATGAATGCGATCATTGGTTTGACACATTTGATGCAGCGCGCTAAACCCTCTGTAGAGCAGGCAAAAAGTTTAGATAAAATAGATGCAGCAGGCCAGCATTTGTTGACGATAATTAATGATATATTGGATTTATCTAAAATCGAGGCCAACAAGTTGATTTTGGAGCACAGTGACTTTCATCTAGATGTTGTTTTTGATCATATCCAATCGTTGTTAAATGAGCAGGCGACTAAAAAGGGTTTAACCATTACAGTAGATTGCGATGATGTGCCAATGTGGTTGCGCGGTGATCAGACTCGTATTCGTCAGGCTCTGCTCAATTATGCGAGTAATGCGATTAAATTCACTGAGCATGGCAGCATACATTTACGGGCCAAAAAATTAGAAGATAATGCCAGCGGCTTATTGATCCGGTTTGAGGTTGAGGATTCAGGTATTGGTATTGGCAAAGAGGTATTGCAAGCACTTTTTGATGCCTTTGAACAAGCAGATGTATCAACTACGCGAAAATATGGCGGTACCGGTCTGGGCTTGACCATTACTCGTCGCTTGGCGCAGTTAATGGGCGGTGAAGTAGGTGCAGAAAGTGAGCCGGGAAAAGGCAGTTTATTTTGGTTTACAGCAAAGTTGGATCGCGCATCGGGGGCGCAGCCTGCAGCTTCGGCGAGGTCAGTAGCCGATGCAGAATACCAGTTGCGTCATTATTTTTCGGGTAGAAAAGTATTGCTGGCTGAAGATAATCAGGTAAATCGCGAAGTGGCAGTTTCTTTATTAAGTCTTGTTGGTCTGGCTGTTGAAACTGCGGTAGATGGGCAAGAGGCTATCGATATGGCGCAGCAGAATCATTACGATATTATCTTGATGGATATGCAAATGCCAAAAGTGGATGGTTTGACCGCAACTGCAGCAATTCTTTCCAATCCTCAGTTTAATAATATACCGATACTGGCTATGACTGCTAATGTCTTTGCTCAGGATCAGCAGGCTTGTTTGAAAATTGGCATGAAAGATATTATCGTCAAGCCAGTTGACCCTGATAATTTATATTTAAAATTGGCGCAGTGGTTGGCTGACAGTGACCAGCAAGTAGAAATGAGTAGTCAGATCAAGACCGGACTAAAAACTGAGTTGATCGAGAGCGAAAAATTTTCGACAGCAACTGCCTTTGAAGCAAACAATACCTCTATATTGGGTGAGCCTGGCCAGTCATTAACTTATGAACAAGCAATAAATTGCCTGCGTGATTTTTCTGACATCAACTTAGATGAGGGGATCAATAGTGTGGGCGGTGAAGTGGGCTATTATTTTAAATTGCTGTCCATATTCAACGATAATCATGCTGATGACAGCGTAAAAATAGCCGATGCCTTAGAGCGAGGCGATATCGAACAGGCCTTGTTGGTCGCGCATACGCTAAAAGGTGTTGCTGCAACTTTAGGCTTGAACAAGATTTATCTAAGCGCTATGTCGCTGGAGTCTGAATTACGTAGTGAGGCCGAGGTTGATGCCGAGTTGGTAGCACGTTTACTCACTAAAATTGGCGATGACCAACGAATATTTTTTGATTTTTTTTCCGACGTAATGTCAAAAATCACCACGGATAAAGTTGTGGCAGCAGGTGAATTATCAGTCGTGGAGGTGGTCGATAGTTTGACCGAGTTGCTATCGATAGGTGATGCCGCTGCAGAGGATCTGTTTCAGCAATATGAAGCAGCTTTGTATCACTATTATGGAGCTTCAGTGACGCCGTTGGGCTTATTTATTGAGTCGTTTGATTACGGTGAAGCATTAAAGATTATTGCAGCATTGGAGCGTGATGGTGGCAGCAGATGAAAGCTTTTTGTTTGCGCTTACTTTGTTCTCAGTCGTACCCGCTCGGTAAGCTGTTGACGGCTTTACTTGTTTGCTGTGGTTTGGCACCTGCAGTGCAGGCCGATAATCATATTATTTATCTTTGGAATCGAAATTTTGATACGGCACCGGTTAACCAGTTGCTGGAGCTGGCGCTGAGTAAAACACTCGATCTTTACCCTGCGGTCGAGGTGAGACGAAGCGCAGCAATGGAGCAGGAGCAGGCATTTCAGTTGCTACTTGATGGCTCCAATGGCTTGGATGTTGTCAGTGGTGGTTCTTCGCAGGAGCGTGATAGTCAGTATTTGGCAATAAAATTCCCTGTGCTTAAAGGTTTGTTAGGGCATCGTGTATGCCTGATTCGAAAGGGTGAGCAGTCACTATTTGATGGTATTCTCACGGCGTATGATTTTCGGCAAAAAAACTTGCAAGTATGTCAGGGTAGTACTTGGCCCGATACTCATATTCTGCAGCGCAATGGTTTTCCTGTAGTGGTTTCAACCCAGTATTCTGCTTTGTTTACCATGCTATCTAATAAACAGTGCGATTGTTTTTTACGCGGTGCACAAGAGATTATTCCAGAGTATCTGGCCCATAAAGACCAGTTCGATATAGAAAAAAATATGCTGGTGCGCTATGCATTACCTGGGCTTTTTTATCTAAATAAGCGTGATGCCGCTTTAGCGGCGAGAATAGAGTTAGGGTTGTTACGTGCATTGGATGATGGTTCCTACGATGCCTTTTTTGAAGCCGTTATGCGTCAAAGTCTGGATACGCTGAAATTAAATCAGCGCACGGTTTTACAGCTGAACAGTCCTGATGTATCGGCAGTGACCATTCAGCTGCAATCGATGAAGAAGCTGTGGTACCCCTTATGATTAGATATAGGCTGTGCGCGGTGTTACTTTTTTGGGGTGGGTGTTGGGTACAGCTTGGGGCTGCTGAGGCTCAACTACCCGCTGAAACAGACCACGATGAAGTAAGTCATGTCAGCTATTGGTACCGAAATTACGATACCAGGGCCAGTTATGCCCTGCTGGATCTAGCTTTGAGTAAAACCACTGATTTATATGGCAGCTACAAAATTACCCGCAGCCCCGTCATTACCCAAGGGCGGGCCGTCCTCGAGCTGCAGAGTGAGAGCTCGGGTACTATTAGGGTTATCAATGTGGTTCCGGACTTGAATCGGGAGAAAAACCTAATCCCTGTCCGAATTGCTACCGATGAGGGTTTGGTGGGTTTTCGAGTTTGTATTATCAATGAGGCTGACCGAGATAAGTTTAAAGGCATTCGTAGTCATAAGGATATTGCCGCGCAAGGTATTGTGTTTGGTCAGGGTTTGCATTGGCCTGATACCTATATACTGCGTGAAAATGCTTTGCCGGTAGTGACCAGTGCTCAGTATGAAAATCTTTATCCGATGTTGAAAAGTGGTCGCTACCATTGCTTCTTGCGCGGTATTAATGAAGCGATTGCCGATTTGGCCACACACCCAGATGAGGGGTTGATGATTGAGCCAGGCTTGCTGTTCGCTTATCCTTCGGTGTCACTACTGTTTGTCCGCAGGTCTGATAAAATTATGGCTGCGCGGTTGGAGCTCGGGTTGCGTAGGGCGATACTGGATGGCAGTTACGCAAAGTATTTTGCTGAAGAATACTTTGCAGATTTGAGCTTATTAAACCTGGGGGGGCGGAGAATTATTCGGCTTAATAATCCGTTGTTGGAGGATTCGTTATTGACTAATATCGGCTCAAAACTGATTTTTTCAGACGGTAAGTTACAGGTCTACTGATAAGTTTATTAAAGTTACCTTTGCATATCCGGCGCATTTTTTTGCTGAGTCTTATGGTTCCGCTATGCCAAGCTAGTCATGGCGACCCCTGTGGGTGCGCGATAGGCCCTCTTTGCGGCTGCCGGAATTATCTATAGCTTGTTCGATAAGTGTTAAACCGCCTTGACTGATAATCGGCAGTAGGCTGTTTAATATGAAAGCGTTTCATTGTTCGTTTCTGGGATGTTTTATTAAAATACGTTGCCCGTTGTGAGTGAAATAGATGGAAAAGACTTTCTAAGTCATGTATTCAGGGCAACACCCCAAAAGGGGGGGAGATAAAATTTCGGTAGGATCTGTATAATCGGCCGATTGTAATCAACTGCTTTTAAGAGTCTTTATGTCATCTCAAATGGTTTCGTCAAAATATTGGAGCGATCTTGTTCAGCTGCTTGAGCCTTATGTGCCTGGAGAGCAGCCCAACGTCGTAGGGCTAATTAAGCTTAATACCAACGAAAATCCTTACCCTCCTTCGCCCGCGGTTGCGGCGGTACTGACCCAGGGTGCTCTGGATTCACTAAGGCTCTACCCGGATCCTAATTCGATGGCGTTAAAGGCGGCTGTAGCCAGGGTGCATGGTGTCAGCGAGAGTAATGTGTTTGTCGGTAATGGCTCGGATGAGGTGTTGGCGCTGGCTTTTATGGCTTTTTTTAAACAGTCGCAGCCAGTGTTGTTTCCAGATATTAGCTACAGCTTTTATCCAGTATATTGTAATTTGTATGAGATTGACTCGGTGGAGTTGCCTTTGGCGGATGATTTCACTATCAATATTGACGATTATGATCAGCCCAATGGTGGGATTATTTTCCCCAACCCTAATGCGCCAACGGGTGTTGGTATGGGGTTAGATGCTATCGAAGCCCTGTTGAGAATTAATACTGAAAGCGTTGTTATCGTTGATGAGGCCTATGTTGATTTTGGCGGTGAGACGGCGGCGGTATTGGTTGAGCGTTACCCCAATCTGTTGGTAGTACAGACCTTGTCTAAATCGCGCTCGCTTGCCGGCTTGCGAGTAGGTTTTGCGATTGGCAGTCAGGAGCTGATTGATGGCCTGGATCGTGTAAAAAATTCATTTAATTCATACCCGATCGATCGGCTTGCCGAGGCGGCGGCTGTTGCAGCGCTGGGGGATAATGATTATTTTCAGCGCTGCTGTCAGCGTATTATGGTGACGCGTCAGTGGGCTGCAGCGCAGTTACAGGGGTTGGGTTTTGAAGTGTTGCCTTCGCAGGCTAACTTCCTGTTTGTGCGGCCGGTGGGTATTGATGCTGCAGCGTTGTTTGCCGGTTTGCGTGAGAAAAACATTCTAGTGAGATACTTCAATAAACCGCGTATTGATCGGTTTTTACGGATAACCATCGGCACTGACGATGAAATGCAGGCTTTGCTTGTTGCGATAAAACAGCTACTGGCTTAATCCGGTGGTGGCCAATAGTGTTAGTTGAAGTGCCTTCGGCTTTACAATATTGGCTGCTGTGTTAGAGTGGCTGGCTACATTTGCCACTGTGCTATTTGAGCTTGGTGTGCGTTAAACAAGATATTTTCATGTGCGCTTTAGTACGGCGGACCACTGATATAGGACAACGAAATGCCTGTTATTACTCTCCCTGATGGAAGCCAACGCTCTTTTGATGACGCTGTTACCATCCATGATGTCGCTATGGACATCGGCCCTGGTTTGGCCAAAGCTGCGCTTGCCGGTAAAGTTGCTGGTGAGCTGGTTGATACTTCTTATTTGATCGAGTCCGATGTGGAATTGGCAATCGTCACCGAGCGTGATGATGAGGGGCTCGATATTATTCGTCATTCAACAGCGCATTTGATGGCAATGGCTGTACAGCAATTGTTCCCCGGTGTTCAAGTAACTATCGGGCCGGTCATCGATGATGGTTACTTTTACGATTTCGCTACAGGTCATACTTTTAGTGCCGAGGATCTTGTTAGTATCGAAAAGCGCATGCTTGAGATTACTCAGAGTGATTTGCCGATAGAGCGCATCGTTATGGATCGCGATTTAGCGATTAAAACCTTTCGCGAGATGGGCGAGCATTACAAAGTGCAGATAATTGAAGACCTGCCCGTGGGCGAGGAAATTTCTATCTATAAGCAAGGTCCGTGGATGGACCTCTGTCGTGGTCCGCACGTTCCCAGTACTGGCAAAATGAAAGCCTTTAAACTGATGAAAGTGGCGGGTGCGTATTGGCGCGGTGATTCCAGCAATGAAATGTTGCAGCGTGTTTATGGTACGGCCTGGGCTAATAAAAAGGATCTAAAAGCCTATTTACACCGTTTGGAAGAAGCCGAGAAGCGCGACCATCGTAAATTAGGTAAAAAATACGACCTTTTCCATATGCAGGAGGAAGCGCCGGGGATGGTTTTTTGGCATCCCAAAGGTTGGAATCTTTATAAAACTATCGAAGGGTATATGCGCGAGCAGCAAACCCTGCACAACTATCTGGAAATTAAAACACCGCAGCTGGTGGATTTCTCGTTGTGGCAAAAATCCGGTCATGCTGACAAATTTGCCGATGATATGTTTACGCTGCAATCAGATGAGCGTGATTTTGCCATCAAGCCAATGAACTGCCCTTGTCATGTGCAAGTGTTTAATCAGGGTTTGAAGAGTTATCGCGATCTACCTTTGCGGTTGGCGGAGTTTGGTGCTTGTCATCGCAATGAGCCATCAGGCTCCTTGCATGGCATTATGCGGGTGCGTGGCTTTGTGCAGGATGATGCCCATATCTTTGCTACTGAGGCGCAAATTCAGCCAGAAGTGTCGCGGTTTATTGATTTTCTGCACTCCGTTTATGCGGATTTTGGTTTTAGTGATGTTATTTATCGCTTGTCGACTCGTCCAGAACAGCGTGTGGGTAGTGATGAAAGCTGGGACAAGGCCGAGAAAGCACTGGCAGAGGCTTTGGATAACCAGGGTTTACTTTGGGAAGAGCTGCCGGGTGAGGGCGCTTTTTACGGGCCTAAGATAGAGTTTTCGTTAAAAGATTGTATCGGTCGGGTTTGGCAGCTAGGGACCATTCAGGTCGATTTTTCTATGCCTGGACGTTTAGATGCCCAATATGTTGCCGAGGATGGTTCGCGCCAAACACCGGTCATGTTGCATCGCGCAATACTGGGTTCATTCGAGCGTTTTATCGGTATTTTGATCGAGCACTACGAAGGTGCTTTTCCAGCTTGGCTGGCACCAACTCAGGTGGTAATTGCCAATATTACTGACAAGCAGAGTGAATATGTGCGAAAAGTACACGAAAGCTTGAAAAATAAAGGCTTTAGAGTGGATGCGGACTTGAGAAATGAGAAGATCGGCTTTAAAATCCGCGAGCACACAATTCAGAAAGTGCCTTATCTGCTGGTAATCGGCGATAAGGAAGTAGAAAATCAAACCGTGGCCGTGCGTGCGCGTAGCGGTGAGGACTTAGGTTCCATGTCATTGGCAGCCTTTGAACAAGTTCTCATTGATGACGTAGCCAGACGCGGCCGTGTTCGTTCTGAAATCACAGCGGAGAAATAGCGATTAAGCAAAAAGGTAAAAGTAAACGGGCCACGATCAATGAAGAGATCGAAGCAACAGAAGTCCGACTAATTGGTGCCGAAGGTGAACAAGTAGGCATAGTGCCCATTGATGAAGCGCGCGCAGCAGCTGCAGCAGCGTCGCTCGATTTGGTGCAAATAGCAGATTCCGATCCGATAGTCTGTAAGATTATGGACTACGGTAAACATGTGTTCGAAGCTAAAAAGCAAGTAGCTGCTCAGAAGAAGAAGCAGGTACGGACGCAGGTTAAGGAAATGAAATTTCGTCCTGGGACGGAAGAGGGGGACTATCAGGTAAAACTACGCAACCTGACACGTTTTCTTGAGCACGGGGACAAAGCCAAGGTAACACTACGTTACCGTGGCCGTGAAATGGCCCATCAGGAAATTGGTATGGACTTACTCAAGCGCATCGAAAAAGACCTCGAAGAGCTTGGTTCGGTCGAGCAATTTCCTAAGATGGAAGGTCGTCAATTGACGATGGTCATTGCCCCAAAAAGTAAAAAGAAGTAGTAGCGAGAGCTCACTCATCAATTTTTTTGGTAAAATTGATACGGGCCGTTGCACTTTTTTGGTTTTATCCACTATTAATTTAGGACCGCTGGAGGCTCTTTCGACCCTTCATGCAGGTTCCCAAATGCGGAGTATCTAACGATGCCAAAAGCTAAAGTACATAGCGGGGCAGCTAAACGTTTCAAAAAAACCGGCAGCGGTTATAAACGTAAAAGCGCTCATAAAAGTCACATTTTGACCAAGATGACCACCAAGCGTAAGCGTCAGCTACGCGGGACTTCTGGAGTTCATCCTTCAGATAAAGTGTTAATCGATCGTATGTTGCGCGCTAAAGGTTAAGTTGCGTTACACCCATACTTAGGTCAAATTAAAGGAGACTTATATGCCTCGCGTAAAACGTGGTGTGACAGCACACCGTCGTCATAAAAAGATTTTAAAGTTAGCTAAGGGTTATTATGGTGCCCGTTCACGTGTATTTCGTGTTGCTAAGCAGGCTGTTATCAAAGCCGGTCAATATGCATACCGTGACCGTCGTCAGCGTAAGCGTCAGTTCCGCGCTCTGTGGATTACTCGTATCAATGCCCAGTCACGTGCTAACGGTTTAGCGTATAGCCGCTTGATCGCTGGTCTGAAAAAAGCAGAAATCGGTCTTGATCGTCGTGTTCTGGCTGATTTGGCAGTACATGACAAAGCAGCTTTTGCCGCCGTAGTTGAGAAAGCAAAAGCAGCCTTGGCTTAATACTTGGTGGCTGTAAGGCCGCGCAGTGTTGAAAATAAATAGGGAAAGGGCTGCTGCTCTTTCCCTATTGTCGTTTTGGCGGCAGCAAATTGCGCTGATTATTGAACGTTAAAGAGAGAATTGTATCGATGGAAAATCTGGAGTCTTTGGCCAGCGAAGCCCGTGAAGCCATAGCCAGTGCAGAAGATGCTGCTGCACTGGACCATGTTCGCGTCGAGTACTTGGGTAAAAAGGGTTCGATTACGGGTTTATTAAAGAGCCTTGGCAAATTATCTGCGCAAGAGCGCCCTGCTGCCGGGGCCGAAATAAATAAAGTGAAGCAATCGCTGCAAGACCTGATTGGCGATCGTAAAACGCAGCTAGAAGACGCTGCAGTGGCTGCCAAATTGGCCAATGAGACAATAGATATTTCTTTACCTGGCCGAGGCCAACACACGGGAGGTTTGCATCCCGTTACCCGTACCATCGAACGTATTGCGGATTTTTTCGAAGCGATAGGCTTTGAAACCGTAGAAGGCCCAGAGATCGAAGACGATTACCATAACTTCGAGGCGCTAAATATTCCGGCACATCACCCTGCCCGAGCAATGCATGATACCTTTTACATCAATGAAACCACCGTGTTGCGTACGCATACTTCGCCGGTACAAGTACGGGTGATGGAAAACAGTGAGCCACCGCTAAAGATTATTTGTCCAGGTCGCGTTTATCGTTGCGACTCGGATTTGACCCATACACCGATGTTCCATCAGGTTGAGGGTTTGTTGATTACTGAAAATAGCAGCTTTGCTGATTTAAAAGGCATCGTAGAAGAGTTTTTGCGAGTGTTTTTCGAAAAAGAGCTGGCCGTACGCTTTCGTCCGTCTTACTTCCCGTTCACCGAGCCGTCGGCTGAGGTGGATATTCAGTGTGTTATGTGTAACGGCGAAGGTTGTCGAGTGTGTAGCCAGACGGGCTGGTTGGAAGTCATGGGTTGCGGCATGGTGCATCCCAGCGTATTTGAATACTCCAATATCAATACCGAGAAATTCACCGGTTTTGCCTTCGGTATGGGCGTAGAGCGCTTGGCGATGCTGCGTTATGGCGTGAACGACTTACGGTTATTTTTTGATAACGATCTGCGCTTTTTAGAGCAGTTTCGTTAACCTGCAAAGTAGATCTAGATCCAGCAGCAATAAGATCCCAAAGTAGGGTGGGGCTCGATCCACCAAAGTTATAGGCGGTTTAACGGCCGCCCGACAAAGAAATTCGGTTAGGAATAGACAATGAAAATCAGCGAACAATGGCTGCGTGAATGGGTTAACCCAGCTGCATCTACCGACGAATTAGTAGAGACAATCACCATGGCTGGCCTTGAAGTCGATGGCATAGAGCCGGTAGCCGGTAAGTTTTCCGGGGTGGTCGTTGGTGAGATTATCTCCATTGAGCAGCACCCCGATGCCGACAAGCTGAGAGTTTGCCAGGTTGCCGGTGGGTCTGAGGTTGTCCAGGTTGTCTGCGGTGCTCCTAACGCGCGCGCTGGTATCAAAGTTCCCTTCGCAACCGTTGGTGCAGTGTTGCCCAGCGACGATGCAAAAGGCTTCAAAATCAAAAAAGCCAAGCTGCGTGGCGTTGAGTCTTTCGGCATGTTATGCGCGGAGCAAGAGCTACAATTATCTGATGCTAGCGAAGGCTTGATGGAGTTGCCAGCTGATGCTCCAGTGGGGAGTGATCTGCGTGATTATCTCGGTTTGGACGATACGATTATTGAGGTCGACTTGACCCCTAACCGTGCCGATTGTCTAAGCGTTGCGGGCTTGGCCCGTGATACTGCTGTTTTATATAAGACGGCGGTAACCGAGCCGGTTATCGAGGCGGTGCCTGCGCAAATCGACGGCACTTTCTCCGTAGATGTTCAAGCTGGAGAAGATTGTCCGCGTTACGTAGGTCGTATTATCCGTGGTGTAGATGTTAGTCAGCCAAGCCCTTTATGGATGCAAGAAAAGCTCCGTCGCTCTGGCTTACGGTCTATCGATGCGATTGTGGATGTAACCAATTACGTATTGCTGGAGCTGGGTCAACCCATGCATGCCTTCGATTTGGACTTATTGCAAGGCGGCATTCGCGTCCGTCATGCAGAGCAGAACGAGGTTATCACTTTGCTGGATGGTCAGGAGCTAAAGCTCAATGCTGGTAGCCTGGTTATTGCTGATCATCAGCGCGCCGTTGCCCTCGCAGGTATTATGGGTGGCAGTGCGACAGCTGTTACTGCGAATACCAAAGATATCATGCTCGAAGCGGCCTTTTTTACACCGATTAAAATTGCTGGGCGTGCGCGTTCTTATGGCTTACATACGGACTCTTCACATCGCTTTGAGCGAGGTGTTGATTATCAGCTGCAAGTAAAAGCTATCGAGCGAGCTACCCAATTATTACTGGATGTTGTCGGTGGTCAGCCCGGCCCGTTAGTAGAAGTGGTTAATCAAACAAGCTTGCCGGTGGCTGCAACCATAGTGTTGCGTGAGGCACGCATTGAAAAACTATTAGGCTTGCGTATCGATAAAGCCGAAGTGACCGATATTTTAACCCGCCTAGGCCTGGGTGTGACCGTTACTGCTGAAGGCTGGGATGTCATCGCTCCGTCTTGGCGTTTCGATATCGCTATCGAAGTGGATTTGTTGGAAGAGATAGCCCGCATCTATGGCTACAACCGTTTACCCGCAACTAGCATCACCGCTGATTTAACCCTTAAGGCAAAGCCTGAGTCTAAAGTTACCCTGCGTTCAGTGCGTCGACAGTTAATTGCTCGGGGTTATCAAGAGGCTATTACTTACTCTTTTGTTGAGCCCAAATTACAGTTATTGGTATGCCCTCAGGATCAGACAGTGGCGCTAGCCAACCCTATTTCTAACGATATGGCGGTGATGCGTACCAGCTTATGGCCAGGATTGCTGGGTGTTATGCAGCATAACCTGAATCGTCAACAAAGCCGTGTGCGCCTGTTTGAGAGTGGTTTGCGCTTTATCCCTGAGGCTGATGGTTTGCCGGTGCAAGATATGATGTTAGCCGGAGCAATTACCGGCCGACGAGAGCCTGAATCTTGGGCGGAAAGTGGTCAGATGGTCGATTTCTATGACATTAAGGGCGATCTGGAGTCAGTATTGGCCTTAGCGGGCAAGCATAATGGTGTTTCCTTCAGTAAGGGCGAACACCCCGCATTGCATCCAGGTCAAACAGCAGCAATCAACGTCAATGGCGAGGTTGTTGGGTATGTAGGTGCTATCCATCCTCAATTACAAAAAATGATGGGTTTGTCGCAAACGGTATATCTGTTTGAGGTTAAATTATCCGCTATTACTGAAGGTAATTTGCCCAAGTTCACAGAATTATCAAAATTCCCTGAAGTTCGTCGAGATTTGGCTATTCTAATAGGCCGAGATATAGAAGCGAAAAGTGTGCTGGATGTGGTGAGAAATGCAGCGGGAGAGCAGCTCCGTAACCTCAGGTTGTTTGACATATATGAGGGTAAAGGTATTGATCTTAAAGAAAAAAGTCTAGCCATTGGCTTGACGTACCAGCATTCTTCCCGCACTCTTAACGAAGATGAGGTCAATGCCTCTGTCGAGAGCGTGATGGCGCAGTTAAAAGACAAATTTAGCGCCACACTAAGAAATTAGTGAAGGAAGCAGGTAAATGGCAGCTCTTACCAAGTCTGAAATGGCCGAAAAGCTATATGAAGAGCTAGGGCTTAACAAACGAGAAGCAAAAGAAGTGGTTGAACATTTCTTCGAAGAAATTCGGCATTCTCTCGAAGATAATGAGCAGGTAAAGTTGTCAGGTTTTGGCAACTTTGACCTGCGCGATAAAAGTCAGAGGCCTGGCCGTAACCCTAAAACTGGCGAAGAGATACCTATCTCGGCACGTAGAGTGGTAACCTTCAGGCCAGGGCAAAAGCTAAAAGCACGAGTTGAAGCATATGTTGGAACCGAGTAATAACGCAGAGTTACCGGTAATACCGGGCAAGCGTTATTTTACCATTGGTGAAGTAAGTGAGTTGTGTGCCGTTAAACCGCATGTCTTGCGTTACTGGGAGCAGGAATTCCCCAATCTTAAGCCGGTTAAGCGTCGAGGTAATCGGCGTTACTACCAGCGCGAAGATGTTATCCTCATCCGCCAAATTCGCAGCTTGCTTTACGATCAAGGTTATACCATTGGCGGTGCTCGCTTGCGTATGACCGGCGATGATACCGATACGGATAGCGGTGATTACAAGCAACTTATCCGGCAAATGATTACTGAGCTAGAAGATGTGCTTAAAGTTCTTAGCACTTAGAGCGCTGGCAAAATAAATTGAATAAAAAGCGGGCGATAGCCCGTTTTTTTATGCAGGATAAGTCGCTATTTGGCTTGTGACAAAAAAGCAATTCGGTATAATGGCCGTCCTCCAAACTGTTGATGCAGTTGAATATTTCGGGGCGTAGCGCAGTCTGGTAGCGCACTACACTGGGGGTGTAGTGGTCGCAGGTTCAAATCCTGCCGTTCCGACCAATTATTTGTTTTAAATCAGTAGCTTAAAGGCCTCGCAGTAGCGGGGCCTTTTTGTTTTCAGTGAATTTAAGTCCATATTAAGTCCAGCCCAATGTTTTTTTGGGCCATGCAGGTGCTGAGTTAAGGCCTGGCGGCGAGCGGGGCCTTATTGGCGGCTCTGGAGGTGATGTGATGGGATTGCGTGGGATTGGCTGAAAATTGGGTGTATGGGGCTGTGAGAGCGGCTAACGCCGCCAACATCGGAAAATTAGGAGCGCAGCGAGTAATTTTTCCGAGTGCTTGGCTTGTTATAAATTTTTCTCGTTTTCTTTGTTATGCCAAACTCTTAATATGTAAATAGTTTCGTTGGTAATTAAATACCGTACGGTGTAATCACTGACATATAGATCGCGAATTTTTTCTGGATCAGGAGCTTTAATAACAGGTAAACCAATTTGAGGAAATTGCTTTAGCTTAGAAACACCCTCTTGAAGATCAATTGCAATTCTTCGAGCTGCATACGGATTTTTAACTTCAACAAACTCGACAACTCGTTGAAGATCTGCAAGAGATTCAGGGGAATACTTAACCTCTATCATTTAGGCGGCTCTTTGCGCTCACCAGTGCCCCAGCTGTTTAACCAAGCATTAACGTCGGCTTCTGCAAGAGATTTACCAGACTTAATCGACTCTAAGGCTGCCAATGTGTCTGACCACCTTGAGTCCTCTAATGACTGCCTAGACAGGAACTCTTTAATTGCTTGATTTATAAGGTAGTTTTTACTTCTATCTAATTTGCTAGCTAAAGATTCAAGAGGCTTATCTATGTCATCTGCTAGCCGGATACTTGTAACACTCATCAGAACGCCCTCTGTATTCACATGTAATACATCTTAGTACAAATGAGATTTCAGGGCTAGAGTAATTTATAACGCCTAGGTAACGGGCAAAGTGCGCAGCACTTTGTCCAGCCGAAGGCGTTCGTTGACCGTCTTGTTAGTAGTTTTCTAGGCATGACTTTAATTTTTCTTTCCAGTGTGGACGGCATCTACTA
>JBAYQJ010000012.1:0-92802 GCA_041677245.1 Spongiibacteraceae bacterium | reverse complement strand
TTGAAAAATGGAGTGCTAGCAATGTCATCAGTTTATGACTTTGAAGCCCAGATGAGCGACTCTAAGACTAAAAAATTAAGTGATTATCGCGGTAAAGTATTACTGGTGGTGAATACCGCCAGCCGGTGCCGATTCACGCCACAGCTTTCAGACCTTGAAAAACTGTACCGACAATATCAACACCAAGGGCTTGAAATACTGGGGTTTCCTTGCAATCAATTTGGCCATCAAGATCCGGGTAACGATAATGAAATTCAAAAATTTTGCCAAATAAATTATGGGGTTAGCTTCCTTATACTGGCGAAAGTAGATGTCAACGGCAGCACCAGCCACCCGTTATACCAACATTTAAAACAGGCTGCACCCGGCCTTTTGGGCAGCAAAAACATTAAATGGAATTTTACCAAGTTCTTAGTCGGCAAAGAGGGCAAAGTACTACAGCGCTTCGCCCCAGCCACGAGGCCAGCTCAACTTACAACAGCCATTGAGAGCGCATTACTAAAACAATAACTGGAAAGCTATTTCACATAAACAGCTATACTCCGTCTTTTAAAGCTATTTTCCAAGCTATGAAACTATCACAAAAAATATTATTACTGTTATCCATTATCACGCTAATTGGCTTTGGCACAGCGGTCTATGTGGAGCACAACAGTGTCCAGCCAACGCTACAAGGCCTTGAGGCCAAGTCCGATCAGAAAGACATCAAGCGAGTACTCCTAGGGCTAGACCTTATTCGAGATAAAATAAGTACTATAACCAGTAATTACGCGCTTCGGGATGAGACCTATAGTTTTTTCCAAAACCAAAACAAAAACTATCTCGACACCAACTTCAACACTGATAACTTAAGCAATCTTGAAATCGATCTTGTCATACTAGCCGACAACCAAAACTATATTTTAGCGTCCAAGCTCATCGATTCGAACCAGGATGAAGTGATAAGCACCGAAAATTTTAACGCCGAAGAACTGATACCACTAATGGCCGACTCCTCTTTGGCACGGCCTAACGCTCCTATTTTATCCAGCGGTATCGCACACACATCGTTTGGCTACATCATCTTTTCTTCTTACAGCGTTCTAAAAACAGATTTAACTGGGGTGTCACCTGGCAGCCTGCTTTTAGCTAAGCGCATAGACGAGGAATTAATCGCAAACATTCAAACATTGACCAAAGTAAATTTTTCTATAAGCGACATCACACCCAAGGAAACCAGCGAACTTCTCAACAAAAAAATCAACGACCATCGCCGAAACAACAACAATCAAATAGATTGGTATCTTACTGATATTAATGATCAACCCGTTATTAAAATAACATTGCAATTAGACCAAAGAGTTTTCCATAGTAGCTTTATCACCTCACCGCTACTGGCAGGAGTCATAGTGGCGCTGGCGTCATGGCTGGTAGTACTGCTTTTTATTCATCGAACACTAACTCGCCCATTACTCAATATAGGACAGCATTTACTTAAGATTCGTCAATACGATGATTATTCTTTACGCCTCAACAGCAAGCGGAAAGATGAAATAGGAACTCTCAGCAATGAGTGCGATCGCTTATTGCACTATGTTGAACATCAAACACAGCTGGTAAAGCAACAATCCCTTGAGCTGCACCGACTATCCTTCGAGGACAGCCTAACTGGCCTCCCCAACAGACGGCGCTTTGATCAATTACTTGATGATTACTGGAAGCTATGCCGCCGTGATCATCGACCAATCTCGCTTATCATGTGCGATATCGATTACTTTAAGCAGTACAATGACAACTACGGCCATTTACTCGGTGACAATATATTACAAAAAGTAGCTAAAATTTTAAAATCCAGCTTGCAACGAGAAACCGATTTTTGCGCCCGTTATGGCGGCGAAGAGTTCGCCATTATTTTACCTGGCACAAACCAAACCGATGCATTAGCCATTGGCGTGAAATTACAGCACTTACTGGAGCAAGCCGCTATTCCACACTACCACTCCAAAGTAAAACCCGTACTGACTATGAGCATGGGTATAGCCACACTCACCCCTCACTCTGATAGACGTAATAAGCCAGAACTGCTCATCAGCCAAGCTGATTATGCGTTATACCAAGCTAAAGATAATGGTCGGAATAAAATTAATTGTGCCGAACAACTGATCAATCATTGTTGAGCACGATCAGTTTAAAACTGCCATTATTAGCCAGCATGGAAACATGTCGAAATTTACCCTGCGCTTTTTTTTCAACAGGAATAAAACTGTTAACAACAAAAAGAGCTTGCCCGCCACGACTTAATAAGCGCTGAGCGGCAGCGACAAACTTAGCCGTCAAATCTTGTTCAATACTAAAGCCTTGATGGAAAGGTGGATTACACAACACCAAATCGACCTGCTGCTGTATACCGATAGCGCAATCATCCAACACCACCTCACCACTCACACCATGGTGTAAAAAGTTTTTCCGGCAAAGCTCCACCGCAGCAATATTATTATCAGTGGCGGTGTAATAAGCCGGACAAATCTGTGCTGCCATTACCGACAAAAACCCATAACCACAACCCAAGTCTAATACCGTCTGCGGTGGATGTGGCAGCATTGATAAATACGTTGGTAGATGCTCCACTAAAAATGCACTGCCTTTATCAATTTTATTCCAGCCATAAACTCCTGGCTTGGTAACAAACTCCATGCCTTTATCAGAAATCATTATCGGTTGCCGATAATTTTTATCATCCAGGGGTTGATCACTTTTATCAGCGCAACGGATCGCAGCCAGCATCGCCGTTTGCTGCCCTCGGCAGCGCTCAACAAGCTCACCCAAATGTTTGGTCGCTTTATCGATATATGTTTTAGTGCCTTCATTCTTATACCCAGCCAAGTAAAGCACACCATCAGACTGTAAGTATTTAGCCGCCATATTGACAATATGATGAACCACGGCCTTTTCTTTCGACACCCGATAATAAACAATATCCAGTGCTGTTTGCTCTAACTCAGAAAAATCATAATCATTTAAAACAGCGTTAAAACCATATTTTTTTAACTGCTGAAACAAATCAAACCGATTAGTCATTACTTGCAAATTAACTGAGGGACGAATAGACGCGACCTCCTCCAGGCTGATATTTTCATCCACTATCCACAGAGCGTTCTGATCGCCAGTGGCATTAATCGGTTGCTGTAGCAAAGCAAAGGCGTAATCGCTCATACGCTGGCCACTTCTGCTTCCGTTAAACGACGGTACTCTCCAGGCAGCAAATCTTCATCCAAACAAATATCACCAATACGTTCGCGGTGTAAGGCCTCCACTTTATTACCTACCGCTGCAAACATCCGTTTAACTTGGTGGTATTTACCTTCACTTATCGTCAATCTGGCCGCCTGCTCGTGAATCAATACTAATGTAGCGGGTAGTGTCGGGCGCTTTTCATTACTTAAATGAATTCCCTGCTCAATTTTTTCAATTGCTTCTGGCAAAATCGGATCCGCAGTTTCAAGCCAATAGGTTTTTTTACAATCGCTTTTAGGTGTAGTAACTCGATGTGACCAATTACCATCATCGGTAATAAGTACCAACCCAGTAGTGTCTATATCTAAACGGCCAGCAATATGCAGCTGCTGAAGATTATCCTCTTCCAGCAAATCCAATACAGTTAAGTGCTCGCGGTCTTTAGTCGCCGAAATATAGCCCTGTGGTTTATTCAACATAAAATAACGATGCGTGGCTGGCCGCAGCGTCTCACCGTTTATTTGTACCAGTGCAGTTGCTGTCACATCAGCTTTAGGATCGACAAGAACCTCACCATCGACTGTCACCTGAGCAGACTTAATCAATTTTTTGGCATCAGTTCTCGAAAGTTCGGTGACATTAGCAAGATATTTATCGAGGCGCATAGTGATTACAAACTTAATTAATGGTTATTGTTTCCGATGTTTTGGGCTCGCGTATAAAATCAACAATCCACTGCGCCGCCCGTTGCGTATCCAAAGGCAATTCCAGCGAGTCTATACCTTGCTGATAGCATTGCCTGCTATATTTATCGACACGTAAATTAAGTAATTCTCGCGAATAATCGACATTGAATTCAGGGTGCCCTTGAAAACTCAATATATGATTACCTATTTGACAAATAGCATAACTACAAAAATCACTAGTAGCCAAAACTTCCGCCCCCTTAGCAGGGATAGTCACCTGATCTTGATGACTCACTAACAGGTTGAAATCCTGCTCGCCACCAATGCTTTTCAGCGCGCGATCTGACAATCGCACTGTATGACGACCAACCCCCCAGCCCTTATCAGACTTCTCTGTTTTACCACCCAAAGCATGAGCAATAAGCTGGTGACCGAAACAAACTCCCACCAGTTTTTTCTGCGCTGCCGCCAGCGTGCGAACAAACTCTGCAAGCTGATGTATCCAGGGTATATCTTCATAAACACTACGTTTGCTGCCGGTAATTATATAAGCGTCCACGTCATCGATAGAGGCAGGATACTGACCATGCTGTACTTCATATACGACAAACGTCAACGCAGGATCAGCTGAACGTAGTAACTCGATAAACATATCCGAGTACTCGCCGTACTTATCGACCCACTGAGAACGTACATCGTCAGTTTTTAAAATACCTATTTTCATTCCTATTCTTCTCTTTTTTTTCGCCCTAATCGCCTAACGATAAGCCATGCAGTCGCTCAATTAAAAAATATCTAACTGTGCTTCATCTTTAATAATTTTTGATAGTGGCTGCCAACCCGGCAAGTTTTTCAGCATTTGATGGAACATCGTGGCCTGTTCAGGTGCAGTTAAATTATCAGGAGTGTGAATAAAGATAGTGGGGGTAATCCCCCGCTGCTGCCATTCGACTATTTTGTTAAACCAGGGAACTAAATACTGTTCATTATGATAAATGTCAGCACTTCCAATAAAGCGAATAATCGGATTAACTGCAGTAGCGATAGCGTGGACCGGTAATTTTGGCTTTTTCCGGTGCGCATCTCGTTCCTCTTCGGTGCTAGCTGGCCGACTAAACAATGCCCGGCTATCCAAACAAACTCGATCAACGCGCTGCTCTTTTAATAAGCGGTTTAGTTCAATTTCCTCCTCACCACGATTAAAAAAATCTAAATGCCTTACCTCAACTGAGTACTGAAAATCATTAGGCAGGGCTTTAAGAAAACGCTTCAAATCACCTAACTGTTTCGGCTCAAAGCTATCGGGGAGCTGAATCATAAAAGCCCCGATATTTTCCGCCAGCGGCTCCAGCCGCTTTAAAAAATCGCCCACTTCCACGCCGCAGTAACGCAGTGCATTCTCATGAGTAATTTTACGCGGAAATTTAAAACAAAAGCGAAAATCGGCTGATACTTGCTGTTTCCAACTAGCTACTGTTGCAACTGTCGGTAAGGCATAGAAAGTGGTATTGCCTTCAACGGTGTTAAAAACCGAAGCATAATGCTGCAATAAGTTTTTACTGTTGGCACCGCGTGGATATAAGCTACCCAACCACTGACGATTAGCCCACATCGGCAAGCCGAGATAATACGGCGGCTTGACTGGCAGCTTCACAGGCTTTGACATCATTGAATCCACCCCATCTAAAGCGCCCGAGTGACTACTTAATGCTCTCTGGTTGAACTAAAAATGATGTCAGGCCAACGCTCTTGCATCAACTGTAAGTTAACCCGAGTGGGCGCCAAATAAGTCAGATGGCCACCGCCATCCAAAGCCAAGTTTTCTACCGCTTTCTTTTTAAACTCTTCCAGCTTTTTATTATCTTTACAGCTAATCCAGCGCGCCGTATAAACACTGACAGGCTCATAGATAGCCTCTACTTTATATTCATCTTTTAAGCGATAAGCCACTACTTCGTATTGCAACTGACCGACAGCCCCCACCACTAAATTTGAATTACTCAACGGCATAAATACCTGCGTTGAGCCCTCTTCTGACAATTGCTGCAAGCCTTTTTGCAGGGCTTTGGCTTTAAGTGGATCTTTAAGACGAATTAAGCGAAACATTTCCGGCGCAAAATGCGGTATACCGGTGTACTTTAAATCTTCACCCTGGGTGAACGTATCACCGATTTGAATAGTGCCGTGGTTATGTAAACCAATAATATCTCCCGACACAGCTTCCAGCACCGCTTCACGCTCCCCTGCCATAAAGGTTACTGCATCAGCAATTTTTACATCTTTACCCAGGCGCACATGCTTTATTTTCATCCCCTTGCTGTATGTACCTGAGCAAATACGCATAAACGCGATGCGGTCTCGATGTCTGGGGTCCATATTGGCCTGGATCTTAAATATAAAACCACTGAAATCTGCCTCAGTTGAAGAAACTGTACGACTTGCTGTCGGCCGTGGCAGCGGCGGTGGCGCCCACTCAACAAAACCATCGAGCATTTCACGCACACCAAAATTAGATAACGCTGTACCAAAAAACACCGGGGTTAACACACCAGCCAAGTAATCCTCAAGATTGAACGTATGACTAGCACCACGCACCAGCTCTATTTCATCAAGATAATCATCATATTCATCACCGAGTAAAGCCTTAGCCTCATCACTCTCCAAGCCTTGGATTTGGAGATCATCATGCAAAACCTTACTCTGACCAGGCTTAAATACATGAATCACGTCGGTATAAAGGTTATAGACACCTTTGAAATCTTTACCCATACCAATCGGCCAATTGATCGGTGCAGCTTGAATGGCCAACACTTCTTCAATCTCGTCCAAGAGCTCAATTGGGTCACGGATATCGCGGTCCATTTTATTCACAAAGCTGAGAATAGGTGTGTCACGCAAACGGCAGACTTCCATCAGCTTGATAGTCCGAACTTCCACCCCCTTAGCCCCATCAACAACCATCAATGCTGAATCAACCGCAGTCAGCGTTCTGTATGTATCCTCAGAAAAGTCCTCATGCCCGGGGGTATCTAACAGGTTAACCATGCGATTTTTATAGGGAAACTGCATCACTGAAGAGGTCACCGAGATACCCCGCTCCTGCTCCATTGTCATCCAGTCTGAGGTGGCGTGACGGTCGGACTTTTTACCTTTTACTGTACCAGCAACTTGGATTAGCTGGCCTAACAACAACAGCTTCTCAGTGATCGTGGTCTTACCCGCATCAGGGTGAGAGATAATCGCGAAGGTTCTACGTTTATTAACTTCTTTAGACAGCAGGTTACTTGACATGGATTGATTCCAGAATATGATCGCACTGCTCACACTGGATAAACAGTGAACAGATGGGTGCTAGCCGTTAGGCTGAATATGGCGCGTATTATAACGACTTGCCGCAAGCAAGAACATCTTAGCGGCAAGCTGTCTGCTTAAAAAGCCAGTCTTATCACAGCTCATGCTTTAGCATGTGTATTAAATGTTATTTCAAATGCTTATTCGAGCACTCGATCACCGCCATGCATGAGGGTGGGAGTAAGGCTTAGTCGATTAAGATACTGCGGTATCAAGTGTATATGCTGGGACTTTGACAGCAATTGCACCAGCGGCCTGCGACAATCCGTCGCAATAAATAGCCGTCACGCAAAGCAAAAACCTGCTCTTAGCTGAGGTATAATCCTCACTCACTCGGTCATAACACTGCAAACAGCCATGTCAAATAACGTGCTTTCATTTACCGCATCTGCCGCAAACCTGAGCCGGCTGGCAGCCATTCGGCTCATTTTTATTGCCACTGTTACCCTGGCGTTGCTCTATCTCTCCCACCAGTCGGAGGAAGCGGTACGGCCGATTCACATTGTCATTTTAACGGTGTTAGCGCTAGTAAACGCCGCAACCTACTGGCGCTTAAGACAATCCTGGCCAGTCACTGACCTGGAATATTTCTGCCAACTGCTACTCGGCGTGATCATCATTACCATTTTACTCTACAACAGTGGCGGGGCAACCAACCCCCTGGTGTCGTATTATTTAGTGCCGATAACTATTTCTGCCGCTGTGCTCCCCTGGCGTTTTACTTGGGTGATCGCAGGGTTGTCACTAATCGCCTATAGCGTAATGCTGTTTTCTTATCGACCCTTAATCGGCGTTGATGATATGAGCGATCACGGCCACGGCAACAGCGCTATCAGCTTACATATTATCGGCATGTGGTTCACATTTGCGCTCAGCACCAGTTTAATCACTTATTTCGTGGTGAAAATGGCGGCCGCATTAAGACAACAAGAAGCTGAGCGCGTTGCCGAGCGCGAAGATAAACTCCTCAATGAGCAAATATTAGCTGTAGCCACACTCGCCGCAGGTACTGCCCACGAACTGGGCACACCATTAGCAACAATGATGGTATTAATTGGTGAATTAGAACAAGATCAACAAGACCAGCCTCAACTAGTTAGCGATTTGGCGCTACTCAAAAACCAGGTCATCAGCTGTAAAAAAATACTACAGGGATTGGTTTCCACCGCCGAAGCTCACAGCCACGGCCAGCAATCCATGGTTGCACTCGATGATTTCATGCAACAAATATTAAATCGCTGGCAAATACTAAGGCCTGAAGCACAACTTCAATTCGAGGCCAACACCGACAGCAGACAAGCAAAGCTGATGATAGACCCCACCTTGGAGCAAGCTATTTGCAACCTGCTTAATAATGCCGCCGACGCCAGCCCCGAGAAAATTGATGTTAGCTTATCCTGCGACCACAACACCGCGACCATCAACATCCGTGATCACGGAGAAGGCATTCCTGAGCACATGAGCCAACAAATGGGCCAACCCTTCATTACCACCAAGGGCAAAGGCCTAGGCCTAGGCCTGTTTTTAACCCATGCAACTATTAATCGGTATAACGGCAAGATTGAGCTTTTTAATCACCCCGAGGGAGGCACTATCGCCACCGTACAACTACCACTCAACACCAATACACTCACCCATCCAGGCACGGATTCAAAATAAGACCTTTTAAAACACAACTACCCAGAGAAACACAATGGCTGACTTTTTATTAGTTGACGATGACGAAGCATTCACCCAAGTATTAACGCGCGCGCTAGTGCGTAAAGGTTTTGACTGTGTGATTGCCCACAACGCCAAGGATGCTCAAACACTAGCGGCAGAACAAAGCTTTAGCCATGCCATTCTCGATTTAAAAATGGATGGGGCCTCCGGCCTAATGCTGATACCGGCATTAACACAGCTACAACCCAACATAAAAATTGTTATGTTAACGGGCTATTCCAGCGTTGCTACCGCCGTTGAAGCCGTTAAACTCGGCGCGACTAACTACCTCTGTAAGCCGGCAACAACCGACGAAATCATTGCTGCGTTTAACGATAGCAGTATTGATAGCGAAGTTTCTATCCCTGCAAACAGGCCGTCTATCGATAGACTAGAGTGGGAGCATATTCAAAAAGTGCTGGTTGAAAATAATGACAATATATCGGCAACTGCCAGAGCTTTGGGGATGCATAGAAGAACACTGCAGAGAAAACTAAACAAAAGACCGGTTAAGACTTAATTGGGCTCATCCAATATCACTGTATTACGACCATCAGCCTTAGCCCGATAAAGGGCACCATCAGCCCGATCAATCAAGTCTTGCCAAGGGTCTTGCTGACCAACCGAAACGCCGATACTGATTGTTAATGTATTGTATGGACTTTGCTGATGAGGCCACTGAGCACTTTCTACTGCCCGCCTAATGCGCTCCGCTACCCTCAGGGCATCAGCCCCACTTGTTTCCGACATCAGCAACAAAATTTCTTCGCCACCATATCGATAAACTCGATCAGTATCACGCATAGCGGCCTTTATTATATTAGCTAAGGCCTTTAAAGCCTCATCGCCTTGTTGATGACCGTAACAATCGTTATATCGTTTAAACAGATCTACATCTATTAAGGCAATACCATAGGATTTATTGTAACGTTTGGCCGATGCCTCGGTAAACGCCAGCTCAACCTCCATGGCTCGGCGGTTGCCGATCTTCATCAAAGCGTCTTCATTAGAAAGGAGGTGCAATTGCTGATTCTCAAACTCCAATCTACTCTGCCGCTCGACTAACTGCACGTAGGCATTGACCATATCGGTATGGGTCACCAGCCCAACCAGCTTTCCATCTTCATTGACTACCAGCAAATGCCGTAACTTTCTGCTGCGCGCTAAAATCAAAGCATCGTATAAAAAGACATCTTGCTGAACACAAACGGGATCAACCGTCATTACTTCGCCGACCGTCAACTCAGGCATATCCTTGCGCTCTACGACAGTAGCAAACACCCGAACAATTTCTCTCTCGGTGATTATGCCCTTAGGGTAATCATCCACGACCACTAAAACACAGGAGCACTTCTTATCACGCATCATAGCCACAACAGTGACCAAACTAACATCTGGAGTGACCTTGGCAATAATAGCCGTCATTAAATCGCCAATCGTCATCGTCAGTACACGCCTTTCTTTGCTTTAGACTTTACTAATAATATTTAGAAGTACCCGTATGGATCAGCAAAACGCCTCCGATTTACCACAATACAGAGACCTTCAGCAACCACAAAGTATACCCCAAAAGTCACAAAAAATAATAGAAAGAGTGATTTTTATACGATTAATGTATAATAGCGGCACTCAACGGCACGGTGTTACGCTGAATGATTCGTGGCTCCGCTGCTGCATCAAAATTCCCTTTTTCATCTAACAAGATGACCTGGCTAGCACCATTGTAGCCTCGCTCATGTATTTTATGCCCTCTTGCTAGCAGCCACTGCTTAACAGATGTGGGCAGTGAGGCCTCGATAAAGGTGACCTCCGGCTGCCACTGATGATGAACTCTTGGCACCGCCAACGCCTCCGTCGCAGACATACCTAAATCGATGATATTAACCAAGCCCTGCACCACTTGAGTGATAATAGTTGGTCCACCTGCCGCACCGATTGCTATGATCGGCTGGCCATCTTTGACCACAATTGTCGGGCTCATGCTCGATAGTGGGCGCTTACCAGCCTGAACACTATTAGCTTCACTGCCGACCAAACCAAAAACATTAGGCACACCGGGCTGAGTTGAGAAGTCGTCCATTTGATTATTCATTACAACACCCGTCCCTGGAATCATCACCTTAGAACCAAAGCTAGTATTAACTGTCGTGGTAATCGACACCCAATTACCTAATTTATCGGCCACTGATATATGCGTGGTGTGCTTACCGAATAAATCAATATCTGCACCGGGAGGATTACCATGCTGAACCTGCTGTGCAGCCGCGCTAAAGTCAATTTTTTTGGCCAAGTTATCAGCATAGGTTTGATCAATCAGCCCTTTAGGCACCGGAACAAAATCAGGGTCACCAAGAAAGTGCGCTCGGTCGGCAAAGGCTAGTTTCATCGCTTCCGCTAGTAGGTGATAGCGGTCACCATCATTCAGCTTGGCCACTTCAAAACCTTCCAGGACATTTAATATTTGTGCAACGTGGACGCCACCTGAGCTCGGAGGGGGGAAACCATAAACATCGTAGCCTCGATAACTACTTTTTACCGGCTCCCTCACCAGCATCTGGTAATTGGCAAAATCCTTGGCGTTAATAATACCGCCGTTATGTTGCATCCAAGTTTCAACTTTATGTGCAAAGTCGCCGCGATAAAAATAATCAATCCCCTGCTCTGCGATCATCCGATAGGTATTGGCTAAATCTTTTTGAATTAAATCATGCCCTACTGGCCATGGCTGCCCCTGCTGATCCAGCAACACTTGAGCGGTAGCTGGAAATAAGCGAATTTTTTCTGCACTAAATGCTATGCGATCATGGGAAACCTGGCAGAGAGGAAAGCCCCGCTCAGCCAAATCCGCCGCAGGAAGAATGATATCGCTCAGGGTAAATTTGCCTGATTTTTTAAGCATATAATCATAGACCGCCAAAGACCCTGGTATGCCTACTGCCAACGCACCGGTAGTACTTAATGAAATATCACCTTTACCACCGCGTAGATACATATCACGCTGAGCCGCCTGAGGTGCTATCTCGCGCCCATCTAACGCCTCAACCCTACCATCAGCATAGTGAATAACCGCAAAATTCCCGCCACCAATACCTGAGTTATGGCCATCGACCACCCCCAATGTCAATGCTGCTGCGACTGCGGCATCCAATGCTGTACCGCCCTGATCTAACACCTCTAGGCCGGCTCGCGTAGCTAGAGGGTTAACCGTAGCTACTGCTCCTGCACCATTAAAACTAGCGCTGGCATAGCGGTCTGCACGAGAATATTCATCAGCGGTGAAATGATACTGCCCCTCAAGCTCCGCAGAAGTATTATTACCAGCTCCGCAGGCCGTTACAGCCAAACTGCAAAGGGTAAGCAAAAGTAAGCTTCTTGCTTGTCGATAAAACCAAAACTGCATCAGTAAACCTTTTTTAATGTTGGTAGCCCGCGGGGATCTCTTACATTTTCAGCGCCGTAGGAAACTGAAAAATATGATCTATTTCACACATTCTTTATTATCAACAAATTACAATTTCACTTCAACCAAACACCCCTCCTTGAAAAAACAACCATAACCCATTGAAATATATAATTATTTATATATCCCCTTGAATAAATAGTAAAAAATCAGGCCAATGGGGTGATTAATTTCAAAACATAGGGATTTTTTTTTATCCGATACTGTCCTATCTTATAACTACACACTTAAACCTTTTTAAGCGGTGATTTTAAAGCAGTAACCGGCTAGTAATTTCTAGCCATCTCCATCCGGTCTCCATGTAGTATCCTTCTTGCACTCTTTATGGGTGCTTTTTTTATGCCTCCTCCTAAGCCACGTACGCCCGCGCTATTAAGTACTACTCCTTATAACGTATTCGGTAATTACCCATATAATTTAATCTTAAGCGAAGGTATCATCTTTGCATTGGATCAGTGCCCATCCATGGTCTCAAGCTTTAAAGTTTCAGCACCCCTCGGGGTGCTTTTTTATACCTGCGACATTAACACTGCCTGTATCTTGTTATTAAAACTCAGCTAACTGATAAACCGCGAAAGATATATACCTCAAGCTCTACCCCAACAAAAAATACAATATGACTGCGGTCAGCAAAAATGCACCTGCCCCCAATAACCACATCGGAACAGTAGAGCCGCCACCGACCGCAACTCCTTTCTTTTTGACCATTGACTTTGCTGGTTCGAGCATCGGGTCTGTTATTTCACTACTACTGTTGAGCTTAAACATAAACTCAACCTGACCAAAGCGCACTTTGTCACCTGAGCTAAGATAACTGGTCAGGCCTTTGTTACCATTAACATATGTACCATTAGCCGACATTAAATCGATTAGCTTCCAACGTCGCCCTTCATGAATGAGCTGCGCATGGTTAGTAGAAACACTCGCATCGTCAAGGTGAATCTCACTACTATCTGCTCGACCAATCTCCCACTTTGTAAGCTTATCACGCGTATTAAACTTAAATACTTTGCCCTTGAACTCACCACTCAGACAAACCAGAACAGGTACATCTGCAGTGATCTGACCGGCGATATCAGCCCCCTCTTCACCCTCTAAGTCCACATTTTTATTTAACATATCCAAAGACATAACCTGAGTGCCTTCGGCAGAGGGACGATCGTCTAAAGCCCAGCTTTTAGGCGCAGTGAACATCTGTGTCTTAGCTTCGAGAACCTCCTCTTGAGGTACCGCAGCACCTGATACAGTGGAGTCAGTTACATCAACACCACCAATGACATAAACTTCATAGGCAAAGCTATCGAACTTAATAATATCGCCATGCCTGGCCAGCACCTCACCCTCAATTCTCTGGTCGTTCAAAAACGTACCATTAGTCGAACCCAGATCCTCTATTAAAACCGTCCCGTCACCGACCGTCAATTTGGCATGTTTTCTGGACAAACGTTCTTGCTCAATGACTAAATCACATGCAGAGCCACGGCCAACAACCATTTCTCCATTCAATTCAAAGGGCTCGTCACCACTCAACGACTTAAGCAATATACCGCTGGTTCGAGAAGCTTGATTCGATGTCATTGTAAAATACCTATGTTCAATCTCAGAATAAATTGGTTAGCTTTAACGCAACATCACCACTACAGCAGCAAATATTACCGCTGCGGCAATCCCGCCAATAATAGGAAGCCAAGTTCTTGTAGCACGCTTTGACGTCAACGCACTTTTTACAGTATCAGCAGATACTGTAAAGGTTTTTCGGCTTTGCGGGTCGATATCCACCACAATAACACTAATATTATCGCGCCCCCCTTTATCCAGCGCGGCTTGTATCAAGCGCTCGGTAATCACCTCTGCATTATCTTTAGCGCGTAATATCGAGCATATCTCGACATCGGTCAACTCATCATTAAGCCCATCACTACACAGCAAGTAGCGATCACCCGGCTTATATTCACCATTAACCGTATCAGGGTTCGGCTCACCCACACCAATACTTTGCGTGATGACATTACGTTTGGGATGCTTGCGGGCCTCTTCAATGGTAATACCATTGTCTTTCAGCCACTCAAGATAGGAATGGTCCTGCGTCAAAAGCTCAATTTTATTATTACGCAAACGATATGCACGGCTATCACCAACCCAGGCAATGGTATATCGTTCCGGTGTAATCGACATAGCCACAACCGTGGCTCCCATCCCCTTAGCTTTTTCATTCTGGCCCGCTTCGAATAATACAGCCTGATGAGCCAAGTCAATTGATGCCGCTAACGTTTCTCCCTCATGAAAGGATGAACGTAGGCGCTTAACGACAATTTCACTCGCCACTTCACCGCAGGCGTGACCACCCATTCCGTCGGCAACAATCCAAAGTTTTGAATCCGCGCTACCATACACCTGGTCTTCATTATGGTCCCTCACTCTGCCGGGGTGAGTTTTAGCGTCAAATTGTATAAAAGCCATAAAGGCGTCTCAGTTAAACGTGTTTTTAACTTTACCCGCAACAGCCTGAAACTGCTGAGGCTTAAAGCCGTCTTCATTGCTCAATGTATCGTAAAGCGAGTTCAACTGCTTTTCTAATTTTGCGACTTGGCCCAAGGTAATAGAAATACTTTCGATCGCCAAAAAGGCCTGTTCGGCGGCAGAAAAGTCTCGGTACTCACCTTGTGCGGCCTGCGATAACAAACGAGACCTTACTGCCTTAATTTGCACAGCCGTATAAGATTGGCCGCTTAGCGCTTTATCTAAAGCAACAATTTCTGTATTTAATCTAGCCACTGCTTGCTTCAATGCAGTTTTGCTGGCAATCGACCCCTTGTGCAAACCAATAATGGCATCTTTAATATCCCTGCTATGCTGTGGCACTAAGACATTACTCAATTCAAGCAACATCAAAAAATTAGCGTCATTGAGACGAATAACCCCCGGAGGGATTCCGGCCTTAGCCTCAGTAGCTTGCCAGCGTATATCTGACATAGGGTGATGACAGGCGTGACAGTCATAAAAATACAACTCTGGCACTAAATGATCATCATCGATTAAATAATCCTTCATTAACTCCAAACTGGATTTGGCCGTCTCTAACTGGCCAACTACCCACATATTAAATCCACTGAACTCACCTTTACGCTGGATATAATCTTTATCGATCAGATAATGCGCTGGCTGATTCGCAGTAAAGGTTTCCAACTCAAAGCTTAGACGAGGGTGACCCGCGCCCATTATTTTATGGCTTGCTAATTTATCTTTAGTTCCATAATGACAAGATAAACATAATTTAGCCCGAGCAAAACCATTTTCTGTTGGGTACATATTTTTATCAAGATTCTGCTTATGCGTAACCCCTTCCTCTGTGTGGCTCTCTATCCATTGTTCTGAGCCACCATGGCAAGCCTCACAACCCACGCCATCATTGAGCTGAAATTTAGGCCCTCGCTTTTCATTTGCTACATTATCAGCATGACAATCCAAACAAATTTTAGCCGTATGGGCACTGGGCAGGCCTAGATTTTTGGCAATACGCCTGGATTCTTTTGACAACAAGGTTTGGTAAGCTCTGGCATGACGATCTTCAGTGGACCAGGTACGATACTCATTGAGCATGACATGCCTGTCATCAACCGCTTTACTCTTGCCGTGACAAACGCTACTAGCACAGCTAGCAACGCCTAAATGCTTATCCTGGTCATATTGAGGCAACGCCATTGTCTGCTGTGTAAAACACAGCTGCATAGCCAGCAACACTACCGCAGGTAAATATTTAGACAAAACGTTTTTGGTTTTTTCTATACTCACTCAGAACTCCAAGCTTATTCCGATCCACCCAACCGCGACTTTTTAGCTACAAACTAAAAAGCCGCTACCAGTATAGGTAGTAATTTAACCAGCGGTCGCTAAAAAAAGCCTATGCTGGAGCGTCTTACTTATCTTCAACAAACCAAAGCTCGCCATCCTTATTAAGGTAGAGCTGCTCCATCTCCTGCTTGTTCAGCGGCCGTGATCCGCGGCGACCAAATACGGCAATCTGACCACCCGTCTCATCTACGCCTCGATCACGCTCTAATGGGCGTGACAAGCTTAATGCCGGCTTGCTGGTTTGGTAACGAGCAATCAGTTGCGGTTTAGGCTCGGGGCTAAAACCATAAAACTTAGGCTGACTTTCCGGCGAGGTAATTTGCAAGACTTTCAAGCCTCCTTCACCATCCGCCACATACGCCATCAATGAAGCATTAGTGGTAGCGACAATCACATCACGACTATCTTTTAACTGGCCATCGGCATTAAAGCGCTGGTAAACCGTCATCGCTTCAGGCTGGCTGATATCAACAATTACCACGCCCTCATCACCTGCCGCCACATAGGCGTAGGTGCGAGCCAAATGCATTTTATAGGCATTGTTCATCGCGATAGTGTTGTCAGCAACGAGTTTTGGCTTATTCACATTGCTGATATCCACTACTTTCAACCCCTCTTCATCAGTGACAAAGAGATAGCGAAATTGTAGTGCTGTCGCCTGCACACCTTGCAATGGAATAACCTTAACCAACCTGGGTTCTAGCGGTTTATCAACATCCACAATCACCACACCCTGATCAGCGGCGATGTACAGATAGTGCCCGCCAATCGTGACATGTTTAGCACCACGCAAAACATCATTCACATTCCACGTTACCGCACGATCAATAAAGTTATTGCGCGGCTCACCATCAGCAAAGGTATTAATGTTGATTAAAATTAACCCTTCTTTAGCATCGGTTACTACTGCGTAATTGTAAATTGGGTGGAAGGGTTGCTCCAAGTTTTCAACCCGCATTAAATCCCCCTGATTGCTCAGCGGATTGATCGGCTGATTAGATGGCAAGGCTATACAGGTTGCATTGGTTGTATCGACATGCGCATCGTGACCTAAAGGACTAAATGGCGCAGTAATGATCCGTTGCGATATACCTTTATTGGCGATACCAGCCACATCATAAACCTGTACGCCTTTATCGCCCTCAGCCACATAGAGATATTCACCACGCAACTGCAAACAGTTAGCTGCGCCCGCGGAATGTTGATGCGCATTTTGCAAGAACATGTCGTTATCCAAATGCTTTTGATACCAATCGGGATAGGCATAACGATGCAGGTAGCTGCCCATAACAGCCTGAGGCTCATCCCACTCCGTCACCTGAACAGCACTGACCTCGCCGGCACCACCCAACCATGCGTTATAACCCACAAAGTTAATGAAGTTAGTCCCCTGCATTAACAGTTGAGCCATGATGGCGTTGTTGTCATTATCTTTAGAGACATGGCAATCGCTACAGGTTTTGGTTTCCGTTTTCCGCACTGTATGTGGAAAATGTGGATTAAAGGCCTGCGAACTATAGCCACTCGCTGCAATAGGCGGTTGCTGGATATAGATTTTTTCACGATTTGAGTTAGTGGAAGACAATACTAAAGCTGACGAAGACCGTGTCGGTGCAATTTTGCCACCTTTGGCTGGGCCCCTGCGGCCCAACATAAACACCTGATCCCGAGCCACCTGTGGATTATAGGTCGCATAGTTACGACTCTCCCCACCTTCGTAATGGTGCCGCTCTGTTTTCCAGTTAGCCTCTATTGGCAAGTGACAACCACCGCAGCTAGTGGTCCATGAGGTATGACAGGTATAGCATTCCATATCATCATAAGAGTGCGCCAACTGGTCTGCGGGTACATCCTCACCCCAGTTTTGTTTTTCAGTGTCTTTGCTCATCAATTTAGCACGAGCAGCTTTTTCATTGTAATGGGGGTTGCCCTTGGTGACACTGTCTTTCACCAAACTTAGCTTCCACTCTTTATCTGGGTACAGTGAGGAGCGCTGGAACAGCTCACCACCAACCCACTCGAAACGACGGCGACCATCAGGAGTCCGTAATAACGACAAGTCAGCACCACCTTCAAGTGCTGCTGGCCCCGAAGTAAACAAATTCGGGTACTCTTTTGCCGTACCATGGCAATCCTTACAATCCACCTCGACAGCCAGTGCAACCTCACCATAAATATGGCCATTACCATGGTTATCCTGAGAAAAATGGCAGTCAACACAGTGCATACCTACATCAACATGCACCGATGACATATGTACGGCTTTATCAAACTTTTCCGGGTCATCATCAGCAACTTTTTCGCCTTCGGCATCTAACAGATTGCCTTTGCGGTCACGTTTGAAAACGGCACGAAAGTTCCAGCCATGGCCGTGATAGTCGGCAAACTGGGTATCATTCATTTTATCGTTGTTGTCCCAAACTCCCTTCAGAAAATCAAGGTCGGCCCACTTTCCTCTTGGTGAAGCGCCTTCAGGGTTGCGGTTCAATACGTTAAGTGTCTCTTCATGCGACGGGTATTGTTGTTGCTCTGGCCACATATGAGGGGCATCGGATTCATAATCCCACATGGTGTAACCGAGGAAGGAATTCATAAACATGTTCGGCTGGTGCATATGGCAAATCATACACTGGCTGGTGGGTATCGCCCGAGTAAAGGTGTGCTGCAGCGGATGCCCCTTTTCTTCCGGGCTGATAGTCGGATCATTGGTGATCGTTTTACCATCGTGGCCAAACTGGGCATAAGGCCCTGAATGACGAGGGTCGCGGTCATTGGCATAGACAACGTGACACGACGCACAGCCGGAGTTGCGATAATCACCAGGCTGATCATTAGTGCCAATAAACCAGGTAAGTGGATCATTCAAACGAGTTTTGGTGATATTGATAACCGGCACCGATATACGACCACCAGTACCTTCGCCACGATTAGACTGACGAAAGTCTGGTCGACCAGGCTCTTCCAAACGCTGAATTTGTCCCAGATTGCTGGGGAGGCCCGTTTCCGGGAATAGATTGGTTATATTGCGCCCGCCACGCTCAAACACACGGAAGATATCACCAGGTTTTACCGTTTCCCACGCTGGCAATGGTGCAAGCGCCTCTAAAACACCTTTGTCTTTAGCAACTTGTTTTAACTCATTAGGAATAACCGGACCCATAACTTTTATCGCATCGCCATTGCGATCGTAGCCCTCGCCTAAAATATAATTTTTGAACGGTAAAATACCATTATTATAAGATGCCCCACCCCACAACATGGCACCAGTAGCATGCAAACTGCGCATCGACGCTTCTATTGTCGTCGCATGGCAGGCACCACAGGCTTCTTTGACAATGCGGTAATCAGAGGGATTTATAAAACGAATAAATTCTGGGCTTTCATGATTCAACAACGCATAGGTGCGCTCAGGATTACGGCTGCTGGGTGTAGGCCACTTATCCGGAATTTGTGGCAATACATGCGCTTCACTCATCGCCGCCAAATAAACCTCTTGGCCTTTATCGCTACCGATCGGCCGCATTACAGTTGTATTGCCGCCATGACAATCGGTGCAACTAAGCTTTACCCCTGGGTTAACGTGCATGGTTTTACTGTCTGAATCCGTATGGCAACTGATACAACCCGTATTTTTTCTATCCACCTCAATCTGCGATTGACTAGCAGGCGCATTGGCCGCAACCACATATTCACGATCTACTTTGTGATACGTTGATGAAGCTTCTACCGCTAACGCCATCAGCAGTGACACTACTGCCACCACCCCTAAAGATAAGGTTTTAAGGAATAATGTTTGGTGCTTTGTTGTCTCAATCATGGCCTTAATATCCAGATATTTATTATTCAGCAAACCGTGGAGCTGAAATTGCTAACGCACAAGCGGCTTTACTATGCTCGATTTATCGGTGTGCTAATACGCTAAGATTAAATTGAAAAGAAAATAATCAGCGCTGTCGTCCTCATACAAATCATCATAACCCTCACCCGGCAACAACTTCGCATAAGAGGCTCGCAGTACAATATTCTGAGACATCAAAGGTCGATAAATTAAAGCCAACGACAGATCCTGTCCAATCTCACTATCAATACTGCCTTGATTTCTCGCCACTTCCAGCACGGCGGTTTTGTCAAAATATAATTGATTAAAATTGGCACTTAGACGTAACTCAGGCAGCAGATCCATATCAAAACCAACACCCGCTAAAATAATACCGGGATTAGTAAAGTTAGACTGCCCCTGCTCTTTAGAAGAGCGCATCGAGTTAAGCACACCATTACGTGAAGATAATGCTACTCGGCCACCACCAATCAATGGCACATTTTGTCTAATCCAGTAACTGTTATCACTGCCGGCAAACTGTGGATTTTCAAAAATGGCATCAAACCCAGTGGCTTTATCATCATAAGGGTCATCATCACCACTGCCATACAAAACAGATATACGCGGCCTAAACCAATCAAAATCCATCGATAACTCAGCTGCAAAAAATGCCGCTTCAATATCAACTTTGTTATCGACAAAGACACCAGGATCAGTGCTACCAAATGCGTAATAAAACGAGGTTGTCAGATTATAGCGGCCAAAGTGTCCATCACCGTTATAGCCTAAATAAGTAACATCATAACCACGAGGAACCTCTCTGCCCAAGGAAGCCGGACGAGCAATAAAACTATTATTGTCAAAAAAGAACTCGCCATCCTCATCGTTCTTATTGTGAACCAGAGTCACTTGCGACATAAAGCCTTTGACGAATAAATCCTGCCAATACAAGTTTGCAGCAAAGACATAATCTTTTCTCAGCGGTTTACCCTGATCATTTAAGCCACTGTTAGTGTCCTTTTCCATCCGCTGAAAAAAAGCCAGGTTATATTGGAAAATATTATTGTCACGATTACCAAATAAGCGTACACCTAACTGATTATCCTGAAACAAAAATCCGCGAAAATCAGAGCTAAAGGGTTGAATACCTACTCGGATACTATCGAAGTCAAAACGGTCAGATACATTGCGTAGATGTACATCGATAAATGCAGCCTGCAAACCAATATGGTGATCATCACGGGTATTGCCATCGGCAGGGTCGACATTAACACCTTGAACTTCGTCAAGATGAACATAGTTATAGTTAATAACCGGAATTAACCGAAACTCATAATCGGGCGGACGGAAAACTGTGTCACCCTTATACCAGACAAACTCCATCGCCAGGTTCTGATTAACCAGCCATTGATCGGATGATCCGTAAACATCCAGGCTACCGGGTTTGCGAGTAGAACTTGCACCGACAGGCGTCGGCACTTCACGCTTTTCATAAATGGTATCTGAAATAATCCCAAGATTAAAAAACCAGTCATCGCCATACACCGGCCTATCGCCTTTTAGGGTATTGCGATGGTAGGGATCAAACCAATTGTCTTCATAGCCCAGCGACTCGACTATCCGCCAACGATCAGGGACCGGAACTGATCCGACATAATCAGCAATGGTCGGTCGCGGTATTGGTGAAACAGGGTTCGGCTTTCTATTGCGGGCGGGATCAGCTTTGGCGGTCCGGCGCCGCTGTTCTGCCTCACTGGTTTTAACACCTACTTCAATTTGCTGAGCAGGATCACACTCAATCGCCTCAACATGACCTGGTCGCCGCCGCTTCGCACCGCGGCCGGTATCGTCAACAGCATTGGCATCGACGCAGTCGGTTGCAGCATACACCGTGTTTTCTGTGCCTAGACCTAACAGGCCCAAGCCAAATACAGTAAATGTTATTAAGGATAGTTTTTTCTTCATAGCTACGCTCTACTTTCCTTCACACACATTGTCTTCGTCGCTGTCTATAAACGGTGCTTGTGGGCACTGAATAAATCGTAAACGAACACCTTGAGGCGTTAGATTATCGGCTCGCATTGAAGCCGGAGCATTATTCAATGAACCGTTTAAACGCTTACCCGCATTGTGTACACCGAGAAAGCTAATCATGTCATCCTGATCGACACCATCACCTGATACCCCAATACCACCGATCAAAGTGTTGCCACGATAAATAGGTACACTACCAGGGAATATCTGGCTGCCATTGGCTATTTGATTAGTGGTGCCCGTCGCAGTAAATGTTAAATTTTCAGGATCGAAATCTATCCCTGAGCAGCGATCCGTTACATCCGCTACCGCCCCGGCAAAACCACCCGGCAGAGCCCCCGTCAACACCGCACTTTCAACCGCCACATTAAGCACATGCTGAATAACACCGTTCATCACCAGGTCCAGCTGTAAACCCGTAGAAAACACACTCCAGGAGCCAGCCGCTTTACTGAAGGGCCCGTGGATATTACCTCGCAGGCCATCGGGATAAAATGGCCGAGACAAATTGCCACCGGCACGATCAGAAAAAGCAACCGCACCGTTGCTTAATGCACTGGGATCAGGGATAAAATCTTGCACTGCGGTAACATAATCACCTAGATTAATACTTGTCTTAGTGACCAGTGGCAATCCAGAACCCGGAGTGAAACCAAAATATTTTGCCGGCGGCTGGGCAGCTAAAAACCCCGCTGCCGCTGACGATGAAAAGAAAGTCGCCGTGCGCGCCTTTTGCACCGATACATCAGCGCCAAATACCGGCGCATCACGACTGCGTACCATTCCCAGAATTTCACCCTGCGTATCAACGACGGTAATAGTGACACGCGCCTTACTATTCAAGGGCTGACGGATTTGCGCCCGTGCACGATTGGCAACCGACAGAGCTTCTTCCAACACCGCCTGCACTTCATTTGCCTGCAACAGCCCATCACTGCCCGCTGTCGCGGGGTAGCGATTGGTGTTAGTCATAGGATCAACAAAAATAAACGCATCTAGCCCCACTGGAAAACCGCTAGTATCTGCACGAATACCTGACTCAGGCTGACCAAAAGCAACACCACTTCGAACACTGGCGTCGGTATAACCTGCCACTGGAATTAAAGCACCCACTGTTGGAGAGATAGCCGAAAAAGGTGTTGCAGCATCGGGGTTAGTCATTAAATCAGCAAAATCCACATCGCTAAATCGAAAAGTTTTACCCTCAAGTGTAATACGATCACCACGACGATTAACCGGCGCGGCATAATTAAACGTACCCGCATAGGCAATCATCTCATCGATGTCGCGATCGCTGTCGGTAATCACTCTATCTATCGAATACAAACCATCAGCAATAACACCAATGCCTCCCACTGGCGTGCCGTTTTTGTACAGCGGCAACCCACCAGGGTCCGCCGATAAACCCAGAGGCGAGCGTTTGGGGCCATGGGTGATAGCCATACTGTCTACAGTAAAGTCCGAACATGAAAACTGGCTAAACTGAACCCCAAATAACGGCCCAGCAGGCTGATTCATTTCACCGGGGTTAAAATTTTGTTGCACAATTTGATTGGCAGTACGGGTCGAAAAGGCATTGCCTTCAGTGGATAAATAGGCACCTGTAATTGCTTTAGCAATAGCCGCCTGGTCGTCGAGGCTAGCCGGCAACCCAGGCACAGGCAACGCAATACCTTCAAGACCACTATCGATAACCACATTACCTGCACCGTCGGTCTCGGTGGCCAGCAAAACACGGCGATTGGCCGCATCTCCCATACGATAGACTGCCAAGATATTACCCACTCGATCCGCTACAGCAATTGTTGCTTGCTGACCCTGTGCCTGCGCTTCAGCAATCGCTTGAGCGAGTATAGTCTCGACATCACCGCTGGTGAGTCGAGCCGGCGTATCAGCGCAGGAGCCGCTGCAACCAGCGGGCGCGGACGTATCAGCAGTGCCGCTTTTATCTCCGGTACTACCACCACCTGAACAAGCTGCCAATATCGCAGCCAGCGGTAACGCCCAACAGAATTTTCGAAAACCCATAATGTAAATCCCTACGCCAAATATCTACTCGTACTTTTTATTGAATACACCAACAAGCAAATCATCAATCTTGCCTGCGTGAAGCACTTATATTTTTTTCGTCTCTGGATGGAAGGCGTGACACGACACGCAGTCCACCGCCACTTTGTTTTTAACTGAACGATCGCCGTGGCAGCTCTGACAGTTTTCAATGTTTGGTATTAAAATATCAGTGCTTGCCGTCGACTTACTCGCCTCGTGACAACTCGAACATACCTGTGTTTCAGTTTGACCGCGCTGGGTTAAATGGCTGGCGTGATCAAATTGCGCACGACCATACCAGTCATGATTAATTTTTACCGGTAATACTACCCACCGCGCAAACAGATCTTCGGAATTATTATCTGAAACCTCGTGACAGGTGATACAACCTCGCTGAGTAAACTGAATACTCGCTTCTTTCGTCGCGCGTTTCATGCCGCAAGCAAACGGCTTATCATCGCAGCGCTCGACACCACCACTGTGACCAGGACGACGACGCTGGCGATCAGCACCTAATGGCTTATAATCTGGATCAGTATAAACCCGCACAAAATGCGCCTGTATTGTCTCAACAATTGACCTTGGATCACCATGCGGTAATTCACGCTCAGGAGCTGCAACATCAAACGCAAGATCATGGCAAGAAGCACAGTGCTTCTCCATAGTAATATCATCGAAATGCTCTTTATCAGACTTTAGTGTGTGACAGTTACTGCACATCATGCCTTGATCAGCGCCAGAGACCTGTACTTTGCTGGGATCGAGATGTACATCATGGGGAAATTTTAAATTCGACAAATCCGGCTGACCTGAATCGGGATTTGCTATCCGGCTATACCATTCAACATCGGTACCCGTGCCCTTTTCCACTACCTTTGGTAACAAATAACTCAGTTTAAATTCAGGATGGGTTAACTTATCAAAACCTGTCACCGTATCTGTGCCGAGGGTTTTATCGGATAATTTCAATGTACTTTTATGGCAATCCACACAGAGCGAATCAGCGCTGACAACCATAGCCGCAGGTTCATTATGCTCTTTATGACAGCTTTGGCATTCGGTAACACCAAGATTAATGTGTAGAGTTCCCAGTGTCCCGCCGTGAACACCATCTGCGGTTTGCTTGTCACCATAATCAAAATGATCTGACACCGACTGATGGCAATCAATACAAGATTGATCTTGAACCTTCTGAAAAGCTACCTTATGGCAAGCCGAACAATCATCACCTATTTCAAGCTGATGCGCTGGTAACAAAGGCCCGGTAGACCAGAGCTTGTCGCCGGCTCCGCTTTTGTCATATTGCACTTGGCCAGTGGTGGCATCTATAGGATTATCTCGCAAAAAATAAGCAGACACCGGCCACACCAACATGACCAACACCATCAATAAACTTAACAGGTAAGCTGGAACTCTTTTGCCTAAAGCTGTATGGGCAAGTGTCGTTCGATAAGCTGACTCCAGCGCGTGATTTTGTAAATCGTGGTCAATAAATAATTCACAGGCAGCATCAAAGCCAGCAGGCGGCGATGCTATTTTTATTCGATGGCTGGCCAGAACAACTTCGTCACCCACCGCCAGCGGGCTGGTTTTAACTGCTTGCCCATTAACCAGAATCGTATTTTTTTCTAAGGCAGTAATAGTCAATTGGCCGGCGATCTGTTTAATAACAGCCTGCGCTCGTGCAATGCCTACTCCACGCAATTGAATCAACTGATCCGCGGCGCTACCTATGGTAACGATATCCGCATCCAGTTCGGTGTCTTGATAGACCACCTGATCCTGCTCAGTTGTAACCTCGCGTAGTAAAAATTCCATATTTTTATTTTTTGCCTTACCAGTAAAAGAATACAGAAACAATATGTATTGCCAGCACAAACAATAGCGCAATCGTCAACGGTATATGCACATACAGCCAAATTTGCATCCAGCTCTGCAACTGAATATCTTTGCGAATTTTATGCAGCAACGCCTGCCGACGACATAACATAGTCAGCAGCTCTTGCAAGTTAGCCGCTTCATCTTGCCTGCGGCTGCGGGGAATACGCTGAGCAATGAAATCAACCAACGCCTGTTGATGCCTGTTGCTCACACGAGTGGTAGCCATAGACTGATTGTTTTCATCAGCAACCACCAGCATTTGCGATGCATCAATCGCCATTAGTTGCGCCAGTACACCGCCGCCAATATTAGTGCGATCCACCGCACTATCAACCACCGCCTGCACCTGTGGATCGCATTGTTTACTGAGCTTACGCACGCTGTCATTCAAACTACCAAGCTCTGTGAACAGCTCCTCGCGGGAGCGATTGGCACGATTGTGGGTGCCCAGACGCGGATAGCGCATGTACACATAAACCCCGAGAAAACCACTGAAAATAACCAGGCACATCAGCAGGTAAGCTAAGGTATGCACGTTGTAACCAAACTGTACTGCACAATGTAAGGTAGCCACCACCAGCAAACTGGTGCCCAAATAAACGTGCGCAGAAACCCAGCCCTGCAAAGAACCCAACCTTGCACGATAATTACGTTTGCGGCGCCCTAAAAGCGTCAACCAAACGATAAGTGCCGCGGCCAACACCCCAAGTACGTACCCCTGCCAAGTGCCGCCATTCGGAGGCTGGCGCCCGCCGGTCTGAGAGGCATAAATAAGCGCGCAAATCACCAACATCACCACAGTGACAAAAAAGTAACGCGCCTTTTTATATTTTAATATTGGCTCATGCATCGCTTAGCGCTTTTCCACCAGTTGTAAAAATTGTTCAGGCGACAAACGTGCCGCCGCCCCCGTAGGACAAGAGTTCACACAGGCCGGGCCGCTAGGTAAATTCATACAGGCATCACACTTAACCGCCTTTTTACCTTTCTGTTTAGCCTGGTCATCGGGGCTATAACCTAATTGCTCACCGGGTCCCGGGCCGGAACCAAATAACAACCAGTTCCAAAAACCTGGTTTTGCTGGCGCGTCGTAAACCAGTTTAATAACGTCATAAGGACAGTTCGACTCACAGTTACCACAACCAATACAGTTAGCATCAATAAATACTTCACCGCTGGCAGCCCGATGGATAGCATTCGGCGGGCAGTCTTTCATGCAGTGTGGTTGTTCACAGTGACGACAAGAGATAGGAATATGCAATTCGGAGAAAGAAGCACCTGATTTTCGATCAAGTCGAGAGATGCCATCATGCGTTTCTGCGCAGGCCTTTTCACAATTATCGCAACCCACGCACAGGTCCTCAGCAATCACCAGACAATTAGTGGCTTCACCCAGTCCTTCATCCATTAAGAACTGCATGACCGAACCCACTTCTGGGCGCGCCTCCATCGTGGTATGGGTAACAGCGCGCTCACTGGCGTTACGCTGTAAAAACTCAATTTTAGAGGTGTCGGCCTGCACCAATCGCATAAATGATTTGCGATCTACCTCTATTGTTTCAGTCAGCACCGCAGCGGTTGCAGATTCACGCCGAATAGGGTCACCCATCAGCGCCATCTCGCCGACGATTTTCCCCGACTGATGCTGAGCAACAACAATTTTTTCACCGTGAGATTTACGCGACAAAGACACCGAGCCGCGACGAATAATATGCAACGACTCACCACGCTCGCCCTGCTCAAACAACACGTCACCGGCTTTAAAGGTACGCAACTCGGCAGTTTCAGCAAACTGACTGAGCTTAGCCACCGATAGCTGAGGAGCAACATGTTTTTGTAACGCTCGCACCACAAAAATCAGATCAATACCTTCGCGAACCTCATCGTTGGAGTTCATCAACTTGACCATGGTACGACGCGGCGTCTCAACCAAAATGCAATCTTTGCCCGCAATCGCACTGCCTTCGCGAGGACGGCCGGACAATAAGCTAGCCTCACCAAAAAATTGACCACGGGTGTAAACCATCGGCTTGGCCACACCAGGCATTTCCACCTCTACCTCACCTTCAACAATGGTAAAGAAGGAATTGGTAAAATCACCATCGCGGTAAATGGCATCGCCTGCGCGGATAATTTTGGTAAAACGTGGACGTGGATTTCGCTGCGCCAATGTCTCTTCTAGCGCTTTAGATTTAGCCCTGACCTCCGCCAACATTGGCCCATCGTCATAGCTCACCAGAATATCGCTTTCTATAACTAATTCCCGAAACTGTAACGCATTCATCTTGCGAAACATCGGAATGCGCTGCTGAAACAGCCGCACTAAATCATCGACCTCTTTTAGGTAGGGCAATAAGTTAAACTGCAATTCCAGTAAGGGGTGATCCGCAGGCTTGATATCATGACCATGAATATATTCAACAACATCATAACCTTGGTTCATCGCCTGCTTGATCAACGGGTAGCCAGCCAACGAACCGATAATATAAAGCCCTTCGACGTTGGACTCATACTGACCACTCAACTCAGGGATGGCATCAGGTTTTTTATTAGGAAATTCCACCCCAATAGATTCAACGAAACCTCGTGGTGGTACACCGCCTAAACGGGCAATAATACGGTCACAAACAAAACTTTCTTCACCCTCTGGTGTGCTCAAGGTGATTTCATAACGACCGTCTTCAGCCTGTATAATCTCTTTAACACCGGTACTGTAATAGCAACGCAGAGGCGTTTGGGGGTTAGCATTGGCGGCAAGAATGTTATTGAGATTACCTTCTTTAGCGCGAGAAAATTCATCTCGTCGGTTTAATATAGCGACTTGGTTTTGCTTAACCAAGCCCAGCGCGTTCTCAATTGCTGAGTCACCGGCACCTACGACCACTATCATTTCACCTGCGTGCGCAGCTGGATCATCTAAAGTGTACTGAACAATAGGAAAATCTTCCCCCGGCACGCCCAGCTTACGAGGATTGCCCTCCAACCCAATTGCCAAAATCACAAACTCGGCATAAATAACCGCGCCGCCCTTCAAAGTCAGGACAAAATTACCCTTATGCCCCTCAATTTTAGTGACTTCGGTATTGTAGCGTACGTTAATATCTGCTTCTTCTACACGATGTTCCCAGCCACCAAGGATAGTTTCTCTACTGCCAGCTTCAAACCCAAAATCACTACGCAAGTCGAGAAAGCCAGGCTCAGCCATCACATGCTTACCTTTTTGGTAGCGCTGAATGGTTTTCGCAGGCTTGTCAAATGATTCTAATAGAACATGGGTATAACCATGCGCGGCATCAATATCCCGCTTTTGTTTATCGTAGTAGGCAGCACGGCCCGCAGCGCTCAAGCCTGCTGGACCTGAACCAACAACCGCAATATGAAAACGGTTAGACATCGATGTCCCCTACTTGTAATTATTAATTTTGTGTATCAGCTTAAATGTCAAAAAAGCGTTGGCAAACACCCCTGAATACCAACTCATTTAAGTGTTATCACGTTGTTTCGTGCGAATTATAGGCGTGCATTAAACGATAATCCGCTTCTGACAGCAACACCACTGCCATTTTAGAGTATAAACAAGCCATCAAATAAGGAGAAATTATTACCCTCAGGGATTTTCAAGTATAATGGCTGATTTTGATGCTTGTCAGAAGTCATCCTCGCAACGCTGGGCAGCCTTTTATAGCTCCAAGCTTAGAAAGAACCATGTACCCCTTTGGAGAACGTATGTACGAAAACCTATCACTTGAATGCTTTATGGAAGGGCTTAAAAAGAGGAACCCAGGCGAACCCGAATTCCACCAAGCAGTCTATGAAGTTGCCGAGTCAATTATTCCTTTTATTCTTGATAACCCCAAATACCAGCAAGCTGGTATTATTCAACGAATGACCGAACCGGACCGCGCCATCATTTTCCGCGTGGTCTGGGAAGATGACCGAGGCCATATCAACGTCAATCGTGGCTACCGCGTACAATTTAATAATTCTATCGGCCCTTATAAGGGCGGCTTACGTTTTCACCCCTCTGTTAACTTGGGCATCCTAAAATTTCTCGGCTTTGAACAAACCTTTAAAAACAGCCTAACCACTTTACCCATGGGTGCCGGTAAAGGCGGGGCAGACTTCGATCCCAAAGGTAAATCTGACCGCGAAGTTATGCGTTTTTGCCAAGCTTATATGACCGAACTTTTCCACCACATCGGACCAAATATTGACGTCCCCGCTGGTGATATTGGCGTTGGCACTCGAGAAATCAGTTATATGTTTGGCCAATATAAACGTCTATCCAGAGAGTTCACCGGGGTACTCACCGGCAAAGCTCTAGAATATGGTGGCAGCTTGATCCGCACTGAAGCTACAGGTTATGGCAATGCCTATTTTATGGAAGAGATGCTAAATCACCACGGCGACTCAATTAAGGGGAAAACCTGCACCATCTCTGGCTCAGGCAATGTAGCGATCTACTGCACACAAAAAATTACTCAACTTGGCGGCAAAGTAGTCACTCTCTCTGACTCTTCCGGTTATATCCATGATCCCGACGGTATCGATGCCGAAAAACTGGCTTATATCCTTAACCTTAAAAACGTGCAACGAGGACGTATTTCAGAATACGCCGTAAAATACAGCTGTGATTTTCACGCCGGCAAACGACCATGGGAAGTACCCTGCGACCTGGCATTCCCCTGCGCCACCCAAAATGAGCTAGACAAAAAAGACGCCGAACTACTGGTAGCCAATGGCTGCAAAGCTGTTTCTGAAGGCGCCAACATGCCTACAACAATAGAAGCAATAAAAGTCCTACAAAATGCCAAAGTGCTGTATGGCCCCGGTAAAGCGGCCAACGCTGGCGGCGTTGCCGTATCCGGCCTTGAAATGACTCAAAACAGCATCCGCATGGCCTGGAGCGCTGAAGAGCTAGAGGCCAAACTCAAAGCCATCATGACCAGCATCCACAAGCAATGCGCAAAACATGGCGATGAAGACGGCTATTTAAATTACGTAAAAGGAGCCAATATTGCCGGATTTATTAAAGTAGCTGACGCAATGCTAGCTTACGGTGTTGGCTAAAGATAAAGTAGTATACCCAATTGTACCCACCTCGAGAGATTAAGCTCGTGGTGGGTGTGATATGTTTGACCGCATAGGATGCTCGGTTTAATAACTGCCACGCTACAATCGGCGTCGCTTAATCATTAAAACATAAAAGCCTAAGATAGTACCCAAGGCAATACTGACTAATTACTATGACTGGAGAAAAGCATGGACTTTGATATCAATAAATTACTTGAAGATGCCCCCTCATTAATTATTAGCTACGGTAGCCAGATAATTATGGCGCTGCTAATTTTTATCATTGGTAAATGGGTGGCGAAAATGATCGCCAATGCCGTTATCAAAGGCATGAACAAAAAACAAATCGACAACACAATTAGCTTGTTTGTTGGCAGCATACTTAATACCGTATTACTTGCCGTGGTTATTATTGCCGCACTTGGACAGCTAGGTATTCAAACGGCCTCATTCGTAGCTATTATTGCTTCTGCGGGCTTAGCGGTTGGCTTTGCTCTACAGGGCACGCTATCTAACTTTGCGGCTGGTGTGATGCTGATATTATTCCGCCCTATCAGATCCGGCGACTTTGTTGAAGCTGCAGGCCTGGCAGCAGTGGTAAAAGAGATCGGCATTTTCAGCACTATTATGAAAACAGGTGACAATAAAACCATTATCGTCCCAAACTCTTCTATTATGGGTGGCGCCATCACCAACTACTCGCTGGAAGCGACTCGCCGTATCGATATGGTTATCGGTATTGCCTATGACGCGGACATACGCAAAGCCAAACAAATACTTGAAGAAATCATGAATAATGAAGAGCGCGTCCTTAAAGAACCAGGCGTGACTATCGGCGTAGCCGAACTAGCAGACTCTTCTGTCAACTTTGTTGTTCGCCCCTGGGTTAACTCCGCCGACTACTGGCCCACTAAATTCGCCCTGCTTGAAACAATTAAACTTCGTTTTGACGAAGAAAACATTGGCATCCCTTTCCCACAATTAGATGTTCACCTGCAACAGGACTAAAGATTTATCATGAAAAAATTTCTTACCCTACTCGCCATTCCAAGTTTGTTAGCAGCTGGCAGCAGCCAGCTGCTAGCTGCGGAAAACACTACCGAGCCGAAAAAAATATGGACTGGCAGCCTTGAGCTTGGTTATACCAACACATCAGGTAACACCGAAGAGACAAATACCGTCGCCCGAGCCGGTCTCGATCGAGAAAAAGATCAATGGCGTTACGCTATCGACTTCGACGCAATTAACTCGGAAAGTGACGGCGAGAGAAGCGCCGAAAAATACTTTCTCTCCAACCGCTTGGCGTATGCTTATACCGAAAATAACTATGCCTTTGGTTATGCAGCCTATGACAAAGATCGCTTCAGTGGTTACGACTACCAAGCAACCCTCGCCGCAGGTTATGGTCGTCGCATTCTTAACAATGACACCATGCACTGGGACCTGGAAGTAGGCCCTGGTTACCGAATAAGTAAAGCTGAAGATGAAGCCACAGGAGAAGATTCTGAAGAGCTGATTATCCGCTTATTTACTGAGTACGCTTGGCACTTCAGCGATAACGCCGACTTCACCCAAAGTCTTAACGTTGAATCGGGCAGCGATAGCACTATCACTAAGTCTATTACCGCTCTCAAGCTGCAAGTCATTGGATCAGTCGCCGTTAAGCTATCGTACACTATCAAATACTCTGACAATGTACCCACGGATAAAAGGCATGCCGACACCGAAACCGCTGTAACGCTTGCTTACTCCTTCTAGGCCACTACCGCTTTGTTGATAAGGCCGAATGCTTCATGGCCTTATCAACAAAGCGGATATTTTCTCCGCTCCCTCAAAACTAAAAAATAACATTTATTTGCCATCACGCTAAAGCAAGCATAAGCTTATACTTTGGCAATACAATAACCACTACATCCGTACATATTCTTATACAGAGTAGGAAAACAAATGCCCTCTTTATACTATTGCTTAATAGTACTTTGTGGTCTCTTTGTACCTTTTAATACTTATGCCGATGAAAACCAAAAAGAAGTAATTATCGCGGTCAGCGGCTCTTCCAAACCCTACGTTTTTGACAACGGCAAAGGCCTGATTATCGACGTAATTACCGAAGCCCTTGCTCACAGCGGCCATCGCAGCCACTTTATTCGCCTAAACAACCAGAGCGCAATAGAACAGTTCAACCAAAATAAATTCGATGCCCTTGCTATCAGCAATCAAAGTATTAGCAAGGGCTACCGTTCCGAGCCATATATCACTTTTAACAACATGGCTATATCGCTTGCCCAAAAGGGCTACACCATTAACTCTCTTGACGATCTTGCAAACAAACGTATAACCGCTTTCCCAGCAGCCCACAAATACTTGGGACCAGAACTCTCTACTGCCATAAATACATTTGATAGCTACCACGAAACAAAGTCTCAAAAAGAACAGGTCGAATTACTGGTCAACAACGAAACAGACGTCGTAATCTCCGATCGTTTAATATTTAAATATCACTTACAACAACTGCTGTACGAATCTCGGTACTCAGGGAAGTATTTACACAAAATAACTTATTACCCTATTTTTTCACCTAATCACTACCGAGCTGTCTTTCATGATCCAGCTCTACGAGATGACTTCAACAAAGGCTTATTGCATTTACAAAAAAGTGGCCGTATGGAAGAACTTGAAAAATACTACCAAATACTGATCAACCAGTACGGCTAGCGATACGAATTTAGCTTCTGGTTTCGCTAACCGCTCATGACCTGGCGAACCAGAAATCTCACGGTATTTTGACGACATATTGAGCGTTATTAATACAAATTATTGGACGATATCCAAGTCCAGCACTATGCTATACAAAACCTTGCTTTGTAAAAGTATAAAGGCAGAACTATGTAATGGGGTGGATATCCGGCTTTCTGCCAACAATGCTTTACCCCCTGCCACACAGCTCGCGTGCGAACTTTGGTCCAATTCTACTGGCGCTGCTATTTTTAACACTCAGCGCCAGCACAGTCAGCGGCACCGAGCTCAGCAAAAACAATAATCTCAAAGCCACCTTTTATTACAACGCACTGAAATTCACTCAATGGCCTGCGGAGAAATTCGCCGAAGCGGAAGATTTACAAATCATTTTACTGGGCAACGATGATATTGCAGCCATTCTCAACGAAAAACTAACGGAACGACCCATCAACGGCCACCACGTTGTTATTCATAAGCACACGCAAAGACAAACACTCACTACTGCCATTCTAAATAAAGCTCACGCTATTTATTTTGCCTCTGATATGCACCAGCAATACCGTAAAATTATCCAGTTATTAAAGGGAGCCACCCTGACCAGTAGTTGTATTCCGGGCTTTGCCAGACAAGGAGGGATGGTAGAAATTGTTCGAAAAACATCACAGCAGCTAGAGTTTCATATCAACGCCGATGCCATAAAACAATCGAATCTAACCATCAGCCCACAAATGATGAAGCTAGCTCACATCATCGACACCAACAGCCGCACCAGATCATCGCCTCCAGAAATCAGCTCAACCCTCCCAGCGACGGACAACCCCAGTATCAATATCAAATAAATCCAGCACCCTGCCAACACTATGACTAACCAAATCATCAATGGTCTCAGGCCCATTATAAAAAGCAGGTACAGGCGGTGCTATAATTGCCCCCATTTCTGACAGGGCGGTCATGGTGCGTAAATGCCCGGTATGAAGCGGAGTCTCTCTAACCATTAAGACTAATCGACGACGCTCTTTTAATACGACGTCGGCTGCACGTGTGAGTAACGTAGAGGTTATACCTGATGCGATTTCAGACATACTACGAATAGAGCACGGAGCAACCACCATACCAATCGTAGAAAATGAGCCGCTGGAAATAGTGGCTCCAATATTTTTTGTAGCATGCACAACATCTGCCAGCTGATGCACCTCCTTTAGCTTGAGGCGCATTTCATAACCCAAGGTTAATTCTGCCGACTTACTCATCACCAAATGGGTTTCGATGTTGGTTTGCTGCAACATCTGCAGTAACTTCACCCCATAAATAATACCCGAGGCACCCGTAATACCGATAATCAAACGCTTAGCGTCCGAACCTGATTGATTAACCATGACGCATAAACTTCCACTTAAACGAGCTTATTTAGCCCTACAATTAAATTCAACACAGGATCGCAAATTCAACCATCACCCACAAGTATATCGGGGCACAAAACATCTGTGGTTACTCGGTTAACCTCGACAGATCAACACCTATTCTAGAGTTCATACCACCAGTTTACGCTTAAGATATTCGCAAGAGACTCTATCTCTAGACAAGGTCACCTCCCCATGGACTGCGAAGCCATCAACCAGACCGCCGGAGCAACTAACACTTAAAAAACCTCCTGACAAGCGCTTAATTGCCCCATAAAAGGCATTCATTCGCCACAGCGGGCCTTAAATGCGGTATACTAGTCGGTCAATTTTTACAATATGAGGCATATCATGGCAGCCAAACCTACTCGGGCACCCGCAAAAAAGAAGCAACCTGCAGCTGTAGAAACCTCTCTATCTATCGCTGAACAAACCAAAGCTTTTTTAAAGTCAGGCGGAGCAATCGAGGCAATCAACTCTGGCGTAAGCGGTCAACAAAGCATGGCTGGGCCAAAGCATATCACCCTTGGCAACAACAAGCCCCAAGCCCAAAACGCCTAATACCCGTCTCATTTCATCAAAAACCCTGATAGTACCGGTGCTTGCTGAAGTAGCTGACAATCGCGATCGTGCTGACAACGATCAATGTAGCGGTAATGGATATCTACTTTAAAGACCCTTCCCTCTTGATCAGACATATTGGCTAAGCCGCGATAGCGGCTAAGTCGTTGTCTGCTTGCCTCATAGCCCAACTCAATAGGAGCCAACACCAAGCGGATTAACCAGTTGGCAGCACCGATAGTAAAGCAAACATCATCACTGGCCGAGTAACTGCAAGCCGTTTGCTGCGCCTTCAACGTCACCAAGCTCTGTCTCACCGGCACAACAAACTCGAAGGTTAATACTTGCCCTGCTATTAATGGCTGCCAGTGCTCCCGAATATAATAATCAAAACCGGCATCAATAACCAAAGGACTGGTTACCAACATTGATTTTTCCTTTTGTGTGCGCGAGGAACCTGAGCCTGCCGCTGAGTAAACCATAGATAATTGCTGGTCGACAAAACCAACCTGGATAAATTCTTTCAATACACGGTTGTGCTGCACAAAGGACGGGGCTGTAAAACCATGACTATAATTCAACTGTTTTACTGCCAGCTCAGTATTATCTGCAGCGGTATATACTACCTGATGCTGTAGTAAATCATCGCTATAGCTGTGAACCTCTGTATACACTAATTTATCTGCTGATAACTCAAACGCCTCACCAATAACTGATAGCGCCGCCTGCGCTTCTCCATGTAAAGCGATAAAAATAACAAAGGTTCCTGCGTAGTTTATACCCATAGTTATACCATCTTAGATGAAAAATAATGGCTGGCTATGAGTAACACCGGAAACATCAACGCCCAACAGATACTGATAGGCAACAACGATAAATATAACGGATCAAGCAAAACCACCAACGTTATTTTACTGCCAGCCAGGTAAGACAGCGGTGCCGAGATAGCTCCCAACAAAGCCGCCAAGCACAGCTTGTGTTGCAACCAGTACAAACTATGATTCAGCGTAGTGGCAAATAAAGTCCAAATGCAAACCAACCAAACTGGTATATAACCCAAGGACGCTTGCTCGAACTGAAACACATGCAGCAAAGCCAGACCAGTATCAACTAAAAACCCCAACAAGGTTACTGCGGCGATAAAAACCCACTGGCACTTAACCGTGATAAAAAATATACCGTGTAAAAACAATAGCGTAATAGTGCATAGCAATGCTATTACATCACCACCAAAAACACAGGCAAACCAGCCCAACTGAAATAACAAGCCATTCAGCAATGGTTTATAACGCTGAAGTTTAATCAGCTGCGGCAATGGTTCGCGCACCAGGCTTTGCAAAAACAATCTGCACCGTGCTGATAGCACGCTCAACGAAACCGCCCTCGCAATAACAAAGATAAAACTCCCACATCCGACAGAACACATCATCAAAACCCATTTTTTTAACGTCATCAATATTGACATGAAAACGTGATCGCCATTCAGCAAGGGTTTTAGCGTAATCAGCTCCTATATCATGCAAACCAACTATTGTTAGATCTGTTTTTTTAGCAATACATTTAGCGATCACTTCATTAGATGGCAAGCATCCGCCAGGAAATATATAACGCTGAATAAAATCCACCGCTCGCTTAGCTTGATGATAGCGCTGATCAGGAATAGTGATCGATTGAATTAACATTAAGCCATCATCTTTTAATAAGCTGGAACATTTCTCAAAATAGCTTTCGTAATACTTATGCCCTACCGCCTCAATCATTTCAACCGATACCAACTTATCGTACCGCCCTTCCAGGTCACGGTAATCAGTTAACAATAGGGTTATTTTATCAGTTAATCCTGCCTCCTCGACTTTAAGCTTGGCGTAATCATATTGCTGCTTAGAAATCGTAGTCGTGGTTACTTGGCAACCATAATTGCTCGCCGCATATATCGCCAACCCACCCCAACCAGTACCGACCTCCATCAAATGATCATTTTTATTAAGCCGTAACTTTCGACAAATAGTATCGAGCTTAAACAGGGAAGCCTGTTCTAGCGAAGCATCGACACTTGGATAAATAGCTGAGGAGTACATCATGGTGGAGTCTAAAAACAAACTAAAAAAACTATTACCTAAATCATAATGTGCTGAAATATTTTTCTTTGATCCAGCCTCAGTATTGGCATTCATAAGATGCAATAGCTTGGTCGACAAGCGACTAAATAACGGCCTGGAATTATCCATTTTATTCAGCGCATTGAGATTTTTAACCATCAGCCTGATCACATCTAATAAATTAGATGACGACCAGCTCCCTAACATATAAGCCTCACCAGCACCAATTGAACCGCCGTGTAAGATATCCCTATAAGTCGATGCGTGATGAATAAATACATGAGCGACAACGTCAGCATTCACTGCAGCCTCACCAAAATAAAAAATCTGTCCATTATCATCTAACACTAAGCGCCCATGCTGTATTTTTCCGAGAGCCTTAATCACTATTTTTTTTGCCACGCCATCAATAAAGCTCGGCGCTACTGCACGATTAGTTTTTTTCTCGTCAATGCTAGCAATCGACATTAGCAACAGCCCTCCTTAATCGTTAATTTTAACAGCTAATTATTAAGCCCCGTAAACTGAACCTACCAGAACGCAAATAAATCAATGTTGCTGTTATTTAGTCCGCGCTGCTCTATATATTTTTATCAGCGTTATTCTTAGCAAACTGCTTACCTGGGTGATCATAAACAGGCACCCCCTTAATCAATAAACGTAATGCCTGCCAATAAATAGAAAACACCACCTTAAGTGTCATCAACGGATACTGCCATAATATACGTCGCAACGCCGCAGGAGTTATTTCCTCCCGTTTCAGGAGCAACGAAGCATCAAATTCCAACAGCGGTGATACAGCACCCCCACGCCAATTTTGCATATCTATCCGAAGAGTCCGCTCCGGCAAGTTGCTGCGCCAGCAGTAGTGAACATCCATCGGATTAAAAGGTGAAACGTGCATAACCTTGTTAAAGCTTATACGCTGATAAAGGCTATCGGGTTCACAGGACAAGACATAGCAATGACGCTCATCCCATGGCGTGTTATTCACCTCAGCAACAATAAATTGCAATTTTTCGTGTAGGTCAAAACAGTAGTAGCAACTAATTGGATTTATAATAAAGCCAAAATAACGTAGATTAGTTAATAGCCGTATCGGCCCACACGGGCAGATACCGGTTCTATCTTCTACTAATCTACGCACTGCGATATCCAGGGGCTGTGTCGCGTCACCTAAAAAGTCGCTGCGTTTAAATCGTGCTGGAGCCCAACGCTTTACCGACCACCACCGAGTACCACTAAATACATGGTCTAGCTCAGCTAAATCCAATAGCATCATAAAAACTTTATATCGCAGCCGATGGTTTTTAGGTACATAGCGCCGATGCCGCACCCAACCTGTATAAATTGCACTTTTCATGTCCACACTGCCCCCAGTGCTTGCGCCACCCGAATACCACTGCTGGCACCATCTTCATGAAAACCGTTAGCCCAGTAAGCACCGCAAAACCAAGTTTTATTAACACCATTTATCTCTTTCCAACGCTCTGCTGCGGCTACAGAAGCTAATGAAAATACCGGATGGCTATAATTGTACCGGCCCAATATTTTATTCGAGTCTATTGTTTCTTTCGCATTGAGCGTTACACAAAATGTAACTGGTGCCTCAATACCCTGAAGAATATTCATATTGTAAGTGAGAACAGCCCGCTCTTGCTGTGTTGATTGTTTACGGTAATTCCAGCTCGACCATGCCAGCTTTTTTCTCGGCAATAAGCATTCATCAGTATGTAGAATAACTTCATTTTCCTGATAGGGGATAGCCGCCAAAATAGACCGCTCAGCATTACTGCTATCAGCCAACAATGCTAACGCCTGATCACTATGGCAAGCCAGTATCACCTGATCAAAATACTCTCTACCGCCGCCTTTAAAATACAATTCAACCCCATATTTATTTCGCAGTATTTTATCAATCGACGCCCCAAGCTGAATATCATCTTTAAATCCTGACGTTAATGGCGCTATATATTCACGCGACCCACCCTTTATAACCCGCCACTGGGGCCTATTATTCACACTTAATAATCCGTGATTTTTAAAAAATCTAACAAAAAACAACAAAGGAAAATCAAACATACTCAGAGTAGATGCTGACCAAATAGCACTTCCCATAGGAATCAAATATTGGCTAGAAAAAGCAGCGCTATAACCATTAATATTCAAGTACTGGCCCAACGTCATTGCAGGATCAATGTTATTATCATCCAGATCCGCAATAGCTTGCTTGTTAAAACGCATAATTTCCCACAGCATTTTAAGATAGCTTGGTTTAAATATGTTTTTACGCTGAGCAAACAGGGTATTTAAATTATTGCCGCCATACTCTAATCCGGATGTATCACAGCTTACACTAAAACTCATTTCTGTCGGCTGCGACTGAACCCCCAACTTTTCCATTAGACGAATAAAGTTAGGGTAAGTCCAATCATTATAAACAATGAAACCCGTATCAATTTTATAACTACTGCCCTGCAATTCGACATCTACCGTAGCCGTATGCCCACCCAATTTATCACTTGCCTCGAACACGGTTATTTGATGTTTTTTATATAACAAATACGCCGCGCTTAAGCCTGATATACCTGCACCTATAATAGCTATTTTCACTCAATTATCCTGTATAAAGATCTTTCATCATTATTTTTATAGCCATGGCGAAATAAATTTATTCCAAACCGCCGGAAAAAAACCCAGAAACTTTAGTAAATACTTTAATCGCCGAGGAAAATCAAACTGCCTCCGACGTTGCTCTATTGCCCTAATAATACGCTGTGCTGATTTATCTACTGGTTGTAAAAAAGGCATAGGAAAATTATTTCTATCTGTCAACGGAGTTTTTATAAAGCCTGGATTTACCACGGTGACATCAATACCTTGCACGACCAGATCAAGTCGTAGCGAATCATAAAAGTACTGCAATGCCGCTTTCGAAGCCCCGTAAGCCTCGGCCCGAGCAAACGGCACAAGTGTGGCTAATGAAACCACACCTACGATATGACCTTTGCCATCAGGCCTGGCTTGTAACAGAGGTAACGCCGAAGCAAGGGTATTAATTGCCCCTAGATAATTGACCGCCATAACCCGCCGCATAATATCCCAGTCGGGATGCTCGATATCAAAGTACTCACAATTTCCCGCATTTAAAATCACTCGATCAAGATACGGGGTATGTTGTTGTATTTGCTCACGAACCGCCTCTATTTGAGAGGCGCAGCTAATATCGAAAACAACAGGGATAATATTAGCCTGACTCGCCGCCAGATCAGATAAAACCTTCTCATCGCGCGCGCTAGCGAAAATAGTATTACCTTGTTGCGCTAACATAATAGCTATGGCCCGACCAATACCACTACTGGCACCGGTAATCCAAATTAGCTCACCCTTAATCATCAATACTACCTAAGCAACAGGACTGAATTCGTTGCTGTAATCTTACGTTATCGAAGCCAGTATTCACCTAAACCCCTTTTTTAATTAAGTTTATTTAACTTGCTATATTTTCAACCGCCGTTTCAACCAGCGTGTCATACCACCGACAACTGGTACATGCTCATAAAGCATTGCACCCAAGTCATAAAAATCTTCGTGATAATATATTTTTTTATCAAAATTCAATTGGCTTACACCCCGCACCGTTAGCAACTTGCCTGCGGCCAGTCTAGGGTGACGAAAATGCATATTCCATTTAATATAAGCTTCGCGATTAGATAACAGCTCATCCAAATATTCAAAGCGGCACTCCAAAAGATTGCCACTTAAATCCGCCATATAATCTTGTAAAATAGCTAAGCCTTTAATTTCATGTACCGGATCTTTAAAAATAATGTTCTTTGCATATAATTGATCGAGCTGACTCAAATCCATCTGCAGCATATCCTGGTAACTACACTTAAAGCGCTCAATAATCGGATTACCCATTTGATTCTCAACTATTATTTGTTCACGATCAGGCATTCAAGTCACCTTCGCAATACAGCCCAACAAAAGCCACTCTAGCGATCTATAGCTATCGCCACATCTACCCAATATATACGCCCAAGCTATTAAACTGGATCAGCTCAAAAAATTACAAAAAACCAGCCAAGCTATCAAGATCGAACATACAGCCACTATTATCTACGCCTTTATGATCCAAAAGGTGCAGCCATACGTAATACACCTTGCTATTACACAAATACTCACTGACGCACATTACCAGCGCCTGATATTATGATGCGACAACGCCGACAAAACATAAGGGCTGTATCCATGACCAGTTCTGCCAAGCCTACGGTCAACCAAGACCGAAATTTGCAGTTAAAACAGCATATGTACAAAGTCGCCATAGACCGTGACAAGCACGCGTTCAGTGAGTTATTTGATCATTTCGCGCCACTGTTACGGGCCTACAGTTTGGCTCGTGAGCCTGGTGCCGCGCTGCTAGCTGACGACTTGGTACAGGAAGTGATGATCAAAGTATGGAATAAAGCTCATCGCTATAAACCCGAATGTGCTGCTGTTAGCACTTGGATTTTTACCTTGGCCAGAAATTGCCGCATTGATTATCACCGCAAAAATGGCCGCTATAGCTCCGATATAGATCCCAGTTATATTTTTGATAATATCGAAGATAACGGGCCAGATTTATTTCAGCTGGCCCAGCAGCAACGTGCAATCGAAAAAGCTAATACCAGCTTAAGGCAATTACCGATAGAGCAATCTCAGGTGCTCGCTAAGGTTTATCTCGAAGGGAAAACTCATCAAGAGACAGCCGAAGAGCTAGGACTTCCACTAGGCACGGTAAAATCCCGTGTGCGATTGGCACTACAGAAATTAGAATTGTTGATTAAAAGGTAGCAACAATGACAAACCATCACCCAGCACCCGAATTACTCACCGCCTTTTCAGCCGGTAGCTTACAACTCAGTCATGCGCTCTGCGTTTCCACCCACATTGATCATTGCCAGGAGTGTCGTAGCAACTTACAACGCCTAGATACCATCGGCGCCCACCTGCTTGAAATACTGGAACCAGCTCAACCATCAAACCATTTAAAACAACGCGTTTTAGCTGCACTGGACAACCCCACTACCAATAAGCCTGCTGCAACTATCAACACAGCAAACAGCACTATTCCGCACGCCCTGCGACAATTTGTCAGCTCTGATTACCACTCGCTGCGCTGGCGCTATCTCTCCCCCTCAATCCAGAAGGTAAAACTGCACACCGACAGTCGAGGCCAGAGCGTAGAATTGTTACGAATAAAACCGGGAGGCAAAGCCGCTACTCACACCCATACTGGGGATGAGTACACCGTAATTCTCGAAGGCAGCTTTTCTGATGAAACTGGAATTTATACTAAAGGAGATTTCATTTTACGTAATACCCAACACAAACATAGGCCGATTGCGACCAAAGACCAAGAGTGCATTTGCCTGACGGTAACAGATGCTCCCATCGCCTTCACTGGTTTTTTTACCCGCTGGTTAAACCCTCTGTTAAGCTAAGGTTTTTATCAACAGGTACTTTTCAATAGGGATTTGCAACCGGATACAGTAAAAGCCCCAGACTATAGGCTCAATCAAAAACGACATTGCAAGAAAATCAACACCAATACGCTGAATCACAAAACGACTAACTTAGTAAATATCCCTCTCCACCTGCAGGACTCATAATGGGGATTGGTGCTACTTTTTATAAAAAACCCATTTTAAAGCATTGAGGAAGCAAGCATCGCTTATCGTTCTGTAAAGCCCCCCAAAGCACATCCAACTTTAGAGGCCGGTGGGCGCTGTAAATACCCACTAATATAACGCGAAGCCTCCATCAACTGATCCATATCAACGCCCGTCTCTATGCCCAGGCCGTTAAGCATATAAATCACATCCTCTGTCGCCACATTGCCCGATGCACCTTTGGCGTAAGGGCAACCACCAAGACCTGCAATAGAGCTATCGATAACACTAACACCACACTCAAGTGCTGCATATATATTGACCAACCCCTGACCATAGGTATCGTGAAAGTGGCCGGCGAGTGCGCTGATGGGCACAGCTTGAGCTACGGCTTCGATCAGGGCTTTAACTTTACCGGGGGTACCAACGCCGATGGTGTCACCAATAGATATTTCGTAACAGCCCATTTCCCACAGACGTTTTGACATATCACGTACAGCGATGGGAGAAACCTGGCCTTCATAGGGGCAGCCAAGCGCACAGGAAACATAGCCGCGCACTTTGATGCGATGCTGTTTGGCAGCTTCAAGCACGGGGATAAAACGCTCGATGCTTTCTGCCATCGAGCAGTTAATATTTTTTTGCGAAAAGCTTTCAGAAGCGGCTGCAAAAATAGCTATTTCATCGACACCCGCCTCTAGCGCAGCTTCGAAGCCTTGCATATTTGGGGTCAGCGCTGAATAAACCACACCTGCTTTGCGTGTTAACTGTTGCATGACCTCCATTGAGGTTGCCATTTGCGGCACCCATTTTGGCGATACAAAACTAGCGGATTCAATGGTGGATATACCCGCATCCGCCAACCGTTCGATCAAGCCGATTTTAATTTCGGCGGGCACGTTGACAGCTTCGTTTTGCAAGCCGTCGCGGGGGCCAACTTCGAATATTTTAACTTTACTGGGCAGACTCATTATTTGCTCTCTATTGTTATACTCGAGGCCACTAGTCAATACGACTTCAATTAAGGGGCAACAATAACGCTATTCATCGCAGCTATTAACCAAGAATAAGATTATCTGGAAATGACCTTGGCATGTCCACTCACATCTTTCGCATTTATAGGCAGACTTACAAACTCTATTATTGATCTACAACTTACTTAAAATTAATATCAATAAAAAATTCGCAGCTAAAAAACAATAACAAACCCTAGAAAATCGACATTTGCGGATCAATCAGCGCGGAAAAACTTTCCCCCTTGAAATGAAGAATACCATCTGCAACTGGAGCTAACTGGCGGTCAATATAATACTGATAATCAATCAAGGAGGGGCACGCCGACACAGGCTCAGCACCATTTACAGTCATCAAGTACTCCACCCAATCACCTCGCCGCAAAGTCTGCCCTGCCAACTGTGCCTTACGGGCAGCCTGGACATGCGGCGGGATATTCTTTCGATAATCATCCAACTTACGCCGCAAACGCTTGCGGTATACTAACGCAGCATCATGCTCACCATTTAAAACCTGCATTGCGATTTGTTTAATATAGGCTTGATAAGGCTCATCAAAAAACACCCGACGATACAACTCAGACTGAAAATCTCGCGCCAGCCGAGTCCAATCCGTGCGAACGTTCTCCAGCCCTTTAAAAACAATCTCTGGCTGACCATTTTTGATCACCACTCCCGCATAACGCTTTTTGCTGCCCAACTCTGAACCGCGGATAGTCGGCATTAAAAAACGCTGATACAGGGTTTCGAACTCGATCTCTAACGCACTTTCAATGCCGTATTCTTTATCGAGTTTTTTATCCCACCATTGATTCAGCTGCTGGCCCAACAGCCGTCCAAGCTCCATTGCCTCGTTATCATTGGCTACATCCTTCAACCAGACAAACACCGAGTCAGTATCCCCGTAGATTACCGACCAACCTTGAGCTTCAATAAACTCAGCTGTTTGCTGGATGATCTGATGTCCTCGACGGGTAATAGAACTGGCTAATTTCGAATCAAAAAAACGACAACCCCCTGAACCCAGCACCCCATAAAACGAATTCATAATCAGTTTTATGGCCTGCGATAAGGCCTTATCACCATTCAGTTTAGCTTGATCTCGTGATGCCCATAACTCGGCTATCAACTGCGGCAAAATATTATCTGCCCTGGAAAACCAGGCTCCTTTGAAGCCAGGCACCAACTCAGTTTGATCCAGATCTTTATTAAGTCCGATAGCCATACCCATCGGATCAATTTTAAAACTACGAATAATACTGGGGTATAGGCTTTTAAAATCCAGCACCGCAACATGCTGGTATATCCCTGGGCGTGATGTCATAACAAAACCGCCGGGGCTGGCCTCGACTTCATCTAACAAATGGCCATTAGGGGCGACAAAACCTTGCCGATGCAGTAATGGCAAGTAACGAAAATCAAATGACGCCACCGAGCCGCCAATACGATCCAGGGCTAAACCTGTCAAACGTGTACGGGCGACGGCAAAATCTAGCAGCGCTGTTTTAGCAAAAATATCCCAAACTAACTTACAGTCTTGAATATTATATTCGATTAATAACTGCTGATTATGCTGATACAGTTCGGTTATTTTTTCGCCTCGATCACTACCCTGAATAAGCTTGCCATCATCTAGCAACACCTCGGCCACAACATTCAGAGAAAAACTCTCATACTGATACCCTGCCGCTTTTAATAACTCAATGCCGTCGAGTACCACTCTACCAGGAATAGAGACTGCCCTACGCGCACCCTCGTCATCCAGCGCACGCCAATGCGCCACCGCCTCACGACCTTTCTCACCTCGACCAAAGCGCATCGGTATGCTAGCCTGCTGACAGACACGTTCTAAAAACCACAGATCAAAATTAATTACATTCCAGCCAATAATAATATCGGGATCGTAACTGGCCAACCAATCAAAAAATGCCATCAGCAGCTGTTTTTGATCGAGGAAAACCTCCACCGATTCACTCGCAAGCGAATAATCCGTTGAAACAATAAAGACTTTTTTGAATTCGCCATTGGCATCGTGGGCGTAGAGACCGATTGAGTACAGTGATAAGCCGGTCATCGCTGTTTCGATATCTAATGAGATTACTTTTAGCGTGGGGAGATAATCACTACTTACGACTTGTGGTTGCAGCACCACAGAATAATTTCCCTGCTGCCGCACATCGCCTCGATAACTTAAAGAGCCCCGGATCGAACGCTCCATTAGAAAGCGATCATGGGCATTAATATCTGCTTCAAACGGCATCACCGCCTGAATACCCAGCTGCGTTTTAGCTTCACGCAGCGTGCGCTGGGAATTAAAATAATAAGCCTTTACAGGACGCAGGGAGAAATCCTGCATGGCCACGTCTTTGCAATACCAACCGGAATACTGCTGCAGCACCTTATCAACAATAGCAGCATCCTCAGCCGCAACAAAAAACACCGATTGCTGGGCTGGGATAATAAGCTTTACCGGGCCGGCCTCGGTGGCTAACCAAAACTCTAACTCTACGCCATCACGCCGGTCACGCCATTGCCGTGTTAAAACAAATCCCTGTGAATGGCGTAATGCCTGACTGCTCACCGCTTCGCTATTCATAAGCTACACAGCTCGGACATGAGAACAGAAGCCTTGCTTTGCCTTAAAAATTAAATATTACTCAGGAAAGCCTTTAACTTAGGGTCAGCAAACATCCGCGCTAAAGTATCGGACAGCAAAGTATTGATCATTTCTTCATTGCGGGCCATGCTTGGAGTAATGACCGTTTGCCGCTCTGAGTTACTGGTGTACTGCCCAGTAAAGGTTTCACCGCCTGCGGTCCCAACCACTTTTAATGAGGCACTCAACAGTACTTTCTTACCAACAGACTGATCAGGGGTATCGTAAGTTAATTTATCGATAATAATTTTTAAGTGAGCGACATCAGCATCATCGCTATGCACATTAAATCCCTCTACCGCCAAGCGAGCCTCGGCTGCACGCGCAACAGCAAGGGCGATATCGTTAGCTATGGTTATCACACTAGTTTCTTTATAAATACCACCACGCGTGCCCAGTGCTTTATTAGCACGCCCATCTTCTGCAGCAACCGTGACTACACGGCCGTTACCAAAGCTTTCTACACTGGTGTCAACTTTTGGGCTAATCGTGATTTGCTGCGGGCTATAGGCACACGCGACCAACAACAATAAACTCATCGATAAAATAATATTTTTCACTTTTTATTCCTTAAATGGGATAAATCACAACCATGATAAAACTTAATCTCCAGGTACTTAACCCTGCGACAATAAATCACGCAAATCGGTAATTGCCGCGTTAGCACGTGATAAATAAGATGCCATCACCAGCGAATGGTTCGCCAACACACCAAAACCACTGCCATTTAATATCACTGGGCTGAAAACAGTTTGCTGAGTAGATTCCAGCTCACGAATAATTTGCCGCACGCTAACACGAGCATTTTTCTTTGCCAAAACATCGGCAAAATCGACCTCAACAGCTTGCAAAAAATGTAGCAGCGCCCAAGCAGTACCTCTGGATTCAAAATAGACATCGTCAATCTCTGTCCATGGGGTTCTCACTTCCAACTCAGCTGGCGATGAGGTTGACTGCTGCGCGGCAGTATCACCAGACAAATCGGTGTTTAATCGACGCTGGCCAACACTGGCACTCAATCGCTGGGATAAGCTCCCCAAGCGGGTCTCGATAGTTCCCAGCCAGTAATTTAAATTATCAGCTCTGGCATAAAATTGTGCGCGGTTATTTCCCTCGTCCGCAAGCCGCTGCAAATAGCTATCCAGGTGTTTAATTGCCGCTTTATACTCTGACTCACTAGCAGGTACTGCCCAGCTATCATTAGAAAAATTCAGACTGGGCTCAGCCTTACCCAAATCGACATCTTCTTTTGATTGCGACTGCGACCGGCTAAAGCTTTCACGTAAGGCCCGGGTCAAATCTCTAGATTGGATCAGTACGCCATATTCCCAATTAGCGATATCATCCAGCCAAACACCGGGAGGCAATATATCATTGCTGATGAAGCCTCCCGGTTTATGTAGCATCGTTTCAACCACATGGATTAACGCAGCGGTAGTGGTTGTCCCCACCACCACTGATTGCTGGTGGCTCTCAGCCATATTGGCCGCATTATCATCAACATCAAACTGTCCCGGCGTCATCGACCAGTAAATACCGACAAATACTGCGACGATCAAATAGAGCCCGATTAGACCCACAATAATTCGTGTCCGTATGCCACTTCCCAGCAAGTCCATACAGCCAGCTCGACAGCCCTGCACACGCGCCTTAATTGATTGCCAACTTATTGCCATTTTAACACCCTGATTTTCGCTTCAATGTATCTTGCTAAGTTATTGTCCTTATCAATCAGCCGTTTTTCGACCAACGTTAATCAATAACGCAACCCGGACTATCGGTGCTGATGCTCATTCAAAACACTGCGTACCGGCAATCGCAGCTGAATAGTTTCAAGCTTCTCCGTATACAGTTCAATATCCACATCATCGCCTTCACGCAGTGGTTTATGTAAACCGATCAGCATTAAATGATAGCCCCCAGGCACTAAAACAAACTCCCCACCCGCCGGTATCACAACGTTATTGACTTGCTCCATGCGCATCATGCCATTTTGATGCTTATGGACATGAAATTCGACCCGCTCGGCACTATCGCTTTTTGCAGCGTTAATAGTTACTGCGGCATCACCCTTATTAACCAAACGCATAAAAGCCGCTGTTGTGGGCTGCCCCGGCGGCAACCCTCTAACATAACCCTCCTCAACCAAGACATCGGCCCTGGCTGCCAAAGGCAAAAAAACTAACAATAAAAGAATAAAACTAGAACAGCGTATGTTTAAACTTGGCAAGTTGTTGCCCTCACATAAATAACAAGCCTGATTGCTATAGTCACCATAGGGACAACTATACCCTATGCCAACAAATAATTGATCCACCTCCTTACAAAAACCCCAATCATTCAGGGCCGGTAAATCTATCGCAACACGACAGGGATACACTACCATCAACACTTTCGCCGTTAGACATCACATGATTCCCACCATAAAATTCACATTACATTCAACTTTTGAACCAATACCGGTGATTAAGCCAGATTGCTATACAATACAGAGCGATCATGGATGACATTGAAAGAACTCACTGCGGAACTCAACACCCCTCTGGTGGGTCTATGATAACTTTTGGCTATAGACCATCGGCCACCTACCAACCAACAGGACGCTCATGCGCACTTTATATTTAATTTTTACCTGCATCGTCCTACTTTATCAGCCGGCATATTTATCAGCTGCTAACTTTTCTCCAGCACCTGATTTCGACCAAAAAGACGCCCTCAATGCCAGCCAGACTGCGGCTTTCGGCACCTCCAGCACAGGCGGATTCCTACCGGTAGAGCAAGCCTACATCCTCAATGCTGAATTCGAATCACCGGAGCAACTGCGGCTGAACTGGCAAATAGCAGAGGGCTATTATCTATACCGGCACAGCTTTGAGTTTAAAATAATGGATGGCGACAAGCCGGTAGCTGTGACAACCACCATACCTGACGGCCTGAGTAAAAATGATGAATACTTTGGTCTGGTAGAAGTTTACTACCACAATACCGATGTCATGATTAACAACATCCCCAGCGACTCCGCGCTGAGACTGACAGTCACCAGCCAAGGCTGTGCCGATGCAGGGCTTTGCTACCCACCTTATTCTGAGCACTTTCTATTAAACAGCAGCCAAAACAGTATCAGCAAAGTCGAGCCGAATAATCAAGCCACCGGCCCCCTATCCATCAACACCAGCCGCTTAGCAAGCCCTACCGAACACCCATCGCTGCTATATATGCTGCTGTTTGCCATCCTCGGAGGTATCATTCTCAACTTAATGCCCTGTGTTTTTCCTATTTTAAGCCTCAAGGTACTCGCTTTTGCCAATGATAAGAACCACTCACAAGTGGTGCATGGACTAGCCTATAGCGGCGGCGTAATCACCAGCTTTATTGCGGTTGCAGCACTGTTGATTTCACTACAAGCTGCCGGCTCCGCCATCGGCTGGGGCTTTCATTTACAGTCCCCCTGGTTTGTAGCAGCACTTACTTACCTGTTTTTTATTATGGGCTTAAGCCTCTCGGGCTTTGTTGAGTTTGGCGGCCAATTGATGAACACAGGCAATAGCTTGGCGGCAAAATCTGGCTACAGCGGCAGCTTTTTTACCGGCATCCTTGCTACCGTGGTTGCCAGCCCCTGCACCGCCCCGTTTATGGGTACTGCTCTCGGCTTTGCTGTCACCCAGCCCACAGGTACCGCCCTATTGGTTTTTGCCGCACTGGGCTTAGGCATGGCAATCCCTGTATTAATCCTGAGTGCTTCACCTAAGCTGCTCAATAAAATCCCCAAACCCGGACCATGGATGGAGCAGCTCAAGCAATTTTTAGCCTTCCCACTTTACGCCACTGCGGTCTGGTTGGCCTGGGTAGTAGGCAATCAAACCGGCGTCAACGGCATGGCCACTCTGTTGATGGGCTGCGTCCTACTGACCCTGGCCATCTGGCTCTGGCGCGGTAAAACCGCTGCCAAAGTACTCGCCACTGCCTGCACCATAGCAGCACTCATCGCGTTAACCAGCCCACTACTCCAAACAAAATCCAACACTGATCAGGAGTGGCTAGCCTACAGCCCGCAAAGACTGGCCGACTTACGTCGACAGGGCAAACCGGTTTTTATTAACGTCACCGCCGACTGGTGTATTACCTGTTTAGCCAATGAAAAAATCACCCTGAGCACGGACAAGGTTAAGCAGGCACTCCTGAACTCAGGCGTAACCTATTTAAAAGCAGACTGGACCAACTACGATGCAGCCATTACCGAGTTACTCAAACAATACGACCGTACCGGCATCCCGCTGTATATTATTTACCCCGCAGATAACAGCCCTCAGGGCAAGGTGCTACCACAAATCTTGACCACAGCAATTGTTCTTGACGCCATCGACGCAGCCACCCCCTAACCACCCTCTACGCCAATGGCCCGCTTACGACCCATTGGCGTGAAAACTATCAGTTATAAGCAAAATTCTTATTATGTTGTAGCGATTGTCGCCAAACAGGTATTTTTACTAAAAATACCTCTGCGCAACCACAACAAACACGGCCGCCGCACGATAGCGACTCATTGACAGACAATAGAAGCATAATCACCACTTATAGAAACAATATCGTCAATCTTCCACCAATGTGTCGCTAACAGGGCTGCTTTTGCAGCTATCATGCAGCAACCACCCCGCTACTTTGTCGACATCTCCAGCAAAAAACAGAGAAAATGTAGCGATTTGCATTGAAGTTAACAAATGTTGGACTACCCTTATTTTTTAAGGCAGAATCCCAAAAACCACCACAATCGGACAGCCAGCGCGCACCCACTTATAAAAACTGCGCAAAGATAGGATTAGACCATGGCCTCAATACTCGTTTTGCACGGCCCCAACTTGAACTTGCTGGGCAGCCGTGAACCCGACGTTTACGGGACAACCACTCTAGACGATATCAACCTTGAGCTTACTCACGCCGCACTTGCCGCCGACCACCACCTGCAGACCATGCAGAGCAATGCCGAATACGAGCTTATTGACCGCATCCACGCGGCCAAGCACGAGGGTATTAATTTTATTATTTTCAACCCAGGCGCATTCACCCACACCAGCATCGCCCTGCGCGATGCACTACTTGGAGTCGGCATCCCGTTTATCGAAGTTCACCTTTCCAATGTTTATAAACGCGAACCCTTTCGCCACACCTCTTATCTTTCAGACATCGCCGAAGGGGTTATTTGCGGGCTCGGCAGCCAAGGCTATTTACTAGCACTGCAGGCCGCCATCAGCCGCACTAAAACTTAAACATTCACACTCCATCACCCAGCAATAATTTACAAGAGACCAGACATGGATATACGTAAAGTCAAAAAACTGATCGAACTACTCGAAGAATCCAACATCGACGAAATCGAGATCAAAGAAGGCGAGGAATCTGTGCGTATTAGCCGCAATTCCGCCGCTGCCGCTGCCGCACCTTACTACGCCCACCCAGCACCACCACCGTACCCAGCACCCGCACCAACTGCCGCACCCGCACCTGTGGCAGAAACCGCCGCACCCGCACCAGCAGGGCACGTGGTCAAGTCGCCGATGGTTGGCACCTTTTATCATGCACCATCACCAGGCTCCCCAGCCTTTGTTGAAGTAGGCCAACATGTCAAAGTGGGCGATGTTATTTGCATCATTGAAGCCATGAAAATGATGAATCAAATCGAAGCCGATAAAGCCGGAATAATCGAGGCCGTGCTGGTTGAAGATGGCCAGCCAGTAGAGTTTGACCAAGCGCTGGTCACCATTGTTTGAGTTAAAAGCGGATCACATCAAGCCAAACAATAAGCACACAGTCACAGGATAGAAACATTCTGCAGCGGCTTTAAATCCGCCCAGAACACCTGAAACCTAACATCTGGAATGAGTTTCATGCTGGAAAAACTAGTTATTGCCAACCGCGGCGAAATTGCTCTTCGCATCCTTCGTGCCTGCAAGGAAATGGGTATCAAAACCGTTGCAGTACACTCTCAAGCCGACCGAGAACTGATGCATGTAAGACTGGCGGACGAATCGGTCTGCATTGGCCCCGCCTCATCACAACTAAGTTATTTAAACATTCCGGCGATTATCAGTGCCGCCGAAGTCACCGATGCAGTCGCCATCCACCCCGGCTATGGTTTTTTGGCCGAAAACGCCGATTTTGCCGAACAGGTACAAAAAAGCGGCTTTATCTTTATTGGCCCAACGCCAGATGTTATTCGCTTAATGGGCGACAAAGTTTCCGCTATCGAGGCGATGCGCAAGGCTGGCGTGCCAACGGTGCCGGGCTCTAACGGCCCACTGCCAATCGACAACAAAGAGCGCTGCTTACAAATTGCCAAAGATATTGGTTACCCAGTCATTATCAAAGCCTCGGCGGGCGGTGGCGGGCGCGGTATGCGCGTAGTCCAAAGCGAAGCCGCTCTGCTTACCTCCATCAATGTCACTCGCTCAGAAGCGTCCGCCGCATTTGGCGACGGCACACTGTACATGGAAAAATTTTTAGAAAACCCCCGTCACGTCGAAGTACAAGTCATGGCCGACGGTCAGGGCAATGCAGTGCATTTTTATGACCGCGACTGCTCACTACAGCGCCGCCACCAAAAAGTACTGGAAGAAGCGCCAGCACCAGGCATCCCCGAAGAGGCCCGGCAAAAAGTCTACGCCTCCTGCGTCAAAGCCTGCATTGATATCGGCTATCGCGGCGCCGGCACCTTTGAGTTTTTGTATGAAGACGGCGAGTTCTTCTTCATCGAAATGAATACCCGTATTCAGGTTGAGCACCCCGTCACCGAAATGGTCACCAACTTCGACCTGATCAAAGAGCAGATTCGCGTTTGCTCCGGTCAAAAACTGTCGGTAAAACAGGAAGACATCAAACTTAACGGCCACGCCTTTGAGTGCCGTATCAACGCCGAAGACCCCAAAACCTTTATGCCCTGCCCCGGCACAGTAAAAATGTACCACCCCCCTGGCGGCTTAGGCGTACGCGTAGACTCACACCTATATAGCGGCTATTCAGTACCCCCCAACTACGACTCAATGATCGCCAAAGTCATCACCCATGCAGAGGATCGCATTTCCGCATTGGATCGTATGCGTAGCGCGCTGGACGAAATGGTTATCGACGGTATTCGCACCAATATTCCGCTACAACAGGATTTAGTGCGTGATAGCGGCTTCCGTAAAGGCTGCACCAACATTCACTATCTGGAAAAGAAATTAGGTATGTAATCTTCTCCTTATAAGCCATAAACTAGCGCCTTTAAATTAATACCCATAGCGCCGGTATAAGCACTGACGCATGCCTCCCCAGGCATGCGTTTTTATTTCACCTCCCATAAAATAAGTTTTCCCCTATGAGCTGGCTACAACTTCGAATTGAAACCACCCGCGAACAAACTGAAGCCATTGAAGACGCCGTTTTAGCTGCAGGCGCAGTCTCGGTAACAATGGAAGACAACGCCGATCAACCGATTCTCGAGCCCGCGCTGGGCGAGACACCACTATGGAATGAGGTAAGAGTGACCGGCCTGTTCACCGCCGACACTGACATCGACCAAGCCACCGTCATCGCCACCGCTGCCTACCAGCAAAGTCTACCCAACTATCGCTGGGAGATACTAGAAGACAAAGACTGGGAGCGAGAATGGATGACAAACTTCCACCCTATGCGATTTGGTAGACGCCTATGGATTTGCCCCAGCTGGAAACAACCACCCGCTCCCGATGATGTAAACCTGATGCTAGACCCCGGCCTGGCATTCGGCACCGGCACCCACCCAACCACCGCGCTCTGCCTGGAATGGCTGGACGCCTGCGACCTGAAAGACAAAATCGTAGTCGATTATGGCTGTGGCTCAGGCATACTGGGTATTGCTGCATTATTACTGGGAGCAAAACAGGTCATTGCCATTGATAATGACCCACAAGCACTGATCGCCACTCGCGACAACGCCGAGCGCAACAACATCGCCCCTGACCGCATCGCAACCTATCTTCCAGGGCAAGCGCCATCAGGTATTTTGGCTGATGTCACCGTTGCCAACATTCTCGCCGGACCTCTTGCCGAGCTCGCGCCATTAATAAGCAACATCACCGCCAGCGGCGGCAAACTGGCCCTGTCGGGAATAATTCCCAGCCAGGCACAACACCTACACTCACACTACCAACAATGGTTTAATATGGACGAACCCGTTACCCAGCAGGATTGGATTCGGTTAAGTGGCAGCAAGCACTAAAGAAGATAACGCCCGATAAGCTTGGATTTACTTCACAAATCAAAGATAAGCCCTCGTTTTTTCTGAAAATAGCGATACACTTAACGCCATTCTTCTAGTGCGAGTCAGGACTACCCACTATGGCCACACAGGTCACCCAGTGCCCCAATTGCAACACCTCGTTTCGAGTTACCGAAGCGCAGCTGAACATCGCCAATGGCGCTGTTCGCTGCGGGTCCTGCCTGCACATTTTTAAAGCCCCTGACCACTGGCTGGACACAACCTTACACACCGCACAACCCACTACAGCCCAAACCAGAACAACGGCAGAGGAACAAAAACCACTATTCATCCTCGAGGAAGAAACCACAGCCGAGCAAAATACTATTGACCGCTGGGGCGACGACGACAATATTTTTGATGACGACATCTTTGCCGATGAAACCGATCTCGACATACTGGCGGCTGAATTTTTACGCAGCAACGACTCGGACGAAGACAGCAAGCTAGCGACCACCGACCCGGAAGAAGAGGTCGATTATCTATTTGCTGATGACGACATTGAAGATAACACGAATGATAACGACACCGGCAGCATCATTAATACCGATAACGACCTGCTAAACCTCGACGATAGAAACCAAATTATCTTCGATAGCGACGATGACGACACCCTATACGGCCTCGCCGAGGATGAGGATGAAGAAAACGACAGTAATAATGACGATCAAGATGCTGACAACGATGGCTTCAGCAGCTCGTTTCTTGATCTGGATCGTAGCGAATATGCACCACCATCCATCTTTAAAGAACTAGATGATATTGGCAATGACAGCGGCCCCGACGAAGACGACTGGGCCAAGAAGCTATTAGAGGATGAAGACAGCGAACCAAACAAAAACCGCACCTCAGAGGCAGAAATCAGGCCCAAAAAGCAACAACCCAATGCACCATTAAATGATTTAGCTGAAATATTTGACACCCATGACCTTACCCCCCCTGAAGAGGAGCAATACCCTGATCCTGACGCGGATCCAGACATTACTACCGATCTCCCCGACATATTCGATCAAACAGACACCACTGCCGACGAAGATGACGCCGAAGAGACATTTATTCTCGGTCACGAATCATTAATGAGCGGCGAACGCATTGGCAGCCATCACTCATTACTAGCCAATATCGAACCTGAGCCGGTGCAAATGCCCAGCTACCGCCAAGACAGCCGCTGGACAAAGTACGGCTGGACCACCGCCATAGTATTAGCCCTACTGCTATTAGTCGGTCAATATCTATTTTTTAATTTCGACCGCCTCGCTCGTGACAACAGCCTTCGCCCCATCTTCACAGCAGCTTGCCCGCTGCTCGGCTGCGAAGTACCCAGCATGGATGACATCAAACTTATCCGCTCCTCCAACCTCATGGTACGCAGCCACCCCAGTACCCAGCAAGCACTGGTAGTCGACGCCATCATTATCAACCGCGCCGAATTTAAACAACACTTCCCCAGCCTGGAGTTACAGTTTACCGACCTCAACGGCAAGCTCGTCGCCGATCGCCGCTTCACTCCAGACGAGTACCTGGCCGGCGAATTAACCGGCAGCCAATACATGCCTATTAAACAACCAATCCACATCTCATTAAAAATCGTCGACCCTGGCGAACAAGCAGTAAACTATCAGCTGCGCTTTCACCCATGGCGCGACAACAACGCTGCAAAATGATAGTAAGCACATACTATCATTCGACCTCTCCGACCACCCAAACCCATCAATGTCAACTAAAAAATTGTATAAAAGTTGTGCGATAAGACTTTAACCTTCGCGCACATACCATTATCATAGCGCCTCTTTTTTAAGCGAGCTTTTATCAATTCGCATAATTAAACACTTTAGGATGTTCAACGCTCAGTACGAGCAATGCTGTTAGAAACACCCTTTTACTATCCGGGAAACTTCGTGCTCCAAATCGGCCCTTACAGACTGGCCAGTCGAGTTGTTCTTGCACCTATGGCTGGAGTAACTGACCTTCCGTTTCGCCAATTGTGCCGGCGATTTGGTGCCGGATTGGTAGTTTCGGAGATGGTAACCAGTGATAGCCGCCTGTGGCATACGACTAAATCTCGCAACCGGCTAAACCATACCGGCGAAGCTGAACCCCGTTCCGTACAAATAGCGGGCGGCGAAGCAGCGATGATGGCCGAAGCAGCACAGCTCAACGTAGCACGTGGCGCACAGATTATTGATATTAATATGGGCTGCCCAGCCAAGAAAGTCTGTAAGAAGGCAGCGGGCTCAGCGTTATTAAAAGATCAGCAACTGGTGACGGCGATACTGCAAGCCGTGGTGGCCGCAGTCGACGTACCGGTCACCTTAAAGATTCGAACCGGCTGGTCTACCGAGCAACGCAACGGCCTCGATATTGCTCGCATCGCAGAGGATTGCGGGGTTAGTGCATTAGCTGTTCATGGCAGAACCCGAGCCTGCAAGTTTAACGGTGAAGCAGAATACGACACCATCGCCGCTATTAAAGCCGCCGTGTCTATTCCTGTCATTGCCAACGGTGATATAGACTCACCTCAAAAGGCCCTGCAGGTTATGCAATACACCGGCGCCGACGCCATTATGATTGGTCGCGCCGCTCAAGGCAGACCATGGCTATGCCGCGAGATAGATCAGTATTTACGCACCGGGGTTATCCCGCCACCACCAGGCAACGAAGAGGTTCAACAGGTGCTAATCGATCACCTGCAAGCTCTCCACGCTTTTTACGGTGAATTTATGGGGGTCAAAATTGCCCGTAAGCATGTGGGCTGGTATTTAAAAGGCAATGAAGAACAACAGCAGTACAACAGCGCAGAGTTTCGTAGCAGCTTTAACCAGCTGGAAACCGCACAGAGTCAACAGCAGGCGATTGAGCAGCACTTTCGACAACTCGCGCAGCAACCAACAATTAACTATGAAGATGGCATCGTCAATAACGACCAACGTGCCGACATTAAAAACGAGGTAATCGCAGCATGAAAAACAATGACACTCTCCCGAACAGCGCCCCAACACCCGTCGCTGAATCAGTGTCAGATCATGAGCAGTTCGCTCATGATCCAAGTGGTCTGAACCAGAGCGTACAGGCCCAACAAAAGCATCACCTAACCAATGCTCCGGTTGCCCAGGCGCAAACCTTACGCGATAGCGTGTCGATTGCACTAAACAACTACTTCGCTCACCTGGAAGGTCAAGATGTTACCGATGTATACGAAATGGTATTGTCTGAAGTAGAGGCACCGTTGCTAGAAGAAGTGATGAAATACACCCGTAACAACCAAACTAAAGCATCGGTTTTACTCGGTTTAAACCGTGGCACTTTGCGTAAAAAACTGAAACAGTACGGCTTGCTGTAATCAAGCAAACGGGCGAGAAAAGGGGGGCGGTATTGTTATAGCGTCGCCCCTTTTCCATTTTAGGCTGTAACTATTCAGGCTATAAGCATTTCAATCATCAGACCAAAGATTTAGACAAAACTATGAGCAACGACCAAAATTTTCTGCCGATCAAACGCGCCTTAATCAGCGTATCCGATAAATCTGGCATTGTTGAATTCGCCCAAGCACTGCAAGCCCAAGGCGTAGAGATACTTTCTACCGGCGGCACTTACCAGTTGCTTTGCGACAATGGCGTTGACGCAATAGAAGTATCTGAATACACCGGGTTCCCTGAGATGATGGATGGCCGGGTGAAAACCCTGCACCCTAAAATACACGGCGGTATTCTTGCCCGTCGCGGCCAAGATGATGCGGTCATGACTGAACACGGCATAAACCCCATTGATATGGTGGTGGTCAACCTCTACCCCTTTGAAAAAACCGTCGCCAATCCCGACTGCTCCTTAGCCGACGCGATTGAGAACATTGATATCGGCGGACCAACCATGGTGCGCGCCGCTGCCAAAAACAATGCTTATGTCAATATCGTGGTTAACGCTGCTGACTACGCCACTGTACTCGCCGAGATGAGCACTAACAACGGTGCCACCTCACAGGCAACCCGCTTTGATTTAGCGATAAAAGCTTACGAGCACACTGCAGCCTACGACGGCGCAATAGCCAATTACTTTGGCCATAAAGTTCCTGGCGGCAACGACAACTTCCCACGCACCTTTAATAGCCAGTTCACTAAAACTCAAGATATGCGCTACGGCGAAAACTCTCACCAAAACTCAGCGTTTTATATTGAAAAAAATCCACCCGCCGGCACCATCGCTACTGCGACGCAGCTGCAAGGCAAAGAGCTGTCTTACAACAATATCGCAGACACCGATGCAGCGCTGGAATGCGTAAAACAATTTACTCAACCCGCCTGCGTTATCGTCAAGCATGCCAACCCCTGTGGCGTAGCCATTGCCGACACTATCGCCGAGGCCTATGACAAAGCCTTCTCTACCGATACTGAATCCGCTTTCGGTGGCATTATTGCTTTTAACCGCGAGCTGGATGGCGAAACAGCCAACCTGATTTGCGAACGTCAATTTGTCGAGGTCATCATCGCGCCCAGCGTTTCCCAAGAAGCCGTTGATATTGTTACCGCTAAAAAGAATGTTCGCCTGTTGGCCTGTGGAGAATGGGGCGAAGCGGTTGCCGATTTTGACTTTAAGCGCGTTAACGGTGGCTTGCTGGTACAAGATCGCGACCTCGGTGTTATCACCGCAGCCGACTTAAAAATTGTTACCCAACGCCAACCTACCGCCACTGAAATCAGTGATTTACTGTTCACCTGGAAAGTTGCCAAGTTTGTTAAATCCAATGCGATTGTCTATGGTAATAACGGCCGCACTATTGGTGTCGGTGCAGGGCAGATGAGTCGTGTTAACTCAGCACGCATCGCTGGCATTAAGGCTGAGCACGCAGGGCTTGAGGTAAAAGGCTCAGTAATGGCGAGCGATGCCTTCTTCCCATTCAGTGACGGGATTGAAAACGCAGCCCAGGCAGGCATTAGTTGCGTTATCCAACCTGGTGGCTCTATCCGTGATGATGAAGTTATCGCTGCTGCAGACAAAGCCGGCATGGCTATGGTATTTACTGGCATGCGTCACTTCCGCCACTAGCCACCAAAGAACAAACTACAATATAGGAACTTGCTCCACCCCTTTTGCAGCAAGGTGGAACAAGTTCTACCCTACATACAACGGAATTTCTCGACACCATGAATATACTCATCATCGGCTCCGGCGGACGCGAACATGCATTAGCCTGGAAAGCGACCAAATCTGCAAATGTTGAAAACGTTTTTGTAGCACCTGGCAATGCCGGCACGGCTATTGAGGCAAAGTGTACTAATGTCGCCATCGACACCATGGACTTTGTTTCACTGGCAGCTTTTGCCAAAAACAATAAAGTCGGCCTGACCATTATTGGTCCCGAAGCACCGCTGGTTGAAGGCATCGTCGATTACTTTACCGAACAGGGTTTACGCTGCTTTGGCCCCAGTAAAGGCGCCTCACAGCTAGAGGGCTCCAAGTCATTTACCAAAGATTTTTTAGCTCGCCACAACATTCCCAGCGCCGCTTACCAAACCTTTACCGAAGTGGAGCCCGCACTGGCTTACATCAAAGCGCAGGGAGCCCCCATTGTAGTCAAGGCTGATGGTCTCGCCGCAGGCAAAGGCGTTATCGTCGCCATGACCGAAACTGAAGCTGAAAACGCAGTTAAAGATATGCTCGCAGGCAATGCCTTTGGCGAAGCGGGCCACCGTGTAGTGGTCGAAGAATTTCTTGAAGGCGAAGAAGCCAGCTTTATTGTCATGGTCGACGGTAAAAATATTTTACCCATGGCAACCAGCCAGGACCATAAACGTGCCGGCGACAACGACAGCGGCCCTAACACGGGTGGCATGGGCGCGTATTCCCCCGCCCCAGTTGTAACCCCCGACATTTACCAACGTATTATGGACCAAGTAATTGAGCCAACCGTGCAAGGCATGGCCGCCGAAGGCAATGATTACACCGGCTTTTTATATGCAGGCTTAATGATTAACAGCAAAGGGGAGCCTAAAGTTATTGAATACAACTGCCGCTTTGGTGATCCCGAAACCCAGCCAATTCTGATGCGCTTGCAAGGCGATTTAGTCGCCATGTGCGAAGCTGCCATCGATGGCAAGCTCGATACCATTACTGCTCATTGGGACCCACGTTGCGCCGTTGGCGTAGTATTGGCTGCTGGCGGCTACCCCGGCGATTACGCCAAAGGGGATGTGATCTCTGGACTTGAAACTGCAGACATTAGCAATGCGAAAGTTTTTCATGCCGGCACCCAGCTAGTTAATGGTAAAGTCGTTACCAGCGGTGGTCGCGTACTATGTGCAACCGCACTGGGCAACAGCGTTACCGAAGCTCAGCAAAAAGCCTATCAACTGACCAAGCTAATCAACTGGGATAAAGTTTACTACCGCAGCGATATTGCTTATCGTGCTATCGAGCGCGAGAAAAATCTCTAAGCCTACTTAAGCGAAATATAGGGCTGCAGGGTGGACCTTGGTCCACCAACGGGTCAGCCAGGCTCAATGAGCGAGCTAAAAGAAGAGGGGTACTTTATGCAACGCCGTCTATCACTGATTGACAAATTGATCTGCAATGCTGATCAGGCACTTCGCACTCTGGTCCCCTCTGCTGCTACGGCGTCGCAACCAACTCCTGCGCTCGGCAAGCCCGATATCGAGATGGAAACAACGCAGAAAAAACATATCGCCGGCTTAATGCGCATCAATCATACTGGTGAAGTTTGCGCACAAGCTTTATATCAAGGCCAAGCCCTCACCGCCAAACTGCCCCACGTTCGCGAAGAAATGGAGCAGGCCGCCAAAGAAGAAATTGACCATTTAGTGTGGTGCGAACAACGCATAAAACAACTCGACAGTCATACCAGCCTACTTAACCCTTTATTTTATGCAGCTTCATTCACTATAGGCGCAACCGCAGGGCTGGCTGGTGATAAATGGAGCTTGGGTTTTGTTGCCGCAACCGAAGATCAAGTTTGCAAACATCTACAAAATCACCTCGCACAACTCCCCGCAGAAGATGAACAGAGCCGTGCTATTTTGCAGCAAATGCTGGAAGACGAAACTCAACACGGCATCAAAGCACTCGCTGCGGGCGGACAGCCTTTCTCTGCAACAGTAAAACAACTGATGGCAAAAATATCTCAGGTGATGACTGCAACCACTTATAGAATCTAGCCATGGGTTTACAAGAGGCAAACGCCCGAAATCGCCCCGAATCGAATTAATTTCAAACACAACAGACAATAAAAAGCCCTCAATAGAGGGCTTAGATAAATACCTAAAATAAAATCAGTGCCTAATCTTCTCTTACACAGTCCACATAGTAGTGCTTCTTGCCATCGACCTCTTCAACCACAAAACCGTGGATGTCAGTTTCAAAACCTGGGAATTTTTCATTAAATTCCCGAGCAAATTTTAAATATCGTACGATGATTTTATTAAAGCATTCGCCAGGTATCAACAAGGGGATGCCCGGTGGATAAGGCGTTACCAACATCGCCGAAATACGCCCTTCCAGCACATCAATACTCACTCGCTCGGTTTCACGGTGGGCCATTTTTGAATAAGCATCGCAGGGTATCATCGCGGGAATAATATTAGATAAATACATATCTGTGGTCAGCCGCGCCACATCATTCACCTTATACATATCGTGAATTTTCTGACACAAATCACGTAATCCCATACCCTCATAACGCGGGTGCTTTTTAACAAACTGCGGCATAACCCGCCACAACGGTGCATTAGTATCGTAAGAATCCTTAAACTGCTGCAACTCGGTTACCAGCGTATTCCAGCGACCTTTGGTAATACCGATGGTGAACATAATAAAAAACGAGTACAGACCCGTTTTTTCCACCACAATCCCATGCTCAGCTAAATACTTGGTCAGCAATCCCGCTGGAATACCCCACTCGTCAAAGTCACCTTTAACATTCAAACCGGGTGTAATAACTGTGGCTTTGATCGGGTCCAGCATATTAAAGCCGGGGGCGAGGTCGCCAAAATCATGCCAGTCATCACCAGCGCGGATCACCCAGTCTTCCCGTTCGGGCATCCCTTCATCGGAAATATAATCGGGCCCCCAAACACTAAACCACCAATCTTCTGCCCACTCTTGATCCACCTTGCGCATTGCGCGACGGAACTCCAGCGCTTCGCTGATAGACTCCTCAACTAGCGCGGTACCACCAGGGGCTTCCATCATCGCCGCCGCCACATCGCAGGAAGCGATGATGGCATACTGAGGGCTGGTTGAGGTATGCATCAAATACGCCTCGTTAAAACAGTGGCGATCGAGCGCACGATTTTTTGACTCCTGCACCAGAATTTGTGAGGCTTGCGACAAACCTGCCAACAACTTATGTGTCGACTGGGTAGAAAAAATCAATGATTCTTCACAGCGCGGACGATCAGCTCCTATCGCATGATAATCGCCATAAAAGTCATGGAAGGCCGCATGAGGCAACCAAGCCTCATCAAAATGCAAGGTGTCGATACGACCGTCCAGCATCTCTTTAATTTCTTCAACATTATAGAGCACACCATCGTAAGTACTCTGGGTAATTGTCAGCACCCGAGGCGCGTTAACTGCATCCTTAGCAAAAGGGTGGCTGGCAATTTTTTTCTGGATATTTTCCCACTCAAATTCAGAGCGCGGAATCGGCCCAATAATACCGTAGTGATTACGGGTAGGAGTGAGAAACACAGGAATAGCCCCAGTCATAATAATCGCATGCAAAATTGATTTATGACAGTTGCGATCAACAATCACGATATCACCAGGAGCCACGGTGGAATGCCATACAATTTTGTTCGAGGTAGAAGTACCATTAGTCACAAAAAACAGATGGTCGGCTTGGAAAATACGTGCCGCATTGCGCTCGCTATCAAACACCGGCCCAGTATGATCCAGCAACTGCCCCAGCTCATCAACCGAGTTACACACATCGGCGCGTAACATATTTTCACCAAAAAACTGGTGGAACATATGCCCTACCGGGCTTTTCAAAAATGCTACGCCGCCAGAATGGCCAGGACAGTGCCAGGAATAAGAGCCGTCTTCGGCATATTTAGTCAAAGCACGGAAAAATGGTGGCGGTAAAAAGTCAAGATACGACTTGGCTTCACGCAATACGTGCCTGGCAATAGACTCAGGCGTATCTTCAAACATGTGGATAAAGCCATGCAGTTCGCGCAATACATCATTAGGTACATGACGGCTAGTACGGGTTTCACCGTAGAGGAAAATGGGAATATTCACGTTGCGAGAACGCACGCCCTGTACAAAAGCCCTCAATTCACCAATCGTCGCATCGATCATGTCTTCTGCAAATTGCTCATCGTCAACCGAAAGAATAAACGCCGAAGCTCGGCTTTGCTGCTGTACAAAACCAGTCAGATCGTTATAGCCTGTGACACCCACAACATCGGTGCCATGGGACTGTATAGCATCAGCCAAGGCGCGGACACCGAGGCCACTGCTATTCTCGGAACGGTAATCTTCATCAATAATGATAACGGGGAACTGCAGGCGCATTAAGCCTCCAAAAATGGAATAAAATTCGGACCACTCACTCAAGTAGCTAAGGGGTTGGACTCACCAGTAAAAAGTCACCATAACACCATCAGTTTACAATCTGATATGGCTAGCGGTGATTGTAAAACATTTTACCGGTGTCTAATACATAGACGATAAAGAAGATGCACCTCAAACAGCTGCTGCAAGCGACAAAGACAGGCTAGTGACTCATCGGCCGCTTAACCTCCGCCTCCCGAAATAAATGCGTAACGCGGTTAGTTATATCGCTCTGAAATATCTTTTCGTACTTAACATCAAATACATAAGCCATGGAGCGTAGACGAATAGCTAAACGCTTTGCTACTTCGACCTCCTGCATGGTAAAACCAACATCTTTTTTAAGATAAGCAAACCGGCTAGTGACAATCACCTGCCGTACAATATCCTTGGCCTGCTCCAAATCTGCGTCCAGAGCCAGATGAAAATCCGTCACCACCATCATATCCATCATCCCCATATTACCCGACGACACAACATCAGTAATAAATCGAGCATTGGGGATAGTTACAATGTTGTCATCCAGTGTCTGCAGTCGCACCGAACGCAGTGTAATTGCGGTAATCTCACCATAAATATCATTAAATGTGACGCGATCTCCAACCTGAAACGGCCGATCAAACAGCAAAATGACCCCGGACACCAGCGAAGCAGCAACGTCTTTAAGCGCGAACCCCAAAGCCACAGCAGCAGAACCTGCAACCGCAATCAAAAACTCTTTAGGTGGATTCAATACACCACTAACCAGCATAACTGTGCCACCGATATATAAGATAAAGCTAACCAGAGTTCTGATCTGCATGATCAAAAAACGCCGCGACGGGAACCGCGTCATCAGGCTTTCACTCATTCGTCGAATACACCAATTCACCAGCCAAATAACCAACAGGCCGGTAAAAAATAAAGAAATAGTGCCAACATTCAACATGCTAGCAAGCACATCAAACGGAGCAGTTAAATCATTTTCATTCATGTAATAAGTTCTTCCGCGCAAGAAATTTTGTAATCGTGGGAAACCAGAGCGGTACGATTCGATAGCGACGATTAACACTGCGCTCAACAAAACCAGTATCAAACGCTGTTTTCAACGCCGAGCGAACAACACCTTGTGGCATCGCCGTAGCGGCAATCAATTCATCACTGGTCATATTCTCATGCAGCACCAATGCAGCATAAACAAAATGTAGCTCCTCACCACAGCGTTCCAGCACCGAACTGTTTACCTCTGCGGGCAAACCAACTGTCACCGCTTTGCTTTTAACGGTCACCGAGCTTAACCACATCTGCATCGCCACCATGGGATTGCCACGACAAGCATCCCACAGCAGGCTAAAGTATAATTGTTCAGCATTGCGAATGCTGCCCGCCTCAGGGCCCCGAGTTGACAGTAAAATACTATCGTAACTAATTTTAAAACCACTAAGCTGATTGCGTGACAACACCAGCGAGCGAATATCATTTTGACTCCAGGGCTGTGTTTTTAATACAGCACTGAATTGGTAACCTTTGCCAAAAACATTACTTAAATATGCCCAGCTCTGATTATTAATCACAATCACCCAAAAAATATTATTCACCCGCGCATGGGTCAAACTGAGCAGCGTTTCCCAACCCGAAAGCCCACCTACTTCACGCAAAAAGAAATTCTGTCCATTTTCTAAAATAACAATGGTGGGCCTACGCTCATCATCTGTTTTAACCAGCGCCGCAGCACCTTCGCTCAAGTCAATATCCAAGGCTGCGCCAAGCAATGTTTGCACCCCCTCTACGGTGGTCGTTTTTGCGGGCACATCAATACAGTGAATATCCAAATTTTCATGCTCATCCACTAATTTTTCACACAAACGGTTAATAACAGTGGTCTTGCCCGCTCCTCTCTCACCGGACAATAATAAGGTATTTTCTTCTGAGCGCGCCTCCAGCCAAGGAGTCAAGCTTTGCTCCAGAGTGTCCTGTAAGTCAACGTTAATAAAGGGGCGCTTTTCTTCACTATCAGCAGCCGCGACAAACCAATGCTGATATTGCTCAAACGCATTTTGTTCCGACTCGACAATATCTTCGCCATTGTAGGCGCCAGAGCGCAATTTAAAACTGCGCGCCATTAATGTTCGGTACCAGTCAAAATCGACCATACCCTTATGAATAAAACCAACAAGAATCGCCACCAACAACAATGGCGTTAGCAGTGGCGCAAAGATTAAAAACAAGCCCCTTGATAATACCCACTCCACACTACTATCGAGCGCCGCAGGGGTAAAAGATTGTAGGGATAAGATAAACTCTCGCTTTCGCGGTCTTAACAACATGCCTATAGCAATAAACAAAACAATTAACGATAAGCTATCCAACATGTTGACTAATAACGAAGGGCCGATTGCCAACACCGCCAGGTCCTTTAGTAACCATGGTAAGATGACTAACCGCGCCGAACGTCTGACCTGAGTTTCAGTGAGCTTTATTTGCTGCTCATTTAAATACTCCCCTGCCTGCTGAACGATGCGAAACGTCAACCATTGGCCAATTAAACGCATAAGACTGTAAACAATATACAGCCGCGCAAAGGGAATTAAAGGCATCAACAATACTAGGTGGTACTGTTTAAACATAATGGCGATAAGACTTAAGCCCAACCAGCCTAACAACCAAGGAAACAACACCGACGCAGAAGAAGTAAATCGGCTGATCTGGCGATGCATACGACTTTTACGATTATTACGGGCATAACTAGCTTGCAAGGCAGCGCAGGAGGCTTTGATTCTGTGAACCAGCCAAGCCAACAGCACAAAGGCTGACACCCAAAAAATATTCAAACCCCTGAAAAAAACGCCAAACAACCGCACTTTCAACATGCCCAGACTGGCGATAACCGACACTCGTATCGATATAAAGCCATTGGATTATACTGCGGATAGCCAGCAACTCATTTTCTAACAACGCCTTATCGCCGCCTTTTAACGACAAGCGGAACTGCTTAAACAGGGCTGGCTGCGATACCCATAACCAGCTGCGCAGATGATTAAGCTCACTGCTTAATACCAAATGGTCCAACCAGGCAATACGATAATGATCCTCGATCGCAGCCCTGACGTTCGGTTGCAACACTTTGAGCATAGCTGGCTGAGGCTGAAAAAACTGCTCAGACAATGAAAAAACTTGCTGCCACAACTCAACCCACGGAGTCATATTGTTGTCGATATTATTTATTCGCAACGTGGGTAAAAGATGGAAAAATACGCGCCGCTGCTCGTGCAGAGAAGCCTGTAATGCATCAATTGCAGCAATGACTTCTATGGACTCGGGCTTATTTATCAGACTGTGGATATATTTTTCATGCTTTAACAGACGCTGGCGAGAGCGCCAAACACTTAAAATAGCTGCACGCGCAACCTCCGACTGATCCCCCCAAAAGTCTTTGCGTAAACGATTTATCTGTTGTTTCTGCCAAATAATGGCATCTTGCACCCTGCTATAATCTTGCTGTAAAGACTCGCAACGAAGTGATGCCGGCACAACAACGGTTTCAACCGTATCTGCGGCCCCGGACAACAGCGCCTGCAACTCTGACGACGTAAAGGTTTCAGTTGACTCCCCTTTGACTATTGCGTCAATCTGAGAGGCCGTGCCCTCGAAACGTTTAAGCTGACGCTGCAAACTGTCCAAATAATCCTGCTCGTCCCGGCATACATCACCGCCTACTGGTAACTCTTCACTGCAAGCCACAGTTGAGCATAACCCCAGCAAAAACAAGCATAGAAACAGCTTAATACGCGACATCATAGAATATTGACGAGGAAATTTTAAAGTTAACACGACCGACATATTATTGTTTTTCTCCGACAATCAAAAATACTCAACGAGGGCCGATAGTGCCAATCAACCATCGCGATCCATGGATGGAACCATGTTCCCCATTCATCGAACCACTATTTTCCACCCACAGTATACTGCGCGACGAATAGTTATCGATCTATCAGTAGAGTAAAAAATAGAATTAATGGAGAAAGGTTACAGCAATCCCGCCAAAAACAGTATTTAGCAGCATGAATTGGGTGTTAGTGTTAATGCCAGCTCTAGATTTTAATCAAAGCTGGCCGAAAACTTCATTGTTAGATACTTTTTATTCTTTTCAGTCACGGGCAACAAGGCCTAAAAACCTCTTGAACATCCCTATTAAATCAAACACCCTGCAGCCCTTCCATTAATAAGCAGCAAAGCTAGTCAGCGGCCTCCAGATGTTGATTAATCCGTAACGCCAACAGCGTACAGGCCACCGCAGAAATCAGGTAAAACGTCACTGCCGATAGACCAAAGTGCATGGATAAACCCAAGGCAATGACAGGCGCGAAAGCTGCACCAAACAACCAGGCCAAATCCGAAGTCAGCGCCGCTCCTGCGTAGCGGAAACGACGCTCAAAATTCGCCGTTACCGTACCCGAAGCCTGACCATAGGAAATACCGAGCAGGGCAAAGCCAATCAAAATAAAGGCATCTTGCATAATCGCCGAACCGCTCAGCAGCAGCGGCACAAACAGTGCGAAAATACCGATCAGTACAGCCATAATCGCTACGGTGGTGCGCTTACCAATACGATCGGCAATAACTCCCGAGGCGATAGTGGCGATTATCCCAATACCAGCCCCAACGACCTGAACAATAAGGACTTTACTGATTTGCTGAGATTCGCTAAGAAATATCCATGACAAAGGGAAAATAGTCACAATATGGAATAACGCGTAACTGGCCAAGGCTGCGAAGGCTCCCAGAAAAATATTAGGCCCCTGCTTATCCAGTAATTCACGGGTGCTGATCGGCTCCAGCTCACTCTCCTCCAGCGCCGCCGTGTACTCTTCGGTGAGCACCAGGCGAAGGCGAGCAAACAACGCTACCACGTTGATAGCAAAAGCAACAAAAAAGGGATAACGCCACGCCCAATGCTGAAAATCTTCCTTACTTACGCTACTAATCAAATAGAAAAATAATAGGTTGGCGATCAGAAAACCCACCGGCGCGCCCAACTGCCCGATCATGGCATACCAGCTGCGCTTAGACCGGGGGGCATTCAAGCCTAACAACGAAGGCAAGCCATCCCATGAACCACCCAAAGCAAAACCTTGCAAAATACGAAACAGCGCGAGCAATAAGATTGACGTCCCACCCAGTGTCTCATAACTCGGCAGGAAGGCTATGCCAGCAGTGGCCGTACCGAGAAGAAACAGCGCCGACGTGAGCTTTACACTACGTCCCCAGCGACGCTGAATTGTCATGAACAAGGCCGTACCAAAAGGCCTGGCGATAAAAGCCATAGAGAAGATAGCAAACCCGTACAAAACCCCCTCTAGGGCGCTGACAAAAGGAAAGAAAACACTGGGGAAAACCAGTACACAAGCTATCCCAAAGACGAAAAAATCAAAGTGTTCAGAAGCTCGACCGATGACCACACCGATAGCGATTTCGCCCGGTGCCAAGGATGAGTGCCTCGCAGGAGTCTCGGTATCAATTGCTGAAGAGATATTATTTGTATTGGCCATGGTTCGGCAGTCTTCCGTAAGTTTCAAAAGTTAATTTGCAGGTTACCCTTATTGACGGCAAGCTGCCATAGGACAAATTGTCCAATTCTATCCTCGCATTACTTGGCTTAAACTCGCCACCTTCCACCAATATCTGGACTTGCGAGTAACGATGTCGATCCCCAGAACGCTAACCAAAACTACTCTTACGGCAATCGCGATGGCGACACTATCCGGCTGCGATACCGTTGTTCTGTCACCCTCCGGCGATATTGCTGCGCAACAGGCGAGCCTTATTGTATGGGCGACGATTCTCATGTCGATAGTGGTAGTGCCTGTCATCGTGCTTACCCTCTTATTTGCCTGGCGCTATCGTGCGTCTAACAAATCCGCCACCTACTCACCCGACTGGGATCACTCCACCAGCCTGGAGTTAGTAATTTGGGCCGCCCCTCTGGCCATTATTATAGCCCTGGGCGCATTAACCTGGGTGAGCACCCACCAACTTGACCCATACCGCCCTCTCGATCGCATCGAGGCAGGCCGACCTGTACCAGAAGGCATGGAACCATTGGTCGTTGAGGTAGTGGCGATGGATTGGAAGTGGCTATTCTTTTACCCAGAGCAAGGTATTGCTACGGTCAACCAATTAGCTGCACCCGTGGATCGCCCGATCAAATTCAAGATCACGTCCACTACCATGATGAATTCCTTCTATATACCAGCACTGGCGGGACAAATTTACGCGATGGGCGGCATGGAAACACAGTTACACGCGGTCATTAACAAAGCGGGGGATTATGAAGGTTTCTCTGCTAACTACTCAGGGGCGGGCTTTAACGGTATGCGTTTTCGCTTCCTTGGCATGTCCGAAGACAATTTTGAACAGTGGGTCGCCAAAGTGAAAAGCGCAGATGACGCGCTCAGCCGCAGCGCTTACAAAGTGCTGGCAAAACCGAGTGAGAACAACCCTGTTCACTACTACAGCAAAGTAGCGCCGGGGCTTTACGACGCCATCCTCAATCGCTGCGTAGACCCTGGCACCGTGTGCATGAAAGACCTGATGTCAGCCAGCCACCACGGCGGCCACCATCAAGACGCGGAGTCAAATGACAAGCAATCAACACCAGACAACAGCAGCAATCACGATATGCACCAAGAGGCACACCATGCCCACTAAATGCCTATCGATATCTGATTGGATTGCTAGCAGTCTATTCCATCCACTGAAAAGCGCCAGGGGCGCCGGTAACTCTCATGTCTGAACAGTTAGACCTCAGCACGCTTATTTTCGGCAAGCTCAGTCTGGAAGCTATTCCCTATCACGATCCCATTCTTTTGGCGACCTTTGCCATGATGGCTCTCGGCGGCATTGCGCTGTTGGCGGTGCTGACCCACTACAAAGTCTGGGGATATTTATGGACTGAATGGTTTACCAGTATCGACCACAAGCGCATCGGCGTGATGTATATGATTCTTGGTTTAATCATGATGTTACGCGGCTTTGCCGATGCTCTAATGATGCGCATTCAGCAAGCTATAGCCTTTGGTGATGCCACTGGCTATTTACCGCCGGAGCATTACGACCAGATTTTTACCGCCCACGGCGTTATCATGATTTTCTTTGTGGCCATGCCCTTTGTGGTTGGTCTGATGAACTTTATTGTACCGCTGCAAATCGGTGCTCGCGACGTTGCCTTCCCGTTTCTTAACAACCTGAGCTTCTGGCTAACGTCAGCAGGCGCCGGACTGGTGATGGTGTCGTTATTTATTGGGGAGTTTGCCAAATCTGGCTGGCTGGCCTATCCGCCATTGACGGGGATAATGCAAAGCCCTGGAGTCGGGGTAGATTATTATATCTGGGCCCTACAGATAGCGGGGGTCGGTACGCTGTTATCAGGGGTCAACTTCACCGTCACCATTATCAAAATGCGCGCACCAGGCATGAGTTTAATGAAGATGCCGGTGTTTACCTGGACAGCATTGTGTACCAACATCCTGATTGTAGCGGCCTTCCCTGTATTAACCGCAGTTTTGGGACTACTGACGCTAGACCGCTACCTCGATATGAACTTTTTCACCAATGATCTTGGCGGTAACGCCATGATGTACGTGAACTTGATCTGGATCTGGGGTCACCCCGAGGTTTATATCTTGATCCTGCCAATCTTTGGTGTGTTCTCCGAGATTGTATCGACCTACAGTGGTAAGCGCTTATTCGGCTACTCCTCTATGGTCTACGCAACACTGGTTATTACCATCTTGTCCTACTTGGTGTGGCTGCATCACTTCTTCACCATGGGGTCAGGTGCCACAGTTAACAGCTTCTTCGGCATCACCACGATGATTATTTCGATACCGACTGGCGCCAAAATCTTTAACTGGCTGTTTACCATGTACCGTGGCCGCATCCAGTTTGAAGTACCCATGCTCTGGACTATCGGCTTTATGATAACCTTCGTAATTGGCGGTATGACCGGCGTACTGCTGGCCGTACCACCAGCAGACTTCGTATTACACAATAGCCTGTTCCTGATTGCTCATTTCCATAACGTGATCATTGGTGGCGTGGTATTCGGTGTCTTTGCGGCGATTGCTTACTGGTACCCGAAAGTCACCGGCTACAAACTCGATCCATTCTGGGGCAAGGTCTCATTTTGGTCCTGGCTAGTCGGCTTCTACCTCGCATTTATGCCGCTATACATGCTGGGCTTCATGGGTGTAACACGCAGAATGAGCCACTTTGATGATCCATCATTACAGATCTGGTTCCAAGCTGCTCTCGTCGGTGCGGTCTTGATCGCCGTAGGGATTGCAAGCTTCTTAATCCAGCTTTATGTGAGCTATAAAAAACGCGACTCTCTACGCGATGTAACAGGCGACCCATGGGGCGGCCGTACTCTGGAGTGGTCAACCTCATCGCCACCACCACAGTACAACTTTGCCTTTACCCCAAAAGTGTATGACAACGACGCTTGGTGGCACATGAAAACCCATGGTTTTGAACGCCCTACTAGTGGTTTCTTGCCCATCCACATGCCAAAGAATACCGCCGCAGGTATCATCCTGTCAGGCATCAGCGCGGTGCTTGGCTTTGCGATGATCTGGCATATGTGGCTACTCGCTGGAGTATCCTTTGCAGGCTTAATTATCGCGATAATTGTTCATAGCTTTAACTACAAACGTGACTACTACATCCCCGCTGAAGAAGTAGCAAAAGTCGAAGCCCAAAGAAACGAGGTGCCTGCTTAAGATGTCTAATTCCGCAGTAATATCGGCCGCCAACCCAGCCGACAAGTTTGACTTTTTAGTACGTGATGATAGTCATCATGTACCCAATGGCAGCTTGCTGGGTTTTTGGATTTACCTGATGAGCGACTGTCTCATCTTCGCTGCCCTGTTCGCTACTTACGGCGTACTCAGTCAAAATTACGCAGGTGGCCCATCGGGTGCAGCCCTATTTGACCTGCCTCTGGTTGCACTGAATACCGCCTTTTTGCTGTTCTCGTCCATTACCTACGGTTTTGCCGTGCTGCAAATGCAGCAGGGTAAACTGCCTGGCACGATGATCTGGCTAACAATCACTGGCTTATTCGGTGCCGCCTTCCTCGGCTTAGAGCTGTACGAGTTTTACCACCTTATCCTCGAAGGTGCTGGGCCACAACGCAGTGCGTTCCTGTCCTCCTTCTTTGCACTGGTCGGCACTCACGGGCTACACGTTAGCTTTGGCATCATCTGGTTGATCACATTGCTGTTTCAACTACGTAAGCACGGCCTCACCGGCGCCAACCGTCGTCGCGTGTTCTGCCTGTCGATGTTCTGGCACTTTCTCGACGTCATCTGGATTGGCGTATTCACCATTGTTTACCTGATGGGGTCCCTGACATGAGCACACAACACGAAAACAGCTCTGAGCACCATAATCACCACGACGATCACCACAACTACGTTGAAGGTGCCCCACACAGCACTTTCAGCGGCTATATGATTGGTTTTATTGCCTCCGTTATTTTGACCGCCATTCCGTTCTGGCTAGTCATCGGCGATGTACTGTCCACTCGCAATGCCACCGTTCTCGTTATCCTCGGCTTTGCCTTAGTACAGATCATTGTGCACATGGTTTACTTTCTACACATGAACTTTCACTCTGAGAGCGGCTGGACCATGCTCTCGTTGATATTCACGCTGGTGTTATTGTTTATAACCATAGCAGGCTCGCTCTGGGCGATGTACCACATGAACGTGAACATGATGCCTTCGATGATGCCCTCAATGTCCGGCGGCTCCTAAACCCCACGCCGGTATTAACCCCTTAATACTGATCTTTTAGCAGATACGCTATGACTAAACGCCGCACGCTAACACACATAGTGATAAGTCTTTGCGGCGTTACTGCCTTTATCGGTTTCATTGCACTCGGCAACTGGCAGGTGGAGCGTCGCGCCTGGAAGTTAGACCTCATACAAAAGCTGGACGACAGAGTTCACGCCCCTGCGACCTCAGCACCCAGCGTAAGCAACGGGGCCACTGCTAATATGGAGCAGCACGAGTATCGCCACATCTCACTAAGCGGTAAATTCATTCCCCACCACGATACACTGGTAGTGACCGCCACTGAACTCGGCAGTGGTTATTGGGTGCTGAGCCCTTTTCAGCGGAAAAATGGCGACATTGTCTTCATCAACCGTGGCTTTATCGGCCAAGGTATCACCCCCACACCACCTCCCACTGAAGAAGTTCAGCTGACAGGCCTACTGCGGTTAAACGAGCCCAAAGGCAGTGTGCTGCGAGATAATATCCCTGCGCAAGGGCGCTGGTACTCTCGGGATGTAACCGCCATGGCCACCACACTCGGTTTCACCGCCGCACCCTATTTTATTGATGCCGCTCAAGGTGAACCCGGCAGCCCCGGTACGAAAACAGATGCCACCGGCAATGCTGATCCAGTGGGTGGACTCACCGTCATACAATTTCACAACAATCATTTTGTTTATGCGCTGACATGGTACGGGCTTGCACTAATGGTACTCGGCGCAGCCGTCATTGTTCGTAGAGAGCAACACCGTCGATAGGCATCGCACAGCAGCCAATAACCTCAGCCATGTATATACTATGGCAATATGGATCAATGGGCTCACGGGGGATTAATAACCATCAGCACACAAGTAGCCAGCGACAAGCACCTTACACCAGCCCAAACCGAACTCGGCGATAACGACCCAGCGACCCTCAACAAACAGATACGTGAGCTGGTGCAACTACGCTGGGTCGCCGTGCTCGGACAACTACTGACCATTCTAGTCAGTCATTATGTCCTCAAAATAGAGCTGCCGCTGCAGTTAATGCTCGGCGTGCTAGCAGCACTTGCTACATTCAACCTATTGACTGCGCTGCGTCTGCTCCTGCCTCACCGCGTCCATACCATCGAGCTTTTTATTGGCTTGGTGGTCGATATGGGTGTACTCACACTACAACTTTATCTCAGCGGTGGTGCCGCCAACCCCTTCGTATTTCTATACTTACTACAGGTCGGACTGGCGGCTGCACTGATGGCCCCTGTTTACGCCTGGACCCTGCTAGGCCTAGCCACATTGTGCTTTCTCTGGCTGGCTGAGGCAGGCTTGCCATTGGATCTGCCTCAGGATCATCACTTAGGCATACGCAGCTACTATGTTGAAGGTATGCTAATCTGTTTGGTGTTAAACGCAGTGCTGCTGGTTATTTTTATCAACCGGATTAATCGTACCCACCGTGATCGCGATGCGCGCTTGGCAGAACTGCGCCAGCGCGCCGCTGAAGAAGAACATATCCTGCGCATGGGCTTATTAGCCTCTGGCGCAGCCCATGAACTGGGCACCCCACTGGCAACCATCGATGTCATCCTCGGTGACTGGAACCACATGCCCGCACTAACTTCAGATCCGGATTTACATGATGAAATATACGAAATGCAAGCACAAATACAGCGCTGCAAAAGTATTGTCAGCGGCATTTTATTGTCTGCTGGCGAAGCCCGCGGTGAGTCTTCCGGTGAAACAACCCTGTATGAATTTTTTGACGAGCTGACCCGTGAGTGGTGCCTCACCAGAAAAAGCCGCGAATTACGCTTTACCAACCATATTGAACAAGACCTAGACATCGCCTCAGATACGGTATTGAAACAAACCATCTGCAACCTGCTCGATAATGCGCTAGAGGCCTCACCACAATGGATCGAGCTGGACATATCGCAACAAGACAATACCCTGATAATACGTGTGACCGATAACGGGCCAGGCTTTGCCCAAACAGTCTTCGACCGGCTGGGCCAACCCTACCAATCCACCAAAGGCAGACCCGGTAGCGGCCTAGGCCTTTTCCTGGTCTTCAACGTCGCCAGAGTTTTAGGCGGTAAAGTATGGGCACGCAATCGACTAGAAGGTGGTGCCGAGGTTATCCTCAGCCTGCCGCTCGATGCTCTACTATTAAAAGAGAATTAATTCATTGCCTAAGCAGACCCAAAATACCGCCTCGGAACAGCCCCGCAAATTATTGCTGATTGAAGACGATGCCGCTTTTGCCCGCACCCTCGGCCGCTCCTTTGAACGGCGTGGCTACAAAGTCCTCACCACCAACAGCCTCGAAGGGGCATCGACTTTACTGCTTTCACACAGCCCAAACTATGCTGTCGTAGACCTTAAAATTGATGGCGAAGCCTCAGGTTTAGCCTGCGTACAAACCTTACACGAGCACGACCCGGATATGTTGATTGTGGTGCTCACCGGCTATGCTAGCATCGCCACTGCTGTCGAAGCGGTCAAACTCGGCGCCTGCCACTATCTTGCCAAACCGTCGAATACCGATGATATCGAAGCCGCTTTTAATAGCGCCACGGGTAACGCCGAAACTAAAATCAGTGGGCGCACCACCTCGATCAAAACACTGGAATGGGAGCGAATTCACGAAACGCTAGCAGAAACAGGATTTAATATTTCCGAAACCGCCAGGAGGCTGGGGATGCACCGACGAACACTGGCCCGCAAGCTTGCCAAACAACAAATAAAGTAATCAGTTTTACCCAAAAAATCATCATTGTGCAGTAAAAGCAAACATATTCCTCCCCCAATTCGCGAAATAGCTTCACCCCCAAAGAAGATGATTTACTAAATACGTTGTTAATTTAATTAACTACTATAGGCTAAGGTAACGTATCGTTTGATCATCTATCCTAGATAGCGGATCTGCGTCCAACCCTTTTGGTGACCTCAATGGTAAACCTCCGCTTATCTTACCAAACTATCGAATTTGGGAAAGTAGACATACACGTTTGCACTTTACGCAATAATCAAGAGTTTTACGATCCGGCAGGCGTGGCTGAAACACTCGGTATTTCTTCCGCCACCTGGCCTTTATTTGGTGTGATTTGGCCCTCCAGCCTAGTGCTCGCCCACTTTATGTCTGGTTATGACACCGAATCTAAACGCATACTCGAAATCGGCTGTGGTATCGCCTTGAGCAGCCTGTTGCTCAACAAACAACACGCCAACATTACCGCGACAGATTATCATCCCGAGGCAGGAAATTTTTTACTGAGGAATACACTGCTAAACGAAGACCAACCCATCACCTATGAACAAGTAGATTGGAATGGTGGCCTAGATACACTCGGGCTATTTGATGTCATCATTGGCAGTGACTTATTGTACGAAACAGAACACGCCAGTCTATTGGCCAATTTTATTCAACGCCACTCAAAACCAAACTGCGAAGTTATCATTGTTGATCCCGGCCGAGGCGCGAAAAGCAAATTAAGCACAAACATGATCAACTTTGGCTATAGCAGCCACCACCTAAAGCCAAGCCACACCGATTATCTTGAAAAAGCATTCAAAGGATACATTCTAAAATTTACACGCTGATTTTTAATAACGAGCTTAGCCTCAACAGATACCTAGCCACACGGCTACTTTTTATTTGACTCTAATTCAATTTCAGTAGCATAGTGTTTGCCATCCTGATATTTAAAATCAACCTCTAATCGTTGATCAACCTCAATGTCAGCAAACTGTTTAAGACCATCGTCGTAGTCCGTGTTCTCGCTAGTGTAAAATGTAATACCCTGTACTTTAAACGACTGGGCGGCCTGATCAACACTCTCAACAACACCTTCGAGATCATTTGAAAATACCAACGATGAAAAAGTAAGTGCCAAACCAGCCAATACAACCTTATTAATGCTATTCATAACTTATCCTCTAATAAAAATTTACGATGAGAGATGCGAGCTATCAAAACAAAACATTTACAGACATGTGCCAACCTTCATTTGAGAATCCCGCTAGCAACAATTCCGTCTAACTTAGACTACATTACTCGCCGCAGTTCCTCCCCGCCAAACCCTTTAGTTGCTTATCGTGAAGATTCGACAATAAAAGCAACGAACATATCGCCCCAAACAGTGCAAATCCCATGTCGGATTGAGTATCCCAAACATAACCTTGAGTCCCCAAAAATGCTTCGGCACCCGCCCCTGTTACAAGAGCAACCCACCATTCGACTAACTCATAAAAAGCACTGAAAGCCAGACACAATGAAACAACAATAAAGCTGCGCCACCTTCTTCCGTTAATAATATTTTTACGAATCAACACCTCCCGAGCCAACAGCGCAGGCACAAAACCTTGAAAAAAGTGACCGACTTTATCGTAATTATTTCTTTGCGCACCCCACAAGCCGTCAAAAAATGGAACCTCAGCATAAGTATAGTGGCCACCCACCATCAAGATAAGACAATGTATCAGCACCAAAAAATACAACAACGAGGTTAATCGAAAGGTATTGTACGTTGTCGCCAAGAGCACACCGCCAATCAATGCCGGAGCCACCTCAAGCAACCAAGTCAATTGATCCTTTGGGTTTATCCCTGACCAGATTAACACTGTAAAAAATATCACCATCCAAAGATATTTAATGACTCAACTCCTCCCTAAATTAATCTGCCAGAATTAAATAACGATGCGGTTTCAAGCAGCGACTCATTGCTATCATGGTGATACTAATGCACCTCACCGGGCTTTGGCACATCACTCTTACTCACCCCCTGCCCGTCAGAAACTTCTTTTGCCCATTCGTAATCAGCAGCATGGGGCTGTATACCCTCTTGGCTGGCACTCTTTGACGGTGTAAAAGTGAGTTTAGCCAATAGAGGAAAATGATCTGAGCCCATTGACGGCAAACGTCGAATATCTTGCAGGGTAAAATGCTGGCTGTGAAACAAATGATCCAGAGGCCAGCGCACCAATAAAAAATTTGCATGAAATGTATTAAATACCCCACGCCCAACACGCGGATCCAGCAAACCGCTGATTTTACGAAACAGCCGAGTCGTAGGAGACCAGGCGACATCATTAAGATCTCCAGCCACGATTACTGGCTGATCACTCTCAGCTACACTCTTGGCCACAATCACCAGCTCAGCATCACGCTCCGCCGACTCCGGACTTTCTGTTGGGCTTGGTGGGGCAGGGTGAAGAAAATGCATCCGAACTTTATCACCTGAACGCAGCTCTAACACAGCATGTATCGATGGAACATCGGCCTCAACTAGATAACAGATTTCTTGCTGCTCTAAAGGTAACTTTGAATAAACATGCATACCATAGAGGTTATCGAGAGGGCACTTTACACTGTAAGGCATTGTAGCTTCTAAAATTTTGAGCTGATCTTCCCACCACTGATTTGATTCCAGTGTCACGAGAACATCCGGCTGATAGTTATCAACTAATTCAATCAACGCATTGGCATTACGGTTTGGAGTAAGAACATTAGAAGTGAGAATACTAAGCTGCCTCTCGGCACGACGGTCCGTAGATGCTTTAACCTCTTTAGGCCATAAAAAAGTGTAAGGCAATATCCACCACAACTGCCACATTAAACACAGTGTTGTAGCAAAAATCAGTATCTGGGCGCTCACTGCTTGAATATCGAGAAAGTAACAATGAGCGATTAACAACACAGCGATCAATGCCGCAAATTGTAAACGAGGAAAATCCATCCCTCTGACTATCCAATGTGGATTTCGTGATAAGGGGAGCAAAGTGACCAGCAGCGCTAACAGGGTAAAAAATGCGAGTACTAATACCATATTAGGCCCAGTTATTTTATTGAGTTATTTATCAAGCAACATTACTCGCATGTCTGGAAAATCATCAAACGATATGGCCCAAAAACCGAGAGACTTTCGGACCATACCAGTAACGCACTAGGCTTTATCTAATGCCTGGCTAACATCGGCAATGATGTCGTCGATGTGCTCAATACCCACCGATATTCTCACCAAGTCGGCACTCACACCCGCAGCAGCAAGCTCCTCATCGTTCAATTGCCGGTGAGTGGTAGATGCTGGATGGCAAGCCAGTGATTTAGCATCGCCGATATTTACTAGCCGTAAGATCATCTCAAGCGCATCAATAAATCGGGATGCTGACTCCACACCACCAACTATACCAAAACTCAAAATTCCAGAAGCTCTACCTGAAGTAATTTTTTTACAGTTGGCATAATGGGGGCTATCAGCTAATGCCGCATAGTTCACCCACGAAACTTTACTGTGCTGTTGAAGATACTCAGCCAGTTTTTCGGCATTCTCACAATGGCGATCCATGCGCAAGCCAAGAGTTTCTAAACCCTGTAGAAGTTGAAAAGCATTCATCGGCGACAGGACAGCGCCAGTATTTCTTAGTGGGGCCACACGACAGCGACCGATATAGGCAGCAGCGCCTAATGCCTCTGTATATACAACGCCATGATAAGAAGGATCGGGCTCATTTAAAATCGCAAAACGAGCTTTATTTTTAACCCAATCAAACTTGCCAGAGTCAACAATCGCACCACCCACTGAGGTGCCATGGCCGCCAATATATTTAGTAAGAGAATGCACTACGATATCAGCCCCCAACTCAAATGGCCGACATAAATAAGGCGTGGCCACGGTATTATCAACAATCAATGGCACACCATGTTTATGTGCTATTTCTGCCAAGCGAGCAATATCTACCACATTGCCTGCAGGATTACCGATAGACTCACAAAAAACCGCTTTGGTTTTTTCGTCAATTGCTTTTTCGAAACCTTCAAAATCATCATAAGAAATCATCCGAGCTTCAATACCCTGCCTAGGCAAAGAATGCGCAAACAGATTATAAGTACCACCATAAACTTGGCTAGTACTAACAATATTATCACCCACCTCACAGATACATTGCAGCGCATAGGTAATCGCAGCCATACCAGAGGCAACACATAGAGCGCCGATACCGCCCTCCATCGCAGCAATACGCTTTTCTAACACATCCGTTGTTGGGTTCATGATGCGGGTGTAAATATTGCCCGGCACTTTCAGGTTAAATAAATCTGCGCCATGCTGAGTATCATCAAAGGTGTACGAGGTTGTCTGATAAATTGGCACCGCAGCAGCCTTGGTTGTCTCTTCAGATTTATACCCTTCATGTAAAGCAATTGATTCCAGTTTCATAGTGATCCTCTACTTATTAATTAAAATACAGACTAAAAAAATTTATAAAAAGCGGCTCAAAGCAATTCTTTTCGCAACTGCGCAGGGCTTTTTGGCGACAGCAAGCCCGGCGCAATATCAAACACTGTTTTTGCACCCACCTCACCTGAACCTGCCAATCGATGTACTGCACGAGCGTAAGCAACTAACACACTAGCAGTAGACTCCGGATTGCTGCCCAGTGCGAGCGAATACTCGATGGTTTGCTTACTTACACTGGCCGGATCACGACAACTGAATACACCCACTAGGCGCATATCCGAATTTTGCTTCAGCGCAGCTTCAACGTCCCATCATAAATTACCATAACCAGCAATGGCCACCCTGATAGGCTGAGCCATAACTAACCACCTTGGATACAATTTAAAAATATAGCTCATGCAACAAACGATGCCATGCACCTTGTTACCATTAATCTCCTTTGTAGTACTTTTAGCTTCAGCATAACCAAAGTAACCCTTCCATCCAAGTAAATTGGACATCGAACCAAACGGGTAAAACTACTGAAGACAAACATCAATTCGCTAAGCAACTAATATAGTGCACGCTGGGCAGAAACTTGTAGAAACAGTAACCAGACCTTTATCACTGATACCACATGCAGCTAACCGGTGAAGGGCTGCTACCGCCCTCCCTTAGAACCACGCATATTAGCCTATGCACTAGCAGCGAGACTTAGAATACATCCTATTAAAATTAAACAACGCTATTGCCAGCTCAAACCAACACTTGCCGTGTGCTAGCAATATAGTGATGGATCTGGCGCTCAGTATCGGTGTCAATCATAACATCTGGACGGCGACCGTTTGGACAGGGCATTTGTGGCGTTGTGCCGAACAACCGACAGATTAAAGGACGCTCGGTATACACAGTGCATCCATTAGGGCCAAGGTGTACGCACTGAAGCTCCTCTAATGCCGCTTCATGTTCGGCGTCAGTTTTTACCGGCAGACGCGACATTTCTTCCGAAGAAGTCGTTACCGGGCCGCAACAGTCATGGCAACCCGGCACGCAATCAAACGATGGAATGCGTTCCCGCAGACTCGCGATAATATCTCGATTCTTGTACATCTATACCCACCACTTATGCCGTTCACTACGGCTATTTTCTCATACTTGATTTGACGCTTTTTATCGCTCTTTTACTTTATCTTATTGCTCAACTAGCGGTTCAACTCATAGGCACACATATTGACTGCCGCGGCCAAATTAAGTGATTCCAGCACACCGTTACCGTGAATCGAAAAGGATTCCACCGCCAAACTCGCCAGCTGCTCATGGGGCACCCCACGCGCCTCATTACCAAACACAAAGCAGCGGTGGTCGGTAAATTGCGGTGACGATAGCGGAAGCCCTTCGATATCCAGGCAAGCGAATCGATCAAAGCGTGTCTGCAGCGTACTCAACGAAACATCCACCTCAATGGGCACATTAAAAATTGCCCCCATACTGGCTCGCACAACTTTAGGGTTATAAGGATCAACGCTATTAGGGCTCAGCACACAGTTAAAACCACCAAACCAGGCAAGAGTGCGTAAAATGGTACCCAGGTTGCCGGGGTCCTGTATCTCGTGCAGATAGATAGTGCGCTCGTTACTGCCATTTTGCGGTGGTGTTAAAACGGCACTAATAGGCACCACGGCAACAATACCCTGTGGTGATTTGGTATCGGCTATTTGCTGCATTTTTTTGTCAGAAACTCGCATCAGCTCGAAATCTGTTTGTACAACACCGTAGCTCTCACTGGCATACAGCGTGGCTGCCCTTAATAAAGGATTGGCTTTAGCGGCTTTTTCCAGCTCTAAAATAAGGTGCTCACCCTCCACCAAAAAATAACCCAGCTCATTGCGATACTTTTTTTGGTGAAGCTTTTTTATATCATCCAATCTCATCGGGATTCGCTCGCAAAATCATCCCATATGCTTATCGCCAGTGGCTCGGCACGACTATCAAGAAGTAAGACTAATTCGGTAAGTCGGATCATAAAATGGGCCTAGCCGGCGACTCCGGCAAAGATGAATAAGACAATATAGCTAAGCGTAGAGCCGCCAGAAACATAAAATAGGCCCATTGTACCTGCGAAGCATGTACCGGTGAAAGATTGTATTAGCTACGCCCGTTAATTCGGCTACCCATCATTCAACCTTTTTCAGGCATCATCGAGCCGGACCTGACTGTTACCGCTCAGCCGCAGAATGCGTATAATGTCTTCACCCTTCATTCCCTCGCGCGAGTATCAGAGTAGTAACATGGCAAGATCTAAAAGCAGCAACCAGTGGCTCAGCGAGCATATTAATGATCCCTATGTAAAACGCGCCCAAGCCGACGGCTACCGCTCGCGCGCCAGCTACAAGCTCCTTGAGCTGATCAACAAAGATAAACTCGTACGCCCCGGCATGATGGTGATGGATCTAGGTAGCGCCCCAGGAGGCTGGTCACAAGTGGTGGCACCCTTAGTAGGCGCCAAAGGGCGCGTCATTGCCTCCGACATCTTACCCATGAACTCTATGGCCGACGTGGATTTTATTCAGGGCGACTTTACCGAAGATGCGGTGTTTGATGAAATTATGGCCGCTGTGGGCGACACCCCTGTGGATTTAGTCATCTCAGACATGGCGCCTAATATTAGCGGCGTAAATGCTGCTGACCAGGCATCGTCCATGTATCTGGTTGAACTTGCGCTGGACATGGCTAGACAAGTACTCAGGCCAAAGGGCTGCTTTGTTGCCAAGGTATTTCAGGGAGAAGGCTCTGAGGAGTATCTGAAGGATGTGCGTTCATCCTTTGACAAAGTGATGATTCGCAAACCAGACGCTTCACGCCCCCGCTCTCGTGAGGTCTACTTCGTTGCTAAGGGTTTTAAAGGCTAGCGCTTTACAGAATCAGCCCTCAATAGGCCACTAACGGCTACGTTTGTTGGGGGTTGAGCGCACGGATTTATGCCGCTCACTGCTATTCGGTTTTTTCTTAGATCGAGCTTCAACTTTATTGCCAACACTACCCCTTGCTTGGTCACTGGCCTTGTGCCGAGAGGGCTTTGCGGACGTTTTTCTACCTGCTGAGGACTCTTTTTTGCCTGCAAAGGGCTCCTTTCTTCCCGCTGAAGCCCCTTTTCTACCTGCTGAGGGCTCTCTGTCCACTGACGGTTTTCTACCCGCTGACGGTTTTCTACCCGCTGACGGCTTTCTACCCGCTGACGGCTCCTTCCTACCTACCTTTGGCGCCCCCTGTCCACTGGCTTTTGGGCCACTGCGCGGTGATTTATTTTGCTTGCGTCCCTGTGAACTCCTACGTCCAGCAGGTGCCTCTGTCGGTGAATTCTCCACAGCGGCCAGCAGAGTCTTCATCTCTTTGTCGGTAAGGTCTCGCCACTCACCGATCGACAGACCCTTCAAATCCACATTCATAATCTTGACGCGCTCAAGCCGCACCGCATCGTAGCCGAAGTACTCACACATCCGGCGAATCTGACGATTAAGACCTTGCACCAGCGTAATTCTAAATACCGTGGGAGTCTCTTTAATGACCTTACACTTTTTAGTCTTGATGCCCAGTATAGGCACCCCCTGACTCATACCTTCAATAAAATCAGCGCGGATCGGTTTATTAACCGTTACCAAGTACTCTTTTTCATGATTATTACCCGCGCGTAGTATCTTATTGACCAAATCACCATTGTTGGTTAAAAAAATCAGCCCTTGAGAGTCTTTATCCAAGCGCCCAATGGGAAAAATTCTGGTGCTGTGGCGAACAAAATCAACAATATTATCTCGCTCGCTACTCTCAGTAGTACTGACAATACCCACCGGCTTATTAAGTGCAATAAAGACTAAATCCTCCACCTCCCGAGGTTCAATAAGCTGACCATTCACCCTAACCTCATCGCCCGGCGCAACCTGATCCCCCACTTTGGCGCTTTTACCATTCAAAAAAACATTGCCCTGCTCAATATATCGGTCCGCATCCCTGCGCGAGCAGATACCACTTTCACTAATGTACTTATTCAGGCGTATGGAAGACGTATTGAACATAGGTTTTTGACTTGTAAATAATGAAAGATAAAGCGAGATAGACCTAACTGGCCACTATATAGCAAAGCCAGAAAACCCAACGAAAATGACGATGAGATGGATTATACCGCACAACAGCAGGCAAGAGAAAAAGCGCTTGAATACAAAATCTGTGTCACCATAAGATTAGGGCGCGTACATCGCCAAAATGCCACACAAGCTACTTTTTACGCCGAAGATGAATTAAAAACCATCCATAGCACGACAATAAAAACCACTGGCCAGAATCAGTTCAGCGCTAATCAATGCAAAACCCAGCAACACGCATCCAATACTCTGCGGCATTAACTACTCCCCCTTTAGCGAACTCCTTCTACTATTTTTCTGGCCTATTACAGCCACACCTGAAATGATCACTACAGCAGCTCTGTCGGTAGCAGTCTCACCAAAGCTGATAATGATAGCCATATCAGCACGGATAGCCGCATATAGTTCACGGTTAAGTACAATTTATCCCGTGGCAACTTACGGGTAAAACTATAAATCACATATCTATAGAGGTGATAATATGAGTTATTTTATGTCTAGTTCATGGCGCTTTGCGCAAACACTCGTGATCAGCTTGGCGCTGGCTTGTAGTAGCACGGTACACGCGGTTGAGTTAAGCAAAAAAAACATCGAGGCAGCACTAGATGCCGCCTACAAGAAATACCAGGGACTCGAAGAAGGCGCCAATGCCGACTATATCCCCGCACTAGCCAAAGTTGACTCAAATATCTATGGCATCGCTCTGGTCACCACCGACGGTAAAATTTATACCAAAGGTGATATAAAATCTGAAGTCTCTATCCAATCAATTTCCAAAGTCTTTACCGCGGCACTTGTCATGGACCAATCGGGCCCGGAAGCTCTCGCCGAAAATACAGGGGTTGATGCGACCGGCCAAGCTTTTAATTCAATCGTGGCTATCGAGCAATATCGAGGTGCAGAAATGAATCCGCTGGTCAACGCTGGCGCGATAACCACAACCAGCATGGTCACAGGTAAATCCTACGATGAAATCTGGAATAAAATAGCGCAAACCTATAATGCCTTTGCCGGGCGCAAGCTAACCGTGCAGGAAGATATTTATCAATCAGAAGCTGCCACCAACCAGCGCAATCAGGCCATTGCCCATTTGATGTTTGCCTACGGCCACATCAAGCAAGAGCCCGTACGTGCCACCGATATTTATACCCGCCAATGCTCGGTTGGTGCTAACGCAAAGGATTTGGCCTTGATGGCAGCGACGCTGGCAAATGCAGGCAAGAACCCTGTCACTAACCAACAAGTGATGATCCCTGCCAATGTACCGGAATTATTAGCCCTAATGGCAACAGCGGGCTTATATGACGACGCAGGTAAATGGCTGTATAAAACAGGATTACCTGCCAAAAGTGGTGTTGGCGGCGGCATCATTGCCGTATCTCCTGGCAAATTCGGTATTGCCGTTATTTCACCACCCTTAGACAAAGCCGGTAACAGTGTTCGCGCACAAAAAACTATTGCTGATATTTCCATGGCACTGGGCGGCAATCCATATGATGTGAGTTATTAATCTCTCCTTCGGGAATGATTGAACGCGACCTATTTCAATGAATAAGCGGCGAGGCTCAACCGCTGCCGCTCGCTTAATAAAAATGGCGGCATCGGCGGGTTAGGTGCTAACAAATAATCCGCCAAGCTCTGGTGACTATAACGTTGCGCAAGATTTAATAAAGGCTTGCCATTTTGATTACCGTCACCATTTAATAGATGACAGTCGCTACAGCCTTGATCCTTATAAAGCACCGCGCCTTGCCGCTCCAGAGCTTGTTGCTCCGCAACCGACAGCGAATGCCAATACGAATCATCCTGTGTAACTGCCGAGGCATCAGTCAGCTTGTTTTGCACAACCCCGTAACAAGCACGGTAGATAGTGCCAGAGTAATCGTCAGAGACATAAACACAACCGTCTGGGCCTTCCGCCACATCCACCGGGCGACCGATAATATTACCGTTGACGTTAAATCCGCTCATAAAATCCCTAGCGGTAATGTTTCCATCCTCCTGCCAATGCAAGGAAACCACTTTATAGCCATCGGGCTCACGGCGATTCCATGAGCCGTGTAAAGCAACCAAAGCACTACGCTCATAACCGGCGGGCATTACTGCCTTACGAATAAACCTCATACCTAGTGGTGCGTTATGCGCACGAAAGCCAAATACTGGGGAGCGTGCCTGGGCTAATAATTCACCCTCCCCTTCACCCAAATCCGGGTCAAGATCGCCGAAACCATTGATATACGGCCAACCATAAAAACCATCCTCCACAATATGATTGAGCTCGCATACCGGGTAATCATCGCCAAGCAAATCGCGGCCATTATCTGTGGCATAAAAACCACCATCCCAAGGAGCAAAGTCCAAGCCGACACTGTTGCGCAAACCACTGGCAAAAACCTTAGCGCGACTACCATCGAGATCAAAACGCATAATCGTAGCACGACGATCGTCTTCTTCCTCACAGACATTACAAGTCGAACCTATGCTCAAGTAAAGCTGATCATCTTTAATACGAATAGACTTAGTCCAATGATTACCGCCATCGGGAAGGTCTTGAATAATAACTTGATAAACACCAGACAGAGCACCCTTATCATGATCAAAAGGCACACGACCAACAGCATTGGATTCAGCTACATAAAGATACTCTCGATCAAAATCCAAACCATGAGGCCGAGTCAACCCATCCAACAATACCACGATGCCGTCGTGTCGACCGTCACCATTGTCGTCACGTTTTAATAACAGTACTTTGCCCTCTCTAGGCTGACTCACCAGCAAATCACCCGCTTGAGTTAATGCCATAAAGCGAATTTTTTTCAACCCTATCGCGTATTGACCAATAGAAAAACCCTCGGGGACAGTCAAGCGCTGCTCGACCGCTATTTCAGAGGGGGATTCAACGCCCAAACCCAAGACGCCATTAAGCATGACCCAAAAGTTAGAAACAGGACCAACTGCGAATAAAACCACGATGGCAATGGTCATTACTGCTATCAGCATAATGATTGTTTTGATCACCCGTACAATCCAGACACCCATAACCTAAACCCTTAATGGTGTTGACCCAGCGCCCATGGCTAGGCAAGAACTTAACTTTAACCCTACCCCAGTGGTACCCTCTACATTGATCGCCGCGGCATTTAAGCTAAACTGAACACAGTTCTTCTGAGAGCCATGGAGCAATAGCTAACCATGAAATACCTATTTGAAGTACATATCAAGCCTGGACACAAAGCCGAGGAATACGCCGACGCCTGGATTCGCGCCAGTAAGATTATTCAACAAGCACCAGGAGCGCGCGGCACCGAGCTGCACCGCAAACTGGATGACCCCAGTGTGCTCATTGCTATTGCCACGTGGGAGAGCAAAGAACAACGCGATGCCATGGAGTCGCATCACGATGAAAACGTCGCCACCATCATCCGCAGTGCCGCGCCCTTTTGTGATATTCACCCCATTGGTGAATTTGATGACCCAGAATGGGTAGTGATGCCGCCCAAAAGCTAGAGTTACTCTAACCAATCGATACGTACTATGAAGTTAATCCCAAACGCTTTAAGCTCTGTCATACCATATAGACAGCCATTAAAATAAGCGGGGGATGAACCCCTTTGTTTTTCTCATATAATCTTTATAACTGCCACCGAAAAACAATATATTCTCCATCTCTTCAACTTTAGCTGTGGCGATTAAAAACACCGTTGATATCAGCGCCGCAGAAAAACTCAATGAGGTAATATTTTTTAACAAAACACCCCAAGTAAACAGCATCAAAGAACAATACATCGGATGCCGAATATATTTAAAAACACCATCCGTTACCAGCTCCGTAGTGTTTTCAAACCCAAGATTTTCCGCAGCCACCTCTCTTACCTGTCGGGCACCGCCTAGCTTTCTCAAAAAATGAAAACCCTGAACCACAAGAAAAATGGATAGGAATAACAAAATCCAGGACACTATTTGTAAGGGAGAAAAAATATCCCGATACCAGAAAGGCGCATTGATTAAAACCAGTGCCAATATCCCCTCAAAGGCAAAAAAACGATAAAAACCATGCGAGCAACTATTGTGCAAGGACCTCCATGAGCAAACAATCAGCGCACTGGTTAACACAATAAAAATAGCAAGACGAACGACTGACAATGACTCCAAACCCAAAGGCCTCTTACCTATTAAAACTAAACCTACCCGTAGAGAGTAGAATACTATTTATAGCGAGCGGCCTATGCAGTATTAATGACCAGCTGCGTATTTTATCACTAACGTCGTTCTAACCCTTCTCCTCTATCAATATTATACAAATTGAACAGAAGAAAGCAGGTTACGCCTTACTAACCGATCCCTGATCTACAGCCACTATTTAACTCCTCAAATTTTTTCACTGCTCTACTCACTGTTGCGTAACTTTTTGAATAAGCCCTGCCGACATCGGCTAACGTGTAATGCCCACTCAAATAAGCGCGAGCCATACCTTCCTTCTCTACATAATGGCTAACGTAGTAATCCAGTGGCTTTATCGGCGCCAGTTTTTGAGGTTTGGGAATATCCTCCAACGACTGATCTGCCCTGAGCTTGCTCTGGGCCTCTTCTACAAACTCATCAGTGCCAAGAAAGACTTGGTTTTTTAAATACTGCCAAGGGGACGGCTGGGCTTTCCCTTCAGCAACAAAATCTCTGTATTTGATACTTGCTCGCGCGCGCTGACTACTAAAATTACCCAGCACCCAATCAGTCGTTAACGCCTTAATTGGTTCAACCATACCCGCTATAGCTCGATAACTGCTCCACGGCCAATCTCCTACTACTTTAACCATCTGTGCCCGAACGGGGTTTAAGACTATATAGCGGCATAACTCAAGCAGATAGCTATCACGCTCTACCATAATAGCCTTAAAACGCCCCTGGAATACATGCCCCACACGATGATGCGTCCGGTTGAAATACTGGGTGTAACCACCGTTCAAATACTTCATCCCTTTCGACAGCGTAGGATTTTGGGTCTCTATAAGCAGATGATAGTGGTTAGTCATCAAACAGTAACTATGACAAACCCATCCGTATCGTTCACAGCCGTTGGCTAACAGCATTAGAAAATGCTCTCGATCGGAATCAGAGCAATAAATAGCCTGCTGGTCATTACCGCGAGAAGTTACATGATACAACGCACCCGCATATTCAATCCGTAACGGTCTAGCCATAATTATTAAACAGGCGAGGAATTTATCGTGAAGAGTAAGTAGGTGTCGCTAAAATGTCAAATGTAAGGCCTGACCCCTTAGTGTTATTAATGCTCCAAAGCAGACGCTAATGTGAAAAATAATATTCGTTTCATCGCATATAATGGCCAAATTTTTTTGAGATTCTATTAACCCAGCTGCCAATCTCCTTTAAAGCCTGTCTGAAGGACTGACAACACCTTTACCTCCTCTGTTAACAACATGCGTATAGATTTCTGTTGTGGTTACGTCGGAATGACCTAGCAATACTTGAATTGTACGAATGTCATACCCGGCTTCCAGTAGATGTGTCGCAAAGCTATGCCGAAAGCTATGTGATTTAGCGGGCTTGTTGATTCCCGCTTGTTTAAAAGCTTTGCGGATATGTTTACTGAGTGCTGACGGGTGAAGGTGGTGTCTTCTTATTGCTTCTGAACGAGGGTCTTTTCCCACGGTGCTGGATGGGAACAGGAATTGCCAGGGTGTTTCTCTAGAAGCATTTGGATATTTACGATTTAAAGCATCTGGCATATAGACCTCACCATACCCATCTTCCAAGTCTTGAGCATGAAGCAATTTTACTTTCGTAATTTGGCGCTTAATGGGCTCTATAAGCCCTTGAGGTAGCATGGTCGTGCGATCTTTATTTCCCTTTCCAGAACGAACATAAATATTATTACTGCCAAAATCTATATCTTTAATACGCAGAGATAATAATTCAGCACTGCGAAGTCCTGTACCGTACATGAGCTTCACCATTAAGCGTGGAGTGCCTGATAGAAACGATAGAATTTCGGTTATTTCCTGCTGAGTGTAAACAACAGGGAGCCGGCGGGGAGCTTTGGCTGGTGAAAAGGAAAGGTCCGGCATATCAATGCCCATAAATTTCTTATAGAGATATACCAGTGCGTTAAGTGCAATTTTTTGAGTATTTATCGAACAATACTGATTAACAGCTAAGTATGTTAGGAATGCTTCAACATCAGCAATGCCTAAATTTTTAGGGTGTTGTTTGTTGTGAAAATAGATAAACCGTTTAACCCAATGAATGTAGGTCTGCTCGGTTTTATAGGCTAATCCTTGTTGTCTAATGTGCCAGCGAAGTTGATCGAGAAAGCGGGTGGGTTTAGCTTGTAGTTTGTGGCGTATATCGTCCATGATCGCTCCAGAACTGTTTTTATATACAGTACACCGTCAGCTGATTAACTGTCAAACCTACCCCAAATAAGGGGACCCCTTTCCCATTATCTAGGAAAAAGAGCTATAACTTATTGATTTTAAAAGCGAACAATATATGATTTGAGTGAAGGGATTGAATATGCGGGCAGCGGAATCGCTCTT
>JBAYQJ010000011.1:0-93567 GCA_041677245.1 Spongiibacteraceae bacterium | reverse complement strand
TTACCCAGGTGTTCTCAACCTGACGAGACCAGGCGAAACATTCTGCGACGCGTTTTCGGTATGCGCGGACTCGTCGTATGACGTTGCTAAATCCAACGGCTTCGACCTGTCCTTCGGTTCGCAGCCATTCGAAAGCGGAATAGAGAGTCAAACCTACAGTATCCATGCAGATTGGCACTTAGAGAATATGACGCTGACTTCAATAACTGCCTATAACGAGATGGATGAATTTGGGCGGCTAGAAAACACTGGCGGACCAGATGTAGGTGGTCAGCCCTTCCTTCTGGTAACGCGAAATCAAGAGCTAGAGCAGTGGAGCCAGGAGATTCGAGTCTCTACTGACTACGCAGGACCTTTTAACTTTGTGGCGGGGCTTTTCTATTTCAAAATGGATTATGCGCTGGCGCCTCAAACGGTAGATCTTTTAGGTGCCAACATCGCCCGCTCGTTTGCCGAGCAGTCACTTGAGGCATATGCCGCCTACGGTGAAATGAACTATGACTTGACCGAGAAAACCAGCCTGACTCTCGGAGGACGATTCAATTACGAAACAAAGGAAATTTCTGTCGCACAGCGCGTAGGTGCGCTTTTGAGTTGTCCTGATTTGAATTCTCCCACTAAGTCCTGTCGTGATCCGAAAGTTGATTACGACAATTTCAGTCCGCGTATCGGGATCGACCACAATTTTACGGATGAAATGATGGGCTATTTCATGTGGTCGCGAGGCTTTAGAAGTGGCGGATGGAATCCTCGTGCGGTAAGCCCAACTGCTCTTGGCCCCTACGACCCTGAAACCATTGATAATTTCGAGTTGGGGATCCGTTCCGAATGGTTCGATAACCGTCTGCGGGTTAACGCTACCGCTTTCCACATGAAATATGACGACAAACAGGAGGCTGTGCACAGGGAATCTCCCCTTACCCTTGCTGTCGAGACCGTGATCGAGAATGCGGCCTCTGCCCAAATCAACGGTATCGAACTAGAATTACAGTCCTCAATAACAGCTAACTTATCGCTTAACGCCGCTATCGGTTACCTAGATGCAGAATATGATGAGTTCTTGAATGACGAGGGTGTTGACATCAAGGATCAACGGCGCCTTAACTTTGCTCCAGAATGGAGCATCAGTGTAGGCGGTGATTATTATCACGCACTCGATTCTATTCCGGGAGGCATAACAGTTAGCGCCAACTATAAATGGGTGGACGACTACAGTACCGACCCCACTAGGGATCCTCTTGGGCTAGATCGAGAGATGATTGACAACTACGGCGAAGTTGATTTCTCTATAAGTTACGAACGTGTAATGGCAGAGAATAAACGAATCAAGATCAGTGTGTTTGCAGATGACGCTTTTCACAGCGATGGCAGGATTAGTCGCGTGAGTAATGGGGGTTCGTTTGTCTTTGCCGATCAGCAGCCTGGAAGGACTTGGGGCGTAGAATTCATGTACGAGATGTAGCTTGGCTTAAGGGGGCGCGCACTTTTGGAGTGCGCGCTGGCTGTAAACAATAAATAATTCTAAAAGAGAAGCTACATGATTGAAAACTCTTTAACTCTCAATCCTAAAAAATCATGGCTAAAGTGGCGTGTCGTCTTCATCTGCTTCTTAGTTCAGAACTGTGCCATGGGCCTCGTGATGGGGTCATTTGGACCTTTATTGGCCAGTAATGAAAGTCACTTCGGTGTCACCCGTACGATTGCTGCTACAGGCATGAGTATGATTACGCTGTCGATTGGCCTGCTTTCACCGTTTGCGGGAATTCTTCTCCGCAGTTTCTCTACCCGAGCCGTTTTAATTCCAATCGCAATATCAACGGGTCTTACCTATTGGGGATTGGCTTGGACAACTTCCTTTATGATGGCAGCTTTCTCATATGCAGTCATAGGGGTCGGTGTGTGTTTCTTGGCGATATTGGCCCCCGTTACGGTGATTAGCCGGTGGTTTGTTGCGGATCGAGCTAAAGTTCTGAGCGTTGTAAATTTGCCGATTGCCCTATTCGTGTCACCACTCATCGTAGGGCACTTTCTTCCGGAGTACGGACGAGAGGCGATACTATGGACCATAGGAATCGTATTCCTGAGTATGGCACCGCTAATCTTGTTGATGATAGATCGACCAGAGGCAGTTGGCCAGCGTCCTTATGGTGATGTCGAGACCACGGGTGGGTGTGAAGCTGTAGCAGACCAAGAGAAGAGTAATCAGCTACGAACGAACCGTGAAATCGTTGCAAACCCTCCGTTTTGGTTAATTTCATTTGCTATCGGAATAATTGCAGGTTCTGGGACAGCCTTTGTCGTCCACGCAGTACCTTTCGGGGTGGAATACGGTGGTTTCTCACTGCAAGAGGCGTCGATGTTACTCTCGATATTTGCAGGTTCGGGAATAATTGGAGCTCTGTTATTTAGCTGGTTTGCCGACTGCTATGGTCCGCATCGAGCGTTGATAGTCACGTGTATCTTCCAGGCCGGTGTTTGGTGGGTAATGTTACAGGCTACTGGCACCCCATTATTTATACTAGCTGGCGTTATGGGGGTTTGCGCGCTTCCGTTATTAACTCTTCATGGAGCGGTCTTGACCGTTCTTTACGGGGCCGAGAATGTCAGTCGAGCGATGGGGTTCAGCTACTTTCTAAAACTGCCATTTATATTCTTGTTTGCTCCAGGGCTTGGCTACATCTACGATAAGACTGGCAGCTATAGCACTCCTTTTATAATGACATCGGCATTGCTAGGTGTTGCAACTTTACTAATCGCAACATCAATGGTTTCGAGTTCAAGGAAGGCTCCATAGAATCTATTTATTACATAAGTTCTATCATCGTTATTATGGGGATTCGACAGACTATCTGCCGCAGGGTTTTGCCGGCAAGATAATATCCCCTCAAGCGCTTTTATTACCATGCTAATAAGTCGCGAAAGCCCAGGCACTCAGAAACTAATACTTCTGTTTTTTGGGGCGATAAAGTAGCTAGTGATAAATCGTCCGAACCTAATAATGAGCTGTCTCGTCGTAAGCGCCAAATCAATCACGCTCTTGCAATGATGATTACCGTAAATTGATTTGGGTTAAGAAGAATTTAGCTCAAATCTAAGTTGACAGACACCGACTAAAAACGGGTAACTGTCAGATGGCAACCGTACAAGGAGCTTGCCTGGAAAAGTAGACGGCTGCTTGATTACACCTTAACTTCCGAGAGATGATAATCTTGCTGGTGCCGGTCAAACCCGAAGGTATGAAAGACTGATTTTTCTAAATCAGACTAAAAATAGCAGAAAGGCAGCTGCCATCGTGCAATGCCTTACCATCCCTTGTGGGTTCTCATCCTGAGAATACCTTCCAGCTATAGATTCATCCTGAACCCGTCACCACTATAAAAGCGTTGTCGTGAAATGCAACGGTTGGTTGTTTATTATGTGCACTGTGTTGTATAACCTGCCATGTTTTTCAAGGTAGTTATCGCCATTTTATCTTTGCGCAGCCACCGTTACCGGCATCTGCTTTTGTTCTTCCGGGTTCAACGTGACCTCCCTGATTGGTTAACCACTTCGGTGGCAGTATACGCCTCCAAGAACTTTACAAAAGGTTATTCAAAAAACCAACGGCTATGAAAGTGATTGTAATAAGCGGCTAAAAAATACAGGAAGTGAACTTGTTCGGAAGTGAAAAGAGCAATACCATGCTCTTCTAAAATGACTGATAATAAGGTTTTAAATTTGCTGATTTTTCTACTGATTTTTCACGGCTTGGCTGGAGTTGTTTTGCTTGGGGCTATTAGCCACCAAGCCTCAAGCTGCTTACTACAGAATGCAAATCCGCAAGGAAATATATTACGCCGTTATGCCTCGGTAAACTCCTCAGCATTCATTAACACCGTCATCATTTCTTACCTGATTACCTTTGTGCTGGGTAGCATCCTCTACCCAGCCTACCGCTTAGAGGTGCGGATCGCTTTTGAAGAGATGCAACTCGGCTGGGCCATAGGCCTATTTGAAATCAAAGAGCATTGGGGAGCGTTAGGACTGGCAGCACTACCACTCTACAGTGGTGTATGGAGGTCGCCAGAAGGGGATCGCCTAGCCCGAACCGGTATTACATTAAGCCTGGCGGTGATTGTATGGTTTAATTTTATCGCTGGCCACCTGCTTAACAATTACAGGGGCCTATGATCATGACGGTTAATTTTCGAGCATCTTTAACCGCTACATTCTGTGTTGCCTATGTCGTTTTGCTTTCGCTGGACAGCCCTCTTTTCCTCTACTATCCACTGACTGGTGAATGGGCTTTTCGACAACTAGAGGGTAATCATGGCCCAGCTATGCAGTGGTATGGCCTTTTAATGGGCGCAGCAATTGCTGCCACAGTTGTATCGCTGAGCCTTTCTTTACTGAATATCAAGATTAGACTGGAGAAAGTCGCCACGATACTTATGCCTGTAGCGATGCTTGCTTGCGTCTACTTTATGCGCGGGTTTTTTATTTATTGAGTTGGTCTAGTCTAACCACCGCGGCTTGACGGACCCGGCGAAACTGTCAACAATAGCATTAACTCTCTTTACTGCTGATTGGACTTCATTCTGAGGAACATTGTTTCAGTAGTCACTCTCCTCAACTGGTCTGGAAATAAGTTCAGGTTCAAACCGTGACAATATTACGCGCTCTATCACTCGCCACTCTGGCACTGTCTCTGGCACTACCTCTCGCGACCGGGGCCCAGATCTATGGCGATTATATCCCCCAGGACTCGCATAAGAATAACCCGGTCAATGTCTATTTTGGCGCAGTCAAAAGCAAGTCTGGTGACTATGTAGAGGGCGCGACTATGGTCTTCGCAACAGCCATGCTGGATTTTGTTGCGGTCACTGACAAGCGGGGCCGGTATCGCCTAGAGCTGCCTGTAGACATTAGCCCATCGAAAGTTGAATCGAGATGTTCACACCCAGACTATTCTTCCTCCCAGATAAGGCGTCGTTTACCGAGGGCTAAAGCCCTGACACCGGTTGAGGTGGACTGCACCTTGTCGTGAGCGTCTATTCTACTACGTCATTTCACCACGGTATCAGTTCCGGTCCTGTCAAAACGCTGCACTGGCCTGCTATTACATTAGCCCTTTGTTGTATTTACCTAAGCTGCTGTACAGTAACATTTGCTGATCCATTATTATTAGCAGCAAAGAACGGCAATGAGGACGCGCAGCGGGCCTATGCGTGGCAACAGCTGAGAGATATCACGCAACTAGATTCAAAAGGAATGCCTGTATTCACTCATTGGATAAGTGAACTTCAAACATTTTCTACTAACCCAGAAAATTTATCTGCACCAGCGTTTCCTGGTGCACCGGCGACTACTGACGGCGATCGAAATCCATCAGGCCACGGACGCCACGGCGGGCCACTAATCAATTTTATGCATTTCAACCCGGCTGCCTGGCAGCATATTCGCTCTCATCGACTATACGATGAGAAGCGGTTAGATGCTCTTGCTCAGTCAGCAAACAAAAGGGCCATCGCAATCCCCGCCTTTCCCCAGGCGGCAAAAGTGTTGATGACCGCCTGGTGGCCAGTGCGCAAGGAAGGTGGCAGCCCAATGCCGGTTTGGGAACCCGATGGCGCTCACCGTCACACAGGCAGCAACAGTTATCTTAACTGGCAGCGGGTAATAGCAATCAAAACAGCAGCAGAGCAACATTTTGACCGAGTGTCGTTCGCAGGAAGAGTCACCCAGAACCCTGATGCGGCTGAACTGACTAGCCTTTTTTATCTACCCGTGGATAGCGGTTTGGCAAATCGTATTATGGCTGATCCAGGTTTTGCTCAGGCCACCCATATCGCCATTGGCAGACCGCTGCAATCTGGTGATTATCTGGCACTAGTTGGTGTACATCTTATGTCAAAGGCGCTACCGAGAGGTATTTGGTCAACATTTTGGTGGCAGGACGAAGCCCCCGTAGACAATCCTCCTAGGGAAAATGTTGTTTCTACCCCCTGGAACCAGTATCGAATGGATACAACCTTTGATACGCTTATTCCTGCGGAAAAAGACGCCAGCCCAAACATTTGCTTTAATCCCTGGTTCGACGCCACCTTCCCTGATTCTGGCGAGGGTAATGGGCTTAAAGCCAACTGTATGAGCTGCCATCTTCGCGCCAGCTTTCCCAGAGAAGAACCGTTACGGATCACTCGAGGTGAACCCGATATCCTGAGGGACCCTGCATTTGGCGCCGGTCATGTCACCACAGGGATGATCTGGTCTATCGCTAACACATCAAGAAGGGGCACCACTGATGACTAGTCGGGAATTTCCACCCGGATCAGCTGCGCCTGATTTTTATTGGGCAACCAGATAGTAATACGATCTGCATTGTCATCGATCACAACCTTTCGAGCGTCATAACTCACCGGCATCAGAAATTTAACCACCTCACCAGTTTCAGGGTCCAGTTTCAACAGGCGGTCGGAGCCGGTACTGGAAATCCATATATCTCCGTTGCGATCTGCCCGAGTGTAGTAAGGTGAGATATACCTTGGTGTTAGCGGGTATTCCTTAATTTTGTCTGTATTAAGGTCGATAACACCGACATTATCGGCAAAAAACTCACTGAACCAGAACCTGTTTTTGTCGTCACGATAACCACGACGAGGATAGGCATAGGGCGTGGGTGTGGGAATCAGGCGAACCTTTCCGTGCGCATCAGCTCTGGCAATAGCCGAGGGCTCCGGCGCGGTACAGAGAAAATTTCCAGCTATGTCCTGATCCATCATATAGCAGTAATTGAGCTGATTATCGTGGTGTGGTGACTCTGGGCTGGGTCTGTCATCAAACAACATAATGCCGGGATCAAGCTTCCCAGTATCGATGTCTAGCCGGAAGGCATGCTCATGTCGAACGGCACCTTCCGGAGGCTCGGTGATACCTGTCGCCCAAAGTGAGGAAGCTCCTTTACGGACGGGGCCAAGAAAAGGATTTTTCCATATCACCGGCAGGTCATAGATTTTCCAGCGTTCGCTCTCTGGCATAAATGCCGCATGTTTATTGCCTCCTATCCCCACCCAGATATGATTGTTTGCATCGACCTGAACATCCTGCACACCAACAATACGATCAACACCAACGGCAGCTGGGGGTAAAAAGTTAGGAGCCTCCCATTCTGAAAACTCACCGCTCAGCGGATTCAGCTTTCCGATAAAATCCCATCCTGTGTTACCATACCAGACATTCCCGGCAGCATCGACATCAAGATCGTGGATGACACTCGGCTGGCGTGGTATGGGAAACACAGTCACTATCGCTCTAGTACCTTCCCCACTGGGTCTGGGTAGCGTTTTAAGGGGGTAGCCCCACTCACTTCGGTTGCCGGAAAGGTTCACAGAGGCCAAATATTCAGCAAGATCGGCAGCGTCACGTCCATACCACTGCAGACCTTCTGTAGGCTCAGGTGGTGCGACTAACTGGATGCGTACCGCCGATGAGTGATCTGTTTCGTAGGTTTTCATCCGCTGTATGACTCGTAGAAAACCCTCTTTATCGTGCGTCGAGCGCGCCACCCGCTCCAACGAGTGACAAAAGCCGCAATTGACCATATTGCGAACCAGAAGGTCTTTGTCAGCCTGAGTGCCAGGGAAACTTTGCACCCACTCCAGTGAAGTCAATTGGCCAGCAAGCTCAGAGGCAGTGGACACATTCTTGAGTTTCAAATCCAGTGCTGCGGCACTATCGTCAACTACCTTTATTGTTATATGGCTCGGACCTGCCAGCTCATAGCCCGCAGCGCGAATACGGAGTGTATATTCGCCGGCAGTTAACCTATCGCTAGGAAAGGCATAATACCCAGAACTATTGGTTGTCACTGCGGTGAGTATTGAAGATCCCTGCTTTTGTACAATAACAACTACGCCTTCCATTGCCTCCTGTCCTGGAGCACTGACAGATCCGACAATGGCGAACTCTGCACCCGTAGCGACTGCCGCCGCCGAGCAGTAGAACAACATGAACACACACATTAATAAATGGCGAACAATCTTGCGCCAGCAACTTGAATGTTGTTTATATCTCAGCCGTCTGTTTTCCGTAAAGAGGTTCTTAAGACAAAAAAAATCCCGCATGATTAACGCCTTCTCGCAATCTATTATTCTGTATGTAAGCGCTGGCCTCATATCAAAATAATTATCATCATATAATGTTGTTCGACGCCCAGGCAGCGGATAATAAAAGCCATCGGCGAAATAAAAACAATCTAAATTGACTTTTATTGTAGGCATTACATTGTCGGGATGCAATTAATCTACGATGCTAAGCCTTATGGGCAATGATGATTTTTGGCCCAAATCAAGTAATTTTACCTCGTAGGGTAAGGCCAGCCCTAATTACAATACAAGTAACCAAAAATACTGACGCTACAATATTGATAGTTATGTCAGTATCGATACCACAAATATGATACGTTATATCATTAATTTATTGCGGCACACGGATGATATGTTATATCATCCTATGCGTTGAGCGTAAGATGCCCCGCCAATGTTACCAAATAGGGGGCGCGAATAAACGGGAACAAAGCCAAGTAAAGCCTGGCTCAGTAACCTGAAGCGTCGCATAGGTTATGCGTACAAAAAACGCCATGTATCAACTCTACTCTAACGTTGGAAACTACCAACACAAGTGAACGATACTATAGGCATAGCAACAAAACATGATGGCAATCCGATCTCACCTGTCCGTCACAGAGAACAATTTGGAGCAAGTAATGAAAACCACCTCGAGCCTTCTCGTCTTAATGACCCTATCGGGTTTGACCCATGCCTTGTCAGGCCAGATCACCGACGCATCCGGTAAGCCCATCAGCGATGCGTCAGTTGAAGTTGTCGGCAGTAATCTGCAGGCTTATACCGATGATCAGGGTCACTTTAATCTGGACACAAGTAACAGTACACCAAGTGAGCTCCATATTAACGCCCCCGGCTACAGTCACAAAACACTACATCTGGATACAGAAAAAAAGGACGTGCTGCACGTTACTCTGAAGCGTTCGGCCATTGAGCAGATTGATGTTACCGCCACACCCTTGCACTCATCTATCATGGAATCGGCGCAACCCGTAACCGTAGTAGCTGGTGACGAATTAAGACGTAAACAAGCGTCGACACTAGGAGAAACCCTGAAGAACGAAGTGGGTGTGCATTCCAGCTATTTCGGCCCGGTAGCCAGCAGCCCAATTATCCGAGGATTAAACGGCCCCCGAGTTCTGATCACCCAGAATGGTCTGGATGTAAGTGATGCCTCGCGGGTAGGCCCTGACCATGTAGTAGCGACCGAGGCAACGACGGCGAAGCAGATCGAGATTCTGCGCGGCCCAGCCACCCTTTTCTACGGCTCCGGTGCTATTGGTGGTGTGATCAATATCGTCGACGATCGCGTGCCTTCTTCTAGTGAATCCATAGGCAGTTTCTCCATAGGGCATAATACGGTATCCGATGAAGATGAAGTCTCGCTGGCCTATACCGGTGGTAATGACCAGTTCGCCTTCCATGTGGATGGTTTCTGGCGGGATGGTGAAAACTACGAGATTCCCGGTATCGCGGTACTCGAAACGGCAGCGCAACATGAGGAAGAAGGTCACGATGAACACGCTAAAGGCGTGCTGGAAAACAGTGCCTCGCAAAGCAAGGGGTTTAATATAGGCGGCAGCTGGCTGCTGGATAACGGTTATATTGGCCTGGCTTACGGACGTGTAGAACGAGTCAACGGCATCCCTGGCCACAGTCATGGAGAAGAGCATGAGGAGGAAGGTGAAGAGCACGAAGAGGAGCATGAAGAAAATGTGCGCTCCGATCTCAAACAGGATCGCTGGCAACTGATCAGCGAACTATCACTGGACAACTCATGGCTGAGTGGTATCAACACTCGCTTAGGCTACACCGACTACGAGCATGCCGAAATCGAGAACGGCGAAGTTGGCACTGTGTTCAGCAACGAAACCCTACAAGCCCGTGTTGATTTGTTGCTGCAGGAAATGTCTGGCTGGCGTGGCGCTCTCTCTTTTGAAGCTAAAACTTCTGATTTTAAAGCTATCGGCGAAGAGGCTTTCACGCCGCCGAACCGCACCGATAGCTATGCCATCGCGCTGATGCAAGAAAAACACATCGGTGATTTTTTATGGCAACTGGGCGCTCGGGTTGAACAAGTCACCCTCGACGCCGATCCCATCGCCTTTGGCCATGACGAAAACGATCTCCTGCACTTTGACGAGCTGGATTTCAACCCCTACAGCGTTTCCGCTGGCGTGGTCTGGGATTTTGCCGAAGACTACAACGCTGGTCTGTCCTTGACCCACGCTCAGCGGGCACCCAGCGCCTCAGAACTGTTTTCCTATGGGCCGCATATCGGCACTGGTAGTTTTGAGGTAGGCGCGCTGTTCTGGCTACATGAAGGTGAGCACCCTCACTTCCATTCTGGCAACCAGGTCGATGAGGAGATCTCCAATAATATTGACCTAAGTCTGCGTAAACATTCTGGCAATATTGGCTGGGTGGTGAATGTATTCTACAACCAGATCGAAAATTTCTACTACGAGCGCCATACTGGCTACACCAGCGAAGACATTGAGGGCCACGATCACGAGGAGAGCGAAGAAGAACACGACCATAGCGCCCTGCCCGTCTATGCCTTCGAACAAGCCGATGCTACCTTATACGGCCTTGAGGCCCAGCTTGCTTGGCAGTTCTCCCCTCCTTTCACCCTGACCCTGTGGGGCGACAGTATTCGCGGCAAACTGGACGATGGCGGCAACCTGCCTCGTATTCCACCTGTACGCCTAGGTAGCCAACTGCGTTACCAGAACAACGGCTGGGAAGCGGAGCTTGGCGCTTCTCACTACTTTGAACAGGACAAAGTGGCGGAGCTGGAAACCAGCACAGATGCTTATACTTTAGTAGATGCCGAACTGGCCTACACCTTCACCGATAGCCGCGGTGACCTCACGATCTACCTCAAAGGCAGTAATCTCACCGACGAAGAGGCCCGTGTACACTCCTCTTTTGTGAAGGATAGCTCGCCCCTGCCCGGACGTGGATTCAGCATCGGCCTGCGGAGTATGTTTTAACCAGCTTTGATGGTCACCTACTGCCCCCCGTTTTTAGCGTAGCATTTGAATATGTTTTTAGGGTCAGGTACTGGGTGACCAAATGCCACTAATTAGTGGGCATAGCCATCTTCTCGACAAGATCAATGATATGTTATATCCTTTCTTGGAGAGACTAGAGCAAGTGCAGTAGATATCAAAAAGCTTTAGGCAAGCAATACATCTACATCTGTCAAATACCAGAACATCCATTAGCTGCGGTTACAGCACTTAGCCGATAGCTCCACATATCGGGTATAAAGATATGAGTAAAATCACACAGATTCTCGATCATGCCGAAAAGCACTGCAAGGCCAACGGTACACGCCTGACAGATAAACGCAAACATGTACTAACTGGTTTGCTTAAGTCCCAAAAAGCCTTATCGGCCTATGAATTAGCGGATTTTTATCGGAATGAGTTCAATGAGTCCGTCCCCCCCATGTCGGTCTACCGGATTTTGGAATTTCTGGAAAGTGAAAATCTGGTGCATAAACTGCATTTGGCCAATAAATATGTGGCCTGCTCTCACATCAGTTGCGACCATGCTCACGAAGTGCCGCAATTTCTGATTTGCGACGAATGTAGCAATGTAAAAGAAATTGGTATTAAAAAAACACTGATCAATACACTGAAACGTAATGTTGAGCAGGCAGGTTATCTACTGAAAAGCCCGCAATTGGAACTACATTGTTTATGCCAGGCTTGTGCCGCTCAGGCGGCCTAAGTAGTTTCAGACGCTACAACGTGAAACAAAATAACGTAAGATCCATCAATATCGATAAGGTAGCCTATCGTGTAAGCCAAAGAGATCTTGTGGAAAACCCTCTTTTAAATTTTAAAATAAAAAAGCCTAGAATAGGCATCCATAGCCCTTGTCGGTATCACAAATACTGACTTAATTATTCAACCTACCTGTATTACTTTGACTCATACAGCGACGAATATGAATAACCAAGGTGACACTAGGCTACCGCACTTCGTGCAGCTAAAATCGGTTGGTTACCTCCTTGGTTAATATACTTAACGCGCTCATGATAGAACCTTGTTGTACCGCATAAATATTTCCTGCCATGTACTCAACCATTTGCTCATACTGTTGAGCAGGCAGCGCATAAAACTGAAACTCATCATGTGAAAAAAACAGCCAATAATAACGCTGCTAGATCAATTAGTTAGGTATTGCCAATAGATATGCGGTGCATTATGTTACTCTTGAAACAAACTTAAGAGATTTTTTTCGTTACATTGTGCTTTAACCCGCATCGTCTACGATCAAATCACCAATACTTTTCCTTAGAGAATACTCCTCATACGTCAATCTTGCAGTTAGGATGCAAATACTATAATAACGAGCAAATAAATGAAGAAAGCGCTAAAAAACAAACAAATCTCAGCCACAAGTAAAGTCGTGCGTAATCATGCCTCTGACCTGAGCCCGAGAGAGCGGATTATCAACACCGCGCGTCGACTGTTCGGGGAAAAAGGATTTCACACCACCACCACAGCCGAATTAGCCACAGAAGCCTCAGTCAGCACCGGACAGATATACCGCCACTTTGATGCAAAGTCTGACATTGTTCTGGCCATAGTCGAGCAGAGCGTGCATGAACGCGTCGCTCAAATGAATACCATTTTTGATTCCGTTGAGCGTGACGAATGCACTATTTTCGATGCCCTCAAAGCCATTATCGAAATTTCACTGATCCCCGATAACATCAGCCTTTCCTACGAAATCACCGCAGAGGCGTCGCGCAACACCTTGGTAGCAGAGCGGCTTGAAACACTAATCAATTTCTACCAGGAGGGTGTGCGTCGCCTCGCCATGCTGGCACGACCTGACATACCGGCAGATGATCTCAGCGCCTATGCCGATATCATGATGGCCTGCTTTGTTGGTCTTGGGCTGTGCACCGCCATCAAAACACCAGCAGAAATTGAGCAAATTAGCAGTCGTACCGCCTTCCTTATGCTGCGCGCCTTAGGCCTTGTCGATAATCAAAATACCACCTGATAACTGCAACCCCTAGCGACCCTCGCTATTAACTTTACCACGCACAACCACACTACCTATCTAGCCAGCCCGGCTTCCTGTCCCTGAACACCCGACCAAAATAAGGTTGGGGGAAATACTGTTCTTGCCATTCAGGGAGGGAGTAATTATGATGTGCCCCCTCCATGAGTGAGCGTTCAGTCACAATACTTTCAGTAATAGGTACCCCCATGCCCTTGACCAAAAGAAGCGCTGTTGCCCTTCTCCTATTTTCGCTTTGGCTTAGCGGTTGTGACGCACCGGAACAAGCGGCACCACAACCGCCGGAAGTAACCGTAGTGACTCTGCAAAGTGAAACCATTACGCTGACCAGTGAACTGCCAGGACGCATTGTTGCCGCCGAAACATCGGAAGTCAGGCCGCAGATAAACGGGATTATTCGCCGTAGATTATTTGAAGAAGGCGCGTTCGTTGAAGCCGGTGAGCCCCTTTATATAATTGAAGATGCACCCTACCGCGCGGCCCTTAGCAGCGCTAAAGGAGCGCTGGCACGTGCCAAAGCCACAATCGAGGCCACTCGTCTACAAGCAGAGCGTTATAAAAAACTCAACAACAACAGCGCCATCAGCCGCCAGGAGCTCGACAATGCCAATGCGGCAGCCAATCAAGCCAGCGCCGAAGTGATAGTTCAACGTGCTGCCGTGGAAACGGCTGAGATCAACCTAAACTTCACCCGCATCCGAGCGCCCATTTCAGGGCGCATTGGCCGCTCACTGGTCACTTCCGGCGCGCTCGTCCAGGCAGGGCAAGAACAAGCCTTGGCAACAATCCAACAAATTAATTTTGTCTATGTTGATGTCACCCAACCGGCCTCAAAAATGCTCGACCTTCGTGAGGCTGTACAAGCTGGAGAACTTACTTTAGAGAGCGACGGTGCACCGGTCCAACTACTGCTGCCTAACGGCAAAACATACCCCATTGAAGGCCGACTGCAGTTTTCCGAAATCACCGTTAACCCAGCAACAGGCACAGTCATGCTGCGAGCAACCTTTCCTAATCCTGAAGGTATACTGCTACCCGGCATGTATGTGAGCGCACGCTTAGTCGAAGGGGTCCAGCAGCAAGCTATTCTCGTACCCCAAAGGGGCATCAGTCGTGACAATCGCGGTCGCGCCATCGCGCTGCTCGTCGATGAAGAAAACAAAGTGGAGCGACGCATTGTCACCACCGAACGGGCGATCGGGGATCAATGGCTGGTAACGGACGGACTGAATAGTGGCGACCGGTTAATAATCGAGGGCTTACACCGATCAATCCCCGGCACCACTGTCACCCCCATTCCTTGGCTGCCCGTCGATCCACAAGACAATACCCAGACCGAGCAGATGGCAAACCCCGAAGAGTAATCTACCATGTCCCGTTTTTTTATCGACCGTCCGATCTTTGCTTGGGTCCTTGCCATTATCCTGATGCTGGCCGGCCTACTGGCTATCCGCGCCCTGCCCGTTGCCCAGTTTCCTGCAATCGCACCGCCAGTGGTAGAAATCATTACACACTACCCAGGTGCCGATGCCAAAACACTCAATGACTCTACTACTGCTGTAATCGAGCAACAGCTTAAAGGTATCGACAACCTACGCTATTTTAGCTCGACCAGCGACTCCGCTGGCTGGCTGTCCATGAGGCTGACCTTCGAGCAGGGCACTAACGCCGATACAGCTCAAGTCCAAGTTCAAAATAAAGTGCAGCAAGCACTCCCGCTACTACCGGAGGATGTGCGTCAACAGGGTGTCACGGTGGCAAAATCCTCGTCAGCCTTTGCCCTTATCATTGCCCTTTATTCCGAGGATGGCAGCCACGACCAGACTGACCTCGGCGATATTATGAGTTCGCAGCTGCAAGACCCAATCAATCGGATTACCGGCGTTGGCAGTACCAATATTCTCGGAACGCAGTATGCGATGCGAGTCTGGGTAGACCCGATTAAGCTCGCCAGTTTCAACCTCACCTTTGGCGATATCAAAACCGCTATTTTAGAGCAAAATGCTCAGGTATCGGCCGGCGAGATCGGCAATCTGCCGGCCAAACCAGGTCAATCACTCAATGTGACCGTGTCCGCACAATCCCGCCTGGAAACCCCCGAGCAATTTGGCGATATTCTGCTCAAAACTAATCAGGATGGCTCCTCTGTACTACTACGTGATGTTGCCAACGTAGAGATCGGTGGCGAAATCTACAGCTTTGATGCACGGCTTAACGGTAAACCATCCGTCGGCCTGACCATCAGCCTGGCCAGTGGCGCCAATGCGCTAGACACCATCAAAGCGGTGAAACAAACGCTTAAGGATCTTTCTAAGCAACTACCACCTGATATCAAGACGGTCTATCCCTATGATATAACCCCATTCGTCAAGCTCTCCATGCAACAGGTTGTATACACACTGATTGAAGCGGTTGTGCTGGTGTTTCTGGTCATGCTGCTATTTCTGCAAAACTGGCGAGCAACGCTGATTCCCACTATGGCGGTACCGGTGGTATTACTCGGTACTTTCGCCGTTTTGCTGACGCTGGGATACTCCATAAACAGCCTGACACTGTTCGGCATGGTGCTCGCCATCGGCCTGCTGGTCGATGACGCTATCGTCGTCGTAGAGAATGTCGAGCGCCTGATTCAGGAGGAAGGAATGTCCCCCCTGGAAGCGGCACGAAAATCCATGGATGAGCTGAGCAGTGCCCTGATTGGTATCGGCATAGTCATTTCAGCGGTTTTTCTGCCCATGGCTTTCTTTGGCGGCTCGGCCGGTATCATCTACCGTCAATTCGCAATAACCGTCGTGACTGCCATGACCCTGTCGGTGCTGGTAGCACTGATCTTGACCCCATCCCTGTGCGCCACCATTCTCAAACCAAAAAACGAAACACAGCAGGAGAAAAAAGGCTTCTTTGGATGGTTCAACCGCACATTTGAGCGGGGCGTCAAGCGCTATGGTAACGGCGTATCGTGGACCAATCGCAACTGGAAACGCTCTCTGCTGTTTTACATGATGATTATCGCCATCCTAAGCCTGCTTTTCATCCGACTGCCAGGTGGTTTTCTGCCTGCTGAAGATCAAGGCATGATGATGACTCAAATTTCCCTGCCTCCCGGCGCCACCATGAGCCAAACCACCGACGTCATGGCTCAGCTTGAGGATGAATTCCTCATTGGCGAAGCTGACAATGTCGCCTACGTCTTCAGTATTAGCGGCTTTGACGGTACTGGACAAGCCCAAAATGTCGGAACCTCCTTCTTGAAATTACACGACTGGAGCGAGCGCCCTGGCAAGGAAAACAGTTCAGCTGCTATCGCCAGCCGTGCCAATCAAGCGCTGGGGAAAATTCGTGGTGGCGTTGCTATCGCCTTTATTCCCCCGGCAGTTTTCGAACTGGGGAATGCTAGCGGCTTCAATCTGCAGCTCATCGACAAAGGTGGTGTCGGTTATAACCAACTGATCGCAGCGCGGAACCAACTACTTCAGCTGGCCCGGCAGGACAAAATCCTGACGCAGATCCGCCCCAGCGGGGTGGAGGATGTTTCGCAACTCAACGTTAAGGTAAACCATGCTCGAGCTGGTGCGCTTGGCCTCAACCAAGCGGAGATCAACGATACGCTTTCTACCGCACTGGGTGGCAGTTACATCAATGATTTTATGGATCGTGGCCGTGTCAAAAAGGTCATGGTTCAGGCAGACGCGGTCTTTCGCAGTAGTCCTGACGACATTGGTAAACTCTATGTCCGCAGTTCGTCCGGCGAAATGGCTCCTCTTGCTTCGATAACCGAGCTCAGCTGGGGTTTTGGCCCCGCTCGCCTCGAACGTTATAACGGTCATCCCTCCATTGAGATTCTCGGCGCACCAGCACCCGGCTACAGCAGCGGTGCTGCTATGGAGCGCATGGAGGAGTTAGCCGCGCAATTGCCCGACGGTATTGCTCTGGAGTGGAGTGGTATCTCTTACGAGGAGCGCCTCTCTAGTGGGCAGGCGCCAGCTCTGTATAGTTTGTCGGTACTGATTATTTTCCTCGCTCTCGCCGCACTCTACGAAAGCTGGTCGGTACCTCTGGCTGTCATTCTTGTCGCTCCCATCGGCGCGGTCGGCGCGGTCATTGCAGTCTGGCTAACCGGCCTCAGCAATGACATCTACCTTCAGGTCGGGCTCATCACCACCATTGGCATCGCCTCTAAGAATGCCATTCTGATCGTCGAGTTTGCCGAGGAAAAAATGCGCTCAGGGCTCGATGCTGCAACGGCTGCTTGTGAAGCGGCCAAACTGCGCCTGCGCCCCATCCTTATGACCTCCTTTGCTTTTGGCTTCGGTGTACTGCCACTCGCCCTTTCCACCGGCGTCGGTTCCGGCGGCCAGAATGCTATCGGACGCAGCGTTGTCGGCGGTATGCTCACTGCCACAATACTAGCAATCTTTTTTGTACCGCTATTCTTCTACCTGATCAAACGATTTTTTCGTCAGGATAAACCAGTTGCCGGTACAAACCCATGACCGACTATAACGAAAAAGTAATTCAGCATGATCAGTAAGCGCATGTGTTATTTAGGAAATCGAGCCCCTAAAAAAGCATGAACCAGACACAAACCAAAAAGATTCGATCGACTTGGGCCATCTATCGCTGGCCGGTACTGATTAACAGTATTTGCCTGCTGGGTGTTTTAGCCGCGTTGATTGGCAATGGCTGGTGGGATTGGCTGTCCTGGGCATGTCGCGAAGGCACTGTGGTTGGTTTGACTGTAGTAACAACATCCGTTTTATCTAAACCCAATAAACAGATTAAGGCTAAGTCTCCGACCATCTCATCACGCAAGCAGCTTACATAACATTGATCACCTTATACAGCAATGGGCGGCTAATTCTAACACGGAGCGTATCGGTGACTTTAACGCAGCGAAGCGAAGACAAAAGCATCTGAGTGCCGCGTATGACTAGCTGTTTTCCAGTATGTAAGCTCGAAGCTGCCGTTCCTCTCGCATCACATAAAGGATGAAAACCCGCGCCTCATCCTCACGATAAAAAATGCGACACGGTGAAACCACTACCTCCCTATACACCGAATGAGGGAGCTCTGGGGGAATTCGTCCGGATTGGGCAAAACCTTCCAAGCGCTCGGTCTTATCGAAAACTTCCTGGACCAGACGACTTGCAGCACTAGGGTTATCCAAAGCAATGTATTCAGCAATGGCATCCAGTTCTTGCAGGGCGGGCTCGGTCCATATTACTTCAGCCATTTACTCATTTTCTCCCTGGCCTCACTTTGGCTGCACATTCTTCCCTCAAGTACAGCACGCTCTCCCCATGAGAGCCCTTCAAGTAGCTCAAGTCGACGCTGCATAAACTCGTAATCCTGCACATCGACAAGGTATGCGGATGGCTGACCATGCTCCGTAATTAGTATCGGCTCTTTAGACAAGCGCAGATCTGCCAGAATCTTGGTGGCTTGACGTTTGAGGTTCGTAACAAGCTCAACTTTCATGTGCTCCCCCTGAATCAGACTAGTAGTGATACTATAGTATCACTACTCAGGTAAAGAAATCACAGCCAACCATGTAATATATGCCCCTTTTGGGCCGTATATTAATTGCGAACGGATATACATCGCAGGCACTATAGTCACAGTACTAAAAACCTATCTTTGAGGCTGCCTTGTCCAGTGACAGTGGCTACAGCCCAACCAGCAACTCGTAGGTCAATGCCAAGTTCAAAATATATAATCTCAAACTGGATTAATTTTTCGCGTTAGCTCAACGAATACATCTCATGCCACACACGTACGATAAAACATTATTATGCTATTGGCGCGTTTAAATCTGGTTGTATTTCACCCAAATTCACTGTTTTAGATTACTGAATGTAGCTCAAAGCTGAAAGCCGGCCAATTCGCGGCAAACCTAATTATTAGACACTTCCGGTGATTTGCGCCATATCATCCATATCCACATCAATTTGGCAAGCCGCATAGCCAGTATCAAAAATCTCTCGCCAAGCTTTAATTTTTCCGTCAGCAGAAAACTCATAGATTGCCATCAATGGAATACTGACTTTTTTGTCGTTAGCGAGAATTCGTGCATGATCGGTTCGCTCGGTAAACACGTAATCGTCAGTGGCAATCAGAACATGAATCTCCGCTTGAAGATCGGTGTAAATAACCAATTGCCGTGAAATTTCCGCCAAAATTTCCTGACTACCCTGAATTGGATGGACGGCTGGGACAAGCGGTTGATAATAAGCTTCGTCGGTAAAATAATCCTCCGGGGCAACAGCTGAGACATCTCCTTTGTGAACCTCATCGAGTAATGCTCTTACTATTTTTTCGTTCTTGTGCATGCTTTCTCTCCTTCATTATCAGTATCAGCAGACGACAATCAATAACCCCTGCCATTATTTAAAAATAATATTAGCTTTTTTGATCAGCTGGTCGTGACGCAATGGGTTGTAGTATTGATTCGGTCAGATAAGACTGTGATCCACAGCCTTTGAGCAAGAAATTTTTCCGGTACAGCCAGCGATGAAAGTACTTGATGAGCACCGGATTTTGCTCGGGTCCAGCCTTACGTACCCAGGCATCTACTGCGGCCTCAGCCTGTTCACGAGTCTTCAGTGACTGGCCAGTAAGCTGGCTCGCATCTTCTAAATCTGCGGCAAGAATCGACGCGCCATAACGATTACAACGGGCAAGATACATTGCTAATGCCGCACTACTATCCAATTGATAACGTTGATTTTCATCAGCTGTGTCAAAGTTTTCTAGGGTACGCTGTAAGTGCATGGGTGCACTAGTAAAGGTAACGTTACTAGCCAATGGTTCCGGTGGATCTTGTGGTTTAACGCCTTCGAATTCAGCGATACCCGATAATCCCCAACGACTGGTCGCAATAGTGAACTGCATATAAGCCAAAAGATCGTGCTCCGGTGCAGGCTCAAACATCAGTGGCCACATCAGCATACTGTTCGTGGAGGCAAATCCAGCAGAATGATATTCAATGGCCGCTTTGGAAATCAAATCACCAGTAAGCTCTTCGTAATAATCACAAAGCGCAGAAATATTACCTAACGGTTCAGTGGTGTTGCGAAGACGCATGCCCGCAAACTCTGCAGCCGGATCGCCGACATAAGACACTTCGAAATCAATCAGACCGGTTAAGGTGTCATCGTCAAACATAAACTGCCCTGAATCGGCGGTGACAAAGCCAATCCGATCCCGACCGGCTGGTCGGTTATTTTCCAGCCAGCGTGCGGCGAATTCGACAAACGCCACCGGCTGCCCAATGTCTATGAGCTGCTTTCTGGCAATATCAATACAGCGGTGGTACAGGTTGATCGCGGCTTCATCACTATTATTCGGTATTGACATACCAAACTCACTGAACTCCTCAACGGGAATCTGACGTAGTTTTGCCAAGGCTTCGATAAATTGTCGGCGCAAAGATTGCCGGATCGATTCACTGGGTGCGAGTTCAGAGTTAATGCCGCCAGGGATTTTTTCCATCACAATCGCCAGTGGTTCGTCAATAACCCCGTACACGCGCGGCGCTGGTACGCCATATTTCTCCAGCACGTCGTGTATTTTTGCCTCCTGGCGCATAGTAATAGGACCAATATAACCATCGCCGCGACTGCCGCGAACCAACACAGTTTTTATACTACCATCAATATACACGTCGGCTTCCCACGCTGCCCGCCAACGCATTTGACGAAAAAATCCAACCGGCTCACATCCAAAATGCTGAGTTAACCAGTCGTATACAACTTGATCGGCTGTATTCATTGTATTTTTATCAACATGAGTTCTATCTATTTCTAGCTGGCTCATTATTCAACCCCTTAGAATTATTACTGATGAGTTTTTATCTGCTGAGTCACTTTACGCACCTGTGCGAAAGCTGCCGAATGGCTGGTAATACCGCCATCGACGAAGAGTTCCTGACCGGTAATAAACCGTGATTCGTCTGAGGCAAGAAACACGGCCGCATTAGCTACGTCATCGGGCTGACCCCAGAAAGGTGTTAGGTGATTGTCATCCATAATCGTGCGTATTGGTTCTGGAAAAGCTTCTTCGGCAGCGGCACTTAAAATCATTCCAATGACTAAAATGTTCGCACGGATATTTTGCTTACCATATTGCGCAGCAATATTTTGATTCAAGCTAACCAACCCTGCTTTTGATGCCGCGTAAGCGGTGTAGTCGGTGTCTCCTTGGCAGTAGCGCGCGGAGCCGGAAGTGATAATGGCACCGCCGCCACGCGAAACCATATGGGGGATAGCATGCTTTGCCATTAGTGCTGAGCCAATTAAATTCACGCGTAAAACCCGAGCCCATAAATCGGCCTCCATGGTCACTACGCCACTATCACCCTGCATGACATCCATGCCGGTGAGCCCAGCGTTATTCATCAATACATCTATTCCTTCAAACCTCTCACAGGTCTGACGAATGACGGAGACAATTTGTTCTTCATATTCAATGTCGGCCTGTAACGCAAATGCCTCACCGCCCTGCGAATAAATTTTTTCAACAACTAACTCAAGCGGCTCCAATCGGCGACCGACTATTACTACTTTGGCGCCTTGTAGAGCAAAGGCGATTGCTGTTGCTTCGCCAATTCCTGTGCCGGCCCCTGTCACTATTGCAACTTTTCCATCGAGTCTTTTCATAGTTACCTCTTAGTCTAATGATTCATTACTCGGAGACTTTGCCTACCAAAAATTATATTTTGCTTTGACCCCAAAATACCGTTGCGCTCCGCGCGATACCTGGCCCTGAAGACGAGCAATAGAGCCATAGGTTACTGCAAGGCTGGAGTAGTATTGCTCATCAGTAATATTCTTACAGAACAATGAAAGTTCATAGCGCCCGTCCCTATGAGTCAGACCGACAAACATGTCGGTGACACCAAAGTCGTCCCGTATCGCCATAGGATCATGATCCAATGTCATATACGTTTCATCCTGCCAAGTGTAATTGACCATAACATAAGCATCGAAGGGCAACTCATCGAAGGGCACATCTTGGCGTAGCGAAATACGGTAACTAATATCCGGGGCAACAACCCCATCTTTGCCTTCAACATCTTGGTTTTCCGGTATACCATCACCACTTAAATCAATATTGCAGCCCTGCACCGATGTTTGACCGACATAACAAGGTTGTAATAAATCCTTGATTTCGGTATCGAGGAATGTCGACGAGAAATCAACGCTTAGGGTGTCTGTAGGAAGCCAAGTCATATTGATCTCCAAACCGGTTGACACCAATATCCCAGCGTTAAATGTTTCATTGATAATGGTTCCGGGTATTAATCCAGATGTCTGTAGGTCGGTGGTTTCCTGCCTAAAGGCAGCTAAGTTAAGACGCAAGCGATCATCGAGCAGCTGCGATTTCATCCCTAGTTCAAAGGACTTCGACACTGAGGGGTTGATGATACTGTTAGATTTAGCTGCATTACGGCCAAAATTCACACCGCTACCAACAAAACCGCGGGATACCGAGATGTAGGCATTTGTATTGTCACTGAAATCCCAGGAAAATCCGATACGACCCGACCAGTCTTCTGAGCGATCCTCGCGACGAAAATCAGTAACACGTTGAAACAAACTCCACAGAGGGTCAGCCTGCAGGCCGGGTAAATCAACGACAACAAAATCATCAGTTAATGGATTGAAATACGGTGATTCGGCTGGCCCAATGATATCGCGACGGCGATATTTCATTTCAATGTCTTCTTGTGTCCAACGCAAGCCAACAAAGACATTCCAACGCTCGGCAAAGTACCAGGTCGTATCGGCAAATATGGACCAGCTTTCCCATGTCGCCTCGGCACTGACAGGATTAGTTTGAAAGTAATAATCATCACCAGCGATACCATTACCGGGTAAACCTGCACTAAACTCGAAAATGTAATCAGCAAACAACAGGGGAGTTTCACTTTTTGGACGATCGTTATAAAGCTGATAAAAGCCGCCCACAATCCATTCAACATCGCCATTTTTCCCTTCAAAACGCAGTTCCTCGCTGAAGTAATCGGTATCGAAGGTAAAAGGGTCATCATCCGTTAACGAATAGTTTGTTTGTCCCCAGCCAATCACGGGTTGATTCAAGGTATTAATAGGGTTAGCCGGTGAGGCGTCAACATCCAGTTCATTACTGAGGAAAAAAGATCGATATGAGGCAATCGACTTTAAGCGCAAGCTATCGCTCAAATCCCAGGTTAAGTCCGCCGAGATCCCCCAGTTTTCTGTGTCAGAAACGGTAGATTGATTAGTGCTGATCTTAAATGGGTCATCAATAACTGCCTGCCCTCTGGTGATATCACCATAACCCAAAGCAAACCGGCGAATATCACCTAGGCTACCGTCTTCCGGGATAATTGAAATCGTCGGTGAAATACTGGTATCGCGCTGGGTGTATTCAGCGGTGACCAAGATATTCGCGTTGGGGTTAAAATCCACTTCTAACTTACCAAGAATCCCCCAGCTGTTTTCACCACCTTCATCAGACTGGCCAGGATAAGCGTTTTCGATGTAGTCGCCGAGCTGTTTCCCATAGACTGAAATACGTCCCCGAACCGTCTCGGTCAGCGGTCCACTGATCATCGCCGTGCCGATGTATTCATTGTCGTCAGTAATGCTACCACCGAGCGAAGCTTCAAAATCCATAGTTGGCTTTTTACGGATAACGCTGATTGCACCAGCAGTCGCATTGCGGCCGAATAGTGTCCCTTGTGGCCCGCGCAACACTTCAATTCGCTCAATATCACCCAGTTCAGCCTGAAACTCTCCAGTTCGGGCAATGGGAACTCCGTCAACAATAAAGGACACGCTGGGCTGGATACCTCCTTCAAAGGCAAAGGTATTGACGCCTCGCATCCCAAAGCTTGAGATAAACGGTGACCACCCTTGCTGAAAGTTAATCGAAGGGCTGGCCAATGCAAGATCTACTGTGGTGTCTATCTTTGACAATGAAAGGGTATTTTCCGAGAGTACCTCTGCTGAAAGTGGCACATCCTGTAAGCCTTGTTCACGCTTTTGCGCAGTTACCATCACTTCTTCCAGTGCCGCAGCGAAAGTAAAGGCTGGTAAAGTAATAAAAATAAAAATCGTCATAATGAAAACATGCTTTTTGGTAATGATCAGCATTTTATATTCCCCTTATTATTAGATTAGGTGGTTATCCTCGGAGAAAAATCTCCTCTAAGAAACAGCCAAAAAGGTTCAGTTCAGGTGATAAACCATCGCCATTATTAATACAATTGAATTAAATTTCAACAAAAATCAATTCAACTGTATTAAATTTATTTATTGAGGCCCACAGAAATGATAGAAAGAAAATAGGCTCCTACTTAAAAGATCACCAAACATCCTCACGCGAGATAAATCATCAGTGCTGCAAGCCACTGAGGTGATATCTAACAAGGAAAAGCCAAACAAGTACGGCCACAGGTCAGCGGATAAACTCTGAATTAACAGCTCCCTCTGACTCGCTCGGGGAAGCCACACGAATAAAAGGTGTACTATTTACGTGGTTGTTGGCGATGATAATAGAAGTTATCGGCTCGAATGTTTTTCTGACGACAAAAGGCAGCTATAGACAGAGAGTTTATTAATGTCGCTGATCCAATCTAGCCACTGCCGCTTACTCACGAGGGAAGACATAACATGCTCCTTACGATTAAAAGGGCTGTAGCGTACTGATCGGTAGAGCGAGTGTTTAGAAAGGAGTAACTTACAGCTATGATTCCACAACTGTTTTAAGCTCAGCACATCAGGTGTTTGGCGTACCCTCAGTAACAGTAACCACCGAAAAAAGTGCCTGGATTGCCTGTAAAACATCCCTCCAGTAGTGGCTGTCAGATGTATAAGGGTCGTCGTCCAAATTTTTCAAGCGCCGTCGTTCAGCCATGGCACTGAGAAACAATTCCGAGGCCAGCCTGACTCGAACGTTATAAACTTGAATCGTTAACTGCGGTAAAAACGTGGAGATCAACTCTAAGATTTCATACGCTGCTGGTTGCGCAACCCTACTATTTAAATAGGGGTGTGGATGGAGTTCGCTTTGCAGCAGACGAGTGTTGAATTGTTGGTAAGTAGCCTGAGTTTTTTCATCAAAGTCTTCAACTAGAGGCATAAAGAATGCATGTATTAATCCGTCAAGCGTAGCTCCATTAGGACGTTTTTTTTCCCAGCCCAGCCGTATTTTTCTTCCATGCTCAAGGACTGGTAAACGCATATCGTACACCGCCTGCAACAAGCCTTCCTTGTTACCAAAGTGATGTTGAATGGCAGAGCTGTTAGCATAGCCTGCCGAGGTTACTATCTGGCGTAAAGAAACACCATCAATTCCGTGTTCACTAAACAGGCGCTCAGCAGTTTGCATCAATTTGCGCGCACCTTTAGACATTTTTTTCCCAGTTATTTGGGCTTCTTCCGTCATGTAAAAACTCTTTTGTAAAATAGCGCCAGCCCTTAATGGAGCGGCAGAATAAATTTTGATTTCAGTTGTATATTTTGTAAAACCCGAAAAGTACCTGAAGTCTGAGCCACTACAATTAATGTGTCCATCATTCAAGAAGCTGCTCTCGCCAGATCTTTTTCTTCCTGATATTATATTCGCCTTCAGAGAGCGGGATTTGATCAAACTGATCTGCGCCAAAGAAGCTGGTTTGTTGGTAACTTTCAGTATCTGTAAACATGTTAATCTCGTGAGAATTTCGACCGAGTAATAACGTTAGAATAATGAAAACTGGTCGAAATGGCTATATCTTACTGCTCAAAAGTGACGCTACGACTAGGCTTAGTAATTTTTAAGAGCCGACAAATTATCAACGACCGAGACTGCCTTTTTCATCATTTTGTCCGTATTTAAACGCTCTTATCTAAGCCGGTATCCAGGTGCAATAGCCATTGATTCCACGGCTTCTAGTTCGTCACGATTCATTAACCTCAAGGGGTATTCATAGGGATCAAGGCTTCCGTGTACAGAGCAATCCACTCTTAAATCTGTCAGGACAAAGCCGGCTACAACTGCATTGGTCAATATGTTAGTTACTAGCTTATCTGTCATTCCCAGATCCATCGCATGAATCTCAGGGTTAGGATGTCTATTATGGGGAGCAAGGGAGAGAATCGCTCTTTCGTTCCACTCACAATCCCCTCCCGGAATGTGGTTTCCTTTGCTGGCGGTTACCGTGAGGGTTCTACTGAATCGGAAGCTACGGTATTCTCCATGGATTTCATCGTAGGCTCTGTAGTACCAGGCACCACCACCGTAAAAAATGTTTCGCGGATGCACAACACGAGTATCTTGGCCTGAAGTCCCGGAAACATAAGCAATTTTCACCGCGCCCCTAGCTACCATCGCCCGCATGATAGGCGCAACCAGGACGGCGTCGAGTAACTTGGTAAAGGCTGGTACTGGAGGGCCGTAATTTTGCACACAGAGCTGTTGCACCACGCCACCGGTACAAAGCAGGTGTAGAGCTTTATTGGTGTCATGGTTAAAAGCAGGCTCAAAAGAGTCCTTATAGAAATAACCGCCTGATTTACCCGCGATAAGCTGGGCATTCTCCGGCCAACGCTCTATATATTCTCGAAGCGTGCGACTAGCCGTCGCGGTGCCAATATTAAAGTGTTCAACTAATATGCCTCGATTGATGCGACCATAAAAAAAGAGGTGCATATCGATCAATTCAAGACGCTGTACAGCGTGAGTGTCCATAATAGAGCAGCTCAAAAGGTTAACGACATCAGTCTAAACAGATCATTTGATCGCATTAGGTGAGATTATTATCTCGATATAGTACATATTAAGCGTTAAAGTGATCAATCTATCAGACATAACGTATCATTTGATACCTTAAATTGCATTCCCTGCATTAATCTTCATCATAAGCAGCCCCTAAAGGAGGGTCGATGCACAGACTGGCGTGGTATTTAAACCGGATCTGTACAGGCATGCCGGTATCAAAAAAATCTTTTCTGAAGCAGATGGAAAAATCGGGGTATAGCGCGCGCTATGTACTGAGCGTCTTTGAGTTCACAGGAAAAGACACAGCGATTGTTCACATCAAAGACGAACAAGCGCTCTATCAGCTTATCGAGCTACACCCTTTTAGTGATCAGCCCAGCTCTCGAATTAATGCAGCCATAGGTGGTCATAGCCATGATGTTGCTGTGGACGGCTCACTGATTATACTTCGGAGTATTAATCACCCTCATCCCGTCGTTATTGTTAACGATAGTGATGGAACAAGCATCCCACGACCATTGATGCCCCAGGCTTTGGTCATTGAGAACCTACAAAATTTTTTACACCTTGAGACCAGCCTAGAGTTCGTAGCACAACACACAGACCTTAACCCTCTATTAACCGAAGTGATTTGGAGTAATGGTAATGCCATCAATAATAAGCTCAATAGTCGTTTTCTTACGTCGTTTAAGCGAACATTATGGCTGGTTGACTGCGACTTGGGCGGCATACAGATTTTAGCTAACGCAATGAATTATTTACCTGAAAAACTAATGGAAATTGTTGTCCCTACAGACCTTGAGCAACGGCTTAAAGATCATGGAGGAAAATTATCACCAGAAGACCGAGAGCGCTTGTTCACTCTTGCTCAAAAACATGCCCGGTTAACTTATCTGGCTGAACCATTGATGCGACTTCATCGACAGCTGGAGCAGGAAACCTACCTAATATCGAAAGAGAGAATTTAATCATGGGCCTAGAATTACATGAAGATTTTTGGATACGCCAAATAGTCTTTATTAATAGCGGTAATGGCGCCTATGTCTCACTGCCATTATCCGAGACCGGCGCCTTATTTGGCAGAAATAATATCGGTAAAACATCGGCTATTTCAGCACTGAAACTATTTATTCTGCCAGAAACCAGCTTTAAGGGATGCGAGAGTAAGTTTGGTTTTCAGTCTAATGGCTCCTTCCATAAAGCGGATGAGAGTTTCAATTACTACTTACCCAGTAACCGTAGTTTTATTATTTGCGAGGCAGAGAATCCGAAGGGAAAATTTTGTATCGTCCTCCACCGTTCAAACGAAGAATGGGGTTATAGCCGTATTATGGTACCTACAGATTATCAATCGATTCAATCTGTTTTCTGGGATTTTGACGGCAAATCCAATGGTGGATTTGGTTGTAACCGATCTGATCTAAATCTAAAAATGGTTCGTGATGATCTAAAACCTTTCAAGCCGGTATACCTCACTAAAAATAATGAAATACGCGAAGCTATCTACGCTCGCCCAGGGCCAATGGATGATCTATCACGCTTCTGCTTAATTCCGCTGATTCAAAAAGGCGAGGTACGTGAAGTAGAAGCGCTCAGAGCTCTTCTTAATTTGGCCTTCGACATCAAAGGCGGTGGAGATACCGCCTTACCTAAAGCCGTAGCCTCAATAATAGAATCGGAGCATTCAGGCAAAGATGGCAGTTTGGCTATTGATATAGGGGCCATCTCTCAGGAATATGAATCGCTTAAACTGGAAGGCAAGGGGTTAAAGAAAATCCATCTTCTTCAGGAAGTCTGGAGTGATTTGAGAGACAACTACTGTGAATATATGGACTCACGTATTGGCTTTCGTTCAGAGCATGAAAAATTATGCAGTGAGCTGTCATCGGTAAATGAGCAGCTTACAGCACAGATCGAAATATTAACCGATGAAGAATCTTTAGTATTAGACAGCCAGCAAAGCCTCAATCAAGCACGACTTGAAGCAGATTCCAACAGAAAAGCTTATCTTAAGCAACTGAATAGCCAGCAAAAGGAGGTCGACGAATACGCTGTTCGATTTCATAAGATCGATGAGGCCTGGGCCAAACATAAACCCATCGATGGCATTAATGAGTGGGAAGATCTTACTCGGTTTTTAAGTAACACAACCAGTGAGATAAAAAGTGATATTAGCGCCTATCGCGATGAGGCCATAGCAGCACAACAACTGCAACAGCTCAACCAGCAAAGAATAAACCTCGATAAAGATATTGAGCGGATGCAATCCGCGCAGACCAACAATGATCGCTGCACGCTGGAAAACCTCACCGCACATAGCCGATCAGTATTATACAGCCTTAATCCGGCGCTAGGAAAGATACAAGGACCAATTTCGGAATCGCAAATCGAGGTAGTTAATGGATTCACAAATTTATTTGATGCAGATAACGGCAAACTGCTTTTTTTAGATAAGCCTTTGGTAAATGTTTATTCAGTCCCCTTTGACCCCGATTTAATTAGGCAGCAATTGGCAGACGACATTACCCAATTACGCGAGAACCGACGTCAACTTATGTCAAGAATTCAGCGTATCAGTGATAGTAAAGCACGTCCTGAAAAACTGCGTGAGGCTGAAACAGAATTGCTTGAAACTGAAAATTTAATCAAATGGATTCCGGCACGAGCAATGATGCGTGAAGCCAAAGAGATCAAGGAAGCAGAGATAGATCAACTGCAAAATATTGACCTGCCAGCAGCCAATGAAGCTTATGACAACGCACAGGAGGCGCTGGTCAAAGTCTTATCAACAATGGAAGCGTTGCGTGGTCAGCTGGCAGATTTACGTCAACAAAAAGCAAACCTTAACACTTGGAGTCGGTCGTTAGATAGTGCTATTGCGCACATTAGCGGGACCATCGCCGATGATGTTCTGGATCATGGGATAGCCCTCGCGCCCTTCTCCCAGTCTACCGATATTAAAACCCTTGAGGAACGTATCAACAAGCACGAAGAAAATGGTAAAACTATTTATCACCTTAAAGGCAGCGTTTTTCGAGCTTTACATACTCTATTATCCGAGGGAATATTACCGGGGCACTCGACCATCCAGTACAACGCAGAAATCACCTTCGAAGAAGTTCGCAGTAAATATGAAGCGCTGCGATCAATTTTTGAAAACTATAGCGATAATTTAAAAAAATACCATGAAGATATTGAGCACCATAATAATGAAACCGGAGTACGTTCTGCAGCCGTTGGTGCGATAGCAGATGCTATTCGTTCTTTTGAGAAATCAATTAATCGGGACCTTGCCGAATGCCAAATTTCAAACTTATCAGAAGTAAAAGTTGTCATCGGCCTGGATAGCCGTTTTGAATCTCTGCGAAAAGATCTTGATGGAACTACCTTTTCTGGCAATCATCTATTAAGCGATAGCGTATACCAGCGCCTCACCAGTTTCTGTGACGAATTTTTTAAAGGTAAACAGGGCCAGGGCCGACGGGTTCAACTTGACCGAGTTATCACCAGCGTTAAATACCGATACGTTATCAATGGCGTAGAAAAAACGGCTCAGCAATCCCACGGCACTACCGGAATGATAAACAGCGTTTTGTTGGCTTTATTGTTAAAAAAAATGGTGCCTGATTCTGTACTCCTGCACTTCCCCATTGTTTTCGATGAAGTCCTGAGCCTTGACAGCCAGAATTTACGAACAGTTAAGCGTGTGGTGGAAGAAAATAATTTTGTCCTGTTTGTTGCTTGCCCAGAAAATGCAGGTAATGTGGGGGAGGTAATCGCTAATTGGTATGACCTGTCCTTGCATGTGTTAACCGAAGGCGAAATGATTCAAGGATGTAATGTACTGCATTACAACATGACTGAATCTCTAGTCGATGCTGCCGATAGGCAAGCTGTTGATGAGTTGGCTATGTAATGGCTAATCCTGAAATCACATTGATAACCTTGCTACAACACAAGCAATTAATCTTCGACATGATTGATCACGCTGATAGCACAAGTATTAAAGGCGTCGCTGAATTCTCAGTACCACTTTACCATCGGCTCATTGCTCAACTAACACCGGCTAAAAATGATCAGGATAAAAAGAAATTAACCCGTATATTATCCTTGGAGAATCTAGCTCGTAATGAGTTGTTGGCCTATTGGGATCATAAGTCCGATACGTTTATCTTTCAGGATTTTGTCATATCCATGTTCCGTCATCTTGAAGGACATCGGCTGCAAGAACTATCAGATGCCGAGCTTAATGGTCTTCATGTCCGGTTGAATAATTTATACCAGGATGTCATCCATAGCAGCTTCTCTTGGGATAAAAGCGATGTGGACTACCAGGAAAAGTATGGCCATATTATTTCTACGTTACGTGATATCAGTAGCCGGATTGATCAAAATGTTACCTCCTTACGAGGACAGGCCAAACACTTGGCGAAACTGGCTGATCAACAATTAGATAATGATATAGCTCGCACGGAGCAGGTTCATAGCGCTCTAAAGCGTATTTTTGATTTGGCAGAGCGCTATATCCGTCCTACGTTACGCTTTCTCAATCCAGATCTGGATTGGAAAGGAGAGGACAACAAACCGCCTTTATATTTGTTTCAACAAATTATGCTGCGTTTCGAGCGCAGAAGTTTATCCGTAGAATACGGCATGATGAGCAGGATATATTGGAATCTCCTTCGTGCCAGCGAGGATATAACCCTTGTCCGTAAGAGCCTCGACATATATATCAATCTTTATGAAGATCAGCGGCGTCTTTATAATGCTATTGAGGAAAAGTATAACGCTTTCTATGCGCGGGTATCCTCCTTGAATGACGGAAAACTTAAAGGCAACACCCTCGATCCAGACCGAGGCCTAATGAGTGAAATGTCAATTATTTCTGGACTGAAATCCCATATCTTCAGCCAGGCCGCGTTAATTAATTTACCTACAGTCCCCGGTACAGCTTATCTTGATGAACATCTTCGAGTTCGACTTAATCGAATAAAAGAATTACAGCGGGGCCTGATTGATGGCGCTGATCAGTCGTTACAGATTGATCATGCCGATATTGAAAAACGATCACGATTTGTTAAATTACATAACGCCGCTAAAAAAATACAATTAGTTCCAGACAAAGATATCTATCTTCAAATACATCAATATTTGAAGAGTGCATTCCCTGACTATCAACTGTCTGACCTTATCGATGTTTATTCGATGGCAGTGGCCGACAAACACAATATTAATATATGCCTGACCAATATTAAAACGATCACTTACTTAGGCCGAGTGCTAACGTATCGTTTAAGATTGCTGAGCAAGGAGATTCATACCCATGATTAAACTGGCTAGCTCAGAAATATACAAAGAACTGATTAATGGTCGAGTGATTAATAAACACCAATACATCGATGGACTTATGCAAGCAAACGATCTTTATGACGAGATCTACAGTGATCTTGAAGCTTATCGAAAACATTACGATATGATCGGTTTTGAGCTGGCCGACTGTGGCGATTCCTATTATTTACGAGATCTGGATAGTGATCGCTACAAGGATACCGCGGCATTAAAGATACAAGCACTTTTATTAATCATCTCTCGCTTCAGCTCAAGTGTGGGTACATTGATAGACGCTTTAAAAGATTATCGCAGCGGAATTAGCCGTAGCTCCCTAAAATTGATCGAACCGATTGATGAGGTAAAAGACATCTTAAAAGCCTGCGGTATGGATGGAACGCTTGTCAATGAAATTGAAAAAAACCTGATTGTTCGCGGTGTTGGCTTTTGGAATCAAAATGACGGACTGGTTTTAACGGATGGCGGACAAGCAATATTTAATAGCATGTTTCAATCAACTCAAGTCAGTTTTGAAAAAGACCTATAATTACATGAGCCACAGCAGTGCTACCCATGGCTTCAGAGTTACTTATACCGCTTGTGCACAAACCCCTGTGCCTGTTTTAATTATTGATATGACCTATAGCAGGCCGGTGATAGCTTCTAGCGCCCGAAGCTGATCATTGCACCCAGCGACCCGTGTGTTATAATTACCACAAAATATGTTGCAATTATTACAGATCGGAGTGACGTGAATACTGTAACCGAACCCATCCATATCGATAGAAATCGTATTGGCAAAATGCTAATGAACCTTTTCGATCACTGGAAGCTCTCCAGCACCGAACAGTTAAGCTTATTGGGCTTATCCAAAGACAATCGAGGGGCATTAACCAAGTACCGTAATGGCCAGCCACTAGCCAATGATCGTGACAAACTAGAACGAGCTGCCACTCTACTGGCAATTCACAAGGCGTTACGCCTGTTATTTCCACACAACCCTGACTTAGCCTATGCTTGGATGAGCCGACCAAACAAAGCATTCAATGGGCTTACCCCTGTCCATCTGATCGATCAACAAGGGATGATAGGGATGTATATGGTCCGTACGTACCTTGATCGCCAGCGAGGACATTAGCAATATGCCTTTTGGATCCCTCGACGGGCTAAAACTGATAGAGATCAATCAAGATCTTTATCGAAACATCGTTTCTCTTCGAATCTCACAAGACTTATTTGATGATTTAAGCGATGATCCGGCTGATTGGAAAGCCGCCGTAGATTTGGAAATGCTACACAAGCCCATTCAATATGAATCACAAAACCCCGTGATAAATCGGCCTTTTGAGGATGCAGAATTTATATCAGCGATACAATTCCCCTTTGATAATTGGTCACAAAGTCGCTTCAGTCGAGGCCAGTTCGGCATTTGGTATGGTAGCCCCGAGTTGGAAACAACAATTTATGAAACTGTCCACCATTGGCGCAATGGTTTTCTTGCAGATACCGGGCTGGAAAACATGGAAGGCATATCAGTAGAGCGCAGAATACATCAGGTTTATTGTTCCAGTGCTATTATTGATCTTCTCCCAAAAAAGATCGATTGGCCGGAGCTACGATCCGGTAATTATACGCACTGCCAGACGCTAGGTGAAAAGTTGCATCGAGAGGGCCACCCTGGGCTCTGGACACCCTCAGCTCGGTGTAATGGAACAAATGCAGCTATGCTTGTCCCTAGGGTATTAAGTAATCCCCGAACACATTGCTATCTCACTTACTGTATCGAGGGTGGTGGAGTAACCATAAAACGCGACTTACATTCTACTCTGTTGAGAATTGAATAATTATTGGTACAAAGAAACAAATTATCAACATCTACACAATATTAACGCCAACATTGTTAAGCCCCGACAAAATCCACCGTTCAAATAACGAACTATCAAATACTAGATACCGCAAAGCAACGGTGAACTCGAATACTAGAATTGCAGGCTTAAACTCAAAAAAGCTGACTCATTTGCATGGTTTATAAATCACCTATCTGGTTGCAAGATAATGTACTATTAATCACTTATAACGGCTCAATTAATATGGCAGTCCATTTATCCACTTCACCCAGGCCACCGATCAGCGAGGATAAGTTGTAATGGCGGACAATCAAGCGCTAATAACGGCCGGAGCCGATACAGAGCCGCCATCCAACGTGGATCTGCAAGTATTAATAACTCATTTCGGTAGCGACAGTGCCCTACCTTCAAAGAACCCTGCGCTAAAATACATTGCTAGCTTGAAGTCGGTAAATAGCCAGCGCACTATGCGCGGCGTCTTAAATGTTATCGCCCAAATGCTGTCCGGTGACAAAAAGGCTGACATCTACTCTGTAGACTGGTCGTATTTAGACGATGCCATGGCTTTTGTTGTGCTACGGCTGCTTACCCTTGAGAAACGATCTGCCAGCACCAAGAACAAGTATATCTCTGCTATGCGCGGCGTAGCCAAAAAAGCCTTCGTCATGACACTTATCGATGCCAACCAATACTACCGAATGACCCTTGTTGAGCATGACAAAGCAAGAACTTTACCCGCTGGCCGCGCCCTATCAAAAGAAGAAGTTAATCAGCTCATCGAGCCCATTGAAGCCGGAGAGAAGGACATTGACATTAGGGATAGCGCGCTGGTGAATATTCTTTTTCGTAGTGGTATTCGCAGAGATGAAATCATCAAACTGAAACTTCAGGATTTTGACCCACAGGAGAGATGCATAAAAGTAATTGGCAAGGGCGGCCACCATCGCCTTGTCCCCCTCCATACAAAAACCATCACCGCGCTGAATAAATGGATCGATATTCGAGGAAGCCAGAACGGCCCATTATTTGTTAGTATGGATACCCAAGGCAATATGCGCAATACGACTGAAGACCCCATGAGCGCATCGGGAATATATGACATCGTTGTGCGCAGAGGAAAACGTGCGGGCCTTAAGCACATCTCCCCACACGACATGCGCCGTACCTGTTTAACATCATTATTGGATAGTGATGTGGATATTGGCACTGTTGCAAGTATTGCCGGCCATGTCAGTGTCGACACCACTAGAATCTATGATCGCCGGCAAGACAAGAGGAATGAAAAGGCCATTCAACTTTTGGATTTTTAGATTCGAGACACGAATAAAAAACCGGAGAGAGTATTAGCCGCTATAAAATAAGAAATTACTTTTATCATGTAGATTCAACAAATAAAGCTGAAGCCATTGTGATTGGCCTATTCTCATTAGCACAGTCACGCAGTAATACCTCTACAGCGATAAAACCATCATCCCCTCGGTAAGCATAACCCTGCGTTTTAAATGGACCCACTTTACCTCGGGCGACAAATGTTAGCTGCCAATGGCGGATCTGCAAATTCGAATGTCCTGCCTGTTGTTCGGCGAGAAAAGTAGCCGCTGCTTCTAATGTGACATGCTGAGGTCCAAGATGCAGAGCCGCATCTGGCGATGCGCTGCGCGTATTAAGCTCAGGCAGCGACCAGACGCCTTCGCCAGAATTAATAGCACCGAACACTTTAGTCAACGCAGGCATCTGTGGTGAATCAACAACAGGCAATGGGGGATTAACGACTTTTCGATATCCTGGTGGAGGCGTACCCAAGCTAATGGCTGAACCACTTGACAATGCAATCACTCTGCATTCGTCATTAGCATCGACAATTTTCGATCGACTAAAGCCCATACTACGGCCAATCTTTATTGCTTCGGGCAACACTCTAACCCGTGTTACACCAACGGCATTATCAATAATTTGAAGGCTTGAACTAAGCGGATTTGGAATATATAAATCATCGTGCATGCCGCCGCATTCAGCTGCAGCAATAGATAGTGGTGCCGCCATAATACCACCCAAAACATTACGCATATCATGGCGCAAAGGCATAGTGACATCATCAACTCCCTGATCCAAAACCGGGTTAGTTCTACCTAGATAACGATAGGTAAGTAAAGACGTCCAAATATTTTCAAACTCTGACCAGTAATTTTTTTCAGTAGCATCATTACGTATATCAATTGGGCCAGTCATCCAATACTCCTTTAAGTCAGTTCATTTAATGCGTAAGTACAAGCTTTTATCACCTCCGCGTAAATGGCTGTGAGTTAAGCTAACATACCTCCCGTTAAGCCCAAGGTGATATTTGAATTTTACAATGGCTATTACTCGCTTTTAGCAGCTCAAAAGTTTGCGGCACAGCATCAAGATCTACAACCTCGGTAATCATTGCCCTCGGCTCAACGTTACCACGGTCCAACGTATCTACCGCAATTTCAAAATCACGAAGATCATAGACATTGGTAAATTTTATCGTAGCTTCTTTCAGCATAGCCATCATCGGAGAAAAAGTATCAGGAGACCAACAGAAGCCAGGAGCAACCACAACTCCCCCACGCCTAACCGCAGATACCGCCGCATCCAGAGAACCCGGAACACCGGCACACTCGAAGACAATGTCGGCTTCAGCACCCAACGCCGCAACCGTTTGCTGCGCCAAACTCAAACCAGCTTGAGGAGTAATAAAACTATTGATACCTACAGCGTAGGCCATGTTCTCACGGCGCGTTGAGGTAGCGGAGACGGCAATAGCTCCAGCGCCAGATTTACGAGCCCAGTACGCCGCAGCAATACCAATCGCTCCTGCACCGATCACCAATACCTTATCCCCCGCTTTTATCCCAGAGCAAATATTTGCCCGTAACGATACGGCCAAAGGCTCTACCAAAGCACCATCATCAAACCCCAGCGTTGCAGGTAGGCGAACACACCAGGCCGCATCTGCTAAAGCATACTCAGCAAAACCACCCTTAATACCGGATGAACCTAGCATTTTATTTTTCAAACAACGGGAGGGTTTACCACTGAGACAAGCTTTACAGTGACCACAACTAATAAACGGCATCACTGCCACGCGATCGCCCATTTTAATTTTTTCAACCCCTTTGCCCAGAGCTACTACTTCTCCGGCAAACTCGTGACCAGGGACATCACCCTCTGCAAAGCTATAAAGATGCCCTTCAGCCATGTGCAAATCACTACCACAAATACCGCACCGCCCCACTTTCACCACGACTTGTCCTGCACCCGGTGCAGGATCGCTGACATTACTGATGGCCAATGGCTTACCGTGGCCCTGATATACCGCTGCACGCATATTCTTCCCCCGTACTCACTCGCTGTTATTATTTTTGCTAATGCTATATATCCAGAGCAGAAATTAATTCGAATTATTATCAACCACGTATTCAACCAAGCAGTGATTCAATACTGGCTTACCGCGTTCTACGGCTGACATACGTAGTGCCGCACGGCCTGGAGATAAATGCCACACCTCTATTTTCATGGTTTCATCAGTAAACATCATGCCTGCATAACGCACGCTAAAATGCTTAAGGCGCTCGGGCTTGTTGTCACACAATAAATACAGCGCCGCACGCCCCGCCAAACCAAAACTGCAGACACCACGCAGTGGTCGCTGCTGGCTATTGCCGTCACTGGCAACAGCTAAGCCCGCATTAAGCTCAAACAGTGCGCCGCCTCCATGAGTATCATAAATCGGTGTTAATACTTCAACGCTGTCGTCTGCAGGCCGATCATCCGGAACCCATTGCTCTCGCGGACGGTTATCAGGCTCTCCACCAAACCCGCCATTACCGCGTAGTACAGTAACCACATCTATCGTCACTAAGGTTTTATCCTGGTCGCTTAAATTCAACTTTTGAATCATTGTTGCGCCTCTATCTGCGCCACGATCAAGAATTTTATCGACCTTCTGCGTCAGAATGATGTCGCCAGCTACAGGTAATGGCTGATGCACGGTAATAGCTTCACCAGCATGCACCATTTGCTGCCACAATATTCCAGTAGCAGGATTTTGTTGCCAAAACTCTCCATCCGCCAACGGTACTGCTATCATCGGCAATACCAATGGATTTTCAGCGTCTAAAAAAAGCTGGTCTCCTTGGTGTAACGCCCCCGGCAAACCGGCACCGAAGCCTCTGGCATAACGGATACAATCTTCTGCGTTATAAACCCGCGGTTCCGCCGCAAAAGGCCAATTCATAATCTTATCAATATTCAAGGAATTTTCGGTGCCAGCCATTACTCAATTCTCCTGTTATTTAAAATTGCTCGACGCTGTTGACCGCTTGCACCACGTTACCAGGCAACCGCCTACGCCTAAATGAAGCCTTACAATAGCAGCACAAATAAAACTGTCAATTCGTTAGTTATCTATTTATTGTACCTCGTCAAAACCTTATAATTTACCGCGCGATCAACAAACCCCCTTTCTACACTTTGTATGTTTATCCACCCACGCAATTGAAACAACCGAGCTATACCGTCTAAATCATGAAATCAGCAACTAATCCTTCACCTAAATTATTAGCCACAGCGGTAATCCTCGGTGTGTTATCAACTTCCTTCTCAGCTATTTTTCTCAATATCGCATTACCAACGATGATCAAAGAATTGCATATCGAAGCGAGTCATAGTCATTGGATAGTTTCAGTTTTTATTACTTCTTCCACCCTCAGCATGTTGCTGGTTTCAAGTCTGATCAGCCAATTTAGCCTGAGAAATACCTTTATCGGTTCATTATTATTATTTATTGCCGCATCATTAATAGGGGCGAGCCTGAATACACTGTGGCCTATTATCGTTTGTCGCGCCCTGCAGGGTACCGCTATGGGTGTGCTATCAGTGGTCGCATTAATTACCCTGTTTGAGTGTTATCCAATTGAAAAACGTGGTCATGCCGGTGCCGTATTTGGTCTCGGTGTGGCAATGGGACCCACCTTAGGGCCAACATTATCCGGTATTATTGTCGATCTGTGGGGCTGGCGGGCTACATTTTATACACCATTGATACTGGCCATTAGCTCACTGATTCTGTGTTGGAAGATATTGCCAGCAAGGACTGTTAACACCACAAAAAAACTGGATAAAGCCGGATTTATTCTACTCACTATTATTTTATTTGGACTCCTTGGTGGCATCAGTTATTTACAACAACGGCATTGGCCAAACCAGCAAAGCCTGGTGTTTTTTGTTATGTTGGCGCTATTGCTCACCGTGCTATGGCAACACCAAAAAAGATGCCAGCAACCCCTACTACTGATTACATTATTCAGACACGGCGGTTTCAATGCCGCCGCCGTTGTTTCGTTTGTTTATGGCATGGGTTTATGGGGTTCAGCTTTTTTTCTGCCCCTTTATTTACAACAGGCTATTGGTTTAAGTGTTTGGGATACCGGTATGGTGATGCTCCCTTCTGGCTTGTTGTTATGCCTAATCTTACCCTTGGGTGGGCGCATGGCAGACAGATTACCGGCGCGTGTTGTAGTTAGCCTTGGTCTAACGGCACTGGGCAGCTCATTTCTACTGATGGGTTTGGAGATCGCCAAAACCAGTTTTATTTTGCTAGCTCTGTTTATCGCCATCAGCCGCGGCCTCGGTTTGGGTATTATGATCCCTAGCCTTGATGCCACCGCTACCCGGGCTTTACCCAGCGAGAAAATGAACGAAGGCGTTGCGATGATGAATTTCTTACGGCAACTAGGCGGCGCGCTCAGCCCAACACTGCTGATGCTCTTACTGCAGTGGCGAATAAGCGCTAATACAGTCTTGATGCCAGCAACTATTGATAAAGCTATGCAGGCTGGCTATCACCAAAGCCTATTGGGATTAGGCTCGCTTTTTATGCTATCGGTTTTGGCTGCATGGCGACTACCCAAACAGGGCTACTCTACAAAATAATTGCGGGTGGTATCGATAGCCACCAACAATAGCTGACAATATGTTGGCTTTTTAAGCACTATCCCATACACTTAAACTATTCGAATAAACAGTCAAAATGCAGGCCCATCATGTTGCGAACCTACACCTCCGTCTCCCGTTATATTCAAGGCCCAGGTGCTCTGAATAAGCTTGGCTCTCTCAGTTTAGACTGGGGCAAACAGCCACTGATTATCACTGATACCATTATGAAAAATCTGCTGGGTGAACAATTGCAAGCAGGATTCGACAAAGCCGGGGCACCGATAAACCTGTTAACTTTCCCTGGAGAAGTCACCCGCTCAACTATTGATAAACTTACCGCCCAAGCTAAAGAGCTTAATACCGATGTTATTATAGGTTTGGGTGGTGGCAAAGCACTGGACACAGCCAAAGGCGTGGCACTAGCACTGGGCTGCAACATGATCAGCGTACCCACCATCGCCGCAACTGACGCTCCAGCCAGTTTTGCCATCGCTGTCTACGACGACAATCACTTCCTGACTGAAATCCTGAAAATGCCACGCAACCCCGATTTACTATTGGTAGACACCACAGTGATCTGTGGTGCACCCACCCGCTTTTTGGTAGCGGGAATCGGCGATGCCATCTCGAAAAAATTTGAAGTCGAAGCCTGTACCCGTTCGGGCTCAGAAATGCTAATGGGAGGGCTATCAACGCACACCGGCCGCGCTATCGCTAATACTTGCTATGACTTAATTCGCGAACACGCCCTACCCGCTATTGCTGCGGCCAAAACCGGTAAACCTAACGAACACGTAGAAGCTCTCATTGAAGCTACGGTATTGCTTAGCACGCTCGCTTTCGAAAATGGAGGCTTATCTGTTTCTCACGCCATCGCCAAGGGCCTGCCAATGGTAAAACGCGCGGCAGGCACCCTCCACGGCGAACATGTAGGCTATGGTCTGCTAGTACAACTGGTATTAGAAAATCGTGACTCTGCTTTTATTCAGGAACTCATGGCGTTTTATAAGCAATTGCAACTACCTTACCGCCTTGAACAATTGGGTATTAGCAATGTCACTGAAGAAGAGCTGCAAACCATTGCTGACAATGCCATGACCAGCCCTAGCGTGAAAAGATTTGATCAAACACTGGATAACCTGCAATTACAAAGTGCAATTAAGCAGGTGGAAGCACTGAGCTATTAATCTGCCACCCGATTTTGCTGGTAAGATAATCCTTTACCTTACATCGTGGTGTAGCTATTGTACTAAGGTCAGAGTACGACTAAAAAGTAATAATGTAGATTTCATAAAATACAATATAGAAAAGTCCAGGGAAGGTAATGAACAATACCAACAATTTGGCGGTCAAGGCTTCCCGGCACTACTGATTAATAGCAGAGTCATTAAGGGATATAAGCCGTCAGAGATTATTAAGTTGACCAGGCAACCCTAATGATGTTGTTTAAAAAAACCTCGTCTATTTATCAGGAGTGAATATCATGAACGATAAAAACATCCCTAACGCGCTGCCCGATTGGATCCAAGCACATATTAAGCTTTACCAGGAAGATGGTAATGCTGGTCATTATTGGGACTCCACTGCTGCGGGTGGTACTGGTAAAATAACCACATTGCTACTTACCACCAAAGGGCGTAAATCTGGTAATACATTAACTATTCCCCTAATCTATCGCCCCACCAATACTGGCGGCTACTGTGTCATTGCGTCAAAAGGTGGCGCGGCCAGTCATCCAGCCTGGTATTTAAATTTGATGGCCGACCCCACAGTCCAGATACAAGTTGCAACAGATAAATATACCGCCACTGCCCATATTGCAGAAGGTGAAGAGCGCGAAAAACTGTGGCAAACATTGGTTGATTATTATCCTCCCTATACTGACTACCAGACAGCGACACAACGCCAAATACCAGTTGTGGTTTTAGATCCAGTTAAAGAGCGTTGATAATTATCATGTGAACGTGGTACGAAAACAGCTCCAACTAATTAACTTTAATTAATCTCTTCAGTCACGCAGCTGGCCAGCTCAATTTCAACCATACCATTGCGATGTTCATCTAAATGGTCGAGATAGGCCTCTGCATTATCTTTTATACGGTCGATACTGACAGCATCGAGGCGTATTTTCGCAGGTACCCCCACTGCTAATGCACCACTGGGTACTTCGGTTCCGGCCATCACTACCGCACCCGCACCCACCAAACTACCGCTACGACAAATAACGCGCTCAAGCACTACCGCATTGGAGCCAATCAAGACTAAATTTTCAATAGTGCAACCCTCAAGATGTACCATATGACCAATCACACAATCTTCACCCACAATGGTGTGATTAGTCGGTTGCGTATGCAGCATTGAACCATCCTGAATCGAGGTGCGAGCACCGATTGTTATCGGACTGTTATCCGCGCGCATCACGACCATCGGCCAAACACTAACACCGGCGGCGAGCCGCACATCGCCGATTAACACTGCATCGGGGTGCACCCATGCTGTTGGATGAATCTTGGGGCGCTTATCCCCCAGGGCATAAATTGGCATTGGCCGATTTCCTCTGAATAAAACAGCTATTTTTCAACTACGATAACGTAGCCATATCGATGACAAACCGGTACTTAACATCATTTTTAAGCATACGCTCGTAGGCCTGATTAATCGTTTGCATATCAATCATCTCTATCTCGGAGACGATATTATGCTCACCACAAAAGTCCAGCATCTCCTGGGTTTCCTTAAGGCCGCCAATAATTGAACCAGCTATGCGACGACGTTTCATCACCAACGGCCCGGCCTGCAGGGCATCGTGTAACGGCACTAAAGCCCCTACAATGACCATCGTACCGTCGCGTTTAAGCAGTGAAATATAAGGATTAATATCGTGTTCAACTGGAATTGTGTTAAGCAAAAAATCGAAGCTACTGTCAGCATTTTTCATGGCTTCAGCGTCGCCTGAAATTAATACGCTGTCAGCGCCAAGCCGACGAGCATCTTCGGCCTTAGAAGGCGATGAGGTAATCATCACTACTTTAGCACCCAGTGCATGAGCGAATTTAACGCCCATATGCCCCAACCCACCCAGACCGATGATACCTACGGTATCACCCTTACCAATTTTCCAATGACGCAATGGCGACCAAGTAGTGATCCCCGCACAAAGCAAAGGTGCGGCGGCTTTAGCATCCAGGTTTTCAGGCACTTTGAGTACAAAACGTTGCTCAACCACAATACGTTCTGAATAACCACCATAGGTCATAGCCCCCCCATGACGTTGATCGTTAGAGCCATAGGTGCCCACCAAGCCCCCATCACAATATTGTTCCAGATCCTCTTCACAGGAGCTGCAACTGCGGCAGGAATCAACCAGACAACCCACCGCGACCAGATCACCAGCACTATAGCGACTTACTTCAGTACCTACCCTGACTACCCGACCAATAATTTCATGACCCGGCACCAGAGGATAACGGGAGTAACCCCAATCATTGCGAGCCGAATGCAAATCACTGTGGCATACGCCACAGTAGAGCACTTCGATATCTACATCAGTAGCCTCAGGACTACGACGTGAAATAGTCATCGACTTTAAATCATCGGTGGCACTAACCGTGCCGTAAGCTGCTACATCTTGCATGTTATTTCCTCAATATGTGTTTACCAGGCCGAACGATGCTGGCCACCATCGCAGGCTATCCAGTTCCCCGTAATATAACCAGCAAAATCAGAGGCTAAAAATGCAATCAATGCACCCTCTTCCTCTGGCTGGCCAAAACGATTGACGGGTATATCAAAATTATCCTTCACCCAGTTTTCAATGTCACCTTCTTCAATTTGCATATCACGGGCATATTTTTGTACCGCTTCAGTAGCGATCCAACCCGTACCGATGGTGTTAACCGTTATACCATAGGGACCGAGGTCATTAGCCAACGACTTATTCAACAATACCACAGGCGCACGGGCAATATTGTGTAACAAATGTTCCATTTCTACCGGTGGTTCTTTGGCCGCACCCGAGCCTACATTAATCAATCGTCCCCAACGTTTTTCTTTCATCGCAGGAATTACTTCACGCGTCAGGTGTACCACGCTCATAGTGAGGTCTCTAAAAGCATCCTCGTAATCCTTGGTGGTCAGGCTTTCGAAACTACCATCGCCATCCGCGCCACCGTCACCCAAATGCACATTAGTAACCACAATATCTGGAGAGCCAAATGTATCACGCGCAAACTGTACCGCTCGTTTGATATCTACCGGGTCCGTTAAGTTAGCAGCAACTCCAGCCACAATACCACCATTTTTACTCATTTCTCTGACCGCTGAATCTACGGATTGTTGACTGCGGCCCACCACGATCACCTTACAACCATCCGCCACCAAATGCTCTGCTGCTGCGCGACCGATACCACGTGTTCCACCAGAAACAAAAGCTACCTTACCTTTAATACCAAGATCCATGATCTACCTCTTTAATAGTTATATTAATAAATAAAATTCTATTGGCACTCGATTAATAATTTGTTCTAACCTGACACAAAATTTTCACTCAAGTCAGTGCCATTTAAACTACACAAAAAAATATTGGGCTAAAGCAGCTCTTTAACCAATGCATCGGTACCCAGATCGTCATAGGCTGTGGTTAACCGCAATAGGTTCAACGTGTTAATTTCCCAACCATAATTAGCCACATTAGTAGTCAACCAACCAATATACACACCCCATATCAGCGTCCGTCTATATTCCTTCCAAGCCTCATCAAAAGACGGTGGGTTTTTAACCCCGTAGTGCGCCAGCTTACTCAGATAGTGTTGTAATAAATCACGCTCATACAAACGACGCTGGTCAATCGGTAATGCAGTGGTAATAAAATAATTCACATCGTGTATACAATAACCACGCACCATTAACTGCCAGTCCAACAGCCCCGGCCCTTCTGCCAATAGGTACACATTGCCGATATGTGTATCACCGTGTAATAAGGTTTGTGGTAATGTTGATTGATGCCGCTGGACAGCTAACAAACCACTGAGTAATTCATCGCCAGAGCTGCCCATTTTGGCGACCAGCTCGTGCTTGAACATATTGGTATCGATTTCATGCTGGATAGCATAAGGAACCTGCTTATTCATAAAATCTGCAAGTTCACCACTAACGTGCGTTTCAAGCCAATTCAAGTCACTCGAAAACCGAGGTGACTGCCAAAACTGCGCATGTAGTGACGCCAAATTATCTAAAACAGATTCCACTTGTGCGATTGTTAGAGGCGCCAAAGCATTGGGGAATTGCGCCGATCTTTCACCAAGATCTTCCAGCAACAAGGCAAAATGACGACTATCTGGATCGTAGTGCGCACCGAGGCAACGCGGTGCTTCAATGGTTATTTCTTGGCGTATTTTTTTATAGAAATTAACTTCATTGACATACAAAGGTGAAGGTAAATCTTCAAGATCATACGCCAGTTTCAATATCACCCGCGTGGGCAAGTTATCAACACATCCTGGCTGATAAGTGAAGTTCAAAATTGCCCTCGCAGCAGTGGAGACCATGCCTTCACCATATTGCAATGCTTTTACAATTTCAAAACTTTCGACAACAGCCTGTGGGTATTGCTGCTGCAATAAATTGGTAAATAACTCCGGCGTAAATTCCTTTACACTGGCGGGCAAAGCTTTAATTTTCATTATTTTTAGCTCCCTTTGTCATCCGTATTAACGCCCTGCTTCGGCTAACGTACCCTCCAAATCAGGCATTGGTGACATAGAGCCCCCTCCATCCACTAGTAAGGTAGTACCGGTAATATAGGACGCTTCATTAGAAGCTAAAAACAGCACGGATGATGCTATCTCAGTAGGTAAACCCGCGCGAGGAACAGGGTAGGTAGTGGTTAGAGCACTTAGTATGGTTGTATCAATATTCCCCTTAACACGATCGGAGGCGATCAACCCCGGCTCAACAACATTAACCAGAATATTGCGTTTACCCAGCTCCATAGCCAAGCCTCGAGCAAAGAAATTCAAATAGGCTTTGGTAGCGGTATAACAAATCAAGCCGGGGACATATTGACGATTGGCGGAGCCGGAAGAAATATAAATCAAGCGGCCCTTATCCTCCGCTTTGGATAAGTAAGGCTCGCAATCTTTAGCCAACCAAAACAACGAGTTGATGTTACTGGCCACCATCTCATCAAAGTCGGCCTCATCCATATCGACCACTTCGTTTTGCACCCAATGGGCCGCGCTGTGCACCACAATATCAAGGCCGCCATAGCATTCAACTGTTTTTTCAACCATGGCTTTCATTGAACTACGATCTGAATTACTTGCCTGAACCACCGAGGCTTCTACACCAGCCGCTTTCAGCGAAGCTACGACTGACTCACCATGACTAATCGTTCTAGCGGCGATCATCACTCTAGCACCTTCTGCACCAAATGCCTCAGCAATTGCCTTTCCAATACCGCGCCCACCACCAGTAACCAGCACAACTTTTTTCTTGAATTTATCGGTCATAAATTCTCTCCAGTCGTTATAATTATTAATAAGCTAAGGATTTAATACCCTGCGCCTGCTAAGAAAACCTATTCTTTCAAAAACCAAAAGCTTACACTATGTCAGTTTTTAATAAAACCATTGCATTATTTTACTGGTAAAAAACTGATTAACTATGTGTGTTTTTAAAAAACAAAGGTAGGAACAGGGCCTCATGCTACAAGCACTAGCCCCACAGTCACTAATGGTCACATTTAAAAAATTTCAAATAAACCCGCTGCGCCCATACCACCACCGACACACATCGTGACGACCCCATACTTGGCCCCGCGACGACGGCCTTCAATCAAAATATGTCCCGCCATACGAGCGCCTGACATGCCATATGGATGACCAATGGAAATTGCACCACCGGACACGTTTAGCTTGTTGTTATCGATGCCCAGTTGATCACGGCAATACAGCACTTGACTGGCAAATGCCTCATTCAACTCCCAAAGATCAATATCATCCACGGTCAATCCGTGTTTAGCTAACAACTTAGGTATAGCAAACATTGGGCCGATACCCATTTCATCAGGATTACAACCGGCAACCGCCATACCGCGATAAGCACCTAATGGTAGTAGACCTCGTTTTTCTGCCACCGAACGCTCCATCATTACCAACGCGCTAGCGCCATCTGATAACTGCGAGGCATTGCCTGCAGTAATAAAGCGACCCTCTTGCAAATTTTGCCCATCGGCCAATACCGGCTTTAATCCTCTCAGCCCTTCAAGCGTAGTTCCAGGTCGATTGCCTTCATCACTGGATATGGTGACCTCCAGCTCAGTCACTTCGCCCGTCTCCCGGTTCTTTTGAAACTTAACAGTATTGAAGGGAACCACTTCTGCATCCAAGCGACCTTCGGCCTGTGCTGCCGCAGTACGCAGCTGACTTTGTAGGGCATATTCATCTTGCTGCTCGCGAGTCACACCATAACGCAGCGCAACATTTTCAGCAGTTTCAATCATTGACATATACAGCTGTGGCACAATCTCCATCAAATAAGGATCCCTGATCCGAAAGCGATTGAAATGTTCGTTCTGTACCAGCGATACCGACTCTACCCCACCCGCAACAGTAATATTCATTCCTTCGCCAATAATTTGTTGTGCAGCGATCGAGATAGCCATCAACCCAGAAGCGCATTGTCGCTGAATAGTTTGGCCTGCCACTGAATGCGGTAAGCCGGCATGCAGTAAACCTTGACGTGCGGGGTTGCTACCACTGGAACCCTGCTGGTTAGCACAACCAAAGACTACATCTTCAACTTCTGCGCCATCAATACCCGCGCGTGCTACCGCGTGTTTAATTGAATGTCCTGTCAACGCCTGAGCCTGGGTGTTATTAAAAGCGCCACTGAATGCTTTACCTATAGGGGTGCGAGCGGTAGAAACAATTACGGCTTCACGCATAATACTGTCCTTTATTTCAATTTTGTGCAGAACCCTTACGTTAAGATAATGGAATCCAGACGCAAAGACATAAAAAAATATACTCGATTATCAATCACTCATAACACACCATATTTATATTGTTAGGCGTTACTGTATTTCGATAATTTTCCGCCATCAGCAACTAATTTTTCAAGTAAGACTGAAGGTTTCATTTCCTCACCTAACTGTTGCTCTAATTTTTTCATCACGGCAAGCACCTTATCCAAACCAACCTGATCTGCATAAAAAGTTAAACCGCCCAAATAACGCGGAAAGCCATAACCATTGAGCATAATGACATCAATATCGGATGCCCGCAGCGCAATACCTTCTTCCAAAATTTTACACGCTTCGTTAATCATCGGATAAACGCAGCGATGCAGTATTTCTTCATCGGTAACTGTGCGTGTCGGCAAACCTTTATCTTGAAGAAACTGTTTAATGACACCTTCAGCTATTGCAGATGGACTGGCTTGGCGAGACTCATCATAGTCGTAATAACCACCTCCTGTTTTCTGACCACGACGGCCCATCTCACACAACACATCGCGAATCGTTTCTCCGTGAGATTCATCAGCACTCCAGCCAATATCCAAACCGGCCAGATCCGACATGGCAAATGGTCCCATTGGAAAACCTAAATCCGTCAGTACCTTATCTACTTGCCAGGGCATCGCACCTTCCAATAACAGTTGCTGACCTTGTGTTTTACGTTTGACGACAATACGATTGCCGACAAAGCCATCGCAATTTCCCACCAGCACAGCAACTTTACCAATCGCTTCAGAAAGAACCATGATACTGGCAATAACCACCTTGTCTGTTTGTGGAAGACGAACCACCTCCACCAGTTTCATCACATTCGCCGGCGAGAAAAAGTGCATACCTAAAACGCGTTCTGGTCGGCGTGTCACACTGGCAATCTGCTCAATATCTAAGAAGGACGTGTTGCTGGCCAAAATAGCTTCCGGCTTCACCACTGCATCCAATTGACGGAAAACGGTTTGCTTAATGTCCATATTTTCAAATACCGCTTCAATAACCAGATCACAGTCAGATAAATCTTCGTAACTGAGCGTGCCATTCATATTCGACATACGAGTATTTAACTGAGCTTGAGTGAGGCTGCCACGCTTGAGTGAACGTTCATAATTTTTGCGGATCAAACCCAAGCCCCTGTCGAGAGCATCCTGAGAGGTTTCCAGCAAGGTCACCGGCAAACCAATATTGGCAAAGTTCATGGCAATACCACCACCCATGGTGCCAGCACCAATAACTCCCACTTTCTTAAAATTAATTGGCGTGATCTGTGCGCCCACATCTGGGATTTTTTTAATTTGGCGTTGCGCGAAGAAAGCGTACTGAAGAGCTGCAGGCTGCCCGCCTTGATTTAATTCATTGAGAACAACTTTTTCAAATTTAAGACCCTCCTCAAATGGCATATTAACAGCAGCTTCTACGCAGCGAATGCATCCCTCTGGTGCATTGAATCCTTTAAACTTTCGAGCGTTATTTTTTCGAAAATTAGAAAATATTTGATCATTTCCTCGCAGCTCTGCCAATTTTTCATCGCGGTCCCGAACACGGCGCAACGGCATATTGTTATCAACAACTTCATGCGCGAATACCAAAGCATCGGCCCGCAGTGAATGCTCACTGGCAAGACGATCCAGTAGACCTGTTTCCAAACACTCTGGTGCAGAAACCTTCGACCCTGTGGTGATCATTTCCAGTGCTTTTTCAACGCCCACAATACGCGGTAACCGCTGGGTTCCCCCAGCAGCAGGCAAAATTCCCAAAGTAACTTCAGTCAAACCACATTGGGTAGAGGGAACCGCAATACGGTAATGGCAGGACAAAGCCAATTCCAAACCACCCCCCAGCGCACTGCCATGCATAGCAGCAATAACCGGCTTAGGACTATCTTCAATTAATGCTTCTAGCTCAGATATTTTTGGGCTCACTGGCGGTGCACCCAATTCTTTAATATCAGCACCAACAAAAAAAGTTCGTCCTTCACAAATCAGCACGATGGCTTTTACACCTTCATCGGCTACTGCATCGCGCACCGACTGATCGATACCTTGACGCACTTTCAGGGACAATGCATTCACCGGCGCAGAGTTGGTTGTGATTATAGCAATGCCATTTTCTTGCGTGGAAACCACTAGGTTATCCTGTGTCATACAAATTCTCTCATTCAGTTTCGATATCGATTTAGGTTGGTAGCTATCGTTAATTGGCAGCGTGCCACTGACGCTCTAATAATTGCTGATGTTCAGGGTGTGCGATATTAATTAAAGCTTTCGCTCTGGCAACGGCGTCCAAACCACTCAAATCGGCAATCCCGTATTCAGTCACAACAAAACCGATATCATTCTGAGTCAGCGTGACCGGTACATCGTTCGACAAACGACAGACAATATTACTGATCTCGCCGTTCTTGAAACTTGAACGTAGTGCGATAATGCTCTTGCCACCGCTAGATTGACTCGCTCCATGGGCAAAATCCGGCAAACCGCCTGGTGTCGAAATCAGACGCCCATTCACACTCTCAGCATTGGCGTTTCCAGCAAGATCCATTTGCAACACACTGTTAATCGCACAGAGGCGATCTGTTGCTGTTAATACCGAGTGGCTATGGGTTATCGAACAGGGCAAAAATTGAATCGTTGGGTTATCGTCCAGAAAACGATAAAAGGCCTGATCACCACCGGCCATAGTAGTGATAGTCATGCCGGGATACGTAGTTTTGGTGCTGTTATCCACTACCCCATTTTTAATCAATGGCATCCAGGCACCGGTCAGAATTCCCGTGTGCGCGCCTAGGTTTTTCAAATGTCCAAGGTTGGCTAACACCGCATCGGGCAAAGCCCCAATACCCGCTTGCACCACATCGCCATCATCAATGAGCGAGGCGACATGACGCGCAATACGGGAATCTACGTCATCAGCCACTGAGGAAGGAAATGCCAACAGTGGCTCATCCACTTCAACTGCATAATCAATGCAGCTCAGTGGAATAACGGCATCACCAAAAGTAAACGGCATTTGTGGATTAATCTGCGCCACAACGATAGGGTTTTGCGCCAAAACTTCGCGCATATAATCCACTGATACGCCAAGGGATACTTCGCCGGCAGCGTTAGCTACTGAGACTTGTAACAACACCATGTCGGCGATTATTTCTCCCTGACGAAAAAACTCAGGGATCTGCGATAAGGTACAACGACGTGGCTTCACCCAGCCATTGCTTACCGCTTTACGCAAGCCTCCTCCAGGAAAAAAAGACTCCAGTGTCAGATGGCTAGCCACTTCTTCGGTAGCATAGGGCGGCTGTCCCATAGGCATCAGCGTGTGCAGCTTAACACCTTGAAATAACGCCGCATGCTGCACCAGTTGCCGGGCCAAAAAACCAGGTTCGGCAAAATCGGAATGCATCACAATATTGGAGCCAGCCTTAAGCCGGCGGGCTAATTGGGTAAAGTCAGGCAGTGGCAGAGGCATAATGAACTAGCTCTCCCGACGTATAACCATGGCTGTCGTCACACCCCCACCGCCACAGACACTCGCCACCCCCCACTCCTTGTCGTTATGACGCAGAATATTATCCAGAGTCATCAAAATGCGGCCGCCAGAGAACCCTGTTGGGTGGCCAACAGCAATGGCACCGCCCCATACATTGACCTTACTGCGATCCCAACCCAGCTCTTTTTCGTTGGCCAGCATTTGTACTGCAAAGGCTTCATTCACTTCGATGAAATCCATATCGCTCAGCTGTTTACCCGCACGCTTTAACGCTAAGGGAATAGAAAAACCAGGGCCATCACCCATGGTTTGAGGTGCTACAGCCGTTTCGGCAAAGGACTGAATCGAAAACAATATCTTGGCACCAATAGATTCTGCGTAGCCTCGGGTCGTCAACACAATCGCACCTGCTGCATCGCCCATGGTGCAAGCATTACCGGCAGTCACAGTACCATCAGTTTTAAACGCTGGGCGCAATTTTGCCAAGCGTTCTAACGTCGTTTCTGGTCGCAGCGACTCATCAACATCATGCACGATCCCGTCTGGGTTTTTGCGCGTGGGCTCCAACTGAAATGGCACAATTTCACTGGCCGTCCAGCCTGCTTCACGAGCAGCTGCGGCCTTGCGTTGCGACTCAAGCGCAAACTGATCTTGCTCCTCACGGCTAATGCCGTATTTTTCCGCTTGATTTTCAGCAGTTACGCCCATGCCGTAACCGCACAAGGGATCAACCGTATCACTCCAGGAATCCATCAAGGTTTTATCACCGGCTTTGAAACCTTCCCAACGAGCGCCTTTCAATAAATACGGCATGGTACTCATCGATTCCATACCACCGGTCACGATCACTCGGCAATCACCAGCTGCCAATTCACGGCTCGCGAGCATCGCGGCTTTAATCCCTGACGGGCAGGCCATATTCACGGTAAATACCGGTGCCGACAACGACACACCACCGCGAACCGATGCGGTACGGGAAGGATTTGGCCCATTACCAGCCTGACGACAATTAGCAAAAATCACCTGATTCACATCAGCACCATCAACACCAGCACGAGATAGAGCTCCGGCAATGGCGGTGGCGCCCAGATCATAGGCGGGAACATCGCGTAGCGTTCCTCCAAAAGCACCAATAGCTGTTCGAGCAGCACCGATAGCAACAATATCATTTGTATTACGAGTCATAGTATTCTCTCTGAATGCTGATTTAATCGAATTTTGCAGGTCGTTTTTCTAAAAATGCTTGAGAAGCCTCTTGGGATTCAGCCAGATCAACCGCCACGTTGGTGAATAACTGTTCTAATCGATAACCTTCATACACCGGCATTTCGCTGGACAAATTAATCGCCTCACGCATCATGCGCATCATTTTTGGCGCTTTACTGGCAATATCGTCAGCGATCGACAGAGCCTCCGCCAGTACCTCAGCGACCGGTAGTACTTTCAATACGCTACCCACACGGTGTAAATCCTGTGCCGATAAGGTGTTACCTGTCAGCGCCATATAACGCATCATTGCATCCGGTACCATCCTGCCCGCATGGCGAGTGCCACCCAAGGTGCCAACATTAATTTCCGGCACACCAAATTTAGCGTGATCGGCCGCAATAACAAAATCGCAACATGCCGCTAACACCATACCTGCGCCCAGTGCGGAACCATTTAATGCGCCAATCACTGGCACAGGACTACGTCCAATCGCATCAAAACAGGCACGGTAAATCACCGAACGATCGTATGAAGACGACACTGTACGCTTATTGATTTCTTTCACATCGGCGCCAGCACAAAAGACTCGTTCACCCTCACCCGTCAACACCACTGCGCGTATCTGATTATCAGTTTCTATTTTGCAAAAGATATCTCTCAACTCAGCAAACATAGCTAAATTCAATGGATTGGCAGGGGGGCGATTGATTTTGATAACCATCACATAAGGATGTTTTTCAGGCAGCTCAACAACAATATTTGACTCAGAATCTGACATAAACGAGCTACTCCTGTTTTCATTAAAATTACGAACCAATCCCCAAATTTAACGCCCAAAATGAATCTGATCGTGAATCCGAAGAGAGCAGTAAATGTGGTCGCTGCTAAAAATAATAATCCGTCAGCTATTTAAGGTCAACCAGGGATATCAACCTTGACATTCGTGCTCTCCTTCATTCATAGTTAATAACTAACACTTTGATAGTTTTGGAACAATAATCATGGAAAATTTCATGTCGCTTGAAGGGCGAACATTCATAATCACCGGTGCCGGCCAAGGTATAGGCAAGGCTATCAGCACCATCGCCATCGACCAAGGCGCGCAAGTGGTTGGGGTAGACCTTAACGCAGAACCCCTGGCTGAACTAGAATCCAAATTTTCAGGAAAGTTTGTCGGTGTTGCAGGTGACGTTTCCAAAGAGTCTACCGCTCACGATGCTGTCGCTAAAGGCGTAGAAACATTTGGTCAAATTGATGGCCTCGTTAATAACGCCGGTATTGGTCGCCCAGCCATGTTTGACAAAATGACCACAGAACAATGGCAACAGGTGATTGACGTACACCTCACTGGTTCATTCCACTTTACCCAGGCAGTGGGGCAACACATGATCCAGCGTTCGAAAGAGGGCAATCCAAGCCCTGGCTCCATTGTTTTTATCTCATCAGATGCCGGCCGTCGCGGTAGCTTGGGGCAAGTCAACTACGCCAGCGCCAAAGCCGGTATGTTTGGTATGGCGATGACCGCGGCTCGCGAGTGGGCACGTTTCAATATCCGCTCTAACGCCGTGTGTTTTGGCCTGGTTGAAACCGCCATGACCGAGGTTGCCCGTAGTGACCGTTTTAAAGACACCTATCTAGAACAAATTGCTCTGGGTCGATTTTCAACCCCCGAAGAGGTCTCTGTCCCTGTGTGCTTCTTGCTTTCTGAAGGTGCTTCCTACATCACCGGACAAGTCATCTCCGTCAATGGTGGTTACACCATTACTGTTTAGACTAACGCATAAGGCTCAATCACATGACCTCCCCTTTTCGTTTTAATCCCTTGCAGATTCCTGCGGAGCTGGAACCGCTCCGTCAAGAGGTTCGCGCATTTCTGTTAGAAGCCAAACAAGAATGGTCCGGCTGGAAAGTCGGCCACTCATGGACTGGCTTTGACCGTGAATTCAGTTTAGAAGTCGGCAAGCGCGGCTGGATCGGCATGACATGGCCCAAACAGTACGGCGGCCACGACCGCAGCTCGCTTGAACGTTATGTCGTGGTAGAAGAAATGCTAGCCGTCGGTGCCCCGCTGGGCTCTCACTGGTTTGGCGATCGCCAAAGCGGGCCTCTGTTGTTACGCTTGGGAACTGAAGAACAACGCCAACGCTTACTACCCTCCATTGTAAAGGGTGAAATTTCTTTCTGTATTGGCTTGAGCGAACCAGATTCAGGTTCAGATCTTGCGTCAATACGCTCCAAGGCTATTAAAGTTGACGGTGGTTACCGTCTTAGCGGCCGTAAGATCTGGACCACCAACGCCCACTTATCCGAATACATGATTGGCTTATTCCGCACCGGCGCAGGTACCAGCAAGATCAAACATGAAGGGCTGTCGCAATTTTTAATCGATATGAGCAGCTCCGGCATTGAAATTCGCCCGATTGCTGACCTCACCGGTGAAGGGCACTTTAACGAAATTGTATTTGATGACGTATTTGTACCCGACAACATGATTGTTGGCCAAGAGGGTAACGGCTGGGTACAAGCAACCTCTGAATTAACCTTCGAACGCAGCCAACCCGACCGCTTTTTGAGCTGCTATCCACTGCTGCCATTAACCATCGACGCACTGAATCAACAAACCAACGATCGTCTTTCTACCCGTCAGATAGGTCAATCGGTTGCGGATTTAATTGTGCTGCGTGAAATGTCTCTGTCAGTATTAGGCCAGCTGGATGAAGGCAAGACTCCATCCCAAGAAGCTGCACTGGTAAAAGATCTAGGCAACAGCTACGAGCAACGCATGCCGACATTGGTGCGTGAGTTACTGGACAGCCCCGGTATTGTTGAGCGAGGTGACATGCTGAGCGAGCTGCAGGGTTATCTCACTCAATCCGTTCCCAGCTTCTCTCTACGTGGCGGGACTCGTGAAATTTTGCGTGGCATCATTGCCAAGGGCTTAGGTTTAAAATGACAGATGATATGAACATTAGTGAAATGCTGGCCGAGCAGCTGGAACGTTTTTTTACTGACACAGTTGATCGTAATCTTCTGGTTCAGGTAGAACAAGGCACCGCCGCAACTGATCTATGGCAGGAGCTGGAAGGCCTGGGTATTTGCAGCGCTCTGGTAAGCGAAGCCGCTGGCGGCGCCGGCTTATCCTGGACGGATGCCGAAGCCAGTCTGCGCACCATTGGCCGCCATGGTGCACCGGCACCCATTGCCGAAACTATGTTGGCAAACTGGGTGTTATCACAAGCCTCGTTAACTGTGCCCGAAGGTCCCATTGCCGTCAGCACAGAACTATTTACTCTCAACGCAGACGGAACACTGAATGGCTCCGATAGCTCTGTGGCCTGGCTTCCCTCTTGTCAGCATTTAGTGCTTATTGCGCTACGCAACGGCCAAGCCCATGTATGCCGTCTAGGACAAGATAACTATCCCACAGCCCAACAAGAAACCCTCTCGCGCGAACCTCATTCAGCGCTGAACCTTAACAGCGCTAAGGTATTAGAATCTGCCCCAATTGAGGGTTTAGGTACGAACGGCTTAAAACCCTACTTAGCGTGTATCCGCGCCATTCAAATCAGTGGTGCCTTAGAGCAGTTGCTAGAATTGAGTGTGGAATACGGCAACACGCGTGAGCAATTTGGTCGTCCAATTGGTAAATTTCAAGCTATCCAACACAGCATTGCTAACCTCGCCTCACAAACCGCAGCAGCTCAAGTTGCCGGCATGTATGCTTGCCGTCAAATAGACGCTGGCAACGCTGAAAAAGGCGCAATGGTCGCCAAAGTCCGTGCCGGACAATCTGCTGGTGTAGGCGCCGAAATTGCACATCAGGTATTTGGCGCTATTGGCTTTACCGATGAGCACATTCTGCACTACTTCACTCGCCGCTTATGGCAGTGGCGTACTGAAGCCGGCAGCGAATACTGGTGGGCCGAGCAACTGGGCAAAGAGGTCATTTCTGCCGGTGGTGAGGCTCTGTGGCCATCCATTACAAGCCAATAATAAACGGCTGATTAATTCAACCACAAGCAACAACGTCCCTGAATGGGACGTTTTTTGTGTTTGCTTCAGATACTGGCCTACGATACAAAGATCTTCAGAAAGGAATAATAACCATGCAAAAATTTCAAGTTCAATGGGATAAAGACGCGGTCGCGGACATCATTCAAAAAGTAAAAAATTGTAAACTACCCAATATAGGTGAAGGCTTTGGCTGGGCACTCGGTTGTGACCGGGATTTCTTATGCCAATTACAAACCTACTGGGTTGAAAAGTTTGACTGGCAAGCTGCCACCGAAACACTCAACCGCTTTCCACAATACACAACTAATATAGATGGCATGGATATCCACTTTGTTCATGTCGTGGGTGAAGCCATGGGCAAGCGCCCACTATTAATCACCCACGGTTGGCCCGGATCACACTTCGAGTTTTGGAACATCATTGAGCCTTTGGCCTATCCGACTCGTTTTGGCGGCAAAGCTGAAGATGCATTTGATTTGGTTATTCCTAGCCTGCCGGGTTTTGGTTTTTCCGGTAAGCCCTCCGGCCCCTTCGGCCAGCGTCAAACAGCCGCTATTTTTAATCAATTAATGACCAAAGTTTTAAACTATCCACGCTATCTGGCACAAGGTGGTGATTTCGGCTCCATCGTGACATCGTGGCTAGGCAAAGACTTTTCCGATAACGTCAAAGCCATCCACTTGAATATGCTACCACTTCGCAATATGGCACCACCTCAGAACAAAGAGGAAAGCGATTGGATGCAGACAGCCATGCAAAGCCAACAACGCTATGGTGCGTACGCACAGCTGCACATGACCAAGCCTATGTCCTTGGTGTGGGCAACCGCAGACAATCCACTAGGTCAGGCAGCCTGGATTACTGAACGCTTCCACGACTGGTCAGACCTAACTGAACGTGATTTTACTGAGCTGTATAGCTTTGACGAACTGCTGACTAACATCATGATTTATCTAATGACGGACAGTTTTGCCAGCGCCCTATTCTTTTATGTGGGATTAGCACAAGAGGGTGGCGCACTGCTACCTGAAGGTGAGCGTGTAGAAACCCCCACCTCCTACGCCGCTTTCCATAGGGACGCCGTCCTGCCAAGTGCACCTCGCAGCCGGGCAGAGCTCACCTATAACATCACCCGCTGGACCACACCTCAGAACGGTGGTCACTTTGCAGCACTGGAACAACCCCGGTGGTTGATAGAAGATATTCAAGACTGGGCAAGAAATTTATAACTTCGTTAAGCGTAAGTTCAATCTAATCAGTCAAGTGAACAACATGCTTACCAATGCCCCCACTGCCTAACATATTCACATAAGCTTGTGGAGCGTTCGGCAGACCTTCGGTTATTGTTTCACGAACAGTGATTTTACCCGCCCGTATACCTGCCATCAATTCTACTTGCGCTTGTTTGGCGGCATCCAGATGATCATAGATACGAAAACCTTGTAAGGTTAAACCGCTGGTTAACAACTTACGGAAATTCTTTAGCTCAATCGCATCATCATTTAAATAATGAGCAATTAAACCGCACAAACCAATACGGCCCTTATCGCGCATTAATCCAAGCACAGGATCAAGTATTTTAGTACCAACGTTTTCATAATGGGCATCGATACAGCCATCAACAGCTGCTGCCAACTGGGCCTCAAAATCCGGCGCAAGATGATCCACGCAGGCATCAAATCCTAGTATCGAAACCACTTCGCGGCATTTATCTTGCCCCCCGGCAACACCTACAACCTTGGCGCCTCGCATCTTGGCCAACTGCCCTGCAATTGCCCCGACCGTTCCGGCTGCAGAGGAAACAGTAAACGTCTCACCTTCTTTAACATCAATAATACGATTGACACCAATCCATGCCGTCAAACCTGATGCACCCAACACGCCCAAGTAGGCGGACATAGGCACACCTGGTTCTATCTGTAATTTACGAAAGCGTTTAGCTGGGCCAGACTCAAGACTCTGCCAATGGCTGTCACCGTTCACCCAGTCACCAGGCTCTAAGCGCGGATCACGCGATTCGATAATTTCACCGACCATCCGACCAACAATAATACCTTCGCGCCATTCTGGTTCGGGGCCCTGCCAACTTTGCATCATTTCAGCTAAATACGGATCAAGCGAAATGAATCGAGTTTTACATAGTGCTTCTCCGTCTCGAAGCGACTCCAATTGAAAGGTTTCTTCAGTAAAATCTTCAACGCTAATATTTTTATCTGGGATTTTTGCCATTTTAATTCGGCTTACATGGTACATAAAAGCTCTCTTAACTGGGGGAAATTTAACTTTGTTATTAACCGGCTGGCACAAACTTCAGCAATCCGGATTAGCTTAGATCAATAGCAATTTTGCCCATAAACTGACCGGTTTCCAGTGCAACAATAGCATTCTTTAACTGGCCTAAGGGGTAAACACGATCTACCACTGGACGTATGCGGTTTTTCACCATACCCCGTAACATCTCTTCAAATTGTTCACGATTGCCTACGGATATTTGTGCAACTGGAACACCGGGCTCTGCGCCCCATGAGAAATTTCCATCCAGCATACCCACAGCAGAAATCACACCTCCAGGAGCGGCCGCGCGAACACACATGCCCAATTGCGTACCACCTAATACATCCACAATTAAATCAGCACCTCGATCATTAGTATAAGACAGCACTTCTTCGGCCCAATCTGGAGTCACACGGTAGTTAATAGTGTGATCAGCACCCAGTAATTTTGCACGCCTTAACTTTGCATCAGATGATGAAGTAATAATCACGTTAGCCCCAGCAGCCTTCGCAAATTGCAAAGCGGCAATAGATACACCACCGGTGCCCTGCAACAATACAGTTTCACCGGGCTTAATAGGACGAGGACTAAACAAAGCACTCCATGCCGTCAATCCTGCGCAAGGTAGCGTTGCCACTTCCAAGTCACTCAGCTCATCGGGCACCAACACTAATCCCTCTTGGTTGAATACCGCATACTGCCGAGCCACACCATCTACTGAGCCCCCAAGATGCTGACCACTCATTTTATCCAGCCCGCCAGTCAACCAATACTGGTCGAAGGTAGGAGCAACTCGATCACCGAGCTGCACTCGGCTAACACCTTCACCAATGGCCGTCACCTCACCACAAGCACAGGATAAAGGCACATAATTCGGCTTCTTGGTGAGGCCAGGTATTTTTCCGTGCAGGCCTATTACATCGCGATAATTCAGAGTCGCCGCACGTAACCGTACCAAGACCTCCCCCGGTCCGACTTGAGGAATCGCCACTTCATTGAAACTAATTCCATTTACTCCTTCACCGCCAAGAGCTGTTACTTCTATCATAACTTCTGCCATGGTTTCCATCCTGCTGTAATAGCACTCGCCTTGAGCAATATTCATAAATGTAAGAAATTTTTATAGACTACCGCTGAAAATTCTTTGCAATACTACCTGATACCGTTTCGATATTATTTTTATTATGTATTCCAAACATTGGGCTAGTTGAATCAACTCGCATGATATAAACACCATTCATTTTCTATATTGCGATACCAACCCGCCGCCGCAGTCGCACCTGCATCGACTGGAATAGTCACCCCATTAAGATAGGAGGCCATATCCGACGCTAAAAACGCCACCACTTGACCAAACTCTTCAATGCTTCCTACTCGACCATTTGGAATATAACGATCGCGAGCCGCCGCCTGTTCAGGCGTAGCCGTATTCATAAGCGGTGACAGGCCTGGGGTTTTAATCATATCAGGAGCCAAGGCAAAGCTTCGTATGCCGTCAGCTGCCAGTTCCAAAGCCATAGTTTTGGTAAAGTTCACAACCGCCGCTTTACACGCCGCATATACTGCGAAACCCGGCGCTGCACGTAGCGCCTCAGTGCTGGCAACATTAATAATAGTACCGCCCTTTCCCTGCTCAACCATCATAGGCACAATCATTTGTGTCGTCAGTAAAACACTCATGAAGTTAAGATTGATATGCCGCTGAATACTGTTTTTACTTTGCGTAATAAAATTCTGTGGTCGACCACCACCTACGTTGTTGACCAACACATTGACGAAACCAAATTTCTCTTTAACTTGGGTACATAAATTATCAATACTCTCTGCCACCATCATATCCGCAGGTACAAATACAGCTTTTTGCCCAAGAGTTCGAATTTTTTCGGCAACTCGTTCTCCGTTGTCGACATCTTTATCCGCGATAACCACATCTGCACCGCAGCGAGCCAAAGCCATAGCTGATCCCTCGCCCAAACCATTTGCAGCACCGGTAACGACTGCGACGTGACCCTGCAGGTCCATGCTTAATGATGTTTTCATATTGTTCTCTACTATTACTGAAAAACATTAAATAACCGCACCTATGTTTTTAACACGCCGCTGCTATCAAACCACTATGGCCAACCGACGCACACAAACTTTTAACAGCACTATAGGCATCCTGAACAGCATCACCAATGCGGCCACCTTTACGGGCATCACCAATCAAAGTGAACGCAATACCCGCTTCGAACAATGCATTTGAAAGCTCTGTATCCGGACTGCGACCCTGGGCGATAAACAACCGATTCGCATAGACTGTAGATTCAAAACCTTCGTGGTTCTTAAGCAGAACATCACCATTATCTGCAATATGCTCTACGTGTGAGTTATCCAAAATATTAATTAATGGGTTTTCACGCAAACGCCCTAACAAAACACCTCGATAAATCATTTCTGCTGAACGCGCTAGTTTTGCAACTGGCGAACGACTGACAAGATTTACTGAATAGCCTCGCTCTGCTAAATATTCAGCACACTCACATCCGGTTTCACCGCCGCCGTAAACCATGACGGGCTGACTCTTATCCTCAGGCAGCAATGTTTCATCACCCATTAACAATTCATACGCATCTCGAACGATAACGGAATGTATACCCTTGATATCCATAGGTAGCGATAAACCACCATTAGCCAAAAACACAGCTTTCGGTTTCAGCTGCTGGATAAATGCCAAGTCAGCAGTGACATTTATATACACTTGGATTGAACTTGCTTTTAAACGGTCAAGCAAATATTCGGTATACCAGTGGAATTTATCTTTGTGAGGTGGTGCTGCCGACGCGATTAACCCACCACCAAGAGCTTCCCTCGCCTCCATTAAATGCACCTTAAAACCCGCCTGCTCCAGCAACAGCGCAGAGGCCATCCCACCCGGCCCGCCACCGACAACTACCACATTTTCGCCAGTCAATTTACCGGCAGATAATGCCGGCTCTAATTCACGACCAGCTCTGGGGTTTTCCGCGCAACCAATGTGACCGACATCTGAATCACTCATGGTAAGACAATAATTACATGATGTGCATGGACGAAAAGCTTCTCCCTGTTTCGCTTTATTTGCCCAAGCAGGATCTGCCAGTAGCGGTCGACCCAAGGCAATTAAGTCACAGCTACCATCCGCCAACGCTTTTTCAGCCGTTCCCGGCCAGCGGATTTGACCAACGCTAATCACAGGCACGTCCACCACCTCTTTAAACCCTTGCGCATAAGGTAAGCGCCAACCTTCAGGCATCGACATTGGCTCAATAATTTTATCGAAACTTGTCAGACCAAGGCCAATCGATACATGTAGCATATCGGCACCAGCTTCAACTAATCGCGGCGCGATCTCTTTCATATCTTCAAAGCTATTGCCCTCAGGAGAAAATTCATCTGCAGATAGACGAAAACTTAATGGACGATCACCAATAGCTTCTTTTACTCGTTTTATAACGCGCAAAGGAAAATTTAAACGACGCTCTCTATCACCGCCCCACTCATCTGTCCGATGGTTCATTAATGGAGACAAAAACGATGTAATTAAATAACCATGAGCACCATGTAACTCTATCGCTTGATAGCCGGCTTTAACCGCTAGTGCTGCGGTACGCCCAAAGCATTCTATCAATTCTTCTATCTCGTCATGAGTTAACGCACGAGCGGTGAGCTGCGCCGGATCACGACGCGATACCACATTGTCTGGCCCCACAGCCACGCCACCATCTACCAGCGACCTTGGAACGCCAGGCCCACCATGCTGTAACTGCAAGCAAGCAACCGCCCCCGCCGTGTTAATCGCCTCCACTAAGCGCTGATGCCCATCAAGAAACCCTGGAGATTCCAGGCTTAATTGACGCTCTTCAGAACGTCCTGTTGAGCGCTGCACACAGCAAAATTCAACAATGATCATGCCAGTCCCACCCTCAGCGCGAGCGCGGTAAAACGCAATCTGTTCAGGAGTAACTCGCCCATCCCTAGAGCCCAAATTGGTTGACATAGGCGCCATCACTACACGATTCGGCAGCGTCAACGAACCAATTCTTAATGGACTAAACAAATGAGGGTACATAAGTGACGGCATTCTCAAACACTCCAATTAATACGTTGACGCTGGCCAAGCAATCAATAACCTAGCTCAAACAAACTAACACTTTGCCCCAACTGATTAAGTCTTTACTCAATTACTTTACGAACTATAAGGTCCAGTCATTCTATCAATAACTAACACATTATCATTTTTATGATTTTACCACCAGCTTAAAAACTTACTGAACTCATACGCAAAAACTATTTATACCGCACTATATCCGCCATCAATAGGTAAGATAATACCAGTAATAAACGCCGCTTTTTCGGATAACAAAAACTCTATACCATTGGCAATATCTTCGGGCTGACCCCAGCGCCCCATTGGCGCACGCTTTACTTTTTGCATAATACTGTCTTCGTGTTGAATACCTTCTGTCATCCTAGTAGCAATCCAGCCAGGGGCGACGGCGTTGACCCTAATTTCATCAACAGCCCAAGCAGCAGCCAATGACTTGCTAAACTGCAAGACAGCACCTTTACTGGCAGAATAAGCCGGAGCAGTGGCACTGCCGAAAAAACTCATTAACGATCCAATATTGACGATCGCCCCACCTTGGACAGCCAATAAATCTTTCGCCGCATAGCAACAATGCATGGTGCCATTTAAGTTAATTTCCATCGTACGAGAAAATCCAGCTGATGCGAACTCATCGCCAGATCGGCCAACGCCAGCACAGTTTACCAGGCCATGCAGAACCTCCAGGCCAGAAAAAATATCCCTAACTTTAGCTTCATCACATACGTCTAATTTAACAAAATCAACCCCAGCCATTAATGGGTCTTTGCTGCAATCGTCTAGCTCCTGATCAAATAAACCTGTGGCGATTACCTTATGTCCTTGAGCTGCCAGCACAATCGTAGTTGCTCTACCAATACCGCTTGTACCGCCAGTCACTACTATGGTCTTTGATACTTGTTGATTCATTACAACTCCTCACCACCTAACTGTCATATAGTCAGTTTTATAATATATTGATCACTACCTGTATTAATAGCTAACTCTTCAACAAGATTGCTTGAGTTTTAAAAACAAAATAATAAAGTTCATCACCATCATCCGATTCCAAGTAGCCATCCAGTAAAGTTAATGGTGCGCTATCCATGGAGCATGACCAATGACAAATTCAATTCAAACTGGGTCAATAGTAGAGGCTCGTCCAAATGCCATTAAGGCCAGCCTGACGAAGCTGTAGATAAGCAAGCCATTATTAAACCAAAAGCACAATGGACATTGGGATTCGAGAATCAACCTGTATAAAAACCGGCCAAGGATGGAAATTTAAAGCATTACGCTTTGAAACAGCAGCCCATTCATCTTATAACTTAGGTTGAGCCAAGCAGCAATCTGCTAACGTAGAGAATACCGTAGCTAGTATTAACACAATTTAATCTATCTTCTTATTGATCGGATACAGGAACACGCCCTGCCACCGACCGACTCCACTGCATTAAATTACTTACAGCTTGTCGAAAAAATTTTATAAACAATAAGCCATGAGCAGTAATCACTGCCTATGACCTATTACATAAATTTTAACTTTAATTATCGATGATCTGGATAGGTTGCTAGCACTTCTGCCATTCCAGGAGAAGGTATTTTTTTAGCAGGATCATAAAATGGAGAAAACACATATTTCAGCCGTTTCAAACTGGCTTTAGAGATTCTTTTGTTAACTATCTCCTCTCTGCGCTTAGACTCTTCTCGCTCGTCTGGGCTCATACTTTCTCTGTCTTTATCAATCAAATAACGACTGATCTTTTGTGTATGTGCACCGATATGTTTAGCCGCATAAACAAAAGCCCACACCCGATACATGTAGGAATACGGATTATTACCGTAAAGCGTTTTATAAAGATCGGCACAAACAGAGCGATGCTCAAACTCTTCCGCTAAATGCCACTTCCATAAATTCATTGGATCCGCATCCGCACCTTCAAATAAATCAATCAAGTCCTCAAAATATATCTGACCCGCAGCAGAACCTAACGCCTCAAAACCCTCGCAATAGGCAATATTAAAGCGAAGAGATTTATTTTGTAAAAAATCAGCATAATCCTGCTGATAGGGTTTTTCTAACTCTTCCATCTCAGCATAGCCAATTTTATACATTTGCTTATTGAAGGCTAAATGTAATCGGCAATGTTGGATTTCTTGCTTGTTAAAAATATCTATATCGTTATGCAGGCTCTCGTGTTTAGGATCTAACACTTTTTTAGCCTTCATCATAACTTTTACCAAAAACGGCTCGATGTGGGCTGGCACCGTTGAAAAAGCATTAAAACCCTGGGCAAACTCTGGATTCTTAGCCCAGTGCGCTCTTAAGTCCGAAAAATCCATATTAGGATATCTTACTTTCATCGCTATTTTCCTCTGTTTTATACCCTATAATTGAGCCAGTTATTATTAAATATAATCCAATATTTTATATGATAATCTTAAATAAACCTTCATACAACTGACAAATGATCAGCTATTAGGTGATAGAAACATAAAAAATAAGAAAACTTAATTTTAGTAAGGCCTAAGTAAATATACGCTACTCTTATTTTAATAGATCAGCAACGGTCAACTAAAGTTATCGTCATCGCCAGTATTTATCGTTAGTACATCTTCAGCTTACAAATAATTGTTTAATATCTTTTTTAGATATTTTACCCAACGCCTCACTGCGAGGGAAAGCCGGAACACATTCCAGGCGCTCTGGCCACTTCTGCTTCATTAAACCAGCATCGGCTAAATAAGCTGTCATCTCTGTTAGAGTAATAGGAAGGCAATCAGCCTCAAATATTGCACATACCATTTCTCCCCTCGACTCATCAGGCAAACCTACGACAGCAACTTGACCAACATTAGGGTGTTGCGACAGAATTTCTTCGATTTCTCGGGCAGCAATATTTTCACCTTTACGAATAATGATATCTTTCAAGCGACCCGAAATAGTTAAGCAATTGGCTTCATCTAAACGCCCTAAATCGCCCGTATGGTAAAATCCAGAAGCATCGAATGCAGCCGCAGTTTCTTCGCTGCTTACATAGCCTTTACACAGACACGCTCCACGAATCAGAATTTCACCTTCTTCATCGGTTACAGCTTCGCTACCATCACTTTTTTGGATGCGGAGCTCCATCGATGGGATCGGTTGCCCCTCGGTGTGAGCGAGTTGATATTCTGTGTTGGAAGGCGAGTTATGCGCTACTAACGGTGATTCCGTCATCCCATAGGCATGTAAAACAGTAACGCCCATCTCTGCTTTAAGATCAAAATATAAATGAGGCGGCTTGCTAGCTCCGCCTCCCGCCAAAATACGCATGCTCGGTACAACCGGCTGCCCTGGATTACGTCGTTGTAATTCCAACCAAGCCTGGTAGTGAGCTGTACTACCACCTGCCAGGGTGACACCATATTTTCTAAAAATCTCTGCGGCGACTTCAACTTGAAAGCGCTTCAACAGCACTACAGGGATGCCCATCATCAACACCATGACCAAATACATAGAGCCGCCAATATGAGCATAGGGGTAGGCAATACTGCCAGTATCATCAACTGTCGTCCCCATAGCGGTTGCCAAACCATAACCCCCAGCAATCAATGATGCATCCGTATGCAGTACACCCTTTGGCCCAGAAGTCGTGCCAGAAGTGCAGTAGATCCATCTTACCTTATTATTTTCTATAGAATGTTCGGGCAAAGCACTGATATCTGAAACATAAAACTCTGCCTCTAAGACTAGCATCGCAGCGTCTAGGGTGGACTCATCCAGTACGCTGGAAACCCTAGTTGCGTAGCTTGCATCCTCTGAGCTAGCAGGAACAATTACCCACTGAGGAACAGACTGAGACAAAATGTCGACTAACTCTCGGCCTTGGTATAAATGTAACACTGGGTTTTGAATAACATCTAAACGAGATAGTGCCAACGAAAGAATAATCGCCTCGGGACCTGTAGGAAACTGCCATGCTACTACATCACCCGGCTTGATCCCTTGTTGCTGTAAACCAGCAGCCAAGGACTGTGCCTTATCAAAACATGCTTTAAAAGTGAGCACCTCTCCTTCAATCTCACCATTAATAAGCATGGGTAAGTTCGGGGTTTGATTAACTCGCTGAGCCAGTAATTGCCACAAGGTAAATTCTTGTACTTTTTCCAATACCACGGTTGTTAACCTATTTTAAATATTTACTTTTGTTCTTAGAAGAATCCAAGCTGCAAGTAGAGCTAGATTTTTATTCCATCAAAGCTTCAGGTTTAGCCAGCAACTCATTGATGAAACAAAGAAAACGCGCCGCATCGGCACCATTAATTACACGGTGGTCATAGCTTAGTGACATCGGCGTTTTAAATTTCCAGACTACGTTGTCACCCTCACCGCGGGTAGGCACCCATTCACTTTTTGTCACACCCAAGATCGCAACTTCCGGGGCATTAATAATTGGAGTAAAAGAGGTTCCACCAATGCCACCCAGCGAGCTTATGGTCATACAGCCTCCCGTCATGTCATTCATGCCCAACCCTTTTTCACGCGCCCGCGTCGACAGCTCGCGTATTTCCTCAGCTACTTGAGTAATGGGTTTTTTATCCACATCGCGAACCACTCCTACTAACAATCCCGCCGGTGAGTCAATAGCAATACCAACATGGTAGTATTTTTTAAGTGTCAACGTCTTTCCAGATACATGCAAAGAAGCATTAAATTTTGGAAATTTTTTCAGCGCATGAGTTAGAGCTTTTGCAATAAAAATCAACGGTGATATTTTTACTGGGTTATCTTGGCTACGTAGCTTTTGACGATAATCTTCCAGCGCTGTGGTATCAATACTATCGTTATGCGTCACATGGGGAATCGACAACCAGTTGCGAGACATAAAGCCACCCGTCAGGGCTTGAATCCGCGATAGTTTTACTTCTTCAACTTCCCCGAAGGCACTAAAATCATTCTCTGGCCAAGGTGGAAGATCTGTACCGAATGGCTTTTTATCACTCATAAATATTTACTCAGCTGATCTCTGCAACAATGGTTTCAACTGCCAGAGGCTCGTCAGAAGGTTCTACTAAAATTTTTATTACACCAGCTGTCGGGGACTCCACTTCGTTAACAGATTTATCACTTTCCAAAGCGTAGATTGGCTGGCCTTCTTCAACGGTATCACCATCTTTTACTAGCCACTCCGTCAACACACCTTCGGACATGGAAAAACCAATTTTTGGAATTTTTATTTCTATAGTCATGTAAATAATCTCGGTTATTTTAGCAACAATAAAGTTTAAGCCAGAGCTTTGCGAATAGCCGCTTCCACTTTTTCAACAGATGGTATAAAAGCCATTTCCAGAGGTTTAGAATAAGGCACTGTTGAACTTGGAGCACCGACACGCTGCACTGGCGCTTTTAATTGACTGAATAGTTCTTCATGAATCACAGATGATATCTCCGCACCCACACCAAAAGCCTTTACAGCTTCATGAGTAACCACCGCTCGTCCTGTTTTTGCCACTGAACTTAGCACAGCATCTCTATCCCAGGGCACGATAGTACGTAAATCGAGGACTTCTACATCGATGCCGTCTTTAGATAACTTTTCCGCAGCGTTCATGGCAACCGCCACTTGAGGGCCGTAAGTTACAACAGTGACATCAGAGCCTTCACGTACGATAGCAGCCTTACCCAGGGGAATTGGTTCAATAGGCATAACAGGCGCATCACCCTTCACCCAGTAACCTGGCAGGTTCTCAATAAAAATAACAGGATCATCATCAAAAATTGAGGACAGTAATAAGCCTGCCGCATCAGCAGCATTTGAATACGTCACTACTTTCAATCCCGGAGTGTGGGCAAACCACGCTTCCAGGTAGTCGGAGTGCTGACCTGCAGTTGAGAAACCCGCTCCCGTAGTCACACGAATAGTCAAAGGCATTGCAGTTTGCCCACCAGACATAAAGCGTAATTTAGCCGCGTGATTGATAATCATATCCATAGCGACTGTGGTAAAGTTCATCAGCATGATTTCTGCAATGGGGCGCATACCCACCATCGCAGAACCTACCGCAGCACCTATAATCGCCTGTTCTGAAATTGGGGTAGAACGAACACGGCTGTCACCAAACTTAGTTGATAGACCTCGTGAAGCACCATTAACTCCACCCTCTTCTGGATCTGCAACATCTTCGCCAAACAGAATCACCGATGAATCAGCTTCCATAGCTTGGTGTAGTGCAGCATTAATTGTCTCTAAAGGAGTTACCTTTTTTGGTTGGCTCATGACTTTTAATTCCTCTCGCAATCTTAAGCCTTAAGCAGGCAGTTCAGTAGAAAAAACATCTTTACGCAATTCAGACACATCTGGCCAAGGTGCCGCCAATGCGCTCTCTACTGCGGTATTAATTTCTGCCACGATGGTTGCATCCATATCATCCAGCTCGGCTTCCGTCGAGTGACCTTCAGCAATTAACCAGTCACGATAGCGTGGGAAAGGGTCATTATCCATTGCCGCCTTCTTCTCTTCTGGATCCATATAGCCATCAGCATCACCAAAAACATGGCCAAAAAAGCGGAATGTCATCGCCTCGATCAACGTCGGACCCTCACCCGCTCGAGCGCGCTCGATAGCCTTTTTGGCAACGTTATACATTTCAATTGGATCATTGCCATCGACTCGATAACCCGGCATTTGGTAGCTTTGTGCACGGTCAGCAACGCTGGCTGCCGCTGTCGCTTTTTCGTAACGAGTGTGCTCACCGAATAGGTTGTTCTGGCAGACAAACACCACTGGTAACTTCCACACTGCCGCCATATTTAAAGCTTCGTGGAAGGCACCAATATTTGATGCCGCATCACCAAAATACGCCACAGTCACCCGACCATCGCCCTTGATTTGGGAAGCCAGCGCTAATCCATTCGCTATAGGCATACTAGAGCCTACAATTCCGGTGGTTAACATGCAGCCGGACTCAGGATGAGTAATGTGCATTGGCCCACCTTTACCTTTGCAAGCACCCGTCGCTTTACCAGCCATTTCAGCCCACAGTAAATCCAAAGGCACACCCTTGGCTAGCATGTCGTGGGTACCACGATAGATAGTGCAAATATAATCTTCATCGGTCAGGTTTACCGATACAGCAGCTGGGATAACTTCTTGTCCACGCGGTGAGTAATAGATCATTTGCAATTGACCATTCATAATCACTTTGCGCGCTTTCTCATCATTGTGCTTAGCCAATGACATTTTGCGATACATATCGACCAAAACATCACGAGCTGGTGCTAAAGCTGTTTGATTCATCATATCTCTACCTTTTCTTTAGTCGGCTGACTTAACTCTGTAGCATGGCGCCCCGCTCTACGACCAGAAAACACACAGTCAGCTAACGACGAACCACTCACATAAAATCCCGATGGAATACCCACAGCCGCCCGGCCTGCCGCGTACAACCCATCAATGACACTTCCATCCTGTTTTAATACTTGACCGGTTTCTTCATTGACCTGCAACCCACCCATAGGAATCGTCGGACACATATATTTCTTGCTGCCTATCGAAATATCAATAGCGTAGTAGCTACCTTCATTCAACGCTCGACAATTGGCTGGTTTTTTACTAAAAGCATCCTGCCCGGAAGCCACGGATTCGTTGTACGCCGCCACTTCATTGACAAGTGCCTCACCATCTAATCCAAGCTTACTCGCTAATTGCTGCAAGGTTTTTCCACGAGTGGTATTCGTTAATAAATTCAATAACAACGGGCCTCGAAACTCGAGGTAACCTTCTTCGCCAAACCTTGGCAATGTCTCTTTAAACGCACCCCAATAGGTTTGGCTATCAATGATCAACCAAGCCCTCTGTTCATCCTGCTTGGCAATGGCATTACCCAAGTGCCCTAAGTAGGTATCTTCGGCAATGAAACGACGCCCCTGCTTATTTACTACAATGGACTTCACGAAAGACTGCGGAGGGCTGATGCTACGCCAGGCTGTTACTGAATCCATATGACCAACACTAGCTCCCACACTTTGCCCCATAACTACACCGCTACCATCGCAGCTAATAGTCCCCAAAGGCATCGCTTGACCAAACGCTGGCGCATAATGGCGTACCATTTCACGATTAAATGAGAAGCTACCTGTCGTTAAAACCACAGCTTTTTTCGCCCGAATATATAACCTTTCGCCTGATTTATGCTCAAGCTCCCTCGCTTTAGCTGCAGCCTTTAACGCCGACTTTTCTATAAAACGTTGATAAGCATTTACTTTTTTAATGATGTCTTGATGTTTTTTTAAAGCCTCGGATTCAGCAGGTAACCTAATCACTTCTACACCGACGACGGCATCATTGTGATCAACAACCAAGCGGTTAACGACTGTATGTGTGCTGACACGCACGCCTTTTTCCTGAGCGGTTTGACTTAACCCGGTAAAAAAATCTTTCCCTGTATAACCGGAGCCTTCAACTCTGTGCCCACGAGGCGCCGAGATCGCTTTAGTAGCATATAAAGGCGAAGCCTCATTACCTGAATAATAGATATCGTAATCTTTGGGAGGGTAACTTCTTTTACCATTGTAGACTCGACTACCAAAAGACAATCCGTTTTCTCTTAGCCATTCAAAACTCGAGTCACTTTGATCGCAAAAACGGCGCAACGTTTCTGCCTTGACAGCATCGCCAATTTCTAACCTCAAGTATTTATACATCTCGTCAGCAGTATCATCCAAACCTGCCGCCCGCTGATAGCTGGTGCCTCCACCATAGACAATTCCACCGCTGAGAGCTGTAGCACCACCACCACCAAACCGATCAATTGCAAGCACGTCAGCACCATGAGACCTTGCTTCCAAAGCAGTGCAAACACCTGCACCACCGTAACCGACAACGACAACATCTGCCTCATCGGCCCATTCAATTTGATCAATCTGGGACAGCTTAAGGGGCTCACGCACGCGTGATTCGGCACCATTTTTCACAACATCTTCTCCGCTGAATCAGGTCGTTACCGTTATTATTTATTCTTTAATTTGGATGACAAGCCCGCTTAGCTCTGCCAAACGCGTCAAATAATATTTAACTAAAAACTCAACATCTCAATAACTAACAAGTGATCAGTTATAAAGATATCCTATTTACCAAACCATTACAACCGCCTTTAGTGAATTGCAAACGACAACCTCCCGCCCTGCAAACAATACACAAAACTACTCTCTGCCCAACACATTCATCGCCAAAATCACACTAAAACCGAACGACGCCCTCCTCTATCACTAGCAACCTCTTCATCCTTTTTACCAACAACCTCGGAAAAACTGTCAAAGCAACAACATTCCGCAGCACACTTAATGTCATTGATAACTGCCACATCATCAGTTATTGTTGGGCCGCACTTCAACAAAGCTAGCTATTTAAAAACAACAAAAGCATATTCCGCAGGATCAACACAACTACACCGAAATCCAAAGCGAAAGGATAAAACCCCATGAGTATGATTGAATACCAAAAAGTCGATCGGGTTGCAGTAATCTCCCTGAATCGTCCAGAACAGCGTAATGCGCAAAATGCAGCTTTACTGGCAGAGCTAGACGAGGCCTTTGATAAAGCCGTAGCAGATGACGATGTGGGCGTCATCGTCTTGCGGGCCAACGGCAAACACTTTTCCGCCGGCCACGATATTGCCCCAGAGGTCCTGGACCAAGAGCCCTGGAGCACCATGTTTGATGATATGGATACCACTGGCCTGTTACGCTTATATAACTGGGAACAAAAACATTACTTTGGCTATAGCAGAAAATGGCGAGATCTGCCCAAACCCACTATTGCCGCTGTACAAGGAGCCTGCATTGCTGCTGGCCTGATGCTGGCCTGGCCCTGCGATCTTATTATTGCAGCCGATAACGCCCGCTTCTCAGATCCAGTCATTTATATGGGTATTGGTGGCGTGGAATATCATGGCCACACTTGGGAAATGGGTCCTCGCAAAGCTAAAGAAATGCTGTTTACAGGCGGCGTCCTTGATGCCGAAGAAGCCCACCGTATCGGTATGGTGAACTCCGTTGTCCCCCTTGAAAAGCTGGATGAAGAAGTTATGGCGCTAGCAACTAAAATATCTAAACGCCACCCACATGCCTTATTGATGGCCAAGCAAGCAGTCAATCAAACACTAGACGCCCAAGGACAAAGCACTGCCCTGCAATCAGCCTACAGCCTGCACGCCCTTGGCCATGCCAATGCCTGGGCAATTGAGAAGCATATTGTACTCGCCGAACTCACAGAGATGAGCGCCAAAAACAAGGAGAACCTTAACAACAAGGAAGGCTAATGCGATATTGACTAGAGCCTCACATTCGCAGTTGCAGCTGGGCGACCACTTCAAGAGCAAGCTTATATCGCGACACTTCATCGCCCAGTCGCATTAATTATTATCACCAGATACTACTTCGATGAAACCCATATAAAATCCATCCACCAGGCTCGACATTTACACGCACATCGCTATAATAAATAAAATTTACTCAGCTAAAATGCTCTGGCTTCAGTGAAAACACCTTAGCCATAGAGTATCGTATGTTTTAAATAAAATTCATGCTTTAATAAAAGTATGGGCAAAAGGAATATGTATGCCTGTAGTTAATTTTGTAACCTATGACGGCGTAAACACCGAGGTTACTGTTGAATCCGGCACCAATCTTATGCAGGCCGCACTGAATAATGGCATTGACAGTATTATTGCCGAATGTGGCGGTGCCTGTAGCTGCGCAACTTGCCATTGTTATATTGATGACGCCTGGTTCGATAAAGTCGGCCAAGCTGAAGAAATGGAGCAAGAAATGATCAGCTACGCACTAAACCCGGAAGCTAATAGTCGCCTCAGCTGTCAGGTCGTAGTAACTGAAGATATGGATGGATTGATCATTAAACTACCTGAAAACCAGTATTAATTTAAGGAAATCCTGAATAAATTCTGACATAAAGTGAAACATCCAAAACCTCAACGCTTGCATTATCGTGACATTAATAACCGAGAAAACTCATTGAGCGAATGGATGTGCCACCTCTCTGAAAGCAACTGGAAAATACTCAACTAACACCTCAGCTTACTGATAATATCAATGCATGATATAAGGCATCCTTCACCAACCATACTATGGCCTTTAGACATCGTTAAGGGAGGCGGCCGGAATACCACCTAGCGAGCAATTTATTTATAATCTCTTCAATATATCCCACAGTCACTTATCCATAGAATCTCCTTATGAGCGCAACCAACAACAAACAAGGTCAAGCATTAGGCCCCAAAGGGCGAGCAACCCGTAACCGACTTTTAGCCGCCGCTAACAAGCTGATGAAAAAGCTATCTCCGTTAGAAATTACCGCTGTTGGTATTGCGGAAGAAGCTGGTACCTCATCCGCAACGTTCTATATGTACTTTACCGATGTGCGCGATGTACTTTATGAGCTGGCGGTACAAGCTGGCATTGATGGCGCTAAAGCATTCGAGTCTTTAACCGACTTAAAGCCCAGTGATGACGTAGAGGTACTTGCTAAAGCTTTAATCGTCTCGTTCAACAAAGTTTGGAACAATCACCGCAATACGTTACGCTACCGTAATTTAGAAGCTGACCGCGGCGATGCTCGGTTTGAAAAATTACGGATGGCGGGATACACCAAAGAACTGAAAATCATGACAGAATGGATGCGCAGCTGGGACACCACCAGCGAGAATAAAATGACCAAGAGTGACGCTTGGTCATTAGCTTCTGTTCTGCATGCGTCATTGGAAAGACTTGCATCTATTGATCCCAAAGTAATTAATAAAAGTCTCGGTACCTCGCGCATAATAGCAGCTCAAGCACGCATCATTGCTCAAGTTATCGTTGACTCTCAAACTTGGGGCAAGCTGCCAATCGAGTAACAAGCCCTGCAAGCACTTAAAAAGGCGTTTAAACCGTTAATCAGGCAAAGTCGTTGCGAATGCCCACGCACCACCGCCTCAAGGGATAAATAAAACCCGATTAACTAATGCAAGGCCTCATCAAGTACTTCGATCCAATGCTGAACTGGCACCGTGGCTTTTGTTGCCAAGTGCATCTGACACCCGACATTAGCGGTTACAATACGCTCAGGGCTGCCTATGCATAGTGCTTGCAACTTGTTATCAAGTAATTTCCCACTCATTTGTGGCTGCAATATCGAGTACGTGCCCGCCGAGCCGCAGCACAAGTGCTTGTCTTTGGTTGCAGTCAAAGTCATACCAGCTTGATTTAATATCTGTTCAACTGAATGTGGCAACTGCTGACCATGCTGCAAGCTACAGGGACAATGTATCGCGGTTTTTTTCCCAGCATCTTGAATATTTAACCCCCCTAAATCTTCTTCGCCCAATACTTCGCTCAGATCTTTAGCCAGCTCACTGACTCGGCGCGCCTTTTCGGCGTATTGAGGGTCACCCGCTAGTAAATCGCCATAGTCCTTAACCATCGTGCCACAACCGGAGCCAGTAATAATGATTGCCTCTGCGCCTTGCTCAATAGCCGGCCACCAGGCATCAATATTACGGCGCATAAAATTAAGACCCTCTTCGTGTGCAGACAAATGATAACTGACCGCACCACAGCAACCGGCTTTGGGAGCCTCAACCATGGTCACACCTAATCGATCCAGTACCCTAGCCGCAGCAGCATTGGTATTAGGGGTGGCACTGGGCTGAACACAACCTGCCAAGGCCACCATCACACGCTTATGGCTGTTAACTGGCCACGGTGATGACGCCTGACGAAGAGGAATCTTGGCCTTTAACACAGCCGGCATCAGCGGTCGGACCAACTGACCTAAACGTAATAAAGGTGTAATACGATTTGAGAAAGGCAATACTTGGCGGATTCCCCAGCGCATTAATCGCTCGCCTATCGGACGCGTTTGCTGCGTTTCAATAACGTTACGACCAATATCCACTAAACGACCGTACTCCACACCCGAAGGGCAGGTAGTTTCACAGGCTCGGCAGGTTAAACAACGATCTAGGTGAGTGCGTGTTTTTTCTGTCGCTTCGCCCTCTTCAAGTAATTGCTTGATGAGGTAGATACGGCCACGCGGCCCATCGCGCTCATCACCTAATTCCTGGTAAGTAGGACAAGTAGCCGTACAAAAACCACAGTGGACGCAGCTTCTTAAAATGGCTTCGGCCTCATCAATCTCGGCCAAACCTATAAAAGAAGGATGTATATTTGTTTTCATAGTTTAACGTCCATTACAGCCAGCGGTACAAGCGTCCGGGATTAAATACAAAATCAGGATCAAACGATGCCTTCAAACGATGGTGCAATGTTTTAATCGCCTCACTATGCTCAAAAAATACTTCTCCGTCACGATTTCCGTGGCGGAATAAACTCACCTGCCCATTACCACTCTCAACCTGCCACTGTAATTCTTCTTGTTTAAAATCGCCACGCAGCCAACGTTGAGCACCACCCCAGTCAATCAGCCAATCAGCTTCTGGCATAAAGTGATTGAGTGTAGACGCTACGGAAAAACGCCATAGAGGTCTATCGCCAGCAAAAAATGCCAGACTCTGTTCACGCAACTCGCGCCAGAAGGTAACGTCACCACTCAATACATTGGCTTCACCGTATTGCTGAATTAATCGATTAATAGCGCTATCAACCGCATTGCCAGCACCGGAATAGCGTATGTACAACTGTCCCTCTAACCAACAGGCGCCCATCATAGGCGCAGGGTCACGGGAGAAGTCATTCATCACCGCGATGGCTTCATGAGCGCTGTCCAAAGGCAGGACGGCGGTAGCGACGGCAGCGGGTTTTGGCAGCACTTTCAAACTGATTTCAGTAATCGCGCCTAAACACCCCATGGCTCCGGCCTGAACACGAGCAACATCATAACCAGCCACGTTTTTCATTACTTGACCACCGAAGCGTAAGTGCTCACCGCGACCGTTGATCAAACGTAATCCCAGCACCATGTCCCGTACCGAACTCCCCCAAGGGCGAGAAGGGCCCGAAAGATTACAGGCTAAAGTGCCGCCGATGCTAGCCTCAGAACCAAAATTGGAGGGTTCAAAGGACAACATCTGTCCCTCCTTATCCAAAGCTGCTTCGAGCTCGGCAATTGATGTTCCCGCTCGCGCCGTCAACACAAGTTCTGCCGGGTGATAATTTACAATACCGTTATGCTCTGCCACATTAAAATGATCGCCCGTAGCAGTGCGGCCATAAAAAGACTTACTACCACGGCCGATGATATTCAGTTTTCGGCCATCTGACCGTGCACTGTTGACTTGCTCTATTAACTGCTGACTAATATCAGACATGAAAAACCTTTATTCAATCTTCAAAATACGCCCATATACCTAAGCGTGTGCCGCATGATCAAGCGATCGATATTCCTGACAGCGTTTTAACACAGGAATGCCTTTACCTGGGTTCAATGTACCTTTTGGGTCAAAGGCATCTTTAATACTGTGAAACTGTGCTAGCTCTTGTTGATTAAACTGAATTTCCATTTGGCGTATTTTTTCAATACCCACGCCATGCTCACCCGTTATACATCCACCAACTTCAACACACAGCTCTAAAATTTTTCCACCGAACTCTTCGGTTTTTTCAAACTCACCCGGTACATTGGCATCAAACAAAATCAATGGATGAAGATTACCGTCACCAGCATGAAACACATTAGCGACACGTAGTCCGTAGTGCTCAGACATTTTTTCCATCTCTTCCAGCACATACGCCAACTGCCCACGAGGGATAGTACCGTCCATACAATAGTAATCGGGGGAGATTCGTCCTACCGCCGGAAACGCCGATTTTCGACCTTTCCACAATAGCACTCGTTCAGCTTCGTCGCGGGAAACGCGAATAGAGGTTGCGTCAAAATTCTTAAATATGCTTTCTACTTCCTTGGTGTGCTCTTCCACTTCAGCTACCGAACCATCGAGTTCGCATAACAGCAATGCTTTAGCATCTTTGGGATAGCCGGCCTTACAAAAATCTTCAGCAGCTTGAATGGCATAACGATCCATCATTTCCAAGCCTGCAGGAATAATACCGTGAGATATAATCGCACCTACAGCATTACCCGCATTTTGAATACTATCGAAGGCAGCCATTACCACTTGAGCCTTTTCCGGCGTAGGCAGCAGTTTAACGGTAACTTCTGTTAATACGCCCAACAAACCTTCCGAGCCAGTTATCAGCGCCAGCAGGTCAAAACCGGCACTGTCCAATCCATCGCTGCCGATAGTAACCTTCTCACCCTCTACCGTAATCATTTCAACTTTTAACACATTGTGTACTGTTAACCCATACTTGAGACAATGAACGCCCCCTGAGTTTTCAGCCACATTACCACCAATGGTGCAGGCAATTTGAGAGGAAGGGTCCGGCGCATAGTAAAGACCATATTGAGCAGATTCTTCACTAATCAGTAAATTGCGGACACCAGGCTGCACTCGTGCAGTACGCGCTACAGGATCAATTTCAAGAATATTTTTGAATTTTGCCAGTGACAACACCACGCCCTCCGAGTGTGGCATCGCACCAGCAGACAACCCCGTGCCTGCACCACGGGCAACCACAGGAACCTCGTGATGATGACAAATCCTCATCACTTGCTGTACCTGTTCTACAGTTTCCGGCAGAACCACCAGCATCGGTTGCTGGCAATACATGGACAAACCATCACACTCATAAGGGCTCAAGGTTTCTTTGTCCACGATCACATATTCCGGATCAATGAATTCCGAAAACATCGCGGCCAGTTCATGCGGTGTTGGTTTAGTCATGTTAATTTCCCCGTAAAGTCGTCAAAATTAACTTGCCTGAGCAGGTTTAAGCATTATGGAGGTAGCTATTTTCACAACCGCGCCCATAACTACTAACACCTAACGACAAGCCAGGAAATGTTCTATGCCCGCTTTAGCACATTCCATGTCTTGTTGGGGCGTGCCTGAACTTAAACCTATACCCCCAACTACCTCACCATCAACAATCACTGGTAAACCACCGCCCACGATGCTGATTCTGCCACCCACTTCGGTATGTATTCCGAAGGCCAAGCTGCCAGGAACACAAACTTCATTGTATTCATGAGTTGCTTTACGCGCTGCAGCTGCGGTGTAAGCCTTGTCTAAGGCAATCGTTGCACTGGTCACTTTACCCCCATCCATGCGCACAAAAACAATCGGAGTGCCCGATTCATCCACAACAGAAATACACATTGGGATACCAATTTTTTCGGCTTGGAGTTTCGCACCCTCTACTAACAAATAGGCATCTGATAACGATAGTCTATTAATTGTTAACATAATAATTCCTTTAAAATAAATATTAGAGCAAGCAGATCGACAAATAGCATAAGCACTCGTCGATATGCGCGGTTTGTATCAACCAAGGTTTAACGTAAACTGGTTCAGCCGCTTAAGCAGCAGAGTATTTAGCTTTGGCTTCACGCCGACGAGCATGAAGTACTGGCTCGGTATAACCGTTAGGCTGCTCACAACCATTGAAGATCAGATCGGATGCTGCTTGAAAAGCAATACTCTCAGAAAACTTTGGCGCCATATTATGGTACTCACTGTCACCTGCATTTTGCTCATCCACAACCGCAGCCATACGCTGTAAAGATTCCAAAACCTGCTCTTTTGTGCAGATGTTATGACGTAGCCAGTTAGCAATATGCTGGCTGGAAATTCTCAACGTGGCGCGATCTTCCATCAAACCGACATTATTAATGTCCAACACTTTCGAACAACCCACACCTTGGTCGATCCAACGAACAACGTAACCCAAAATACCCTGTACGTTGTTATCCAACTCGGCTTGTATTTGTGCGGCTGATAGATTGCACGTTAACATCAGCGGTGGTGTCAAAATATCATCGAGACTCGCCTCTTGGCGCTGAGCAATTTTGGCTTGTAAGGAAGACACTAAAACCTGGTGATAATGCATCACATGCAAAGTTGCCGCCGTAGGCGAAGGAACCCACGCACAATTTGCACCCGCCTTAGGGTGGCCAATTTTAACTTTCAGCATTTCCGCCATTTCGTCAGGCTTAGCCCACATGCCTTTACCTATTTGTGCCCTACCTATCAACCCACAACGAATACCGACATCTACATTGCGGTCTTCGTACGCAGCAATCCAGGGCTGGCTTTTAATGGTGTCTTTTGGCAGGACCGCACCCGCTTCCATGCTGGTATGAATCTCATCACCGGTACGATCCAAAAATCCGGTATTGATAAACGCCAGGCGCTCACTTACCGCACGAATACACTCTTTCAAGTTCACTGTGGTGCGACGCTCTTCGTCCATTACACCCACTTTAATAGTATTGCGAGGTAGATCCAGCGCATCTTCCACTAAAGCAAATAGCTCATTGGTTAACGCAACTTCAGCAGGACCATGCATTTTAGGCTTCACAATATAAACACTACCAGTACGGCTATTACCCTGTGTCGAGTTTCCTTTGATGTCATGAACCGCACACAACACCGTAACCATAGCATCCATAAAACCTTCAGGGATTTCGTTACCTTGCCCGTCCAGAATTGCATCCGTGGTCATCAAATGACCTACGTTGCGCACCAACAGCAAGCTCCTGCCGTGCAAAGTCAGCTCGCTACCATCAACAGCTGTATAAACTCTGTCTGCGTTCAACGTACGAGTTAAGGTTTGTCCGCCTTTACTGAAAGATTCACAAAGATCACCCTTCATCAGCCCAAGCCAGTTCCGGTAAACTTGTGTTTTATCTTCAGCGTCAACAGCTGCTACAGAATCCTCACAATCTTGAATGGTACTGACCGCCGATTCCAAAATTACATCTTTCACGCCGGATAAAGTTGTCTTACCTATTGGGTTAGAACGATCAATCTGAATGTCGATATGCAAACCGTTATTGCGCAGTAAAATACTGTCCGGGGTATCCGAACCACAATATCCAACCCACTGACTCACTGTTTTCAGCTCAGTTTTGCTGCCGCCACCAAAGTGGGCCCATAACGTCTTACCCCGCGCGCTATCTTCTATACGATAGGCAACAACCTCCGCATGCGAACCATTGGCCAAAGGTACCGTTTGGTCCAGAAAGTCGTGCGCCATAGCCACCACTTTTGCCCCCCGCTTGGGGTTGTAGCTGCTGCCTTTCTCAAATCCGTTAATTTCGTCAATAACATCCGTACCATAGAACGCATCAAACAAACTACCCCAGCGTGCATTGGCTGCGTTCAGTGCGAAGCGGGCGTTATTGATCGGCACCACCAATTGAGGGCCCGCTATGGTCGCGATCTCAGCATCGACATTGCCGGTAGTAATCTGGAAGTCTTCCCCTTCCGGTACTAAATAACCGATCTCCTGCAAGAAACTACGGTATTCAGTATGGTCGTAAGCAGCACCTGCACGAGCGCGATGCCAGTCATCCAGCTTCGCCTGTATCACATCACGATCTGCCAGTAGCTCTGCGTTACGGGGCATTAACTGCTTAAGAATATTTTCGAAACCAGACCAAAACTGCTGACTACTGATACCTGTGCCATTGATGGCTTCCTTTTCAATAAACTCATGCAGAACTTTGGCAACTTTCAGGTCTCCCACTTGAACTCTTGTAGTCATTGGCCTTCCCCTTATTTCAACAACGCCGAACATATGTTTCCAAACAATCAATAAATGACATTGTATCACTTATTAGTTACTTCATAGCATTCAAAATGCACTGGTATGACCAGTTTTTAAAAACACTTTTTAAATGAAAAACAGATTTTATAAGGAGCTTTAGTTTATAGTTATCAAATTACGAATATAGAATGATACTGGTATGACCAGATGAAAAAAACTTTTCCCGCCTACCAGCGTGTAGCACGACGACTTGAGGCTCTGATCCTCGATGGCACCCTCGCGCCAGGAAGTAAGATCCCCTCTGAGCGACAATTGGCTGAAAAACTCAAGCTATCTCGACCACTGATTCGCGAAGCTCTGAAGGAACTCAGAGGACGCGGCATCATAGAAACCCTCCACGGCCAGGGCTCCTTTGTCGCAGAAATTGTACCTGCAGCCAGTGATAACAATGCCTTAACTCATTTATTCAAAGATCACACTCGCACGCTTTACGACCTGTTAGAAGTACGAGAAGTACTGGAAGGCCAAGCAGCATATTTCGCTGCAACCCGTGCCACTACTAAAGATTTATACCGTATCAGCAAGACGTTTAACGCCATGGATGTCTCCACTACACACGGGGAATCTCAGGTCAATGCACGCCAGGATCATGATTTTCACCGAGCTATTTCCGAGGCATCTCATAACCCAGTTTTGGTTCATACTTTGCAAAGTTTGTCACAATTGGTATTGAATTCTGTCTTGGCGTCTGTGAATAACCTTTACCATCGCCCAGAACAAAAAGAAAAGATCATTGATCACCATCGCCAGATCTACAACGCGATTATACAAAGACAGAGTGACCAAGCTAAACAAGCTGCCATGGAACACATCCGAGCAGTACGTAACAGCCTGCAAGATATAGAGCGGGAAGAACAACGTTTAATACGCGCCGAAATGTGGTCTCTCGACCTTGGGGATAAGTAAGCTCAACATACTGTATTCCCCACTGATATTAATTATTATCGCGGGCTTCGGGCACCGATATATTCAAGCCCAATTTTTCCACTAGTTCCTGCAGAGGCTGTATAACATAATCCTGAGTGTAGTAATCATCATGCACTACCAAACCGTTCCAGACAATAATATCCAAGTCCATAACCCGGGGGCCTGATTTCTCCGCACCCTTGATACGTCCAAGACGTCTCTCAACCTGTTTCAGGTAATGGTTAAAATCATCATAATCCAGATCCGTTGCCAAATAGAAAGTCCCGTTTAAAAACATAGGTTGGTCTTGATAGCCAACAGGATCAGTTTCAATAAATGAGGATTCACCCAGCAACGATGTTTCGGCCGACAATATTTGACGACACTTTTTGACATTTTTCTGCGGCTCGATATTTGAGCCGACTGATACAAGAGCGTAATGAGTCATCAATTTACAACCTTATTTATGCCGATCAGGAGCTAATGGTCACTGCTATAAGTTTCAGAATTTCTACCAATATGGTTCAAACCTTCACCACCATCCACAAACAGGATCTGCCCCACCACAAAGTCATTTGCTAAAAGATACCCCATGGCTTGACACAGGTGGTCGACACTCCCTTGAGTTTTCATGGGAATACCCTCTTTACGCCATTCAATGTAATCGTCGGTGCGTACATCGGCAGGCAGAATAACCCCGGGGGCAATACCATTGACACGGATTCTAGGAGCAAATTCCATCGCTGCCATTTTGGTAAACTCTGCCAGCGTTTTTTTAGACAATAAATACGCTGAGTAATGGTATTGCTGATATTCAATTTTGTTGTCTAGGATATTGATGATATTCCCTGTTTCGACCTGTTCGGCAAAACCTTGCGTGAGCAGGTAAGGGGTAAAAAAATTCACTTTAAATTGGTTTTCCAATAATTCCAAGCTTGTGCTCAAGGTGGGCTCTGCATCGTAGACAGACGCACTATTGACTAGAAGATTTAAACGAGGAAAAACCGTGAGCACGGCTTTAATTAAGCTGCCTGGCTCACTGGACGTCGCGAAATCATGCTTAAATACTTCGCATTGACGCCCCAATGACCTGATTTGCTCAGCAACCTTTAAGGCTTCTTTTTCAGAGCTGTGGTAGTGCAGCGCTATGTCATAACCCTGCTCTGCCAGAAATAACGAAAATCTGGCTCCGACCCGAGTGGCTCCCCCAGTGACTAAGGCCGCTGGGGAACGTGGCTGCTGCTGATTCATTCTCTTCTCTACAATGTTAAACGCTTGGCTGGTAATTCTAACACCCAACCCGAAAATTGCGACCCGAAGAAGCGATTCCACGCCAGAGACGGCGCTTAATAGAAAGAAAAGAGTTTAGATTAAAAAAGGAGCTTAAATCAAAAATCAGCGGTTACAATCTCCCCCGCTCGCACTGGCTTAGATCAGGCGCTCAATCGTATCAATCCGTTATTAAGCGCTACTACGTCTCTCGCTGGAACAGTCACGCGAAAACATATTTCACTGCCATCAACCCAGATTTCTATACGGAAAGTTTCACCCGGATAGACTGGTGCGGTAAACCGACCCGCCACAGAAATCACTTTGCTGACATCAAAATTACATATTTCATCCACAACTGCTGTAGCTGCCACTCCCCAGGTTGCCAGACCATGCAAAATAGGTCGTTGAAAACCAGCGCTTTTAGCCACTTCGGGATCGGCATGTAAAGGATTCCAGTCACCATTCAGACGATACAGCAACGCCATTTGAGCACTGGTCTCACGCGTGGTAATCACATCCGCAGGGCGATCAGGTACAGACGCCGCATTTACTAAAGTCTTAGCCGGGCCACCGAACCCCCCATCGCCGCGTGCCAGCATATATTGATTGATAGTGCACAATGCATCACCACTATGCGCATCTATAATACTACGCTGCCATATAATCATCGCTCCACGACCCTCGCCACGATCAATCACATCGACTATTTTTTGCCTTGCGATGATATCCGCCGCAACCGGTAATGGTCGGTGAATAAGTAACTCTTGCTGTGCATGAACGACCTTGACCCAATCCACACCCGTGTCCATATCCTTCAACCAAAAACCGGGATGGCCTAACGTAGTACCATAAGTAGGCAGGCATTTTTGACCACTTTCATAGACAAAGGGTAAATGCCGACTATTAGTGGGGTCTTGGCCTAAACCCAAACTCAATGCATAAAGCATTGTATCCCTGCCGGTGTATTGCTGGTGTACATCGGGAATTTCAATAGCCATTAAATGATCATAATCAATACTCATTTAACACCCCTTAAATTGCGGTTGGCGCTTATCTAAGAAAGCCGATATCGCTTCACGGTGATCTTTCGTCAGGTACAAAGAGGATTGATTATCCATTTCGCAGCGCAACGCATCTTCTAAGCTATTAATACCTCGAGCATAGGCCTGTTTAATCATTGCCATTGGTAAAGGTGCTCCCGCCGAAAACTCTTTAGCAATAGCCATTGCAGCATCCATAACTTGACCTGGCTCAGCAAGATCATCCACGATGCCTAGTCGCTGAGCTTCTTCTGCACCAAGCTTTCTCGCAGAGGCAATGATGCGCTTAGCTTGTGATAGACTGGTTTTTTGCGCCAGTGCCCACAGCATGCCAATATCGGGAATCAACCCAACTTTACAAAATGCAGAAATAAAGTTGCTCTGTGTTGAAGCGACGACATAATCTGCGGCAACCGCCAGAGAAAAACCTGCACCTGCTGCGTAACCTTCTACTGCTGCAATAACAGGTTTTGGCCCAGCCATCAAAGCACGAGCGATTTCGCCACCCATGGCCACCCGTTCACGACCTTCGGTTAAAGTACGCTCAGCTATCATATTATTGAGATCACCACCTGAGCAAAAGTGCCCTCCCTCACCCGTTAACACGATTGCTTTTATCGATAAATCTCCTGCTGCGGTTTTCAGATGATCAAGTAGTTGCATCTGTACTTCACGGGCTAATGCATTGCGTGTCTTGGGTGCATTAAGAGTAATCACAGCAACTTCTTCATGCTGCTTCATCGTTACCAGTTCAGACATAATCGCCTCTGTGTGAATTTCGCTAAGGGTTATTTTTTCAAGTTTAAAACTTGCCGATATTTAATCTATGAATGATTCATTCTGTGTCATAACAAAGCTCTCAAGATACCAATTAACGCAACCGGATTACTTAACTGGAAATGATGAGGGGCTTCCGGAACCTCTATCAAACGTCCAGGAAAAGCCAGAGAATTAAAAATTCTTTCCGCGAGCTGAGCAGAGATCACGGCGCTATTGCCGCCATAAATATAGTCAACAGGACAACATACACTGGACAATAGATCCACTCCATCGAATCGAAGGAAAGGGTCTATAGATAGACTAGCATCAAACTTCCAAGTCCACTTCCCATCCAACTCGCACAAAGAGTGCCGAGCAATATAATCCAGGAGGTAAGGCATATTCCCATCTTGAGCCGGCATAGGTCTAAAACGACTTATTCCCTGCTCAAAGGTATCATATAGCCGCGACCCCTGAATTTGCACAGGATCACCTTCATATTGGTCGCCGTCAAAACCCACATGTGAATCAATAATAATTAATTTATTAAAAAGATCATTGCGCCTACGACAAGCCCGTAGTAATCGTCCACCACCAAAACTGTGACCTACAGCAGTTAAGCTTGATAAACCGAGATGGTCGATTAAGGCCAGTATTTCATCAGGATGCGTGTTATTAGAATAAATCGATCGATTGTCACTATCACCCATGCCCGAGAAATCCAGGGCGTACACGCAATATTTCTGAGCAAACAGTGGTGCAATGAAACTCCACCAATGTGCATGCGCACGAAAACCATGTAAAAACAAAAGAGCTGGTTTTCTCGCATTCTCAGCACCCCAACTTAAATAATGAAGCCAACAACCTTCATTATTTAAGTAGTTCGAGAGACCCGAGTCAGAAACCGCCTGGGAAAACCAACGTGGAGAAGACAGAAGCTCATCAGGTAAGCAGACCATAATATCAGCTACATTTCATTCGCTTCTATCCTTCCAGTATTACTTATTCACCAGTAAAAACGGGTTTACGTTTTTCACGGAAGGCATTAATCGCTTCTTGGTGATCTTTCTGCTGAGCAGCAACGTTCTCGTAAGCCATACCAATATCCATCATGGACGCAGCCCATTGACGCAAAGGCGTATTAATAGTGGACTTACTCCAACGCAAAGACATAGGCGGCTGACGCAACAGTTTTTCAACATAGGCATCAACATGATCATCCAACTCTTCTTTCGGTACCACGCCATTAATCATACCCATATCCATTGCTTCTTGAGCACTGAATTTTTCACCCGTGAGCAGGTAATGTTTGGCCCGAGCGTACCCCATCAGGAATGGCCATATAATTTGACCGCCATCACCGGTAATCAAACCCACGTTATTATGTGGATCACCAAAGCGCGCATGATCTGCTGCAAAAATAATATCTGACATAACCGCCAGTGTTGAACCCAAACCAATTGCATCACCGTTCACTTTAGCAACAATGATTTTGTCGCACTCCAACATGCTGGTCACAATACGCTTGGCTTCACGAACACATCGATAAAACTCTTTAGGGTTGTCGTGTAAAAACTGCATGTATTCAATATCACCACCCGCACTGAACGCACGACCTTCTCCAGTAATGATGAGAATGTCACTACCTGGATCTTCAGTAATATCAACAAACACTTTACTCAGCTCAGTATGAGCCGCACCAGCTAAACTGTTCAGTGTGTCAGGGTTATTAAGCGTCATTGTTAATACACGACCGTTACGCTCAAATTTATAACTTGGGTAATCTTCAAAATTCATTTTATCTCTCCTGCAGACCTGCAAATTCAAATCGTTTCACACTGACAGTGGCGATACTAAAGCCAACAATGTAAATCGCCAATATAACTGACTGATAGTCACTTATAACCTTAACCCAAACTAACACCTGAAACAAGCAATAGTGTAAATGTCAAGCTCACTTGACTTCTAGGATGGAATTCTCTTACAACGGGCTCAGCTTTTATTTAACCTGAGAAACCATCAAACAGCATGGAAATGGAATAATTATCTATACTTTGGAAGCTATGGAAACCAAGTGATGCATTTCATAAGCAATACGACCTCGTATGCAGAGCTGATCTCTAGGAGCATTGGGCATCAAAATTTTTGACCTGATTGATATCTTTGAGCTCACGTGGCAATACAATATGTGGAACGCTAACCTTCAGGGTTAGCAACCAACTTAGAGTATTTCGCCATTAGAACAACAAGTGGCCCACAGCATCGCTGTTTAAGGCTAAACTCACGATCTGCGATGATTCCATAAGGAGCAACCTACACTCGGGCACCTTCAACAGCTTTACATGGAATAATTTCGACAGCAAACTGCTAAAAGCATTGCAGCTAAAAATTACGCTGGGGGAAAACTGCTGATCGTTGCCTGCCTTTAACACTTTGCTCCGGTTCAAATACTACCTAGTCTTTCACAAAAACAATAAGCATTTCATTAGCCAAATAATATGATATTGTCAATACCAAATAACATGTGATAATTCACTCAACTTACTCCAGTGCTTACCCCCATATTTATGTTTAACAATAACAACTCAAGGATATAGGTGACTAAGCTCATTCTAACAATATATTTTTAACTTTAATAAAACAGCGGTGTACTGTTACGCTATGATAATAAATCGCTAACACCATTGCTAACCATACACACTTTTATCGTTTCTATCCGGATCTGTAAATTACTTAAATAAAGCTACTGATTCAGGTTGAACCTAAATATAATTGGTATTCAGAATGCCTTCGTTATCAGGAATAGGTGCCGCAGCAAAGCGAAGCACTGGTAATCAGCCTTTGTTTGTTGCGTCGGATTGTCAGCCAACGCCTTCAGTTTATGCGCGTCATTTGCTGGATTCGCTGGGTTTACATAGCCACACTCCAAGAGTGGACGATGATCGTGATCCAAGCTTGTTATGGGCACAATCCGGGGCAATGTGGTTGAGTGGGCACACCGGTGAGCCAGCCCGAGCTTGTCCTGCGCCACTGGCTGCCTGTGCGCAAGGTGTATGGCTGGCACTATCGGCACTATGCCCGTCATCAATCGACCCTCATTTCGATGCTTATAAGCTCCTCGGCGAACGTGCGGCGATTGCCGGTTTGACTCGGCAAGGACACATATCAGCAGGCGGAGCTTGTACCTTGCTCAAAACCAGCGATGGCATGTTGGCGCTGAACCTTGTGCGAAAAGATGATTTTGATTTGCTGCCCGCCTGGCTTGAACAGGAATTGAATGATAAAGATGACCTTGCTGTACCCGTGCGCACACGTACCACAGCGGTTTTATTAGAACGTGCGCGCCTGCTTGGCTTGGCCGTTGCCTTGGTCATCGCTCCACAGCCATCGGCCGGCTGGTATAAATCCTGCACTTATGCCCCAGTGCAATCACCTAGAAAGACTGTCCCACTGGTAGTTGACCTAAGTTCGCTGTGGGCTGGCCCTTTGTGCGGGCAGCTATTATCGCAGTGCGGTGCACGAGTAATCAAAGTTGAAAGTAACCAACGAAACGACGGTGCGCGCGCTGGCCCAGAAGCATTTTATCACCTAATGAACGCAGGCAAAGAAAGTGTGTCTCTGGATTTAAAATCACCTCTCGGAGTCGCCCAGTTGCGAAGCTTAATAGAGCAAGCTGATATAGTGATTGAATCGGCTCGGCCACGGGGGTTGGAGCAAATGGGTATTGTGGCTAGAGATATACTCGAAGCCCACCCGGGTAAAACCTGGCTGAGTATTACTGGTTATGGTCGCAGCGACCCAATGCGGGACTGGATCGCCTATGGCGACGATGCGGGTGTGGCGGCAGGTTTATCCTGGCTAATGGGTGGCGATAAAGGCGACCCCGTGTTTTGTGGTGATGCCATCGCCGATCCATTAACCGGCTTGCATGGGGCCTTATTAGCTCAGGCAGGATGGCAGAATGGTGGTGGGCAATTGTTAGAGCTCACGCTTCACGGCGTAGTCGCACACTGTATTGCCGCTGGTGCTATAGAGCCTTCGACAGCAAAAATTACTCCGTCGCCTCCTGTTGCTCGAATTGCCTCAGTAAAGGCAGCTGCTTTAGGCGCAGATACAGCCCGCATTTTAAAGGAATTTGTATCATGAAGACGTGCTTTGGAGGAATATGCTGTGGATAAAACAGCAGAAAATAAAAGCTCTCTGCTAATACGCGGTGCGGAGCTACCTAAGCGGGGACTTTTTGATTTGCGTATTACGGATGATCGTATCGACGCACTGGCAGCGCATTTGGAGCCAAAGGGTGACGATAAAATTATTGAAGCGCAAGGCAAAGTATTATTGCCAGGTTTACACGACCACCACTTACACTTATTTGCTGCGGCAGCAGCACGCGCCTCTATCCATTGTGGCCCTCCAGCAGTGCGTGATGAGCAGACCCTTCGCAACGTGTTAGAACAATATGCCAATTTAGGTGATGACTGGCTTCGTGGAGTTGGGTTTCATGATAACGTTTGCCCAACGTTGGATAGATATTGGCTGGATGATGTTTGCCCCAACAGACCGCTACGTATCCAACATCGTAGCGGAATGCTCTGGGTGCTCAACTCCCGCGCCTTAAGCGAACTTTATAATGTGGCTGGCGAAGAACTGCCAGCAGGTGTTGAATTAGATCGGCATGGAAAATTGACTGGACGCTTTATCAACCTCGATGCCTGGCTTGGGCAGCGGATCCCTAGAGCATGGCCCTCTCTTAAAGGATTGTCAGCCGACTATGCCCGCTTTGGCATCACCAGCGTAACAGATACTGGCGTCAGCAATGGTATCGATGTGTGGAATGCCCTGAGTTCGGCAAGTAAGCGGGGTGAAATACTTCAGCGTGTGCTGGTGATGGGCAGCGAAGATTTACATTCAATACAACCTGAATACCCTGAGCGTATTGATCTCGGACCGCTTAAACTGTACTTACGTGAAACCGACCTCCCCGATATTGAATTACTAGCGCAACGTATGCGTACCGCGCACACACAAGGGCGATCTGTAGCGATACATTGCGTGACCTTGGTTGAACTACACGTTGCCCTCGCGGCGCTAGCAGATGCCGGAGTCCGACACGGTGATCGAATTGAACATTGTGCGATTGCCGATGATTATGCTTTACAGCGCTTGGCCGAGTTGGGGATAACTGTTGTGACTCAACCGCACTTTATTGCCGAGCGAGGTGATCAGTATTTATGTGATGTCGATGTGGTCGATATCCCTCTCCTATATAGAGGCCATGGGTTTTTACGCAATGGGGTACAACTTGCTGGCAGCAGTGATGCGCCCTATGGCAGCATCGATCCATGGGCCTCCATGCGAGCAGCGGTTGAACGTCGCAGTGCAAAAGGTGTCATTATGAAAGCTGATGAGTGTCTATCTCCGGCACAAGCAATCGCTTTGTATGGTGGTAGCGCACATGAGCCAGCTGCAGGGTTACGAGAATTAGCCGTTGGTCAGCTGGCTGATCTGTGCCTGCTGGACACCACTTGGGATCACCTGTGCGCAGATCTCGACGCTAGTCATGTTGCGCTTACCATTTGTGGTGGACGTATTATTTATCGGCGGGATAGTTGTTAGATTGCTTTTATGATGCCCCTGTTAAATTGCATTTACGGCGCGTCAGAGATACAAGGTATTCCTGCTGGCTCATGGCTAGGCACTCAGCCTTGTCCTGTGATTGTTTATGGTGCACCTACAGCGGTTATAAATACAGATGTGCTGGTGTCCGATTTAGCAGCTGCTCGTTTTTTGGAACAAAAATTTCAAGCCTCACCCATGCCGCTTTGGTACTGGTGCAAGTGTTAAGAAGCGTTGAGTTATTATCTTATGCACTGGCCCTCGATATGGAATCGATGGCGTATTCTACTGTGCAGTCAGGCCCTGAATTCGCAAGGTGGATGCGTGATTACAAACCCAAAGAGCGAGGAAATACTTACACGGACAGACCCATTCTGATAAATAGAGAAGGCTCTGTCATCGAAGAGGTGCTCAATCGCCCCACTGGAGCGCGATGCCCTAGTAAAACTATTGCAGGTAGTGGAAGCTGATGATTCAGTAACAGAGCTAAAACTCAGCGCGAATGGAGCTTGTTTTAGTAGTGGTGGCGAGTTAAATGAATTTGGCTCATTACCTGATCCAGCGGTGGCTCACTGAGTATGAACCGTACAAAACCCCACACGCTTGCTGGCTAAGTTAAGTACGCGTGTGAGTTGTTATGTACATGGTGCCTGTATCGGTTCTGGTATCGAACTACCCGCTTTTGCATCCCGCCTGGTCGCTCGCAATAGAACCTTTTTCAGCTGCCGGAATTGCAGCTAAGGCTTATACCGGGTGCTGGAGACACGATTAGTATTGCCCGCCGCATTGAACGGCAGCGCATGGCCTAGCTGGTGTTGAGTGGATCAATGCAGAGACAGCTCGGATTGGGGTTTGATCAATGAGATAGTGGATTGCGAAAGCACTCTTAAATCAGCCTCTATTTTTGATAACCGCTTCGGCCAAACCTTATCTGGATTATCAGCACAGGAGAAAACCATGAACTCACTATCCACCCCCCAAGCACGCCATGTCTGCAGCAACAAGTGAATACCTGGAAAGAGTCTGTTCCGGGCCAAACTCTACGAAGACAATAATTTAGCCTACCATCGATTTATTTACTGACGACAAAACTTGGGTTACCAAACGGCAGTTAAAAAAACCGCACTGACTACGACTGGTGTTACTCGCATCGCCGCTCAATCAGAACAACAGATGGCTTGTCGTGCGTGGTATCAACGCTGCTAATATCTACATGGTTCTGGATCAATACTGATACGGTATCTTCGACCCGTGAACGCCCTCCAGCCCCAACAAAAACACCTCGACGACAACGCTCACGCTACTCTTGAACAGCATAAACGGACCCGGTTTCTTGAAAAACACTTGCGTCTGGCCACCGTATAGACATTCAGTGCCAGTAGCAAAAGCTGGCCTTTCAGTCTGATCTGTTTCGATGAGACTGAAGTTGACGCTACCTTGTGTGATCTCGAAAAAACTACCAGAAAAAGACTGGGTTCGGCCAGATAGTGTGGGTTAAGTGAAATCCTGCGTGTACATATTCACCTGAGCCTGTCGGATGAAGAAAGATACTGAGCAGCTGAAACCGCTTCAACAAGGATGGATAAGATGTGATCATCGCCGCTCCGCAGGCGCTCCGTCCCTTGGGCAAATATTTTACTAGTACAGCCTTACTCGTCTATATCATTACATCCAGATGCACGATGAACTACCGCCATACCTTTTGGAGGACATGCTCAGCGCTACGGTGAGGATATACGTCGATCCAATATGGCCAGCTGATTATCCAGCTCAGCCGTTGGTCAATTTAATGCGTGAAACCCAGCTCAAAGAGCACAACCCATGGACAAACGAAACACGACCGCAAGTTGGCAAAATAGCTCAATTAGACCAATATTTATGGGGTGATATGCGAAGGGCCACCTGACAGACAAGCAGTGTTATTTGAATATAGGTAAGCGGTCAAATAACCCCATCTAAAATATATCTCCCCAATTCAGTAAGCTCACTCCAAACTAAACTCTTGGAGATAACTCATGAGCAAAGCAGATATTTGGCAACAACACATTAATGCCTGGCGCGACAGCGGATTATCTCAGGTTGAATTCTGCCGCCAGCACAATATCAAGCAACACAATTTACACTACTGGCGCAAACGACTGACTTCACTAGCGGATAAACCCAACAACTTCGTCC
>JBAYQJ010000010.1:0-93803 GCA_041677245.1 Spongiibacteraceae bacterium | reverse complement strand
TATGGTGCGCGCGGAAGGATTCGAACCTTCGACCGCTCGGTTCGTAGCCGAGTACTCTATCCAGCTGAGCTACGCACGCAGAGTTGAATCTTTCCATTTTTCACATCACTACACGATTCAGATGAAGTGACAGGTCAGTACTAACGTACTCGATTTAGCCTCTTGCTAAACCTTTCGCTCGGCTATTACTTTTAGTAAAAAGCTATGAGCTTATAGGGTGCGCACTATAGGGATCAATACGACTTTAGTCAATAACTATCAATAAGTTATTGCGAGAAATAAGCTATTTAATGCTAAAAAATAAAATTAAACACTACGACATTTAATTTATGCGCTTTTAGCCTATCGATACTTACTCTCCAAGCAAAACGCCAAACGTTTCGCTGATTAAAAATAGAACTCATGATCTACTTTTAATCTTTATTTAAAAACCCTTCGCTGAAAGTTTTTTAAATAAATGGCGGAGAAGGAGGGATTCGAACCCTCGATACGGTTTCCCATATATACCCTTAGCAGGGGCACGCCTTCAGCCACTCGGCCACTTCTCCACACGAACCTGGTTTGTTTTTATCCTGGTTGCTCCAGCTGTACCTAACGCAATACTTCCGCGCTACTGCCTGCAAGCTATCTATACATGCTTCCAAACGAGCGCGGCATCATACCACATTCGCAGAATTTTCAAAGGGTTAAAGCACTATGAATTACTGCGATTATCATTATTGCCAAATTTATCGTGCTGCACTCATTAATATACTCACTCACAATGGACTGCAGCAACCTTAATGAGTTTCAACTGGAGCTTTATCCAAGTCAAAGGCCGAATGCAGAGCCCGTACAGCAAGCTCTAAAAACTTTTCATCAATGACTACTGAAATTTTTATTTCAGAGGTGGTAATCAATTGAATATTCGTATTGATATCAGCTAATGCCTTGAACATCTTACTCGCGATACCTGCGTGCGAACGCATCCCTACACCGACGATAGACACCTTGGCAATCTTGGAATCAGTAGTCACTTGCCGCGCACCTAACTGCTCTGCGGTTTCACGTAAGATCGCTTCAGCGCGGGCCAGGTCATTGCGCTGCACGGTAAAGGTAATGTCGTTGGTATTATCTGCACCAACGTTTTGTACAATAACATCCACCTCTATATTGGCTTCACTGATCGGACCAACAATACGGTAGGCGATGCCTGGGGTATCGGGCACACCCAATATAGATAGCTTGGCCTCATCACGAGTAAAAGCGATACCTGAAATTGCAGGTGACTCCATAGCTGTATTTTCCTCTAAAGTAATCAATGTACCTGGGCCATCTTTGAAACTATGCAAAACGCGCAACGGCACGCCATATTTACCAGCAAATTCAACCGCGCGAATTTGCAACACCTTAGAACCCAAGCTTGCCATTTCAAGCATCTCTTCAAAGGTAATTTTATCTAAACGACGAGCACTATCAACCACCCGTGGGTCAGTGGTATAGACACCGTCCACATCCGTATATATCTGACACTCATCGGCTTTAAGCGCCGCGGCCAAGGCTACGGCTGTCGTATCGGACCCACCCCTACCTAGTGTAGTAATATTGTTGTGCTCATCAGCGCCCTGAAAGCCCGCAACTACTACGACCAAACCAGCATCAAGGTCTGCACGAATACTGCTGCCGTCTATGTCTTTGATTCTAGCCTTATTGTGAACGCTGTCGGTCAAGATACGCACTTGAGAGCCTGTATATGACCGCGCTGGACAACCGCGTTTGTTCAACGCCATCGTTAGTAAGGCAATAGTCACCTGCTCGCCGGTCGACACCAGCACATCCATCTCACGCGGAGTCGGACGCTCATCAATAGCTTTAGCCAGCTCAATAAGGCGATTGGTTTCACCGCTCATCGCTGATACCGCTACCACCATATCGTGGCCCTGCTCGCGAAATGCGACAATCTTATCCGCTACCGCCTCGATTCGCTCTACGGTGCCCACCGAAGTGCCACCAAATTTCTGAACAATTAGACTCATTTTTAAATTTCTAGACCCACGCGTTTAATCACGCAATCAATCGATAAAAGGGCGCCAATTAAACACTATATTAATCCCAATTAAAACATCAGCCCTTAGCGCTTGATGAAATAACACCCTTAACATGAAGAAATAATACCAATAAGCGTACAGCCAACGAACTTAAAGACCTGCAACCCAATCTTTAACACTCGATAAGGCCGCAGGCAGGGCCGCTATATCAGTACCCGCACCTTTTGCTTTATCGGGTTTGCCACCACCTTTACCACCAACCAACGGCGCAAAATACTGCATTAAGTCGCCCGCTCGGTACTGTTTAATTAAATCGGGGGTAACGCCACAGGCGATATTGATTTTTCCATCACTGACGCTGGCCAATAACACCACCGCCGAACCTAATTTATCCTTCAGCTGAGCAACAGTACTATCGAGGGCTTTCATATCAGCACCTTGCATCTGACTGGCAAGCACCTTAATGCCATTTACTTGTTCCGCTTGGCCAGCCAAATCACTACCCGCTGAAGAGGCAATTTTAGCTTTTAGCTGAGCCAACTCTTTTTCCAGCTGCTTGTTGCTATCGATTAACTGTTGCACCTTACTGGCAGCATTATCTTTTGACCCCTTCACCAAACCAGCAACAGCAGCTATACGCTGTTCGGCTTGATCGAATAACGCCAACGCCGCAGCACCCGTTACCGCCTCGATGCGACGCGTACCCGCCGCCACACCCGACTCAGAGGTAATACGCATCAAACCAATATCACCGGTACGACTCACATGGGTGCCGCCACAGAGCTCGACGGAGAAATTATCCGCGCCCATCGCCAGCACCCGCACTTCATCACCATACTTTTCGCCAAACAACATCATCGCACCCAACTCACTGGCGTGATCCATATTGGTAACAGTAGTTTCGACAGCGGTATTCATGCGAATTTGATCATTGACCAACCGCTCGATCTCAGTCAACTGTTGGTCGGTAAGCCCCTCAAAATGCGAAAAGTCAAAGCGCAGTTTTTGCGAATCAACCAAAGAACCTTTCTGGGTAACATGCTCGCCCAAGACTTTTCTTAAAGCGGCATGCAACAAGTGAGTGGCCGAATGGTTCAACGCCGTAGCTTGGCGCACATTGGCATCAACCTGTACGGTCACTTTATCCCCAACTGCCAAGGAGCCCTGGGTAACCACACCATGGTGAAGGTGGTTATCGCTACTTTTAGTCGTATCGGCAACCTCAAAACAGCTCGCACCAGATTTGATCAAGCCGCTATCACCAGCCTGACCACCAGACTCGCCATAAAATGGTGTGCGCGCCAATACCACCACGCCCTGCTCACCCTCTGCCAAGCTTGAAACTAATTCGCCATCTTTTAATAGCGCGGTAATTTCACCGTCATCGATCAGTGCTGAGTAACCGGAAAACTCTGTCACACCATCAATATTGACGCCCTCAGCTAAATCCATTTTGAAGTTGCTGGCACTGCGAGCACGCTGACGCTGGGCCTCCATCGCCCGCTCAAAGCCCGCTTCATCCAAAGTCAGGTTACGTTCGCGGGCAATATCGCCAGTAAGGTCGATGGGAAAACCGTAGGTATCATATAGCTTAAAGATAGTCTCGCCGGGGATTTCCGTGCCATTCAACGCCTCTAAATCGGCTTCCAGGATACGCATCCCCTGATCCAGCGTTTTTGCAAACTGCTGCTCTTCAGCCAGCAACACTTTTTCAATTTGTTTTTGCAGACTAACCAGCTCTGGATAGGCCGCGCCCATCTCTACCGCCAGTGGTGCGACCAACTTATAAAAAAAGGCATCCGTCGCCCCCAACTTATTACCATGACGCACCGCTCGACGAATAATCCGACGTAATACATAGCCACGACCTTCATTAGAAGGCAACACGCCATCGACAACCAAAAAAGCACAGGCGCGAATATGATCAGCGATAACCCGCAGTGAAGTATGCGTGGTATCAGAGACACCTAGTACTTTAGCCGCAGCATTCAGCAGATTCTGGAATAAATCGATCTCGTAGTTGCTATGCACTTTTTGCATCACCGCGGCGATACGCTCCAAACCCATACCGGTATCAACGGAGGGCGCAGGCAAATCAGTCATCGTGCCATCGGCAGCACGGTTAAACTGCATAAAGACGTTGTTCCAGATTTCGATAAAACGATCGCCATCTTCATCCGGCGAGCCCGGCGGGCCGCCGGCAACATCCTCGCCATGATCAAAGAATATCTCGGTACAAGGGCCGCAGGGGCCAGTATCGCCCATCGACCAAAAATTATCCGAAGCGTATTTAGCGCCCTTATTATCGCCTATACGAATCAAACGCTGCTCGGGAACACCCATCTCATCCTTCCAGATGCTGTAAGCCTCTTCATCGTCTGCATAAACAGTAACAGTCAGCTTATCAGCTGGGATGTTAAGCCACTGCTCACCGGTTAAAAACTCCCAGGCAAAACTAATAGCATCACGTTTGAAATAATCGCCAAAGCTAAAATTACCCAACATTTCAAAAAAGGTATGGTGGCGCGCGGTATAGCCGACGTTTTCCAAATCATTGTGTTTGCCTCCAGCGCGAACACAGCGCTGAGAGCTGGTAGCCCGAGTGTAAGAGCGCTTATCCTGCCCCAAAAACACATCTTTAAACTGCACCATCCCCGCATTGGTAAATAGCAAGGTAGGATCATTGCCCGGCACTAGCGAACTGCTCGCCACACGGGTGTGCCCCTTTGCTTCAAAATAGCTGAGGAAGGCTTCGCGAATTTCAGAACTTTTCATGAATAAACCTGTAAAAATAAATGCAGAGGGTGCTGCCGATAAGGATTTAACAACTATTTACACGGCCGTTGGAACAGTCACTAAACAGTACATACCTCGCCGTATCACGCAAAATTAGCCGCTGATTATATAGGAAGAAAAACAAAACACCGAGCCCATGGCGAGATAAGTGCGCCCCAGCTAAGGTGAGTTGTCACTCGTGCTATCAAATAACTGCCTGTAAGCAGCCGAGATAATACTGGCAGGTTTCAGCCCAACTTCTCTTCCGTGGTTAGTTGCCGAGCTTCGGTTTCCAGCATCACTGGAATACCGTCTCTCACGGGATAAGCTAGACCACTAGCCTTGCATACCAGCTCCTGTTTATCTTGATCGTAAACCAAAGGTGCCTTGGAAACGGGGCAGACCAAGATACTTAATAGCTTTTTGTCCAACATGTTTGAATCTCTTAATAAAACGCTAACTGCACACATGCAGATAAGCCAACATTCGTATAACTCACGTGCTTAAACAACTATTTTGATCCGACAGTTATTTTGACTGCTGAGACATTGGCACTACTAACAACTGAGGATCTATACGCGCCTTCATCCAGTTCATCCGCCAATCCAGATGCGGTCCTGTGGCTCGACCACTAGCACCCACCTCGGCAACAATATCCCCCGGCACGACTTCATCACCCACCTTCACTAACACCTTACTCAAATGCATCAAGGTTGATGACACCCCGTGGCCGTGATCAATAATCAACGTTCCGCCCGAATAAAACATATCTGGGTGGGCCAGAGTAACCGTGCCCGGTGCTGGCGTAGAGACAGGTGTGCCGGTCGGGGCTGCCACATCGACTCCATAATGAGGCCTGCCGGGGACGCCATTATAAACACGCTGGCTGCCAAATACACCGCTTATCGGCCCAACCAGGGGCCACTGAAACTTCCCGGCAAAATCCATCCGCTGTAAACGCTTCGCCCGTGCCTGTACAACCTCCACGGCCTCACTGCGAATACGTTTTAAATCTTGCTCATTGGGACTCATGATTTTTTTGGCAATACCTTCAACCCGTTGAATATTGTATTGGCGCGGTGCTATGTCCAGTTTTTTTACCATTCGCTCACCATCAGCGGTAACCACCACTAACTCGGCACTGGCGGCGGCATCACGATCAAAACCGATCACAAAGCGCCCATCAGGGGCCACCATCAGCTCTTTTTTGTCTAAAAAAACCTGACTACCCGGCGACACCTTACCCAGCAACATACCTCCCTGCCTGGCTGGGCCGGATAACTCCATAGCTTGCACTGAAAACACCAGCAACAAACCAACAATCATCATTAACACACGCACTCTTACTACCTCTCATCATGGATTGGCTTACATACTCCGCTATACTATCCTGCTGGCTAGGACCAAATAAAGCAACTCATCATAAGGCAGGCAAACATGAGTCGTTATCGACCACCGCGAACACCCGGCTCTTTTTACATCACCCCCGAGGGCGAAAAAGCGCTGCGTGCGGAAGTGTATCAATTATGGAAAATAGAACGCCCACAGGTCACTGCCGTCGTTCATGAGGCCGCCAAAAACGGCGATCGCTCAGAAAATGGTGATTACATCTACGGCAAACGCCGTCTGCGCGAGATAGACAGCCGCGTCGGCTTTCTTACCCGCCGGCTGGATAATTTAACTGTCGTAGACGGAACCCCCGAGGATCAGGAAAAAGTTTTCTTTGGCGCCTGGGTAACGGTAGAAGATGAACAGGGTGAGGAGCAAACCTATCGCATCGTTGGCCCCGATGAGTTTGATTTAAGCCAAAAGAAACTCAGCATGGACTCTCCTTTAGCTAAAGCATTGCTCGGCAAACGACTGGGCGACGATATTGTTTTTAAAACCCCCGAAGGTAGCCGAGAGCTGTACATCTGCAAAGTGCAATACACTGAGCCTATAGACACCAAAACAGACATTAAAGGTTAACTATCAAAACAAGTATGCTTTCAAACACTAACCACGCTACCAGGTCTAAGCTTCTACCGGGCGCCAAGGCTTAATCGGCGATCAACCGCCAGTAGTGCCGCAATGGTAATCACATCGGTAATCTCGCCGTCAAGCACCATCGCCAATGCCTCTTTGAAGGGTAGTTTTTTGACCACCAAATCTCCTTCCGAAGCCCCTAGCTGCTGCTCCCCCTGCTGCAAATCAGTAGCCAGAAATACATAGCCCTGCTCATCAGTTACCGAATTGGAAGGGTGAAGTTTAAACAGCTGCTGCCAATCACCTCCATACAACCCTGTTTCTTCCTGTAATTCTCTTTGTGCCGACATCAGCGGATCACTCGCCAATGGACCACCACCCATTGGTATTTCCCAACAATATTCGTTCAATGCATAGCGGTGCTGCCCAACCAGCCAGGTATTCTGATCAGCGTCGAGTGCGACAATCCCGATGGCCAGGTTTTTAAAATGCACCACACCGTAAACCCCCTCAGTGCCACCCGGCGTTACCACCTCATCGTGGTTAATAGTGATCCAGGGGTTATCATAAATTAACTGGCGAGATTTACGCAGCCACGGGCCAACCGACCGAGGTGTTTCATCTAGAGTATTCTTTGTCATTACATCGACCTATCAAGCTTTATTACCCAAATGAGTAAATTAAGGCTATGTTAATGTAACATCTGGCCCAAATCACCCTTGACGCAAAAATGACAACAATGAACGAACGACGCTCCCACCCACGCCTCCCCGCCAATCACCTGCGGGTATTAGTGAAATCATTACGCAGCCAAAATGGCCATTGGAAACCTGCTTTTATCAGCTCGGTGGATTTTAACCGTTACGGCATCGGCCTAGAAACCGACCACAATTTTGCCATCGGTGACATTTTATCGATGATTATACGCACCGATGACGCCACCATTGCCGAAATCAATGGGCTGATCTGTAACCGCACCACGATAGCCAACGGTTTTCGTTTTGGCGTACGGTTTCAACACCAGAGTAGTCATGAAGAGGAATCAACCGAAGCAGTTATCAATATCAGTGCTGAGATTCTAATGCTGGAGCAACAAGCGGCTAATCATATCCACTAGCATTAAGGAAAACACTGCAACAACCGTGTACGCGCTCAATTGGCAACCTTAATACCACTGAACGAAGCAGATTCCATCCCATGCTACGCGCCCCTCCATCCAGTCAATAGCTGATCTCGGACCTCCAAAGCCCGCCGATTAAGCTTGCTCGTTGATGTTTCCGGCTCGGCCAGCAAGAAGCTAAACCCACCCAGCGCCAGCATTACCAAGTCCGAAGCTGCTGCCGCAGGATCCCTCACCGGCAACCCCGTACTCTCAATAAAGCGGCTGATGGGTTCGATCATCGCATTAAACTCAGCCAGCATCGCCACAGCCACGGTAGGAAAACGTTGTGACTCTGCGATAAGCAGCCGTGACAGGTTACGCAAGCTGGGCTTGGCCGCCATGAGCTGGATACTTTTTATAATATCCAGCAGCACTACTTCCATCGAGGCAGCTTTATTAACCGAGACATCCACTTGAAAATCAACCGCCGACAAGCCGTGCTGTGCTGCCGCCCGAAATAATTCATCTTTATTATTAAACTGCAGATAAACTGTATTTTTACTGACCTTAGCTCGCCTGGCGATACCTTCCATACTGCTGCCGGCATAGCCTTTTTCAAGAAAAACCTCCAGCGCAATGGCCAAAAATTGTTGCCGCAGCTGGACAGCTTCGGCATTAGTAGGCCGCCCTTTAGCGCGGCGACGCGGCGCAACAGCAAGTGTTTTTTTAGAGGAGTTACTGGAAGTCATTACGCCACCTTAGCACGAAGTCAACAAAAGCAGAATCTGTCACTTGTCAAACTTTCAATAAGACGATAATGTACTATTAAAAATAACATATAATCAGTTATTGGGCTGATATTCATACATCAACTTAGCGTCACCGATAAACACCGGCATTACCACAACTGAAATTTGGAACTGACCGACGAGGCTTATAAAAAGTAATAATTTATCCTGACATCCGATGATGCCCGCATTATCCACGGTGCCATTTTTTGTGTCGATGGCGGCACTACTGCAGACTAATTAAAATAATTAATGGAGCTCGCACCATGCCCACACCTTTAACTACACTGGAAAAACCAATCCCCGAACATGTGCCGATAGAGCTAGTAAAGCCGTACCCGCTAAGTGCAGGCCAATGGACTTATGAGGATCCGTTTAAAACCATCATCCCAAAAATGCACGAAGGCCTGCCGGTTATCTATAGTCCCAACGCTTGGTCGGGCATTGAAAATGCATGGGTGTTTCGCCGAGAGGAAGATATTAGAGCTATTTTTATGGATACCGAACACTTTTCCAGTCAAGGGTTCAGCCCCTTTGCCAACCTAGTAGGAGAATCCTGGGGAGTACTGCCCGTCGAAGCGGACCCGCCCGCACACCATGGCTATAGAGATATTTTGTCACCCCATTTAACACCCAAAAAAGTCGCCGAACTCGAAACACAGATGCGCAACTACGCCCGTAGCTACATCCAGAAAATAAGCGCTCAGGGCAGCTGTGATGTGATGGAGGATTTTGCCTGTCGCTTTCCCATCAAAGTGTTTCTACAACTATTTGGTTTACCGCTGGACGAGGTAGAGCAATTTATGCAGTGGGAATTCGCACTGATCCACAGTGCGGACATGGCTGAAATTACCGCTGCGGTAAAAGCCGTCAAACAACGACTGATGGCGGAGATTAACCACCGCAAACACAATCCGAGCGATGATTTGATTAGCCACATTGCGCATTCGAGCCATGAAGGCCACCCATTGAACGACGATGAAATCTTTGGCATTTGTTTTAATCTCTACCTCGGCGGGCTGGATACAGTAACCACTAATATCGCCTGGCAATTACGCCACTTGGCCAGCGATATCGAACTACAGAACAAGCTGCGCAGCGATCCGTCGCTGATACCCGAAGCGGTTGAAGAGATGCTGCGAGCTTATTCGGCGGTTGCTATATCCCGCACCTGTGTCAAGACTACCGAGATTGGTGGCGTCACACTAATGCCTGGCGACCGAGTTATGCTCTCCACTTCACTAGCCAGTAACGACCCTGCCGTGTTCGAAAACCCCACCGAGGTAAAGCTGGGTAGAAAAAAACGCCACCTGGGATTTGGCACAGGAATACACAACTGCGTTGGCGTACGCCTGGCCAGAAGAGAGCTACTGATAGCACTTGAAGAGTTTTTACTAGCGATACCTACATTTAAACTGGCAAAGAACGCCAAGATCGTCACTCATTTAAGCGCTGTAATGTATCAAGAGAGTATTCCACTGGTGTGGTCGACTGCCACCTAGCTCAGTACAGTGCTGACAACTAGCCATCGGCAGCAGAGCGTTTGGACTCATGGAGGGTTACAGCACTCTCGCACCATGGTGCAACTTTTATCAGCAACAACATCCCCGGCACCGCCAGCGCCGTGCAAATCAAAAAGAACTGCGTCCAACCTACTTGCTCTACAACGATTCCTGACACCGCCGATGAAACGGTTCTGGGTACGGCGGTTAATGCCGACAATAGCGCGAACTGAGTGGCAGCAAAAGCCGGATTGGTAGCACGCGCGATATACGCGGTAAAAGCAGCAGTGCCCAAGCCAACACCTAAATACTCCATCGCAATAACAACTACCAGCATCGACAGATTATTACCCATCGATGCCAGCAGTGCGAAACCCAAAATTGTCACCAGCTGCACTACACCAAAAACCCACAACGCGCGGTTGATGCCAATTTTCAGCATCAAAATCCCCCCCATCAAACCGCCAATAATCGACGGCCACAGGGCTGCATTTTTAGCTACGATGCCAATTTCACTCAAGCTAAAACCCAAGTCGATATAAAACGGGGTCGACAGCGCTGTTGCCATGCTGTCACCCAGCTTATACAGAAACATAAAACCTAGAATCAACAGCGCACCGGACCATTGATTGCGCACAATAAAATCTTTAAACGGGTCAACCACTGCCTGCCTTAATGTTCTCGGCGCTCGCGGCTCTAAAATAGCTTCTTTGATGCACAGCGTCATACCTATACCCAGCAACATATAAGCGCCGGTGATAATAAACACCCAGCTCCAAGGTAGGAAATCCGACAATATCAGGGACAAACCCGCAGGCAACAAACCGGAGATACGATAAGCCTGCACATGGATACTGTTCCCCAGGCCCAACTCTTCATCGGGCAATAGCTCGCGACGATAAGCATCCAGCACCACATCCTGAGTGGCGCTAAAAAACGCCACCGCCAAACACAGCGCAGCAATGATACTCAGATGATCAACAGGGTTCCAAAAGCCCAGCATTGCAATAAACGTTAACAACAACACTTGACTCAGCAGCATCCAGCCCCGCCGCCTACCAAAGGGCAAGCTATAACGATCAAGCAACGGTGCCCAGATAAACTTCCAGGTGTATGGCAGCTGTACCAAGGTAAAAAAACCAATTTCTTTTAAGCCCACACCCTCGGTACGCAGCCAAGCGGGAATCAGCTGAATGAGAATATAAAGCGGTAAACCTGAGGCCAGACCAGTAAAAATACAGATCAACATACGCCGATTGAGGATGGCTGTTTTTAAATTACTTACCGCCAAGAAATTACCTATAGAGTTAACTTATGGTTGTTTTGCAGCCACAGTTTGACACAATAGCTCGCTCAAATAATTGCAAATCGCAGGCATTATGGATTATCTGCTCCAAGTCAACCACCTCCACAAACATTACCGCGATATAAAAGCTGTAGACGACATCAGCTTTGGCATTCGCGCGGGCACTTGTTTTGGCCTGCTGGGGCCTAATGGCGCCGGCAAAACCACTACCATCGAAATGATTGAGGGTATTATTCCACCCACTTCTGGTGAAATTTTATTCAAGGGCAAACCTCGGGATAACAGCTTTGCCCAGCAAATTGGCATTCAGTTTCAGTCCACCGCCCTACAGGATTTTTTAACCGTACGAGAAGTACTCGCTCTGTTTGACCAACTTTATAATAAAACTATCGCCAGCGAGCAATTGATTGCCTTATGCGAACTGGGCGAATTTATTGATCGCGAAGCCAACAAACTCTCTGGCGGCCAAAAGCAGCGGCTGTTGCTGGCGCTGGCGCTGATCAATGATCCAGCTGTGGTTTTTCTCGATGAGCCGACAACAGGTCTTGACCCCCAATCCCGACGTAAGTTCTGGGAGCTAGTCACCACCATTAAAGCTCAGGGGAAAACCGTAGTACTCACCACCCATTATATGGACGAAGCCGAACTGCTCTGCGACGAACTCATCATTATCGACCACGGTAAAATTATCGATCAAGGCTCACCGCAACAACTGCTCGACAAGCACCTACCCCATAAGCGCGTCTGTATTGATCAGCCTGCCAACAGTGACCAAACAGGTGGTTTTGATCAAACGCGACTTAGCGGAAAGATTGAAAACAACAACGGCCATCTTGACATCATCACTACCTCGGTTGAAACAACCTTACATGAACTATTGGCCCAGAACACCGATTTGTCATCACTGCGAGTTCGCAACCCAACGTTAGAAGACTTATTTATCAAACTAACCGGCCACCAATTACGCGACTAACACGCGAATCACCTTATACGATAGGTTTTCAATGAAACAATTCTTTGCCGTCTTCAAAGCTCGCAACATCGAGTATTATCGAGATAAAGGCTCGCTCAGCTGGGCATTTATGTTCCCGCTATTGGTTATCATTGGCTGTGCGGTGACCTTCTCTAATCCTGATGAATCGGTATTTAAAGTTGGTCTGTATGGCAATGCGGATAGTTTCAAAAACATTGAACTACTACAGCAGTCCTACACCAAGAGCATCTCCTTTGAAGATTTACCCAAAGCGTTAGAGCGGTTGCAATACCATCAGTTGGATTTACTCATCAGCAGCACCGGTGATAAGCAATACTGGATAAACACCGAATCCAGCAGTAGCAAAGCCGCTGAACAACTCTTGCTGGCCAATAGCCATGATTTTACCAAGCAGGAAACCAGCGGCCGCAAGATTCGCTACGTCGACTGGGTTATACCTGGCGTACTTGGCATGAACTTAATGTTTGGCGCACTCTTTGGGGTTGGCTACGTCATTGTTCGCTATAGAAATAACGGAGTATTAAAACGGCTGCAGGCGACGCCGATCAGTGCACTGCAGTTTCTCAGCGCACAGCTGGCCTCACGCTTATTAATTGTCGTCTTAGTCAATAGCCTCATATTTGTAGGCTGCCATTATTTTTTAAATTTGGTGGTGCTGGGCAGCTATATCAATCTGCTGCTTATTACCGTTTTGGGCGGTTTATCGATGATTGCCATTGGCTTACTAGTAGCCAGTAGAACCGCCAATGAAGAATTGGCTGGTGGTTTATTGAACATTGCCACCTGGCCGATGCTGTTCTTATCAGAAGTTTGGTTCAGCCTTGATGATTCACCCCAATGGTTACAATCACTAGCAGACCTAATGCCGCTCACCCATATTGTTAAAGCTACCCGCGCAGTGATGATAGATGGAGCGACTTTAGCCGAGGTTAGCCACCATCTATTGTGGATGCTAGCATTAACTGCAGCGTGCATGGCAATGGCGGCTTATTTATTTCGATGGACCAAAAGCAGTTAACAGTACTGATGAAGGTGGATCTCGATCCACCAACCACCCTGTTCCAATTTAATCCCGAAAGTTGGTGTACTGCAGGGGCTGATCCAAATCAGCCTCACGTAAAAACCCCATCACCTGCTGCAAATCATCTCGTTTTTTACCAGTAACGCGCACCTGTTGATCCTGAATCTGGGTCTGTACCTTCAGTTTTTTGTCCTTGATCAGCTTAACTATCTTTCTGGCCAGATCTGTTTCCAGTCCATTTTGCATGGTGACCAATTTTTTAACTTGTTTACCAGCGCCCTCCATATCACCTAAATTCATCGCCTTCGGGTCAATTTTGCACTTGATTAAAGCGCCACGCAGCATATCTTCCATTTGATCAAGATGAATTTCAGCCTCAGCAAATAGAGTTACGGTTAAACCACTACGCTCAAATTTAGCGTCAGCGCCTCTAAAATCAAAGCGTGTGCTAATAACTCGGCCGGCCTGATCGACTGCATTAGTGAAAGCATGGGTATCAACTTCGGAAACAATATCAAAGGATGGCATAAGAAACTCCTTGCGAATGACTATCTATCTGTAGAAAGCAAAATATAAGATTTAGGTGTAAACAGCATACAGCGGAGCAGTTTAGCATAAGCCCAAGTGCTTAATGAATGTTATCCCCTAGTCGATTATACTCAACGCGTTTTATTGACCGTCACCCATTAATTGTCATTGGAGTTTTGTTTTAATCTCGCTTAGCCGAGCTTTAACCCAAGCCCCAAACAAACAAAAGCCCTTAACATGAAACAACTCATTATAGGTGGTGCCCGCTCTGGCAAAAGCGCCATCGCTGAGCAGCTAGCCATCAACAGTAATAAAACTGTTATCTATATTGCCACCGCTAACCGTGCTTATAACGACAGCGAAATGACCAGCCGTATTGCCCACCACCAACAACGCAGGCCTAGCCACTGGCAAACCGTAGAAACACCCCTGCAGCTAGCTGAGCAACTACAACTGTATGCTGCTGCCGACCGCTGCATTCTGGTGGATTGCCTAACCCTTTGGCTAAGTAACTGCCTATTTTCAGTGATAAGTGCAGATGAGGATTCCATCGACCAAACACTTTGGATAAAACAGCGCAAAGCGTTAATGGATACTCTCCCCACTCTCGCTGGCGATATCATTATGGTCGGTAACGAAGTCGGCTCCGGCATTGTACCCATGGGGGCCATTAATCGGCTGTTTGTTGATGAAAGCGGCTTTTTACATCAATCAATCGCAGCACACTGTGATCGAGTGATCTTTACCGCCGCTGGCTTACCCTTGGTGATGAAAGGTGAGCCACTCTAAACACGCCACCACTGGCTGACTAAAACGCTCTACTATGTAGATAAGTCTATCAACCTATTCGGAGTAACCGCATGAACTGGCTCGAACAAACAGCCCAACAGCCATGCCAAACCTCACGGCAACAAGCTGAAGGCAGGCAACAACAACTGACCAAGCCTCCTGGCTCCCTGGGGCAACTCGAAGCCATCACCATCCAACTGGCCGGCTTACAGCAAAATAGCATCCCCAAAATAGACACTATTGCCATCAGTATTTTTGCTGGTGACCACGGTATCGCCGCAGAAAATGTCTCAGCTTTCCCGCAGGCAGTAACCGGTGAAATGATTCGAAACTTTGCTGGAGGCGGCGCCGCTATCGCGGTGCTAGCAAAACAACTAAACGCACAATTACGCGTTTGTAATCTGGGTACGGTCAGTCAACTGGAAACCATAAACGGCGTAGAGTCCGAACTACTAGGCCCCGGCACAGCCAACTTCAGCCAACAAGCCGCGATGACTGAGGAGCAACTCAAAAAAGCGCTCACAGTAGGTAAACAGCATGCCGATGGCGCCAAAACCAAAGCTGCAGATATTTTTATTGGCGGCGAAATGGGCATCGCTAATACTACCTCGGCAGCCGCGTTAGCCTGTGCATTGTTGCAACAACCTGCCAGCGTATTATCCGGAGCAGGTACTGGCCTCAATGCCGAATCACAGCTACACAAACAAAAAGTTATTACACAGGCATTGATCGCCCACAGCTTAAACAATAGTACTCAGCCTCTCAACTGCCTGCGTTTAGTTGGCGGCTTTGAAATCGCAGCCCTTGTCGGCGCCTATATACGTTGTGCGCAGATCGGTATTCCGCTATTAATCGATGGCTTTATTACTTCTGTCGCCGCATTAACCGCCCTGCGTATCCGTCCCGATATTCACCCATGGCTGATACTCGGACATCACTCATCCGAAGCGGGCCATAGTACGGTGATTAAAGCGCTGGGGTTACAACCGCTACTAGACTTACAAATGCGTCTGGGTGAAGGCAGTGGCGCCGCCTGTGCCATCCCATTATTGCAACTAGCCTGTGCCCTGCATCAGCAAATGGCTACCTTTGAAAGTGCCAAGGTCAGCGGCAAAAAATAAGCTGCCTAAACGTAAAGTTGATCTTGATCCAACCAATAAATCGATTAAATTGTGGTTCAACACCACCCAGTGAGCCTATAGCATTATGCCGACTGATTTTGTTACCACTATTGATATTTTGCGCCACGGCCAAACCCAGGCCGATGAGATTTTACGCGGCCGCATTGATGTACCGCTATCCAGTATTGGCTATCAACAAATGCAGCTTCGTTTAGCGCCTTTTATTTCGTCTTCGACCACCAACCCAGTTGTTCCCTGGCAGCAAATCATTAGTTCACCGCTGCAACGATGTGCACAATTTAGCCACGACTTAGCACGGCAATACAGCTCGGCTATTGATATCGATCCTGGATTTTTAGAAATGGATTTCGGTGATTGGGATGGTCGACCTTTGGAGGAATTAAAAAACGAAGACCCCGATCTTTTTCAGCGCGTGTGGTCGCAACCGCATAAATACAATCCACCTAATGGTGAAAGCTTCCAACAATTTAGCCAACGTATTCACACCGCATGGGGATCACTATTAAGTCAATATAGCGGCAAACATATATTACTAGTTTGTCATGGTGGCGTAATTCGTGCGCTGCTAGCTCATGTCATGCAAACGCCGCTAACCGCGCTATCACGTATTGAAGTACCCTACGCCTGCTTAAGCAGAGTTAAAGTGTATTCCCAGCAAGACCAGGAACCTTGGCCGCAGCTGGTATTTCACAACTACCACTAATGCCAACTACCTATTAAATACCAAACCTAAACTTAGAGCACCGACCATGAATACTTGGCTCAAAGCCCTCGCCACAGCTTTTATTTTTCTTACCCGCTTACCCATGCCGACTTTCAATAATATTGAGCCGGAAGACGAAGGCCGCTCGTTACTTTGTTTTCCTATCGTTGGTATTTTTATCGGACTATTGCTATGGATAATCGGCAGCAGCTTACACACCACACTATCACCTTTAGTACTCGCGGCAGTGCTCACCGCATTTTGGGCTGCAGTTACCGGTGGTTTACATTTAGACGGCCTCGCCGATAGTGCCGACGGTTGGCTTGGCGGTTTGGGCGATGTAGATAAAACGCTTACTATCATGCACGACTCACGCTGTGGTAGCGGCGCATTAGTCGCAGTTGTGTGCCTGTTAATTTTGAAGTTCGCCGCACTCACCGTGATAGTGCAACACCAGCTGTGGCCGGCGCTATTAGTGGCGCCGATTCTAGGTCGCTGTGCCGGACCGTTATTATTTATCCCCGGTCGTTTTTTATATACGCCTTATGTACAACCCAGTGGAATTGCTAAAAACTTTATCGACCACTGCCCTAGCGTCGCCCGTCATACTGTCGCGGTGTTAACGATTGCCTGCGCATTATTTATCGGTAATTTTTGGATTGCTATTGCAGTTATTACCGCTAGCACGTTAACACTGTATTTAATGCGCCGCATGATGCTAAAACGTTTAGGTGGAGCCACAGGTGATACCGCAGGAGCTTGCACAGAAGTGATTGAAACCGTGGTACTGATAGTCTATGGAGCGATGTTGCCTGCTGTTATTGCCTAATATGTAATCATATCCAGCAACGCCCAAAGCAGACATAGTTAGAAGTGATACTCTACAGCCTCAACGCTGAAAGAGCTGACAATAAAACCACAACCTTCTCCCGGCAGAGATAAAATCATTGAAGCAATAGACTTTTCTATCGGGGCTTAAAGTACCACCATCGTTTTTCAAAACTATTAATCGGCTTGCTCGATATTGGCACGGCGCTTACGCTCCTGCTCAGTCATTTGCTCCTTACGCTCCTCTAGGGAGTTCAGCCCGAGACGCGCACGGCGCTCATTAACCGTAGCAGTATCCTCAATAGGAAATGGTATTGGCCAACCATTTTCGTCAATATCAAACTGGGTGCCGTAATATTGAGGATCACCAGATAAAGTACGCACGCGATCCTGAAGAAAGGCCAACTGCCAACCCGCCGCATCTTTTCTGGCAACAGCAACTTCAACTAAACCAACACATTCAGCCATAAACTCTGGATCTGAAACGGAATGCTGGGCAATTAACCATGCAGCTTTAGCGCCCTCTTCTCCAACTAACGACACGCAGGGCCAACCATAGCTGCGAATAATTTCTTTCAGACGGGCAGCATTGTTCTCATGCAAAATTTTCATCTGGGGATGATAAGCTTCAGAGGGTAACTCACCAGAATCGAAGAGTTGCTGTAATAAGTGCTGGTCCTTCCCCATCATCGTGACCAGCTCATCTGTAAGATTTTGATTCATGGGTTCCTTTCCAGTTTCCCGAGCATGATGAATATTCAAAGCCATCACACCTCCCATCTTCACAATAAAAACTGTATAGATGTATCGATAATAGCTGCCAACTCATCACCCCACTAACACTATCAAGATAATCTTTGCAATTAACACAGGTGCTGGTGAAATATATCAACTTAATAAGCAACTAAATTTTTAGTTTACGACTAACGCTGCCTGGCCTTTTCTGCTTTACCAACATCCCAGCTGTTTTCCATCAGCACATCCTCCAATGCACCCGGTTGAATCCAACCCTCTTGTGCCAGCATAGGTTCATCGTAAAATTTTTCTACATGACCTAAGCATAAAATCGCCACCGCCTTGCTGTCTTCGGGCATACTCAATAACTCACCGACCTGGATAGGGTCAAATAAAGAAACCCAGCCCATACCTAATCCCTCCGCTCTTGCTGCTAACCATATATTTTGAATAGCACAGGACACCGAGGCCAAGTCCATTTCTGGCAAAGTGCGACGGCCAAAAACAAAATCTTCTCGTCGATCCATTAAACCTACTACCAGCAACTCACCACACTCTAAAATACCTTCTACCTTCAGTTGCATAAACTCATCATTGCGCTCATCTAGGGCTGCAGCAGTTTTGATCCGTTCCTCTTGAGCCAAATCATATAAAGATTGTCGTACAGCTCTATCGGTAATACGGATCAAGCGCCAAGGCTGCATCATGCCAACACTGGGCGCTGCATGGGCTGCCGAAAACAACTTTGTTAGCACAGCAGAATCAATCGTATCAGGCAAGAAATGACGCATATCACGACGCTGATAGATCGCTTGATACACACCTAATTTTAAATCGGGCGGGAACTCGTGACTCATAATATATTCACTTTTTGATTACCTGAATTTACATTTAACACGCTTTAAATAGCAGCTCTGTGCAAGCGAACATTTACCAAATAGCCGCAGGATAGATCTTAATCCAGCAACATAAACGATGGTTCGACCCTACAAAGTTACAGACTTATTTTAGCTTATTGCCCTGACCGTCCGCATTGATAAATCTAGATCTATCAACCTACAGAGCGTTTGTTCTAAACAATTTAGCAATAGCCTCTGGATTAGACGGGAAAAATAAATGCAAATAGCTGGCGGTGAGACCTCGCTGGCGATATATCTCCTCTCCGGGAGCTGGATGACGCTGACGCACACCACAGGCAATCGGCTCAGGTGTGCCACTACTAAACGAACGATGATGCGCATGCGCTCGTATCAAACCTTCTGGTAATGGCAAACTTTGCATCCCCTGACAACCGCCCCTGTCTCGCATCACACCGCCCCCCTCTAACAGACCAACCATGGGGAATTGGCGCCCCTGCAGATCTGTCAATGTTTGCAAGCAATACAAAAGACCACCACACTCAGCCAGTATCGGCTTATCTTGCAGGAAAAAATCCTTTATCTGACTGTTCAAAACATGATTGTTAGATAATTTTTCTGCATGCAGCTCAGGGTAACCGCCAGGCAACCATAGCGCATCGACTGATGGTAGAACTTGTTCGGTAAGCGGCGAAAAATATACAATATCCGCCCCCATATCACGCAATAATTGCACATTGGATTGATAGATAAAACTGAACGCTACATCCTGTGCAATACCAATGCTCACACCCTGTAACAAGGGCTTAACATCGGGCCACTGACAAGCACTAAACTCCACCACCTGCAGCTTAGCCAGTAGATCTTCAACACCATTTTCGTCAAGCCCTGCTGACTCTAGCAAATCTGCACCGGCATCCAAGCACAGCTCTAACTCCTCATAAACTTCCGATGCCTGCACCAAGCCTAAATGCCGTTCAGGGAGCGTAATTGCTTTTGAACGTGGCAGCGTTAGCAATAGCGGCAGCTCTGCCGGCAACGCATCCGCAATCAATTGTCGGTGATAATCTGAGCCGCAGTTATTCGCTATCAACCCAACTACCGCAATATCTTCACGGTGGTTGGCTAGGCCCACAGCAATCGCCGCTGCTGTTTGTGCCATCCCAGAAACATCCATCAGAATAATCAAAGGGATATTAAACCTGGCTGCAAGGTCTGCACTGGAAGGACTACCATCGTACAAACCCATAGCACCCTCGATTAAGATTAAATCGGCGACCTGGGCAGCTTCAAATAATTTTTGCTGGCAGTACTCCTCACCCGCCATCCACATATCCAGCGGCTCCACTGGTTGACCAGAGGCCTGCTGTAAAATTTGCGGATCCAAATAATCAGGGCCTGTTTTAAATACCCGTACCAGCTTGCCCTGTTTTTTTAACAAGCGAACCAAAGCAGCTGTTACTGTAGTTTTCCCCTGCCCGGAAGCTGGGGCAGAAATAAATAATGCGGGGCAAGATGCTTTCTTCATAGTGCTATTACAACCTGATAAATTGCTCATGACACAAATACAAACGAAGGTGGAGTAAATGCATAAGAATACTCATCATGCTATCAGCAAAGCACATTATTTAAAAACAAGCTTAGTAAAACCATAGACAACTTGGATGAGTGACTTTAATTATGATTTAAGCTATATCATTGAATCACCAAGCTAAACCAGCTAACTAAACTACAGTCATCAAACCTACTGAGACAAGACTCCAAGTTGACTTTAACCAGATTTAGTCATAAAGTTCGCGCCGTCTGTAACAGGTGTCGATTTATTAACCCGTTTAATAAATCGCTGAAATGGGAAGTTTGGTGAGTACGAGTGTTTAACACCCCGAAAATTCAACGCTGCCCCCGCAACGGTAACTGACTGAATTCCAGTCCTAAGCCCGACACCAGCCTTTTGCAGCTAACCCCGAGCGTCAAATCATTCGGGGGATCAACGATGATGCGGAGGGCGTCGTCTGTGGCTTGCTCCTTACTCCACGCTATTCCCTCCCTCAATCGCAACGACATTTTTTTGCATTGAGGAATGACCCATGAAAAACACCCCGTTTGCCACCGCTATTGCGACCGCTTTATCACTAGGTACAGCATTACCCGCGCTGGCCGATAATAGTTCAGGACTCGAGACCACACTGGTTACTGCTACTCGTACCAAGCAAACCATTACTGATACGTTAGCCCCTGTAGCGGTCTTCACCCGTGAAGATATTCAGCGCCTACAGCCAACCAGCCTCAATGACGTACTCGCTCAAGTGCCTGGCATCACCACCTCACAAGACGGGCCAGCGGGATCATCCAGTAGTGTTTATATACGCGGAACCAACAATGATCACACCTTGTTTCTTATTGATGGCCAGCGTTTTAGCAGCGCTACTTTAGGCGAAACAGCTATACAATTTTTAGATCCTGAACAAATAGATCGAATCGAGGTCGTCAAGGGGCCGCGTTCAAACCTCTATGGCTCCGAGGCAATTGGCGGGGTTATACAAATATTTACCAAAAAAGGAAATACTAACAGCGGCAGTTATGTCAAGGCTGGCGCAGGCAGCCACAACAGCCAACAATTATCTGGTGGCACCAGAGGAGGTGTTAATAACAGCTACTACGCAGTTAATGCATCATACCAACGAACAGATGGCTTTGACGCACGTAGTGATACAGTCGCACCCAACAATGACGACGATGGTTATAAAAGCGCAACTGCATCTATAAATTTAGGGCATAAATTCTCTAACAACAGCGTGCTGGATTTTAGCTTTTTATATAGCAGCGCAGAAGAAGAGCACGATAATTCATACGGATTAAGCCGCCCCTATAGTGACCACGTCATTCAAACTGTCAACCTGAGTTACGCCACAAGTGTTATTGAAAGCGTCTGGTTCTCGACGATAAATATTGGCAATTCTATTGATGAAAGCAAGCAGCGAGATAAAGATATTGCCACTGACAAGAGTGATTTTAAAACTACTCGATACTCAGTACTCTGGCAAAATGACTTTTCGCTCACTGACCATCAGCATTTGACTCTCGGCACAGAGTATTATGACGACCAAGTAGACTCAACAACGGTTTATACCGTCCGCTCTGGCGCTGAAGTGACTAGCAGAGACAATACCGCTATTTTTGCTTTCTACCAAATTGATTTCAACATCGTCGATGTACAGCTTGGTTTGCGTGAAGATAACAATGAAGAGTTTGGCAAGACTACCACGGCCAATGCAGCTACAGGGCTTCAGTTAGGCGAAAAGCATAAATTAATATTCTCTTACGGCGAAGGTTTTAAGGCTCCCACCTTTAATGATTTATATTGGCCAATCGGTAGTTACAGCTATGGCAATCCCGATCTACTGCCAGAGACTTCTACTAATTATGAGGTTGAGTTGCGTGGAACCTATGAACGCTTTAACTGGTCAGCCAATATTTACCGCAACGATATAAACAACTTAATTGACTGGGCTCCGGATGCCAACTTTGCCTATACCCCATCTAATATCGATTCTGTCAGAATTAAAGGCATAGAGCTGCAGGCAAGCACGGTTATTGCTGACTGGGTTGTCAGTGGCTCTGTTAATTATAATGAGCCTGAAAACCGTGAAACAGGAAAAATGCTAATCAAAAGGCCCAAAAAATCAGCTATATTTAATCTTGATAAAAACTTTGGCAAAGTTGATGCTGGGTTTAGCTGGCGCGCTTATAGTGAGCGCTTTAGCAACAGTAGTAACGATCAATCCACTGCTGGCTTTAATCTAGTTGATGTACGCCTTGGCTATATGATTAACCCCAACCTCAAAGCACAGCTAAAACTCAACAACCTGTTCGATAAGGATTATCAGACCAATACAGGCTATGAAAAGGATGGATTTAATGGGTTTGTATCAGTGACTTACACCCTGTAAATTTAGTAGAATTACGACGTAAGCTCACCGAATCTTCAGGGTACTTTATGTACCCTGATGTAAGTAAACCGCTTAACCAACAAGGCCTTAATAATGACTACTGACAAGAACGCCAAGCATAAAGCCAGTATGGAAAAACAAAAGGCAAATATCGATAAGCGCATAGAGCAAGCCAGTGAAGAACACGGCATCGTGCTACTGCTAACCGGTGATGGTAAAGGCAAGTCGAGCTCAGCCTTTGGTATGGTGATGCGCAGTTTGGGCTACGGTCACAAAGTTGGAGTGGTACAGTTTATTAAAGGTGTACAGCTATCCGGTGAAGAGATATTCATCCGTGACAAACACCCCGAAGTTGATTTTTATCAGATGGGCACCGGCTTTACCTGGGACACCCAAGACCGCAGCGGCGATATCGAAGCCGCCGAAAGGACCTGGAAAGAAGCCTCCCGTATGCTGCAAGACGACAGCTTGCGCTTAGTCGTACTTGATGAGATCACCTATATGCTGGCCTACAAATACCTCGACGAAGATAGCGTTATCGAGGCTATTAAAAATCGCCCAGAACAGCAAAGCGTTATCCTTACTGGTCGCGGCGGCGGCTCAGCTATTCGTGAAATAGCCGACACCGTCTCTGAAATAAAAGACGTTAAGCATGCATTTCGGGCTGGTATTAAAGCTCGCCAAGGCGTCGATTTGTGAAGAGCCTGCTTATGCTAACTAGCGTATTCAGCTTAGCGCTTAAGCAATGAATCGCCTTGCGCCACAAAAACTAATCATCAGTCTGATTGCCCTGCTACTGGCTGCGTTTGTCATAGCCATTATTAGTGGTCCCACATCAATCCCGTTGAGTGATTTAGCAGCACTGGTATCGTCCAGTGCTGCTAGCGACAATTCCCAACATACTATTATTATTACTCAGTTGCGACTACCTCGAGCGCTATTAGCTATTTTAGTAGGCGCAGGCTTAGCCGTCAGTGGTGCCGCAATGCAGGGCTTGTTTCGCAACCCCTTGGCAGATCCATCTCTGGTTGGTGTTTCCAGCGGCGCCATGGTCGGTGCCAGCTTAATGATTGTGGCTGGCGGCAGCTGGCTCTCCAGCAGCAGCTCATTAAGCCTTGGCACCGTTGCCATCGGTGCATTTTTAGGTGGCGTGTTTGCAGCAATACTAGTGTATCGCTTAGCCACCTCTCCCAACGGCACGTCTGTTTCTACAATGCTGTTGGCGGGCATTGCAATCACCGCCCTTGCCGGCGCGCTCAATCATTTACTCGAATTTTATACCAGCAACGATATGCTGCGGCAAATCAGCCTGTGGAAAATGGGGGGCTTAGACAGCGCCAACTGGGTACGGGTACAAGTTGCTGCCGTGGTGTTAATCCCCGTCACTATTTTACTGTGCCGTTATAGCAAGCCGCTAAACGCCTTGTTACTGGGTGAATCTGAGGCTCGCCATTTAGGCATTTCGGTTGAGCGAGTTAAGCGTCAACTGATATTTTTGGTGGCACTGGGTGTTGGTACTGCGGTGGCTCTCACTGGTCTTATCGCCTTTGTCGGCCTAGTCATACCGCACATCGTACGTTTACTCATTGGCCCAAACCACCGCTACTTACTCCCTGCCTCGGCACTGGCTGGCGCTATTTTACTGTTACTTGCCGATGCAGTAGCCAGAGTTGTTATTGCCCCAACAGAGCTTCCCGTTGGCGTGGTTACATCAATATTAGGTGCGCCTTTCTTTATTTCCTTATTGCGTCACCGACGCGAATACGGCATGGAGTAAGCCATGTCAGTACTATCAATTAAGCAGCTCTCGCTCTCCATCAATGGCGCTTCCCTGCTGGATGATATTAATCTTGAGGTCGCCAGCGGCGAGATTGTTACCATCCTCGGGCCTAACGGCGCGGGTAAAACCAGCTTGTTGAAGGTTATCACTCATGAGTTACCGGCCAGCACTGGTGAGGTATTGCTCAATGGCCACACCAGCCAACACTGGTCACAAATAGAACAAGCGCAAATGATGGGCGTCTTGCCGCAACACTCCCTGTTAAACTTTCCATTTTCCGCTGCTGAAGTCGTCAATCTAGGCCGCACGCCTCACGATACAGGTTTAAGCCGCGATACCGAAATATGCCAAGCTGCGCTACAAGCAGTAGACGCTGAGCATTTGCGCGATCGAGCTTATACACAATTATCTGGCGGCGAAAAACAGCGGGTACAATTGGCACGGGTATTAGCGCAAATCTGGGAACCTAGCCCCAGCGGTGAACGCATCCTGATTTTAGATGAACCCACCAGCTCACTGGATTTAGCCCATCAACAACAAATTCTAGCCACCGCCAGTGACCTCGCTCAACAAGGTTGTGCGGTAGTCATTGTATTACACGACCTTAACCTGGCTGCTCGTTTTGCCGACAAAATATTCTTACTCAGCTGCGGCCATATCGCTGCTCAGGGCACACCGGAGCAAGTGCTGCAAACAGCGGTAATCAAAAAGGTTTTTGATGTCGACGTACACATTATTCAACACCCGGAAACCGGCGTACCTGTAGTCATTTAGATTAATTTATTTGAACCGTTGATCGTAGTCGAGAGGTCATTAATGACGAGTAAAAAATACAATTAAATATACTATAGCGCCCCAAAAGAGCCTAACACTGTGACTTATTCCCTTACTCAGCGACTATTTTTTTTAACCCTGACACTCTTGCTCAATGGTGAGATATACGCCAGCGATATTGTGGTAACAGACGATACAGGGGAGGCTGTTCATCTAAAACAACCAGCGCAAAGAATTGTGGCACTGGCACCTCACTTAGTTGAAACGCTCTATGCCGCAGGCGGCGGCGACAAGCTAGTCGGTACGGTTTCCTACGCCGACTACCCAGAAGCCGCGCGAAAAGTGCCCCGCCTTGGAACCTATACCACCCCTAGTATCGAAGCTATTGTCGCACTCAAGCCCGACTTGGTACTGACCTTTGGCAGCGGTAATGGCTCTCGCGTTATCAATCAGCTTAAATCCTTGGGTTTAACCGTATTCGTCTCTGAGCCCAAAAAACTCGATAACATCGCCAATTTACTACTAAGCTTCGGCAAACTCAGCGGCACCGAGCAACAGGCACAACAAGCCGCAGAGAGCTTTAGCCAACAACTCAATCACCTCAGAACGACTTACAGTCACCTAGCTACTATCAGCGTATTTTATCAAGTGTGGCACGAGCCTTTAGGTACACTCAACGGCAGCCATGTGATCAGTGATGTGATCCGCCTCTGTGGAGGCCGCAACGTCTTTGCCGATGCGCCCACGCTAGTACCCAAGCTCAGTATTGAATCAGTATTAACCGCAAATCCTGATGCCATCGTCGCCAGCGGTATGGGTGAGGCTCGCCCGGAGTGGCTGGAGCAATGGCGCGACTGGCCAAGCCTGAAAGCGGTACAAAATAATAATTTATTTTTTATTCCACCAGATATTATTCAACGGCATACACCAAGAATTCTGCAAGGGGCGGCCATGTTGTGCGAACAATTAGAAAAGGCACGATCCAAAAATCAGTCGACATCAATACATCGCTTTTAACTGCTGCGTTTTAGGCGTACTGCCCAACTCCAGACACCGCTTGCCGCAACCCAGATCAGCATAAAGGCCACAAGATCCATCCATATCACCCCCGAAAAACCAAATAATCTACCACTATGCAGATCCAGCAATAAGCGCTCCCAATGGATATCTTCACCACGAAAGACCAACAACAGCTGCTGTTCTATATCAGCTGGTAAAGCCTGTCTGCCAACCGGCTTGGCCGAGCCAATGTAAGGAGTAAACTGCATCGACATTAAATCAGCCCGATACCACTGAGCCGATGCCAGAAGCAGCAGAGCATTATCATCATTGCCCAGCCCCTCTAAACCAACAGGTAAACCTGCTGAACTACCAATGCGCTCAATCTCCTCACCCTTAGTTGTCAATAAAACCAATGTATCGCCACAGGCAGCGACAATCATCTGCGGAAGCTGTACGGCACCAATCAATGTATTTTCACAAAATGCCACCTCCCGCTCATCGAGGTAAATATAATGCCCACCCAAATGACTTAACCATCGTTGACCTACTTGGTAGGCAACCGGCTCAGGGCGTTCAATATTATAATGTGACAACCACCAATCAGAAGTGACAGATCGATCGGACAAGCTCAGCTGATCTGTATGGTTGAGCAATAGACCCGTTACGGCTAAAACCAATAAAAATAATGCTATCAGTACACCAATCCGACGATGCCAACGCAAAAAATATTGACGCAGACTTTTCTTAACAACAACCATGATTATAAATCTCTATTTCTCAACCAATGCCAGTTGATGTAAATAAAGCGCTAATCGTGTGACCCTGGAGACTGCCCGCACTGACATCGTTGCTCCACTTATACCATCAATTGTCTTAGACAAACGATGATCATCAGCAAGGCTCACCCCTTGAAATTGATCACGAAAAAAAGGATAACGCACCTCGCCTCCTCTGCTCTCACGAAATGACAGGATTTCAATTTGCATAACCTGATTTTGATCTACGCCTACTCCGATGGTGATAGGTAACTCTTTTCCTATCTCATTAAAAATCCAGGCGGTGCGCGAACCCGACCGCCAATAGCGTACTCTCAACCCATTATATTCATGTGTTAGTATCTGTGATATTTCATTTTTAATAGAGGCATTAAGCCACAACGCTTGTGGCTGCTCAGACCGCTCGGGAAAAATTCGAGCTAGAAATTGATCATCAGTCAGATAGTCGCCCTTTGCAAAGCATAGGCTGGGCAAGATACCTATTATTATAATAAAAACATGTCGCATAATAATCATTGGGTAAATACATCCGTAAAATAACAAACGGGGACCATAAAGGCCCCCGTTTGTAGAGAATGATTCATGCTATAACGATGAACTTTGCAAACACCTCTTTAGAAACTCCAACCCAAACCTAGGTTGAAGGCATCATTATCGGTACTGCCTTTTTTATCTTCATCACTATAATCAGCTTTAATAACCACAGTCTCTGTCAACCAGTAATTAACCCCGTAATCGAACTGTTTAACTTCGGTATCGACATTATTACCAGCAAAATTGTCATAGGTATTTTGACGAATAAAGACCCCCAGATTGGGCAATACTTTATATGAAGCCTCTACATACCAACCCTTCTGTTTGTCGGTACCATTTAACTCAAAGCCCTCACCGTCAATATCCCACTCAACCCATAAACCAGTCACCGTTAAACCAGAAATCTGATAACGGACATGTGCTTCAAGTAAGGTTGCATCATTGCCATCCATAGAGACACCTTGAGTGATGTCTTGCTGGTGCTGATAGGTCGCGGCAATCTCAAGACCTTTAACACCGGTATATTTCAAACGACCGGTATAGGCTAAATCTTCGGCGGTAGCATTAGCTGATTTTTGACGACCACCGCGAACAGTACCATCATCGTCTACTTTTAAACCGCTATGAACAGCCATGTTATAGCTAAGACCCGGCATAATTTCGCCTTGAGTCATTACGCCGGTTTCCCACCATGTGGCAGGTATAATGTTTTTCTCGACCGGGTTTCTCTCGGCACCATAGAAACTATCGGGCTCGTGCGTTTCATTAATGACACCAACAGGAATCAAGTACTGACCAATAACCACACTATGCTTCGCAGCAAAATCCCACTCGATATAGGCCTGTTCGAGCTCGACCTCACCGGGGGAATCTTCTCCACCCTCAACCAACCCATGCTCAAGTTCTACTTCAGAAAACAAACGCACTGTGTCGGTAAATTGGTGGCCAAAATAAACTACAAAACGGTGGGCATCAACGAGATCATCTTTATCTTCAAAGTGATTAAAATGATGCTCACCATAGCCTCCGATAGACGTTTTTGACGCCCATTGTGCAGCTTTAGCAAGATTACCTGTAGACACACTATCAACAGCTTCGGCTGTTGCCTCTAGTTTGACTTCGGTTATTTCCAGCTTTTCATCGTTTTTGTTTACTTGATTTTTCAAACGCTGAATTTCGGCTTGTTGCTGCTGGATAATATTCCACATCTCTTCCATGCTTGGTGCATCAGCTGCTTGAACATTTGCCGCAGCTATTGAAGCCATGGTTATTGCCAGTAAAGTTCTTTTCATTGTTTTCCCCATACCAATATTATTGGTCGAACCAGCACTGATGCCCACTAGAGCAAGCCCGCGTTAAATTTAGGGGAGGCATTGTAATTCACCCGAGAATACAAACGCAAATCGTTATCAACAATACTATCTAATTTAAGCAGCAAATTCACACAGGGCCTTGAAACGGTGTATATGAACGCAGAAAAGGGAGGGAATAAGTCAAGTAAAGCGGGTTTAACCCACCAATAAACCATCGATATCGTGCTAATACCAAAATTTACTACGATGGTAACTAACGGAAGCTATTGCGAAATAACAGGACTGAGCAATTAAACGTCTCTCTCCTCAACAAGCTGAACATCAATGCTCTGCCTAGTAGAGCACACCGAAGGGCCAAACTGATTATAGATAGCTACATCCGCAGCATCACGACCATAGCCAATCGCCACATACCCGCCTCGGAGCTCAGATTGCGTCGCATCAAAGGTATACCAACGCCCCCCCACGTATGCTTCAAACCAAGCGTGTAAATCCATAGGCTGTAAACCATACAAATAACCAACCACCAATCGCGCCGGAATACTTAGGCTGCGGCATAAGGCAATGCCAAGATGCGACAGATCACGACAGACCCCTACCTGGTTCGAATTAACCTCCACCGCAGACATAGGGATATTACTACTACCTGGCTGGTAGCGAATATTAGCTCGCAGCCAGGATTCAATCGCCTTGGCCTGGTCATAGCCTAATAGCTGCCCCATGGTTATCGCGCTTGCCATCTGGCCAAAACGATCGGATTCACAAAACCGACTGGGCAGTAAAAAGCTGAGCACTGAATCGGGCAGGTTTTGGATCTCAACAAACGGAGCTCCCGGCGCTTGATCGACGAAATCTGCAACCATAATATCCGCAGCAGTATAAACGGCAAACGGTCCCGGAGGTGCAATCAGGCGTTGACACAAATTGCCGTAATGATCAGTAAACTCAATCACTGGTATGCTTGGTTTAAGTTTATATTCTTCCTGCGCAATCCATTGCTGTGCACCGCTGCGTGGCCGTAACATCAGGATAAACGGTGTCGGCACTGTAACATCAAAAGCTAAATCACAAATTGTATGTAACCACATGCTAAACACCCACCCAGAAGTTTATGAAAAAACGATGACTACCACCTATAACTTAACCAAGATCGTGAGTTGCTATATTAGGCATAAAAACAAACAACTTGCTATAGAGACTTCAACTTTGTAGGAAAACATACCATGGTTAGTTGCTAAAACTCATAAGCCATAGATACACGAATAGTTCGCGGCACCATCGGGTGCGAGTGATAATCTTCAATTGGATCGATATTATTTTGCCGCTCGGCCAAGGTTCTTGATGCATAAAAATAAGTAATATCGTCATCATCACGATCGGTCAAGTTAATTATTTCCATACTAAACGACAGCCCATTTTTCAATTGATAACCGATATTCGCATTTACGATAGCCGTGGAATCAGATTGTATATCCCCCGCTTCAGTTAAGTTGCGCGGACCAAAGTAACGCAAACGCAGACCGCCATATAAGCCATTGTCCAGCTCTATGCTGGCACCCAGCGAGAATACATCTTCAACGCTATCGGGCACCTTATCACCTAGCAGCATACCGCCATCGTATTGATTATTTTTATAGCGCGCTTTGGCCGTGGTGTAATCCATATCTAAGATAAACCAATCCACGGGATGGTAGTAGACACTAAATTCCAAACCGGTACGCTCTGTCGCATCCTTAGGCTCAGTGGTACCCTCATCACCAACAAAGACCAATTCAGAATCCAGCTCTAGCTGAAACAGCACCAGGCTCAACTGTAAATTATCGAACATACTACTGCGCATACCTAGCTCATAACCCTCTGACTCTGCCAGCAGCGGCACTCCTGCATCAGCAACAACACCGCGCGCATCGTTGCTATGAAAACCCTTACCATAATTAATAAAAAATTCCGTGTTATCGAAGGGGCCGAAACGTAACGACAGCTTGGGGCTAACAAAATCATCGTTAACACCGCCAGAAGCACTCGTATCCAACTTATCGCGTACATCTATATCATAATAGTCGTAACGGACACCCACTATTGACGCAAACCAGTCATTCCACTGGGAGTGCATACTGGTATATAAACCAAGCCCCAGTTGCTCTACCGCAGCGCGGCTGTTCATCGCATAAAGCGCTGCATGCTGACTGTTACCCACGCCCACATCACTGATGTCGTCATAGCGTAAATCCATCCCAATATCTACCTGGTGCCTGGCATCAAGATCATGCTGCCATTCGATGTTGCCACCATAGGTCAAACGGTCATCAAACTGGCCGATTTGATCACCACGAAAATCTGGATCATCGATATCGTCTTGGGAGAAATACGTAAAGTTGCTAAACAAGTTTAACTGGTAATCTATGAGGTAAGCATTTGCTTTAATACGGCTGGCAGGACTGAGCTCGGCCCATTGCTGGTACGCCAATTGATAGCGGTGAGTATCGCCGCCAGTGGAATTATCCAATGTGTCAAAACGATCCAGCGTGCCATTTTTCACCAAGCGCCGGGGGATCTGATCAGTGCCCTGCCATTGCGAATCGAAATACAAGCCGGATATCGAAAAGCCCGTACTTTCATCACCTTTGCTATATTTTAAAAATGCATTGCTACGCTCCATATCATCAGGGTTGGCCCAAGGCCCGTCGTCCTGCAGAGATTCCAACGCATACACCCAGCTGCCTTTATCACCAACATTAGCACCCTGGTTATAGCCACCAACCAGCAACGCCCGACGATAACCATCTTCTCCAAGAGTGAGTTTTATTTTATTGCTGGCTTTATACCGCGCATAATAAATACGTGACGAGCCTACAGAGGAGAAATCACCTTCGGACGCATAGTATGGGCCTTTTTTGTAAACCATACGGTCGAGTAACTCTGGAATCAAAAAGTTATTATCGCTATAGCCCTGACCGTGGCCATGAGTCACCATATTAACGGGAGCACCTTCAACATAATTAGCAAAGTCAGTACTGTGATCCAGATTAAAGCCGCGTAGATAATATTGATTGGCCTTACCTCCACCGCTGTGCTGGGTGACTACCATACCGGGAATAGTTTCTAAAATTTCTGCTGGGCGTAAAATGGGGCGATGCTCGATTTGCACTGACAGCACCGTACCAACTGAAGCAGCTTCTGCAACACCCATCAGACTATCAGCTGCACTTCTGCCAGTGACGACAGTTTCTTCCAGCTCGCCAGAAATACCGGCTGCGTAAACAGGTAGCGTGGTTGTAAACACGACACCTAGCATCATAAATGAATATTTAATGGGAGCTAAAAACGAGGGTTTTATTTTCATGGTGCCGCCTTTTCATTATTGCCAAGACTTAATCATTAAGTCGGCGCATCAATAAGTAGCGTCGGGGTAGTAACGGGAATGATCGAGAAAATGCTTACAAAGACCTTCCCCTGATGCAGTCCCCGACATCAGGTTAATCGATTAAGGCAGGTCTACTGGCTCACAGGTCGTAGCGTCTATCACCTTCCCAAAGCCTTAACTCCAGTGGTATTGATAGTGGCTCACTGCATACAGTTGCGGGGACAGCTGCTGTTATCCGCTCAGAAAACCAAGCAGTTAAAGCATTCCCTATTAATCCTTACGGAACCTAAAATCGATAAAATTATGTAACTAAAATGTGCAATTAAATATTTACTGCTAGCCATTTATTCAGAAATTAAAATAAGCTTTCCGGTCTTTGAATCACGATAAACCTGACCCACCGATTCAAAACCGTCACCACCACTGACACCCTTTCCTGGAATCTGAGGTAGCTCGCGGCCACGCTCTATAATTTGCCGTTCTATCACCTGTTCAGGGTTGTTTTCTGCCTGAAAGTGATCTTGTAATTGCTCGCTCATCGCAATTAACGCGGCAATTAATCCGCAAGCAAACACCAGCATCAAATCCAGTAAATTAGCCAGCGGCCCTAAAGGCTCATCATCGCCACTATCAAATCGGCCTCCATGCCAGCGCCTAGACATTAGCTACACCTCCATTAGCCCTGGCAATTTGTAGCTCCATTGCTGTTAACAATTCGTCATACCAACGCCGACGCATACGCCCCATAACAAAACCACTGATACCAACCAGCAAACCCAATACGGTGGTATCAAAAGCAACACTCATCGCAGTGGTTAAAATACTGAGTTCACCCTCACCCAGCGCAGCCAAACCTGGTCCAAGCGGAATCAAGGTGCCCATCAAACCCAACATGGGGGCAATGCGGGTTAAAAAGTCGCTACGTTCAATACGTTTTACTGCCAACCGTTCCAATGCAGTGAGGCCTTGTTGAGCGTTGGCACTAGTCTCGATGTGCTTACGCCAACGGTTAAGACCGATAAAGCGCTCTGCCAGCATGCAGCCGAGTTCTAATACTGCCACTGCGGTTAATAACATTAACAACCACACCACCGGCTCTAGTAAATAGCCGGTAATTAAGTGCATCCAACCAAACGACGATGAAGTAAACATATTAGTGCCCGTTACATTGCTTATTAGCCAGCCATCTATGGGCCGGCCACCTATTAATTAACTACCTTGAACAGTGGTATTAAATACAGATTTTTAATTTTTACTGACATCCGGCATACGAGTGCCACGCCACCAACCTATTAATAGCAGTGCAGCAAGCATCAGCACCATACCGAGATAATCTAAAGGCTCCATTTGCTCTTCACCTTGTTTTTTATCCTGCTGCTTTTGCTGTTTTAGATTCTGCTGTTCAGCAACTTCCGGCTGCGCTTGCTGTTGTGCAACAGCACTTGCTTGCAGATCAATTTCGGCAACGATCGACGGCGAAGCTGCTGTTGCCGTAGTCACTTTTGTCACAGCTAATAATTGCTGTAACTGCGCGTATTGATCCGCAGGTAGATGTTGCTCCAGCCATGGATAAAGTGGATGATCCGGGCTGGTGTGGCCGCTACCTGGCAAACCATTTTTTATTACCAGCTGTGCAAACGCCTCCGCCAATTGCTGCAGTGTTTGTTCATCGGCTTGCCAAAAACCTTTTTGTGCCGCTACCAACATCACCGCCAGCATATTGCTTTTAACGTGTGCGTTATGGCCCTGCTCCAGAAACTCATCCAAACCCAAATCAAGCTTATCGTCGATATAGACTTGTTTAACTTCATCCCACACCCAGCTTTTAATCACCTCTGGGTTAGTTACCTGCCAACCCCACAGGTACTCTAAAAATTCGCTGCCCATAGTTCTGGCACCGGCATAACCCTCTGCCATTAATGGCTTCAGCCATTGCGGGTTAAGATAACGCCCGCGTAATTCAGATAACAAAGCCACTTGCAGTGGTTCTATAGTGAGGTGATCCGCATCAGGGTGAAAAATGACAAAATTCTCTGGCACCTGACCTTTCACGCTTTCAACTGCCAGACTTAAACCACCCAGATAATCGAAGCTATCGTTATTATCCAACAAGCCATAAAGATTACTGGCTCGCCCCATATAGGTATTATCTATCGTCGCCAAGCGTTGTTTAAAAGTATCCAACACTGGTTCGCCATGAAGGTTCAAACCATAGGCATGGCCCATACGCCGTTGATAAACATCGGCCAGCTCAAACCGATGCTGCCAGCTGCCGGAGCGCTCCACCATCCGATTAATACCCGCTCCGTAGGTGCCTGGTGCATCGCCAAAAATACGGTATGCTGCCTGGCGCCCAGCCAGTGCTGGCCCCACTCCTTGCTTTAGCGCATCGCGCGCATCTTTAACCCAGCGCGCCGCAACATGGTTGATTGTCAGTGATTCGGAGCCCGGTTGCTGTTCACTACCTAATGGCTCTAACGCTGCCTCCAAGGCGTGAGACAAGGCTGGATAATCTTTACGGATTTGATCGGAAGACGCATCCAGAGCCATCAACACCGCACGCTCCAACAAAATCAAATGTGCCCCGTATAAGTCGCGGAACAAGCCAGAGGTGGTAAAGATAGTATCGCGACGAATCCGTGGCTTACCGTCCTCTTGCATCGTCGTCACATTGATACGCTGCAGCCCCTGAACGATGCCCCGGCTACTCCAGAGCGGTTTGACCCCCAGCATGTCAAAACCAAAAGCAATCATCGCCCCCTCATCTCTCACCACATCAGAGGCCCACAACACAATGGCATCTGTTTCTTCCGGCTCAGTACCTTGCCGCGCCGTAACCGCCAACTCAACCCCTACGTCATAACCCAGTTTTGATGGAATCAAACTGCCGTCCAGCGCAAAGAAATTACGTCCAGTAGGCAGTACTTCCGGGGTTCTAATCGGGTCATTACCCTTACCTGGTGCGACATACTGCCCTGCCAGAGCATTGAGCAGGCTTTTCATTTCGGCAGCGGGTGAGCTGCTTAACAAAGCAGGCCATTGCGGATTCACCGCCTCCCCTTGCGCCATGGAGTGCAGCATTGTTTTCACCGCCTCATCGCTCCAATCGCGGCCAAACACATGTAGCCCCAGCGGCATGAAGTCTTCCTGTAAATGCGTAAGATAGTGGCCAACTTCATGCACTAATAACTCGTCGTCAACTTGATCGAAGTCGGTTAGGCCTCTCACCTTAAGCTCACCGGACATATTCGCGACCAGCTCCTCGCGTAATTCAAGTTCACCGACCAAACCCTTAATCGCGGTAATAGCACGCAGACGCATCGACCCCGCGGACTCCGGTGCCGCTTCGTAGGTTTCTACTAACTGACGCAATTCAAGCAGACGATCATAAAGTTCAGTGCTATCTAGCGGCGGCGTTAGGTGATCTATCATCACCGCCAGACCACGTCGCTTGGCCTGAATACCTTCACCAACACCATCAACAATATAAGGATAAATACTGGGTAGATCACCGAGCACTGCCAGAGAGTAATCCTCTTCACTCAAACCAACCCGGTGGCGGGGTAAAAACTCATAAGTAGAATGGCGGCCGAGATGAACCACCGCATCGGCGGCAAAGTTATTACGCAGCCATTGATAGAAAGCGACATATTGATGCGGCGGCGGGAAGGATAAATTCGCATGTAGCAGTTCTTCATTCAACTCCCAGCCACGGGGAGGCTGAGGCCCAACAAAAATGTTGCCAAACTGAATACCGGGGATAATCAGCTGCTTATCATGCACCATGACTTTACCGGGCAAGTCCCCCCAGCCACGGATACCTTCAACGCCGCTATCAGCTATTGCGGTGACCAATTCCTGCGCCGCCGACCAATCAACCTCACCGTCGAACGCCTGCGTATAAGCTTGTTCAAGCTGCGTCAACAATCGCATCACGCGCTCTTTAGCCGGGTGGTCTGCCCCTTCAATAGCATGACGCAAATCAGTAACGACCCGACTCAACAAGCGCCGGCCGATATCTTTGTCATCAAGATCAATCGCACGCTGTAACATAGCGTGCAAATAACCCAGCGGCCCTTCGACCATTTCAGTTTGCAGTGATTTGGGTAGTTGCTCGAACCACTGTCGATATTGTTCTGCGCTTACCGTCGCCACCTTCTCGGCCATGGTAGCCAATGCCTGTCTATCCTCGGGCAAATTGACGCCACGTTCTTGCAACAAATCCAGCAACGCTTGCTCTGACTCGGGTAATGGCCCTGTGCTATAACCGGCCTTTTTTAGCTGCTGTAATATTTCAAATAAAGAAGCGGGAACATTCAGGTTATCAGCACCTATATTGTGACGACCCGGAGGATGGTTGTAATAAATAATGGCAATCTTTTTATCTTTTTCAGGCTTTTCCTGCAGCGCTAACCAACGATTTAGACGACGCGTTAACAAAGATAACTGCGAGCTGATAGGCTCGGACAAAGCCAGTTTTGCCCCGGTCTTTTTATCAATACTAGGTGGTGTCATTGCCGCAACGACCATCGGCTCGGCAATGCCCTGTAGCTCAGGCATTGCTACGCGATAATGCACACTACTCCAGTGTAAACCCTCTTCAGAAAGTAACCACTCATCGCGGGTACTATCGGTCAGGCGAATAGCCTTTAGTACAGGAACATTTAATCTAGCCAGTGCTTTATTAACTTGCTCACGACCTTCACCACCACCGATGACAAAATTTTGCAGCGAAATCACCGCATGTATACGCAGCTTATGTGCAGCCAATATATCCGCCGCGCGCACACTGGCCTCGCCCCATTTTGCCAATACTCGCAGGCAACCATAACCATTAGCTTGTATTGCAGTACATAGCTGATCGATTAAATCACGCTCGCCGGGGCGATCACCAGTTTCGTAATCGAGTACTGCCACCCATGCAGGATTCGAAGATAAATCGAGCTGATCAGGATCAGCTGCCTTATCCCCAGTAAAGACACGCAATGGCACACGCAGCTGCGGTTCAGGGACGTCAACCTGCTCACCTGTCAGTTGCAATAAGTGATTAAATAAACCCTCCATGTTTTGGCTGTCACGACCGGCCCAAAAAGTTTTTGCCAATAACCACTCTCGGTGAGCTGCGTAGGTTTGTAATTGCTGCTGTAACCAGGCCTGCCTATCAATGCCTTGCTCTAGAGGTGGATCAGCCATGAGTTGGTCAAGATCAGCACCTTGCAAAATCAAGCGCTGCTTCACTCGGGAGGCCAACGCCAAACGACGATCGCCATGCACTGAAATAAACGCCTTAGCCGGTGTGGCTGGTTGCGCTACATACTTCAGTAGCCAGTCAACCGAATCACCAAAAACACCGCCGGTAAAAATGATATCGGCCTGATTAAACAGCTGCAAACGCTGTGGCTCGGCAAGCTCGCTGAGTTGCTCCGTGGAGCGCAAGATAATTTTATGCTGTGGGTGCGAGGCCAAAAACCGATGGGCACCGGCTAATACATCGGCTGTATTCGCCGGTGATACCACACCAAGCAAAGTAGCAGCATCAACTTGCGCACAAACAAGCAGCGCAGCTAGCATTGCCAGGCCAGTAGCGGTTATTTTTTTGCAACAGCGGCTCAAAATTCGCTGACAGGCAGGGATAAAAAAATGGTTAGGCAAACGAATAATCATGTATTCCTCATAACCGTAAATAGAACAACGGTGGAGGAAACTAACGACGAGGAGTTTAGCGAAGAAACAACAAACTACCCGCGCTAAAGCCCTCCGCTTTATCGATGGATACGTAGGCAGGCCGGTTTCGGGCTCTCCATCATGCTCATAATTATGAACATAACAAATCACCGTTGCGGGGGCAGCGGTGGATTAATATAACAAGCCTTGGCTATGTCACATCTACCACACTTCCCGTTTAACCTGTTCCAGTCAGTTATTAACAAACTAACGACAGGCACCTGCTACAAGATGGCGGTCATAATAGGGCCTTACCTGTATTTAGTCAAAACCATTAAACAGCACGATTATGAACAATTAGCAGCGATTCTCTATTCTATATCCATTATCAGAACAAATACGGCATAATAACGAACTTGAAACTGAACCGTCATTTGGCAATAGCATAGGAACAGGCATGGTGAAAACGCCTCAACTTATTCGCTTTTCTATTAATTCGAGGGTGCCGATCCTTTGCACCGAGCTATGCAACCAAAACTCTGATTAGTAGTCGTCTCGTGATTTACGTTAAACTGCGGCAACTATAATCGTCAGGGATAACAAGCCTTTGGATGGTACACATTCGGTATCCACATTATTTGCAATCAATATCTTTGTGGTGTTGCTGGCAGTGCTGGTTCACTATCAGTGCTTGTCGTGGATGAGTCGATTAATGCTATATATGAACATGTTGCACAGGTTTCGCATTGTAATCGCGATTATCGGAACACTGATTGCTCATCTTGTCGAAATCTGGATTTTCGCGGTGGTGTATTACTGGATGCATCAGTCGGAAAACTGGGGCTTTTTCGAAGGAAATTTTTCTGGCTCCCTACTAGATTGCACTTACTTCTCTATCACTGCGTTTACGACACTCGGCATCGGTGATATAGAACCTTTTGGACCGGTTCGTTTTCTAGCGGGTATGGAGGCGCTGGTAGGGCTGGTGCTGATTACTTGGACGGCGTCGTTCCTGTTTCTCGAAATGCAGCGTCGCTGGAACCTCAAACACTGAATAATTTTTCTGGCTAACGCGCTTGCAACCTATTCGACTATTTTTCCTATGCTTAATTCTATCACCCCCCCAAAACCGACTTGGTATATTCTTGGCGCAGGCGCAATTGGCTGCCTGTGGGCCAGTTGCTGGCGGCAGGCAGGCTTTAGGGTTGTACTGCTAACCACTGCCGCTCGCGAACAACATAGTATTACGTTGCTTCGTAACAATCAGTCAATTGAAACCAAAATTGAACAACTAACCGTTGCTCAACTGAACGCTTCTAATATTCGTATCAAGTATCTATTGGTCACCACCAAGGCACAGCAAACCCTGACAGCCGTTGACAAAATAAAAAACCACCTTGCCAAGAATGCGACGGTTTTAGTGCTACAAAATGGTATGGCTGTCACTAAACTAAGCGACGCTTTGCCAGAGCAAACCATCATCGCCGCCACCACCACCGACGGTGTTTACCGCACAGCACCGATGACTATTGTGCATGCAGGGTTAGGGGAAACCTTTTTCGGAAATAAAGCTAAAGCCTTATTGGCGATACTGCCAACAGCGTATTTAACTATCCATTCCTGTGACAATATTGAGGCTCGACTCTGGCAAAAGCTGGCCATCAACTGCGCCATCAACGGACTCACCGCCATTTATCGCTGCAACAATGGCGAGCTGTTAAATAAACCTGAAGCAATGGCCCGCATCAACACCCTATGCAATGAAATAATAACCGTAGCGAGTGCCGCTGGGTTTTCCGCATCGGTGCAGCAGCTGCATACAAAAGTACAGCAAACCCTACAAACAACCGCCAGTAATTATTCATCCATGTATCAGGATATCGCCAACCATCGCCTTAGCGAAATCGACTATATCAATGGCTATTTATGCGAGTTAGCGGCTACACATGGCATCAACTGCAATGAAAACAGCCAAATAGTTAATGAAATTAAACAACTGGAACAAGCCAACGTAGTCCTATAGAAATAGCTATGTGAATAGACCGCCAATCATTATTATGAGCTCCCAGGCGGGTACCATCCCTGCGGGACATGCAGGTAATTGGGTTTCATACGGCAAGGGGAATAAGATGACGCTAGCTTTACTGGCTATTGTAGGTGGTTTTGTTTTATTAGTGTGGAGCGCAGATCGTTTTGTTGTAGGCGCAGCTGTAACAGCCCAATACGCGGGCATGCCCTCATTACTGGTAGGCATGGTAATTGTAGGGTTTGGCACATCAGCCCCAGAGATGGTGGTATCTGCCATGGCGGCCATAGATGGAAAGCCGGATCTGGCGCTAGGAAATGCACTGGGCTCGAATATCGTCAACACAGGACTGATTCTTGGCGTGACAGCGCTGGTCGCCCCCATTGTGGTTCACTCAAAAATTATTCGCAGGGAATTACCACTACTGTTTATTATTGGCCTAGGTTCCGGTGTGCTTTTTTGGAATGGAGCACTCAGCCGCCTTGAAGCCGTATTGCTATTGCTTGGCTTTTTCGCGCTCGTTGGCTGGACCATATTTGCCGCCATGCGTGATAAAGGAGATACCTTTGGCACTGAAACCGAGCAAGAACTGGTGCGCCATACAATGCCAATACGTCGAGCCCTATTTTGGTTGGCTGCCGGGTTAGTATTACTGATTATTAGTTCCCGCATTTTGGTTTGGGGGGCCGTCACCATCGCTCAGGCACTGGGCGTGAGCGACCTCATCATCGGCTTGACTATCGTTGCCCTGGGGACATCGCTGCCAGAACTCGCAGCCTCAGTAATCGCCGCGCGCAAAGGCGAACATGATATTGCTATTGGCAATGTAGTGGGCTCCAATATGTTCAACCTGCTGGCAGTAGTCGGCATCGCTGGAGTCATTGCACCAATGTCGCAGCTTTCTCCAGAGATAATGACTCGCGATTGGCCAGTGATGATGGCAATGACTATTGCATTATTTGTGCTGGCTTATGGGGTTCGAGGTAAAGGCCAGCTCAATCGACTGGAGGGCTGCTTGTTGTTAACGGCCTTTACAAGCTACAACATCTGGCTGGTATTGTCGGTGATAGGGGAATAGCCCTGAAAGATCTATTAGCGCAGTTAAAGCATATACAAAAATTCGCCAATTAAACTACGCCCTCACCTACTGCACGCAAAGCCTGCTCTAAATGCAACCTGCCTTTTGTATCATCCTCGGCAATTAAACCAAACCGTAACAGTGCATGGTATTTGTCATTCGGCGGTTGCCATAAGCGTACCAAAACGCCTTGTCTGGCTAGGCCGTTGTACACATCAATCATCATTGCTGCATCACCCAGCACGGTCACAAATAAACCGCTACTAACGATACGACTTACTCTGTTTTTTAACTGCTCTTGTACCAAATTTACCAAGTACTGACTGCTGCGCTGAATCTGTTGCCGGGCTTGTTGTTGCCACGCCGTATCCGCCACAGCTTGTGCTGCAATATACATAGACGGCCCAGCAACATTCCACGGCCCCAACTGCTCGGATAATAACTGAGTGACACGCTGTTCCGCCAAAGCGAAACCCACCCGTAAACCTGCCAAACCAAAAAACTTGCCAAAGGAGCGCAATACAATTACCCCTGGAAGATGGCTAGAACTGGCAAAACTCTGCTGCGGATTTGTATCCGCGAAGGCCTCATCCACGATCAACCAACCTCCTCGCTCGGCCAATAACACCCGCCACTGCTCCAACAGCTCAACGGTGATCAACGCCGCTGTAGGGTTGCAGGGGTTGATCACCACGACCACATCCACCACTCCCGCATCAATTTGCTCGGTTAAGGACTCAGGCTGCCAGCCATCATAATAACTAAGCGTATGACCGCAGCGCAGCCACTGTAAACCGTGCTCCTGATAACCTACATCCGGTATCGCAACACGACAATGACTACGCAGTGTCGGTAATAACTCGATCAAACGCTGGCTACCAGCTGCAGCCACAAGATGATGGCAGTCGTAATATTGTCTGGCTGCAGCAATTAGGCCCGCGTCTTCATTAGCGGGCAGATGACGATAATAGCAATCAGGGATAACGGGCAAAGGGTAATAGTCAGGGTTGATGCCAGTCGATATGTCGAGCCAGTCATCTATGGCGATACCAAAGCGTAAGCTGGCGCTGTGTATATCACCACCGTGGAGCGGCGTATGTAGGGGCTGTTCATTCATAAAGTGTAACTCATTAAATATGGATTCATTGATTAAAGCTCGTAGCAACCCGTAGCTAGTTATTTTTTGCTCGAGAATACTAAGCCAGAATGGAGACCGTGCTTTAGCCTCAAAAAACAAACAGCAAAATCAACAACATCCATAACAACAGCACCCGATAGACCAACCTTAACGCACGATTGATATCCTGCACTGTCGCAGCTCTACCTTCACCTAATACGGGTCTGGCTTGCTGCTCTCCGTGGTAGCGTGCAGCACCGCCCAAGCGTATCCCCAAACTACCGGCACCCGCAGACATAACCGGCCCCGCATTCGGGCTTTTCCACTGGCTACCCTGCTCTCGCCAACAGCGCATAGCGACAACAAAATCACCCATTAAGGCATAACTAAGAGCAACTAATCGTGCCGGCAACCAATTTAAACCGTCATCAAGTTTTGCCGCAGCCCAACCAAAATAGTTATAGCGTATATTGCGGTAACCCCACATCGCATCAAGAGTGTTCGATGCTCGGTAAATCACCACGCCGGGGATACCCGCCACTAAAAACCAGAAAATAGCAGCAAATATGGCATCGCTGCCATTCTCCAATACCGACTCACACACTGCCGTGGCAATTTCCGGCTCGGATAAATCACTGACATCGCGACTGACGATATAAGACAATTTCTCCCTTGCCGCGGCCAAATCGTGCCTGGCTAAAGGCTCAGCAATGGCTTGGGCATGTTCACGTAAACTACGTGGGGCAATACACACATAAAGTATCAGCGCTGATACAATAACATTCAGTGCCACCCAATCGCTGATCCAGCTTTGCAAGGCAAACGCAGGCATCGCCACTAACAGCATAATTATCATCACAGCAATCAACCCTCGTCGTTTATTGGCTTTTTGACTGCTAACTTGCTCTGCGTTTTTTATTGTCTCTGCTGGCTGCTGACCACCATCAAACTGTTGTCGCCAGCAAACAGCTTCGATCTTCTCCACTAACCAGCCAAAACCAATCAGCGGGTGCCATTTTTTCGGCTCACCAACAACATGATCGATGATAATAGCCAGCAGCAATACCACCGCACAAAATAAAGAGGAGCTTAACAACATGAAGTAGACTCTATTTGATAAATGCCGACGCGATAACCACTCAAAAAACGTGTATTTTGTCGCGATGACGACAATAAATTCACCTAATAACTATCACCATCGATAAAACCGACATTTTATGCCAAGTACTGATGACTATCCATTGCGACCAACAGTTTAGATTTGGATAATAGCCCGCAACTTTTTCTCCAGTAGCGCAACCACTTAAATAGAGAATGGTTGTTTTAGGCGCAGTTACTATTCACCCAGCTAGCCCCACCTTTATAAGCGAGATGTCATGACGCAAGCCCCCATCACTTTAATGGTACAAGGCACCACCAGCGACGCCGGCAAAAGCGTGTTAGTTACTGGTATTTGTCGAGTGCTGGCACGCAAAGGCATCAAAGTCGCACCTTTTAAACCACAAAATATGGCACTCAATAGTGCTGTTACCACAGCTGGTGGCGAAATTGGCCGCGCTCAGGCAGTACAGGCGCAAGCGTGTTTTCTAGAGCCTCAAACGGATTTCAATCCCGTACTGTTAAAGCCTAACAGCGATACCGGAGCGCAGGTAATCATCCATGGCAAAGCCATCACTAATATGGAGGCCAAGGCTTACCACGATTACAAAACCACTGCGATGACCGCCGTGTTAGCCTCGTACAAGCGGTTGTGCGAGCAGTTTGAAGCTGTCATTGTTGAAGGCGCCGGCAGTCCCGCTGAAATTAATTTACGCGATCGCGATATCGCCAATATGGGGTTTGCTGAAGCGGTTGATTGCCCGGTGATAATTGTTGCCGACATTGACCGTGGTGGCGTTTTTGCTCACTTGGTTGGCACCCTGGCATTGCTATCCGAATCGGAGCAGCAGCGAGTACAAGGCTTTGTAATTAATCGTTTTCGCGGCGACATGGCACTGCTACAACCGGGTATTGACTGGCTGGAAAATTACACAGGCAAACCGGTCATTGGCACCCTGCCTTACCTACAAGGCTTTCACTTAGAGGCGGAGGATGCCATCACTCAAGCTCAAGAGCTCTCCAGCGATCACTCCCTAACCGTAGCAGTGCTAGTGTTGTCCCGCATCAGCAATCACACCGATTTTGACGCCTTACGTCTGCACCCGCAGGTTGATTTAATCTATGTTGGTCCAGGCGATACCATCCCTAGCTGTGAGCTGATTATTATCCCCGGCACCAAAAGCGTAAGAGCAGATTTACAGTGGCTGCGCAATCAAGGCTGGGAAACTGCCATCAACAAACACTTACGCTATGGAGGCAAGTTGCTTGGTATTTGTGGGGGGTTTCAAATGCTGGGCAACACTATCAGTGATCCCGACGGCATAGAGAGCGAAGCCGGTGATAGCGCAGCACTGGCATTGCTGGATTTCTCTACGGTACTCAACGCTGAAAAACAATTGCGCCAAGTAAAAGGCCACTTAAGCCTGAACATGGCCGCGATTACTGCTTACGAAATACATGCGGGAGTCAGTACCGGTGCTGCACTGGCGAAACCCTTTGCTACTATCAGTAGCGAACGCGACAACAATGGCAATAGAGATAAAAGCTCCTTTACCGATGGTGCCATCTCCGCCGACGGACAGATTATTGGTAGCTATTTACACGGTTTGTTTGATCACAGCGAAGCACGGGACGCCTTATTAACATGGGCAGGCTTAAAAGAGCTTCAAACCTTTGATTATCACCAGCGACAAGAACAGGAGATCAATCGGCTGGCTGATTGTATCGAGCAGCACCTAAATCTAGATGCCTTATTCAAGCTACCCGGCAATGATTAATAAACCACGATTAAAGCCAAGGCAGCTAAAACCATCAACCGCTAAAAGCTGATGGTTCAATCAGGCGAGCAACTCGTCCAGGCGTTGAGCCATTGCATCTATTGCCTGATCAGGAAAGAGTAATAATAAATTGCCATTAAATACTCGCCCTTCGAATTGATAGTTAATATTGACAACAAGGATATGCTGCCAGTCTTTAACCACTTGCTGACAAATAGAACGCAGGGATTGATAACCCACCAAGGCTGGCGCAGCCGATTGAAAGCCCAAACCCCACTGTTCAGAAAGCGCATCTAAACAGGTTTGCGCCATACTATGACAGGTAGATATTATCAATTCATCTACTGGCATCGTTACAGGCATTAAACTCTGCAGGTCATTAAGACTTTCTTCAGCTAACATCACCAGCGCCAGACCAGTTAAATCACAACCATCAGCAGGCGAAGCAAATAATTGGCTAGCCGCGTAGATCTCCGCTTGCCCCCCAGAACCAAAATGAGCCAAGGAATCCGCCAACTGATCTGCAGCGATAATACTAATTACGGGGATCGGCAAGGTGACAAAAACATCAAACTGGCGCGCGAGGGCATTAGCAGCCTGCCCTAATGCGACATTGCAAACCTCCTGCAGACAATCACGTCGATCTTCAGAATATTGAGATATGCTCACTAATACAGACCGTATTGCTGTAATACCGTGGCAAGTTTTTCTGCATTGATCGGTTTGCGAATAAATTCAAGCGCACCCGTACCGATAACACGGTCTCTGGCCTCAGGCTGAATATCTGCCGATATGACAATGATAATGCACTTTAAACCCTCAGCTTTAACCGCCTCCAACACCCCATAGCCATCTAGCTCTGGCATTGTTAAGTCAAGAAATACGATTTCTCCTTTACCCGCACGGATAGCCTCTAAACCCTCTACCCCATTGGTAGCAAACGTGACATCAACATCCCATTCAGCAGGTAGCGATCGTGCAACCTGTTTACGGGCCATATTGGAATCATCGCAAATCAATAGCGGTATACTCATAAAATCTTTTAAACCTTGCCGTGTTGATACTTATCGTTTGTAGATTATTGCCAGGCTTTGTTAGTAACCATCATACTCTGGACTACACCACCTTGGGATTCCAGCTTGTTAAGCAAGGCGATGAGCCTATACCTATCAAAGTCTATAACCTAATTAGACCCTTAATTTTCACTCAGCTATTTTGTCCCAAAGGAATTAATGTGAAAAATTCAAAGGTTAGACTGGATACGTCCATATCGCCATGTTTTGCTAACTTAATAGCTGGCTTATTTAATATCTAATCGTCTCATTGCAGTGCGCCGTGACCGAATTCATAGTTATTAAAACCAATTAAACTCAGGCTTTACATTCTAGTGAGCTGAGCTATCTTTTTATTCATGGTAGCCCAGCATTGCCTGTCTAAACACTTATCTTCAGCAAAATATTCGGTAATATTGACGGTAAATGACCCCGGCTTACGCCATCAAACTCGAACAAATCTGCTACACTCTACTATTAATTGAAACAAAAACAGGTTTAATCAACAATAACATATAGGCAATAGTCAATTGCCATCAAGCGGTCACCAAGTGACCATGGAACAAGCTTTGATCTCACTAACCAGCCTACGAAACGTCTTCGCCCCTACCTTATTAATTATTGCTTTGATGGGTACGGCTCAGGCCCAAAACACCCATTTTGATGAGCTACCGCTCAATGGCCTAGCAGCATTTGAGCAATTGCGTAAAGAATATTATATTGGAGCGCTTTACCTACAGAGCTTAAATCAGGATGCCAGCTCAACATTTAATTTCTCAGGCAAAAAGCGTATGGATATCCGGATCACCATAGACAAGTGGTCACCACGCCGGTTTGCCCAACAGTGGAATCAGCAAATACTAATCAATAATGATCAAGAGTCACAGAATCAATTTACAGATCAGATCTTGGCCTTTATCGATTTAGCCAAAGATGACCTGGTTGCCGGTGACAGAATTACTATCGACTTAGAACCTAATGTTGGCACGACGGTATATCTGAATAACACCAAAGTATTCACAGAAACCGATAACGCCTTCTTCGAAGTTTTACTCAATACCTGGATTGGCCAACGTCCGCCGTCCTCAGACTTTAAAAGCCATATTCTCACCCTACCAACTGATCAGGCAGGCACTAATTTGCTGATTCGTTACGAAGGCTTACATATGGACAAGGCTCGCCAAAAGTTAGCTGCTGACTGGTTTAAGCCAAAACCCAATCTCGTAACCGATAACCCTACAACCAAAAACACTAACAGCAGCGTCCGAGGGGCACCGCCCAGCAGCGAGTCTACAGTAACGGCCAAAAGAAACATTATAGATGAAGATGTCGCTCAACTTGCGGCCACGGTTAAAGCTGCAACACCAACAACGGCAAGCAAAACTAAAGCAATACCAACACCTGAATTAACACTTGAAAAACCACAACTTGCCGCCGCACCAGCAGCACCGACGAAAAACGAAACAGCAAAAATGGCACCAGCTCCGGCACCAGTTAAACCTACCGCGGCAAAACCAGCAGCACCCACAGTAGATACAAAGGCTGCTGAAGAACAGCGACTGCTGGATATATATCGCTCAAATGTACTCAAACTCACATATCTCAATACTCAATACCCAAAACGAGCAATGGACTTCAAACAAGAAGGCCGAGTGACAATGGTCGTCAAGGTTAATCGTAACGGTGAGCTTTTAGATATTTCGGAAGAGGTCCTATCTGAACACAATATGCTCAACAGTGCAGCCCGCAGAGCGATTAAAAAAACCGCCCCTTACCCCGAAATTCCTAATGGTATTAGCGCGACAGAAGTTGAGATTCCCATGCCCTTTAACTTCAAACTGTAAGCATTAAAAACATCAATCTTTCATGGAGAGGGGGGGGTAAAAATCACACCCCCATACTGCTCAAGGTCAGTAACACATTGCGCAAAATACCCGCAACCGAAGGATGATCTTGCTCAAAAACTGTAATCATCTCGTCTACTTGATCGTTAAAACTAGAGGATTCGGCTGCTAACATAGGTTCATCCAGCTCAGCCTCAATTTCCTCAATCAAGTCAACTAACCTGCGCTTATCTACCTCTACCGTATCCAGCTGTTCAACAGCCTGGTTTAGTTCATCCAAATATTCACGCAGTTGCTGCTTATCCACAATTACTACCTCTGTTCAGTTTCTATCATATTAAAGCCAACAGGTTCAATATAGCCCCATGCTAAATCAAACAACCCAACGCCAAACTAAGCTCGCTATTATTTTCAGGGTGGACATGATATCACCAAGAGTTTATTGCTAAACCCATATCAAGCATAATATTCTATTCTGCCACTCACTATAATTATAGCAGCCCAAATGATCGAACCAGCGAGCACAGATAGGCCAACTCTCTACGCGAAAGCCTGTGACAAGCCCCTAAACGAACAAATCAATGTTGTGGCTGAATTTTACGCCCACAACATACACCCACAACGCATTGCCTACCGTACTGGTGTTAGCCTTACCTTAGTAACACAGCTAGTTACTGGTGAAAGCCACCCCAAACTATTCAAAGCCTTATTGGCCAAACATAAAAGGAGTCGTAGGGACCAACGGTTAAAACAATCCTTACGCAACAAAGGCATAGCCCAATCAGCTCTACAAGATCAAATTGAGCAAGAGTACAAAGATAGCATCAAATAACGTTCTGTTTTTGTGCCTGATTTTTATATTAAAAGTACACTGCAAGATTCACAGATACAAAAAAGGCACTTTTTACAGTGCCTTTTTTGCATCACTACAAACTTACTCTGCTGCAGCTTCGCCATCTTCAGCAACAGCTTCAGACTCGGCTTCAGGCTCTACCGGCGCAGGAGCAGCGGCAGTTAGCTTAATCAACTCTTCGGCCAAGAGGATTTTGACCTTCTCTTCACCATTAACAGGCTTATTGTAAGCATTAACGATTGCATAGCGGCCATCACGACGTTGTGAGATGGTGTACTCGGAGGTTTTTTTAACAGTCTTCATGGTTTTTCCTTTCTACAGGTTTTTCGGGCCGCTATCAAACCACAGCCCCCAAAATAGCGCAAGCTACAAGCTTGCAGGTATACTTAAACCAAGAGAAATAGTTTTACCCGGTTAATTACAGTTATCAGTGCGATCAAGCGCAACAATCGGCTATGCTACGAGCCTGACCAAAACCAGCGCGATCATCAACTCAATATATGTCTAAAAACCGCATTTTATACAGTTAACACTTAGGGATTGTATCTAACTATGGCAGGGATATTATCACGGATAAGCAAAGTATTTAGAGGCTCTGTGCTTTCCAAAACAAACGCCAAGACCTCAGCATCCCACCACTGCATTCCAATAAATCACGGCAGACACCCTGAACTATGTGCGGCCAACCAACCCAGTACTTTTAGCATAACGACTGCCGAACATAGCTTTTATAGCACGCTTATTGACTCTATTGATGATAAAAAACCACTTTCAACACCACAAAAACTAGTCATTAGCGTTGTAGAAAAATCGCTGGAAAACCAGGCAAAGCGTATTAAATCCATACCTCGCCTCCCCTCGGTTATCCCTCGACTACTGCACAGCCTCCGCGACCCCGATGCCTCTTCTAGCGATTACGTTAGCATTATTAACAAAGACCCTGCGGTCAGTACTGCCGTACTCAAACTGGCCAATAGCGTTTACTTCAACCCTATCGCCAAACGAGTTACCAGCATAGAAACTGCCGTAATTAAACTAGGTATAAATGGTTTACGCACCGTGCTGTCAGCAGCCGTTATGCAGCCTGTCATACAGCGCCAATCACATTACTACGCTGACTTCGGCCATAAGCTATGGCGCCACTCCATCTGCTGCGCAGTAGCCTGTGAAGTTATTGCTAAAAGGCACCAACTAGAACCTTTTAAGGCCTACTTGCTGGGATTAGTACACGACATAGGAAAAATCACCCTATTTAGCGAACTCAACAAGCAACTACAGTTAAATCAACCTCAAGATCAACCAGGCTATGCGGTTTTTGTGCCGCTGATGCAATCACGATCGGCCAAACTCAGCCACACTATAGCCAAAGATTGGTCGTTACCCGAAGATATCTGTGAGGCATTACAACAACAAGTCAACCTTGAACCCGGCACTGTTATCGGCCCTTATGCTCACGTGCTATACCAAGCCAATATCGCCTGTGAAATCTATGCAACCACCCAAGTTGACGACACACAATTAGAGGCAGGATTAACCGCGCTGGAAGATATGTCGCTACCAGCAGATTTATTTGAACAATTAGATTTAATCAACAAACAGCTATAGCTATACATATCGCCATGAACAATCTGCCCCGCTTAATTGGCATTGCCACCCGTAAAAAAACCAGGGCAACTATGGTGACTTTAAAGCAATGTCCAATAACAACAGAGTTTGGTGTTGGCAACGATTGCCGCGGCAAGCCCGGATTGCGTCAGGTCACTGTTTTATCGTACGAAAGCTGGCAACAAGCCTGCAAAGAATTAAACACCGAGCTGCCATGGCTGTTACGCAGAGCCAACCTACTCATCACTGGCATTAGCTTTAGCAGCGCCGATGTAGGCAAGGTCATAACCATTGGCAAGGTTAAATTAAAGATATGCAGAGAAACCGATCCCTGTCATCGAATGGAAACTAGCTACCCCGGCTTACTCAAAGCGCTAACACCAGATTGGCAAGGCGGGGTTTGCTGCCAAGTTATCCATGCAGGCACCGTCGCTCTCGAAGATACCGTCAGCCTAACTGACTAAATAACACCCAGCCGATAAAGCGCGACCTTGACCGCATAAAAAGCGGAATGGATCTGTTCACGACAGAACCCCCGTAGCTTAAGCTAAAAAAAATCCTCGAACGCAAAGCATCCGAGGATTTTATAATTGGTGAGCCAGCCGATAAGCCGGGTTCTGTCGTGAACAGTCATTCATCTACGCATTACGTCACCGCAACACTTTAGCAACCTACCCGCCTTCAGTGCGGGTCGCACCAATGAAGGCCTATTTGGTCTTGCTCCGAACGGGGTTTACCGTGCCACGAACTGTTACCAGTCGCGCGGTGCGCTCTTACCGCACCCTTTCACCCTTACCTGTGCCATTATTCCGGACTCTCAATAAAGAAAGCCGGTGGCCATCGGCGGTCTACTCTCTGTTGCACTGGCCGTAGGCTCGCGCCTCCCAGGTGTTACCTGGCGTTCTACCCTATGGAGCCCGGACTTTCCTCTCGACCCGCCCCTGTTATACCGCATGCGGAATAATAGAGTACAAGGCCCAGCGACTGCCTAGCTGGCTCGGCGCGAAGAGTAGAGGGTTACACCCGCAAAAGCAAGACGCAATCTCTATACTTCATTGATGCCAAACCAGGCACTTTTGAACAACGATACAATTCAAACAGCGCTCAGGAATCCTGTTTATTCAAACCATATTGATAAAGCTTGTTTTTCTTAACACCGGTGATCTTTGCGGCCAAGGCCGCAGCCTGCTTGAGCGGTAGCTCATCAGCTAAAATATCAAATACTCGCTCACCATCATCACTACCATCATCGACTTTACTGGCACCGTGTACCAGCAGCACACACTCGCCCTTCTGTTGATTATGATCTGCACTTACCCAGACTGCCAATTCAGCGGCTGGAGCGCGCTTGATGGTTTCAAAGGTTTTTGTCAGCTCCCTCGCCATCACCACTTGGCGCTCAACGCCAAAAACTTCCGCCATATCTTCAAGACAAGCTAAAACGCGGTGTGGCGCCTCATAAAAAATCAACGTGCGGGTCTCATTAGCCAGGTGCTGTAACTGTTTAATTCGAGCCTGCCGCTTGGCATTGAGGAACCCTTCGAATACAAATCGGTCAGAAGGTAAGCCCGCAGCACTCAGTGCGGCAATAGCTGCACTGGCACCTGGTATCGGCATCACTTTGATACCCGCACTTAAAGCTGCGTCTACCAAACGATAACCGGGATCTGATATTAATGGCGTACCAGCATCCGAAATTAACGCAATAGTTTGGCCAGCAAGTAATCGCTCAATAAGCGCATCAACCTTATTAGTACCACTGTGATCATGGTACGCTATTAGCACCGTGGAAATGTTAAAGTGTTGCATTAGACGCTTGCTATGGCGTGTGTCTTCCGCCGCAATGAGATCTACCGATTGTAGTACCTCTATCGCTCGCGGTACCATGTCGCCCAAATTACCAATAGGTGTTGCCACTACATAGAGACATGCGCTATTTATACTCACTTTTCAACCTTCACTCATTAATCAGGGCCGTAGCCTAACAACGCAAACACAATGAGAACAACACTTTTATTATTATTCGCCTTTATCCTCACTGCCTGTGGCTCCCAACCCAAGGAGCCAGCAGCAACTGAGCAGTCAGCTTACTCAAACAGCGAACAAATTCAACTGTGGCTGACTGAAGCCCAAACTGCCGCATCACCACGCAGAGAACAGTTACGACTTAAAGCTGCCGCTCTTTTACTGCGCGAAGAGCAAAAAGATTTAGCCGACCAAATCATCACTAAAATACAACCAGAGAAACTACCTCTGACTGTATTCGCTCAGTATGTCATTGTCCGTTCAAAACTAGACATTCAACGCGGTCTATATCTACAGGCACAAGCTAGCTTGCAGTCCCCACGCCTGCTAGAAAATAACCACGCGCTCAGCCAAAAAACTCAGCTCACACTTAGCTTGCTCCAAGCCGAAACCTACGCCCTACTGGGCAATCACCTCGCCAGCGCCCAACAACGTATTTATATCGACCCTTTACTCAACAGTAAAAACCAGCTCAGCAACCGTGAGGCGATCTGGAACGCGCTGATGAATGTCGCCATTGCTGATCTCGAACGCGATAAAACCAGCAACCTCGGCGCAGAATATATCGGCTGGCTTGAGCTTGCATTAATCGCCAAAGCTAACCAAGGTGACCTCGAGCAGCAGGTCAAGCAGCTGGATAACTGGCAAAAGCAATGGGCACAGCACCCTGCCAATAACAACCTCCCTGGAGGCCTGCAATTAATCAGGCAACTGACAGCCAATCGTCCGCAACAAATCGCCCTATTGTTACCAGTGAGCGGCAAACTAGCACCTTTAGGCAAGGCTGTACGGGATGGTTTTATTGCCGCAATGTACGAGACCAGTACCCGAGGCGGTACAGTACCGCTACTCAAGGTATACGATACCGAAGCTAGTGATGACTTTATGGCCCTATACCAACAAGCAGTGGCCGAAGGCGCACAAATGATTGTCGGCCCCCTTGAGAAATACCGTCTGAGCCTGTTATTTGAAGCCGGTAACTTGCCCGTGCCAACACTCGCATTGAATCGCATTGACGACTATGGCAATGCCCCGTCGCAGCTTTATCAGTTTGGCTTAGCGCCGCAAGATGAAGCCCGGCAAATTGCCGATATTGCATTTTTAGAGAATCATCGCCAAGCTTTTATCATTGCTCCACAGGGTGAATGGGGCGATAAAACCAGCCAAGCATTCATTGAGCGCTGGCAAGAACTGGGTGGCCAAGCCATTGCTCAAAGCACGTATCAAGGACAACAAGATTATTCCAGCTCTATTAAGCAATCCCTGTTGCTACAAGAAAGCGAAAGCCGAGCCAAACGTATTGAAAGACTCATCGGCGAACATATAGAATTCTTTCCTCGCCGCAGAGAAGACATTGATATGGTGCTTATCTTGGCTCGCCCGCAAGAAGCCCGCTCAATCAATCCATTACTCGCTTACCACTATGCTGGCGACTTACCTGTTTATGCTACATCCCGCGTCTATGATGGTTATGACAACATCGATAAAGATCGCGACCTAAACGGTATTCGCTTCACCGACATGCCCTGGGTATTAAATAAACCCTCAGAGCTACACCAGCAAATCGACAATGAACTTAAACAGAGCAAACCATACCAGCGTATGTATGCACTCGGCATTGACAGCTTTCAACTATACCCACGCTTAAAACAATTACAGCTCATACCCACCAGCCGGGTATACGGGCAGACAGGAACATTAAGCCTTAATCAACGCAATGAAATTGAACGCCAGATGCTGCTGGCAAAAATGGCCAACAGCAAAGCAAAACTAATACCTATCGCCGGAAAAACCATTAATTTAGATTTACCAAGCAAGGATGGCTTTGATAATGACAAGGAAACCAAGCAATAAAACCACCAACATAACCACTGGCGCATTCATTGAGCATGAGGCAATGGTTTGGTTACAACAACAAGGATTGCAATTAGTCACCAAGAATTACTACTGCAAAATGGGTGAAATCGACCTTATTATGCTCGACCAACAACAGCTTGCTTTTATTGAAGTCCGCTATCGTAAAAACAGCAGCTTCGGTGGAGGTTTAGAAAGCGTCGATTGGCGCAAACAAAATAAATTGCGCAAAGCTGCAGCGCATTTTTTAATAAAATATGCGCAGTATGCAAATTTTTCATGTCGCTTTGATGTTTTAGGCGTACAACCCGACAGCAATGCTACACTACGCTGGTCGTGGATAAAGCATGCTTTTTCCGACTAAACCAGCTCACCCTTAACTGATATGATAAAACCCTTGAAGCCGTCATTATGGATTTAGATCAACACGTTATAGAACTCTTCCATAGCAGTATTGACACCACCATGCGCACTCTGGATGAGCAGGCAACCCGTGTCAGCGACTGCGGCATACTCATGGCTCAATGCCTGCTCAGCGAAAATAAAATACTCAGCTGCGGTGAAGGGGTAAGTGCAGCACTGGTGCATATTTTTTGTTCGCAACTATTAAACCGCTTTGAGGTCGAACGACCAGGCTTACCGGCAATCAATTTATCCGCCGATGCAACAACGCTTACCGCACTAGCCGGTGACGGTAATTTTAAAGATATATTTTCCAAACAAATCAGGGCGCTAGGCCAATCTGGCGATGTACTATTCGTTATCGCCAATGGCAATAGCTCAAGCACAACACTACAGGCGATTAAAGCCGCGCATGACCGCAATATGTTTGTCATTTGCCTTAGTGATGATGCCAGCAATGTTTTTTCTGCACTCTTACAACCGGAGGATATCGAACTATCTATCCCCAGTAATAACCGCGCACGGGTAACTGAAGCCCACCTACAAATTATTAACTACCTATCAGAATTGATAGACCAACAACTCTTTGGGAGCCACTAAAAATCGTGAACACATTGCTACGCTTGACCTGCCTAGGTTTAATTATCCTCACCATACAAGGCTGTAGCTCAATAATTTCGGCCACCACCAGTGAGCCGATTGAATCACGCAAGGATAAGCGTACCACCGGCTCGCTGCTCGACGACCAAGTGATTGAAACTATCGCACTAGTCAATATTGATAAAGCCGACCCCGCTCTGGCTCAAGCACATGTTGTTGTCACCAGCTACAACGGCGTGGTTCTGCTAGCAGGGCAAGTCCAGACAGAAGAGCATCGTCAGCTCGCGGCTAAAACCGTCGCCAAGATTAACAGAGTTCGACGTGTACACAATGAGTTAACCTTGACAGGTTCAACCTCTATGCTCGCCCGCTCCAACGACGCATGGATTACCACTAAGGTAAAAACAAAAATGCTCGGGTCTAGCGATATAGAAGGTACGCGTATTAAAGTTGTTACTGAGAACGGGGTGGTTTTTCTAATGGGCTTGATGAATAAAGAGGAAGCCGACCGTGCTTCTGACCTGGCCAGAAAGACTGCCGGCGTACAAAAAGTTGTCCGTATATTTGAATATATTTAAGGAAAGCCAACGGCTTTCCTTAGTTTTACGATCTAGGGTATTCCAACTAAGGGCTGCTGGTTTATTTTACTACTCTTAAGCCAGCCTTACTCTTAGGTGCAGCAGAGTCCTGCTTGGTACTTTCTATACCTTTTAACTTAGCCCCACTCGGCGGCTTAGGATCTGGGCTAGGCTCCTCATAATCGAACATCATCCCCTGACCATTTTCACGAGCATAAATACCCAGCACAGCTGTCATCGGCACCAATATATTCATCGGTACACCACTAAAGCGGCCATTAAACTGTACCATTTCATTTGTTAAGACAAGATCTCTCACCGCTGTCGGCGACACATTCAATACTATCTGGCCATTCTTTACAAACTGCTGAGGCACCTCTACATAATTGGCCATGGCATTAACCAAGATATAAGGCGTACAGTCATTTTCAAGAATCCATTCATATAAGGCTCTGACAATATAGGGGCGACTGGGGGTCATATCCATAGTTTTTCCTAACCTAACAAATACTGTGTTCTTAGAAATATAACACCGTTACCGAAGAATATTAGAGCAAAAAAAAGGATGTCTAAGCATCCTTTTTAGCATTCTAAACAGCTTACGCTACAGAACTACGCATTTCCTGCTCTATTTCTGACAAGCTTTCTTGAAAAGATTCACGTGCAAACAAGCTTTCCATATATGCCAATAAGGGCTTAGTCTGCTTAGTAGTTGGCAATTCGATGCCCAACGCGGGTAGGCGCCACAAAATGGGAGCCATACAACAATCCACCAAGGTAAACTCATCATTCATAAAGAATGGTTTTTCTGCAAAAATAGGGGCGATGGCAATCAAGCTCTCACGTAATTCTTTACGCTGCTTTTCGATGGTTTTTGCATTAGCAGTACCGCCTAAAATGCTATCAACCAAGGTACACCAATCCCGCTCTATGCGGTAAATATATTGACGACTAGCACCTCTAGCTACTGGATAAACCGGCAGCAAAGGAGGATGCGGGAAACGCTCATCTAAATACTCCATCATCACTTTAGACTCATAGAGTACCAAATCACGATCCAGTAATGTCGGCAAGCTATTATAAGGGTTGAGGTCAGCCAACTCCTCTGGCTTATTATTGGCATCAGCCTCAATCACATCAACTGTAACACCTTTTTCAGCCAGGACAATCCGCACACGATGGCTATAGTGGCTACTTCCATCTGAAAAAAAAGTCATCGAAGAACGTTTGGCAACAACACCCATTTGGTTTTCCCCTGCTGGTTTCAGCATTTACTTACAATAATTAAACTCATTACACCAAACGCATCAGAAAAATCCATCATCCCGTTATGCTTAGTGTACATCCTTCCAATATTCGCGATTCAACAAATAGGTAAAAACGAAGAATAATGCAATGAAGAGCAACACATAAATACCGATGCGCTTACGATCCTCATGCATTGGCTCGGCGACGTAAGCCAAAAAATTAACCAAATCATAAATAGATTTATCGAATTCTTCAGCTGTCATCGCGCCTTCATCCACTACAGCCAAACGGCCACAAGGATGAAAAGCCTTACCAGACTCATCAAATAATACTTCTTCACCGGTCAACTCATCACGCTTAATACCACCATTGGCCGCATGGCTAGGACCAGGTGCGCACTCAGTCATACCCTGCAACTCAAGCAATACGTGCGGCATACCAACGTCTTTAAATACTCGGTTGTTAACACCATAGGGACGACTAGGGTCAGCATGAAAATTACGTAAATAAGTGTACAGCCAATCACTGCCACGAGCGCGAGCTACCAGCGTTAGATCCGGTGGTGCTGCGCCAAACCATTTTTTAGCCATGGCTTCGGACATCGCATTGCCCATTAAGTCCCCAATTTTAGCTGAGCCCTCAATTTGACCGGACATACCATCAAACTTTAAATTGCTCTCAAACAACTCAATAGGCACGCCAATATCATTCGCAGTGCGCTCATAACGAGCGTACTGCATTGAGTGGCAAGCCATGCAGTAGTTCATATACATTTTAGCACCGCTTTGCAGCGAGACTTTATCATGTGCATCTACCGCGATTGTATCACACTTAATTGTGCCGCAATCTAACCCAGCCTCAGCACCAACCGCTTTCAATGGTAAAGCGACCAATAAAACCAACGCTAGTAATACACCTATACTCTTCCAAAAACCCAAACCACCATCCATTGTCACCCGTGCCGGCTCTGGCTTGGTTTTCTCAATAGATGTCCAGATAGGCATTGCCAAGAAGTAAGCGAAGTATAGCACCGAGCACACTTGCGCTAAGGCGGTACGTGCTGGTGTAGGCGCCTTAACACCAAGTACACCGAGGATGATAAAAGCAGCTGCGAACACAATTAAAGCTACACGGCTAAAAGTGCCCTTATACCGCATCGACTTAACCGGACTACGGTCAACCCAAGGCAATATAAACAATATAGCCACTGAAGAAGCGAAGGCTATAAAGCCCATGAGCTTGTCAGGAACAGCCCGTAACACCGAATAGAATGGCGTAAAGTACCAAACTGGCGCTATATGCGCTGGTGTTTTTAACGAGTTAGCAAGCTCAAAGTTTGCGTGCTCAAGAAAGTAGCCACCCATCTCTGGCGCAAAGAAAATAATCGCGCAAAATGCAAACAAAAAGACTGCAATGGCCTGCAAATCATGGACTGTGTAGTAGGGATGAAAAGCCACACCATCAAGCGGGACACCTTTCGCATCTTTATTTTTCTTAATCTCAACACCGTCAGGGTTATTAGAACCCACTTCGTGCAAAGCCAATAAATGTAGCACGACCAAGCCCAATAAAATAATAGGCAAAGCAACCACGTGCAACGCGAAGAAGCGGTTCAGGGTAATACCAGAGATCAAAAAGTCGCCACGAATCCACTGTACGATATCCTCACCGACAACAGGAATAGCACCGAACAGCGAGATAATAACCTGAGCCCCCCAGTACGACATTTGTCCCCACGGCAACACATAACCTACGAAAGCTTCAGCCATAAGCACCACAAAAATCACCATGCCGAATAACCAGACGAGCTCTCGTGGTTTTTTATATGAACCGTAAATTAATGCGCGAAACATATGCAAGTAAACCACAACAAAAAATGCCGAAGCACCAGTGGAGTGCATATAACGAATAATCCAGCCATAATCGACATCACGCATGATGTATTCGACAGACTGAAACGCCCCCTCCGAGCTTGGATTGAAACTCATCGTCAACCAAACACCTGTCAGTAACTGATTGACCAGTACCAACAGAGAAAGTACGCCGAAGTAATACCAGAAATTAAAGTTTTTTGGCGCGTAGTATGCGCCCATATGGGTATTCCAGGCGCGCATAATTGGTAGACGATCGTCAACCCAATCTCTCAATCCTTTTAATACATTGATCATTAGGCTGTCTCCTGATCCACACCGATAACAATAACGCTATCACTTTCAAAAGAATAAGGGGGTACCTCAAGATTAGTTGGAGCAGGTACACCTTTAAGCACTCTTCCCGACAAATCAAACTTTGAGCCGTGACATGGGCAGAAAAATCCCCCTAACCAAGCTTCACCACCAAGGTCCGCCGCCCCTACATCCGGGCGATATTTTGGCGCGCAACCCAAGTGCGTACACAAACCTATTAAAACCAGAAATTCAGAATTAATAGCGCGATCAATACCGGTTATATAGCCAGGTTGAATTGAGACCGCGGAGTCGGGGTCCCTTAAATCGTCATCATGACCCTTTAAACTTGCCAACGTTTCCAGCGTTCGGCGCACGACATAAATAGGCTTGCCGCGCCACTCAACCACTTTCATTTCACCGGGTTCAAGCTTACTAATATCAAACTTGACCGGAGCACCGGCAGCTTTTGCCTTAGCACTCGGATTCCAGGAACCAACAAACGGTACAGCGACACCAACAACTCCAGCAACACCCACTACAGATGTGGCTGCTGTCAAGAAACGTCGCCGCGTAGTATTAACGCCGTCATTACTCATGACGTAATCCCCCTAAGACTCGCGATTTAAAACCCCCACCTGCAGCCTACTCATCTAAGGTTGCGACTCACTAAAGATACAGGTTGAGACCCCAGGTTATTAACTCAGACTATAAAACCCAGTAGATACTTATTTTTTGTGGACCAAATAGTAAAGAACTTGGCCTTGGCTTACAAGAATTAACCCTCAGAATATCAAGGGTTTCCATCTCTATTCGCTCATTTTTTTCTAACCGCCAAACCCGAGGTACTCGCACGCAGGCAGATGAGTATTTTTAGTCATAAAAAAACGCCCAGACTGAAACAATCGTGGACGTTTATTATGCGGCTCAACCACCCAAAGCTTTGACCCCTGAGCCCCAAGCCGTAAAAGCAACCAGTAATTAACGTTTCGAGAACTGTGGCTTTTTACGTGCTTTACGCAGACCGACTTTCTTACGTTCAACTTCACGAGAGTCGCGAGTTACGAAACCTTCGGCGCGCAATGGAGCACGCAGTGTTTCATCATATTCCATTAGTGCACGGGTAATACCGTGACGGATCGCACCAGCCTGACCGAAGCTACCACCACCAACAACAGTGATATTAACGTCAAACTTATCGGTCATTTCAACCAGCTCAAGTGGCTGACGAACGATCATACGAGCAACTTCACGACCAAAATATTGATCAAGAGTACGCTTATTGATAGTGATTTCACCAGCACCGGACTTCAAAAAAACGCGCGCAGTAGAGGTTTTGCGACGACCGGTACCATAGTATTGAGTGACTGACATATGCAAACTTCCGTTAAATGCTCAGTGATTGTGGCTGCTGTGAAGCATGTGGATGCTCGCTACCAGCATAGACTTTCAGCTTTCTGAACATTTCACGACCCAGTGGGTTATGAGGCAACATACCTTTAACCGCTGTCTGGATTACACGCTCAGGCGCTTTATCGATTAACTTTTCAAAGCTAATAGACTTTATGCTGCCAACATAACCAGTATGATGGTAGTACATTTTGTCTTTAGCCTTGTTACCAGTTACCTGGATTTTCTCAGCATTAACAACAACGACGTAATCGCCGGTATCAACGTGAGGCGTATATTCCGCTTTATGTTTACCACGTAAACGTAGCGCGATTTCGGTGGCCAAACGACCCAGGGTTTTGCCGTCGGCATCAACCACGAACCAATCTCGCTTCACAGCGTCAGGTTTTGCACTGAAGGTCTTCATTTATCCTAAACCTCTGGGGGCATATATTTGCCCGTTGTTCAAAGAGCGCGAATACTACAGAACTGAACTTGCTTTATCAAGTCCTTTAGCAATCAAAATGTAGGGGTTTTTTTGTCCCACTTTAAACCCCTACCCAACAGCTGAACCAGGGCACTAACACAGGATCAGATAACTCTGACACTAACCACCAACTAAATCCTGCCAAGAACCAACAGCAACCAGCTCAAGGCAACCACACATATCAGGTTCTATGCGGCCTAGACAAGTATTCATGGGATTGCATCTCCAATAAACGGCTCTGGGTACGTTCGAACTCAAAGGATAACCTCCCACCCGCATACAGCTGCTCTAACGACACCTCGGCAGACAATACCAGTTTGACATTGCGATCGTAGAACTCGTCTACCATATTGACAAAACGACGCGCCATATCATCATTAGCAGCATGCATTTGTGGTATATCACTTATCAGCACTGCATGAAACTCTCGAGCCAACTCAATATAGTCGTTCTGGCTACGAGGACCATCGCACAATGCCTTGAAATCAAACCAGACGACATCATCCGAAACGCAGCGAGCAGTGATAACCCGCCCCTCCACCTCAAGCTCTTGATTGCCTCTCAAATGCTCCGGATCAGGATTAAGACTGACAAATGAACGCTCCAGACTCTCATCCGCACCACGACCTAGCGGGTAATAATACAACTCAGCCTGCTCCAGCGCCCGCAGGCGGTAATCAACACCGCCATCAACATTTAACACATCGGTATGCTGCTTGATCAAGGCAATAGCAGGCAAAAACCGAGCGCGCTGCAAGCCATTTTTATACAAGCCATCAGGAACAATATTTGAGGTCGCCACCAACGTTACCCCGCGCTCAAACAGCTGCTCAAACAAACCACCTAAAATCATCGCATCGGTGATATCCGAGACAAAAAACTCATCAAAACAAATAACTCTCGCCTCTTTGGCCAGCATATCAGCAACGGCATTCAGCGGATTTTTTTGCCCAGCAAACCCCTTTAGCTCCCGATGAACGCGCTGCATAAAACGATGAAAATGTGCCCGCATTTTTCGTTCAAACGGCAATGAATCATAAAAGGCATCCATCAAATAGGTTTTACCACGCCCCACGCCGCCCCAAAAATACAACCCCTTAACCGGCTCGACCGACTGATCGGCTGCCTTAAACTTTGTCAGCACCCTTGACCACAACCCTTTCGGCGCCATAGCCTGCTCACGTGCAACTAAACACTCATACAAATCCTGCAACCTGTCTACTGCATAGGCCTGTGCCGAGTCATAAGAAAAGTCAGGCCGCAGCAAATCGGCTTGATAGCGCTCTTTAGGTGTCATAGTCGCCCGATATAATGGTCTAATAAAAAAGGCCGCAACTTTAACGGCATCGAGCAAAGTTGGCAATTCCTAGTCTTTCTTACAGACAACCCAGAACGGTAATAAATTTTATTATCTTGCCACACCGAATGTAGACCCCACCGCTTTACTCGTTATACTGGCAACCTGATTTCACTTATCATACAAGGACTGAAGACGTGTATTCACTTGAACTTGTTATCATTATCAGCCTGGTTTCTGGGGTCGTAGGTATTATCGCAGGCCTTATCGTCGCCCAGCGCGCCGCACCCTCACGAAAGTCACAACATCAGCTGGAAACCCAACTGGCAGAAATGAAGCAGCAACAACAGGAATATCAACAGGGGGTATCTGAGCACTTTAATGAGACCGCTCAACTTCTCAACCAGCTAAGCAGCAGTTATCGCGATGTCCATAACCATCTTGCCAAAGGCGCGCAACGGCTTGCCAGCAACGCCATCAGCGACACACTCATACCTATTCCAGATCCACAAAGCTTTAGTGATAAGTCGCAAAGAGATGAAGAGACGGATGACACAACCCTCAGCCCACCACTGGATTACGCCCCCAAATCGGCACAACAGCGCGGCGCGCTCGATCAAGAGAATTAAGCACTGTAAAAAGCGCCAATGATACGACGCTTAATCACTTAGGCGTCGATAACCTCAGGCAGGGCAATCACAGTCAATAAATTGGTATTCTAAGTCAAAAACCTGCGCCAAGTACTCTCCCAAAGCCTGCACGCCATAACGCTCTGTAGCATGATGACCCGCAGCAATATAATGCACTCCGAGCTCTCTGGCGCTGTGCACCGTTGGCTCAGATATCTCCCCAGACAGATAAGCATCAACACCCATCGCCGAAGCCTGCTCGATATAACCCTGCGCGCCCCCCGTACACCAACCAATAGTAGCAATTTTATGATCACCCGCCTCAATCAATACAGGTTCACGCCCCAACACTGCCGCCACATGCGCACAAAAATCCTTGGCTCGCATAGGTTCAGCCAAGCGCCCAATATTACCTACTGATCGCGGATTAGCAGGCTCCAACCCCCCCGAGCAAATAAGCCCTAAACGCCGAGCTAACTGGGTATTGTTACCAAAATCCGCATGGGCATCCAACGGCAAATGATAAGCCAGAAGGTTGATATTATTATCGAGCAGAGCGCGAATACGGCGCTGTTTCATGCCAGTGATACAAGGGTTTTCACCTTTCCAAAAATAACCATGATGCACCAGTAATGCATCCGCACCGACCGCAATCGCTCGATCGATTAATAACTGGCTAGCCGTCACCCCTACCACCAGCTTTTTAATCGTCTCCGCACCCTGCACTTGTAACCCGTTAGGGCAATAATCTGCAAACGCTTCGGGCACTAGCACCTCATCAATATGAGCCAATAGTTTTTTTGTTGTTACGGACATCAAACTTCCTTCAAAACACCCAATCAGGGGAATTTTTATCTGTTATCTAACTTCTAATCAATGATAGTCTACAGCATCAGGGACAACTTCAAACCTTCAAGACCAAACAGCCATGAATGCACTTTTTCAGTTTTTACGCTGGCCTGTAGTTTTCGGGCTGCTAACAGCTATCATTATTTTGGATTTTTTCCCCAGCCTTGTCGGGTATCAAAAACAACCCACCCAAACACCAACAACACAGGCAAATGCTCAATCACAAAGCCCATCATCCTATTCCGATGCGGTAACCAGAGCTGCACCTGCAGTAGTGAATATCTATACCAGTAAAACTATAGAGCCAGCCCTACCCGAACAATATAGCGATCCATTTTTTCGTTATTTTTTCCAGCGTAACAACCTGCGCCAGCAAGAGCGCGTCCAGCGCAGCCTGGGTTCAGGTGTCATCATCAACCCACAGGGCTACTTGCTTACAAACAACCACGTGATACGCGGCGCCGATGAAATATTAGTTCTGCTACAGGACGGCCGCGAAGCGTTGGCAACGGTTATTGGCAGCGATCCCGAGTCTGATCTCGCCGTATTAAAAATAAATCTCGACAACCTCGAAACCATTCCCATTGGCGATCCTTCACAGGCCATGGTCGGCGATGTCGTGCTAGCTATAGGCAATCCCTATGGTTTCGGCCAAACAGTCACCCAGGGCATTATCAGTGCCACTGGACGCTACGGCCTGAAACTTAGCACCTACGAAAACTTTATTCAAACCGACGCGGCCATAAACCCGGGCAATTCTGGCGGCGCACTGGTCAACGCACAAGGAAAATTACTCGGCATCAATACCGCCATTTATACCAAAACCGGAGGCTCTCAGGGCATTGGCCTCGCCACCCCCTCAGACCTAGCATTACGAATCATGTCCGACTTAATCCAATACGGTAAAGTTATTCGAGGATGGCTAGGTATAGAAGTACAGGCGATCACCCCGGCATTAGCACAAGCACATCGACTCAGCCCCAATAATGGCGTAGTGATCACCGCAACTCACCTAGGCGGCCCCGCAGATGACAGCGGCTTAAAGGTAGGGGATATTATTACCCGCATTAATGGCCAACCTGTCGGTGATGGCCATGCCGGAATGAACTTTATTGCAGCCACCCGGCCGGGCGAAACTGTAGCGGTTGAAATTGTTCGAGGTGATAAAGCCTTCAACCTGAACACTCAGATTGGCAGCCGCCCTGAAAGCAAGATTTAGCACACAATACAATCCGCTTAAAATCTTGTTATCAGGGGCGAGATTAAGACTCTTCCTTGATCCGGTACTCTGCTGAGCGCGCATGAGCCGTTAACGACTCGCTACGCGCCAGCACCGAAGCCACCTTACCCAACTCCGTAGCACCTTGCTGAGAGCAATAGATAACAGAGCTGCGTTTTTGAAAATCATAAACACCTAGCGGTGAAGAAAACCTAACGGTACCCGAAGTTGGCAACACATGGTTGGGACCAGCACAGTAATCACCCAAGGCTTCCGAGGTATAACGACCCATAAAAATAGCCCCAGCATGCTTAATTTGGGGCAGCAACGCCTGCGGATCCTCTACCGACAACTCCAAGTGCTCTGGCGCTATGCGATTGCACACCTCAACAGCCTGCGCGAGACTATCCACTTTAATCAATGCCCCGCGTGCATTTATTGATGCCAAGGCAATATCTTTTCTCTCTAATCCGGGCAGCAACTTGTTGAGGCTACGCTCAACCTTATCGAGAAAATCGGCATCAGGGCTCACTAAAATAGATTGCGCATCCTCATCGTGCTCAGCCTGAGAAAACAAATCCATTGCCACCCAATCAGGGTCAGTCAGACCGTCGCAAATCACCAGAATTTCTGATGGGCCAGCAATCATATCCAATCCAACCTGCCCAAATACTTGGCGCTTGGCGGTAGCCACATAAATATTGCCCGGACCAACAATTTTATCAACCCGCGGAATCGTCTCAGTTCCGTACGCAAGCGCCGCTATCGCCTGGGCACCACCGACGGTAATGACCCGGCTCACACCGGCAATCGCCGCCGCCGCTAACACCATGTGGTTAATCTCTCCATCCGGTGTCGGGCTGACCATGACAATCTCTTCCACACCCGCTACTTTGGCTGGAATAACATCCATTAACACCGTAGAAGGATAAGCAGCCTTACCACCTGGCACATAGACGCCGACCTTTTCCAGTGCCGTGATTTGCTGCCCCAGCACCGTACCGTCAGCCTCGGTATAAGACCATGACGCCTGTTTTTGATGCTCGTGGTAACTCCTGATGCGCTCCGCGGCAGTTTCCAAGGCTTGGCGCTGCTCAGGCGAGATAGCCTCCAGCGATGCTGCGATCTGCTCCGCCGATATGATCAACTCATCCATAGAGCTCGCGCTCATACGGTCAAAGCGGTTGGTATACGCCAATAACGCACTGTCGCCAGCCGATCTCACCTCGGCAATGACCTCATTGACAGTGGTGACGATTTGTATATCCGAAACCGACTCCCAATCCAGCAGTTGACTTAATCGCAACTCAAAATCTGGCTGGCCTGCCTCTAAACGAGTCAATGTTAATGGCTCTGACATATTATTTCCGCGCCTCCACAGCCGTCCGCAGACTGTTAATAATTTCCTGAATACGCTGGTGTTTGCACTTCATCGCCGCCTTGTTAACCACCAAACGAGAGCTAATATTGGCAATTAAATCCTGCGGCTCCATACCATTGGCTTTTAGGGTATTGCCCGTATCGACAATATCCACAATTAAATCCGCCAAATCCATTATCGGTGCCAACTCCATCGCACCATAGAGCTTGATAATGTCACCCTGAATACCATGCTCAGCACAATAGCGTTTAGCAATATTCACAAACTTGGTCGCAATCCTGACCCGCCCCTGTGGCAGCGACTTGCCCACTAAACCCGCTGTCATTAAACGGCATTTAGAGATATTTAAATCTAGCGGCTCGTACAAACCAGCACCAGCCGCCTCTAACAACATATCCTTACCTGATACACCCATATCAGCAGCACCATGCTGCACATAAGTAGGCACATCTGAACCACGGATAACCAATAACCGCACATCTGCCTGGTTGGTATCAAAAATTAATTTGCGACTTTTGCTGATATCTTCAGTTGGCTCTAAACCCGCGGCAGCTAACAGCGGTAAAGTTTCCTGCAGAATACGACCCTTGGTTAAAGCGATGATTATTTGCTGATTCATAATGCTTAACTTATTTTGAAATGAGACTTAATTAGGCATGCGACGGATATTCGCACCCAACGACTGCAGCTTCTCTTCAATACACTCATAGCCTCGATCGATATGATAAATTCTATCAATTACCGTATCGCCCTTAGCCACCAACCCGGCAATCACCAAGCTTGCCGATGCCCGTAAATCCGAAGCCATGACTGGCGCCGCATGTAGCTGTTCCACACCGGAAATAATAGCCGTATTGCCCTCAATATAAATATTGGCACCCATCCGGTTCATCTCTTGAGTCTGGTTCAAACGGTTTTCAAACACCGTCTCTGTTACCGAGCTGGTGCCATCGGCGATAGCATTCATCGCCGTAAACTGGGCCTGCATATCAGTTGGAAAAGCAGGGTATGGTGCAGTTTTAATATTAACCGGCTTGGGCCTACGTCCTTCCATATCGAGCTCTATCCAATCCTCTCCCAAGGTTATCTTAGCACCCGCCTCTTCCAGCTTAGACAATACCGCCTCAAGAATATCAGAGCGCGTGTCTTTAAGCTTCACTCGCCCGCCAGTCGCTGCCGCTGCTACCAGATAGGTACCTGTCTCGATCCGGTCCGGCATCACCGAATAATCACAGCCGTGCAAGCTTTCAACACCTTCAATAGTAATTGTTGAAGTACCATGGCCGCTAATTTTTGCCCCCATAGCAATCATACAATCGGCAAGATCAACTACTTCAGGTTCACGCGCTGCGTTTTCAATGACAGTGGTGCCCTCAGCCAGCGTAGCCGCCATCATGATGTTCTCAGTGCCACCCACAGTGACAGTATCCATCAGGATATACGCGCCTTTTAAGCGGCCATCAACCTTGGCACGAATATAACCCTCATCGATTTCTATCGTTGCGCCCAAAGCCTCTAAACCACGCAAATGTAAATCCACAGGACGACTACCAATTGCACAGCCACCAGGAAAGGAAACATTGGCCTCACCAAAGTGAGCCAGCATGGGTCCAAGCACCAAAATTGATGCCCGCATGGTTTTAACCAGCTCATAAGGCGCTGTCAGATCCTCAATGGTATTGGCATGAACCTCCACCCCTAAACGCTCATCGATAATCATATCGACACCCATACACCTCAGCAAGGCGATCATCGTGGTCACATCATGAAGATGAGGCAAGTTGCGAATGGTGACAGGCTCATCACACAGCAAGGTGGCCGCTAAAATAGGTAATGCGGAATTTTTGGAGCCAGAGATACGAATTTCGCCATTGAGCCGCGCACCCCCCTTAATCAGTAATTTATCCATCGAAAAAGCCCGTTTTGGAATTCAGTGCAAATAAAATAAACCAGAACAAGCCACATCGACCAGCCCTGAATAAGCGCAGCAATTAGTTGTGCTGCTGCCACTCGGCACGGGTATACGTTTTCATATTAACCGCATGGACGCTACCATCAGCGATTTGTTCATTTAACGCAGCATAGACCAGCTGCTGCCTTTTAACCGCATTCAATCCCTCAAATACATCGCCTACTATCGCAATATCAACGTGACGCCCATCACCACCAACCTCAATATCACAATCAGCTAACTGCTGCTGTAGCAACTCTTTAATTTGTTCCGACTGCATAATATCAACTCCAAAAACTATAGACTCTACTCGAATAACACTTACTTAAAGCCATAACCAATCATAGGGTGGAACCTGGTCCACCAGATGCGCCCGGATCTAATCCGCCCGACCACGACAATGACAATTTAAATAAACAACACTCTCGCCCCCAAATTACCAAGCCGCAATAATGCTATTGCGCGGGCCAGCGATAGCTAGCTTTCAGTTTGAGGGGCGTATGAAAAGGCGGCGAATTGTACGTAAAACGCCGCCCAATAGCGAGAAAAGAGACCGACTAAAACAGACAGACTAACTACTCATCATCGTCATCGGTATATTTACTGCTTGCAACATTGACATTAGCCGCGGCAACCGTCGGATCCACAGACCAAAAGTCTATTACGCGATCAATATCGCCATTGTACTGCGCTGCGGCGGAAGCAAACTGGCTTTGATAAATTACGCCCAAATTAATCGCCTCAATGGTTACATTGCGTAATTTCCACTCCCCCTGTCTATTTTTACGCATTTTATATTGTACAACATAAGGCTTTTCGGCCTCGCCATAGATGTTCTGCACAACCGTAACACTACTAGCGCCACTCAAGTCCTCTCCCTCTTTAGGCGGCAACACAGCAATTTCATTGCCATTGGCTGTCAGCAAGCCCTTGGCATAGGTATGCACCAAGCCATCTTTGAACACTCGACTAAAACGCTCCATTCGGTCCTTATAGGCCTGTTTTTCCTCTCTGGTACTCAACGCCATATAGCCTCTCTTACTGGCATAGGGCCCCATCACGCCGCGAGCGAAGCTATCAAAATCAACCACATCTTCCAGGACCTGCTCAATTTCTCGATAAAACCGCTCAGGATCCCTATCAAAATAATCCCGAGCGCTCTCAATAATTGTCATCATCCTATCGGTAGTCAATTGCACTACCTGATGAGCACTTGGCTGCTCCTGGTCAGCCAACGCCATAGGGGAAGTAACGATTGCCAAGGCTAAAACCATAGCCATTGCCACTGACTGAATCAATTTCATAATGCTCTCTCTAATTATCAACATCAAAGTACTAGCCAAAACTCTCGCCTAAATCATTTAACGGAACACCGCGACGACTCAAACAACAGCCTAATGTAACGAAAATTTAGCCCAAGGTAAAAATAGTCGGTTAAAGCAGTCGAACCAGCATCACCACCGCTACAAATTAAACTATCATAAGCAATCTTTATGCTAAAACTCCATAGTAAACCTCTATATAATGCAGCCGCGAGAAAACGGCTTTAGCAATATGATACTGCGCCACAGCATTAAAATTTCTATGTGGTACAGCATTGGACGCGGAATCACCCTTCGCGTTCAACTAATATCCACTAACAAGCCTAAATTATGCACGCTTCTATTCTTTAATACGGCCCTAAAATTATGACGTTAGCTCTTGTTGCCATTCTTGTTGGATTCGCCGGTTTAATTTGGAGTGCCGACCGCTTTGTTGCCGGCGCAGCTGGTATTGCCCGCAACATGGGCATGGCCCCAATGATGATTGGCCTAACTATCGTTGCTATTGGCACCTCCGCACCTGAGCTCATCGTGTCCATTAACGCGGCACTGGACCATGCCGGCGGCTTGGCTATCGGTAATGCCATTGGCTCCAACCTCGCCAATGTCGGGCTAGTTCTGGGCGTTACCGCACTGATCTCCCCCATTCCTATTACTGCCTCCATTATTAAGCGCGAGCTCCCCCTGCTACTTATTGCCACATTCGGCGCACTGTTTTTTCTTCTAGACAACAAGCTGGAGCTGATCGACGGTATTGCCTTTCTCGCCATGCTGGCGGGTATCTTTTATATCTTAGTCACCAGCAAATCGCATCAGCCCGATGCCGAGCTTGCCACGGATACCGAACATGTCCCCGACATCCCCCAATCCAAAGCATGGCTTTTATTTTTTGTCGGCTTGATTCTGCTGATTGCCAGCTCGCGAGCACTGGTGTGGGGCTCTGTAGAAATCGCTGCAGCCTTAGGTGTCAGCGATCTGATCATCGGCTTGACCGTTGTCGCCGTAGGCACCAGCCTGCCAGAGCTTGCAGCCACTGTTGCCAGCGCCCTTAAAGGACACCACGACATAGCCCTTGGCAACATTATCGGCTCAAATTTATTTAATCTGCTAGGGGTGATGGCAATGCCAGCTATGATCACACCCTCGGCACTAGACCCCGAAGTATTTAGCCGTGACTATCTATCCATGACCGCCATTACCTTGCTGCTGGCAGCGATGTTAATTGCCCCGCTACTACTGCGTAAATTTAAACGGCAGGAACCCGCAGGCAACAAAGTTGGTCGAATAGGCCGTGGCGAGGGAGCACTGTTATTATTAGCCTATGGCGCTTATTATTACCTACTGCTTTCTGTCAGCCTTTAAGCAGCTGACGCGTACCACTGCCCCAACAGTCGGCAACCAATTAGCACTGCACTTACACTTAGTAATATTCGGAAAATTATGTCACCAAGAAGCTTCAAACAATCCGCCCTACGCACCATTGCCATGGAGCGTGATGCTGTGAGCCAACTGCTCGAACGCATTGACACTCACTTTGAACAAGCCTGCCAGATTTTACTCGGCTGCGAAGGCCGGATCGTCGTAACCGGCATGGGCAAATCCGGGCATATCGGCACCAAGATCGCAGCGACTCTTGCCAGCACTGGCTCACCGGCGATGTTTGTGCACCCAGGCGAAGCCAGTCATGGCGATATGGGAATGATCACGCCCAAGGATGTGGTTATCGCCCTATCAAACTCCGGCAGCACTGCAGAGGTAGTCACACTACTACCACTGTTAAAGCGCATGGGCACACCACTGATTAGTATGACCGGGAATGTTGACTCGGTGCTATCCAAATTCGCCGATGTTAATTTAGATGTCAGCGTCAGCGAAGAAGCCTGCCCGCTGGACCTCGCCCCCACATCCAGCACCACCGTATGCCTGGTCATGGGTGACGCACTCGCCATCGCCCTACTCGAAGCCAGAGGCTTCAGCGCTGAGGACTTCGCCTTTTCACACCCTGGCGGCGCACTGGGGCGACGATTGCTATTAAAAGTTGAGGATATTATGCACACCGGCAGTAAAATACCCAGCGTTACCGCCGACACCAGTTTGCGCGATGCACTGCTAGAAGTGACCAGTAAAGGCCTGGGCATGACAACCATTGTCGATCAAAACAACACCCTGCTAGGCATTTTCACCGATGGAGATTTGCGCCGCGCACTCGATCAAAACCTTGATCTGCGCCAAACACCAATAACCACAGTGATGACCCGTCACTGCAAAACTGCCAGACCGCAAATGCTGGCTGCAGAGGCACTGGCAATCATGGATAACGGCAAAATCAGCTCGCTGGCAGTGGTGGATGAAAACAATAAACCCGTCGGCGCTTTGCACTTGCACGATCTGCTCAACGCAGGCGTTGCCTGAGCACTAAACCACTGGCGCGCCATATATTGAGCGACGTCACAATACGGCTCAAACACACGACCCCAGCAGAGTTAACGCAGCCACAATGAAACTTTTAAGCACACGCAACATCAATACCACTATTACAGCGATTTCCGCCGTGCTGTTATTGATGTTTCTGTTAAACTTTTCAAAAACAGGCAACCCTCCAACACTTGATATTTTAGCTAAAAAAATTGAACAGCCCGAATTTTACTTATTCAATAGCCGCAGCATCCAATACAATGAACAGGGTATTTTAGATACTATTATCACCAGCCCACATGCAGAACAAAACCCTAAAGATAATAGCGTTACACTTGATGAGCCACGCATTCACCTTTACCGCCAAGGGCAACTCAACTGGAAGGCCCGCGCCCAAATTGGCACCATTTATAACAGCGGCAATAAAGTTGATCTTGAACAACAGGTCGTGGCAATCAGCAGTGATCAAACCATGTCATTACACACCGCCAAGTTAACTGTTTTCCCTAATACCAAACTAGCGGAAACAGACCAACCCGTCGCACTGCTTGATAGCACCAGCTCTACCCATGCGACAGGCATGAAAGCAAACCTTGATCAAAAAACCATTGAACTACTGAGCAATGTTAGAGGCCAATATGAACCACAAAGGGCACCCCGCAATGCGGAATAAGCTTATCGCTAGATGCTGGCTTGCCGGTGCTCTATTTTTCTCGCTGGCAGCCTCAGCCCTGCCAGAGGACAGTAGCCAGCCCATCAATATTCAATCAGATCGGGCCAGCCAAAAAAGTAGTGCCGATGGCATTCAAACTGAATATTTCGGCAATGTACTGATGACTCAGGGCTCGCTTAAGATTAATGGCGACCATATTGTCATTCACAGCAAAGACCAAAAAGTCACCTCGGTCCTTGCCACGGGCAGCCCCGCCATGTTCGAACAGAAATCCGACCCCGTCAAAGCACCGATTAAGGCGAGAGCAAACCAACTCGACTATCAACTTGTCAGCGATACTGTCATCCTCACCGACAATGCGACCATCGTGCAAAATACCAGCACTGTCAGCGGCAAACGCATTGAATACAACATCGGATCAGAGCATGTCAAAGCCAGCGGCGGCTCAGGCGACTCTTCGCAGGTACATATGATTTTGATTCCAGAAGCTAAAGCTAACGATAGCGGCAAACAACCCTAACCGCCCCACAGGACTCTACTTGCAGATGACAACGTCAGTACTGACTGCCAAGCACCTCGCCAAAAGCTATAAAGGCCGCCCCGTCGTAAAAGACGTCTCCATTGAGGTTCACAGCGGCCAAATAGTTGGCCTGCTTGGTCCCAACGGTGCAGGGAAAACCACCTGCTTTTATATGATAGTCGGTATCGTTGGTTTAGATGGCGGCCAAATAAGCCTCAACGGCAACGACCTTACTCGCCTGTCGATGCACGCCCGCGCCCGTAAAGGCATTGGCTACTTACCTCAAGAAGCATCCATTTTTCGCAAATTAACCGTGGCTGACAATATTACCGCCATTCTTGAAACCCGTAGCGATCTCAATCGCCAGCAGCGCACCAACAAACTCGAAGAACTACTGCAAGAATTCCATATCACCCATATTCGCGACAGCCTGGGCATGTCCTTATCGGGCGGTGAGCGCCGACGAGTAGAGATAGCCAGAGCACTAGCCACCGAACCCTCTTTTATTCTATTAGATGAACCCTTCGCCGGGGTGGACCCCATTTCCGTGGGTGATATCAAGCAGATTATCAATCACTTAAAGTCCAAAGGTATTGGCGTACTGATTACCGACCACAACGTACGCGAGACTCTCAGCATCTGCGAAAAGGCCTATATTGTCGGCGAAGGGTATATTATTTCTGAAGGTGATGCCGATACTGTACTCAACAACAAGAAAGTCCGTGATATTTATTTAGGCCATCAGTTTGTGCTATAAACGTCCACCACTTGCCGATAATTTCTCATCTGTCAAGTTATCTATCAAAATCGGTATAAGGATTGCATGTACTAAATTCCAAAGCTACACTTAGGCCAAGTTTTTCACCCTAAGATCCCAAGCAATCCTATATCGTTACCCCGTAGTCAACTGCGGTTATTTCGATATGCCGTATGGGTACCAAAAGTAGCGTATGAAACAATCACTCCAACTGAAAATCGGTCAACACCTAACGATGACCCCTCAGCTGCAGCAGGCAATTAAACTACTGCAGCTATCAACCCTCGATCTCCAGCAAGAAATTCAGCAAGCCCTGGAAAGCAATCCAATGCTGGATGTGGCTGACGACAATGATGTCACCCCCGGCGATAACGACCAACTTAAAACCGAGCAAGTCGACTTTAGCGAAACTCCCAGCGTTAGCAGCAAAGATTCCAATAACAACAACAGTGAAGGCCCCGCCGCCGATAGCGATTGGCAAGATAATATTCCCGAGGAACTGCCGGTAGACAGCCAATGGGATGACGTTTACCAATCCAGCGGCCCAACTACCTCATCGGGCTCTGCGGATAACAGCGATTATGACTTTGACTCACGTAACAGCACCACTGAGTCACTGCAAGACCATTTAATGTGGCAGCTCAATCTAACCCGCATGTCCGATATTGACCGCACCATCGCCATGGCAATTATTGACGCCATTGATGACAATGGTCGTTTAACCCAAACGGCAGAAGAGTTGCACCTCAGCTTTAACGAAGACAACCCTGACATTGAACTTGATGAAGTGGTTGCAGTATTGCATCGAATTCAGCAATTTGACCCTGCTGGCGTTGCCGCTGTCGACTTACGAGAATGCCTGCTGATTCAACTCAATCAATTATCCCCCGATACTCCTTGGCTAAAAGAGACAAAATTAGTGGTGGATCGGCATTTGCCACTGCTTGGCAACCGCGATTACGCTCAACTGATGCGCCGTAGCAAGCTTAAAGAGCCACAGCTGCGCGAAGTATTACTGTTAATCCAAACACTGACACCCAACCCCGGTGAAACGATAAGCAGCACCAACACCGAATATATCGTCCCCGATGTCTATGTTAAAAAAATCAAAAACCGCTGGGTGGTGGAGCTAAACCCCGATATCGCTCCCAAGCTCCGTATCAATGCCGGCTACGCATCGCTGGTTAAACGCGCCGACAATAGCGATGATAACAACTACTTGCGAGATAACCTGCAAGAAGCACGCTGGTTTCTGAAAAGCCTGCAAAGCAGAAATGAAACCCTGATGAAAGTCGCGACCAAAATTGTCGAGCATCAACGCGGTTTTCTGGACTTTGGCGAAGAGGCGATGAAACCCTTGGTATTACACGATATCGCCGAAGCCGTCGAAATGCATGAATCGACGATATCGCGGGTCACAACGCAGAAATACATGCATACACCCCGCGGTATTTTTGAGCTTAAATACTTTTTTTCCAGTCATGTTAATACTGATTCCGGTGGCGAATGTTCGTCAACCGCCATTAGAGCATTGATTAAAAAGCTGGTTGCCGCTGAAAACCCCAAAAAACCCTTGAGTGACAGCAAGATTACCGTCATCCTTGGCGATCAGGGGATAAAAGTGGCCCGCAGAACCATTGCAAAATACCGAGAATCATTGCTTATTCCACCCTCTAACGAGCGTAAGCGCATCGTCTGACACCAGCCATCAGGGGTGGCGGAATAATTATTACGAAGAAGGGTTGAAAACTTAGTCTCTGGAGGCTAGAAACACCTTTTGATCTCGTCAGCCTAATGCCCCAAAAGCATCAGGCCTTAACACAACGCAAAGGAGCAGCTTATGCAAATTAATGTTAGTGGTCACCACGTAGATCTCACTCCGGCACTGCGTAAATACACCACAGACAAACTCTCCAAGCTACAGAGACACTTTGATAACATCACCAATGCCGACGTCACACTAACCGTAGACAAACTGGTCCAAAAAGCCGAGGCGACTATCCATGTTGCCGGTGCTGATTTATTTGCCGCCAGCGAATCAACCGATATGTACGCAGCTATTGACGCCCTGAGCGACAAACTCGATCGCCAACTGATCAAGCACAAAGAAAAAACTACCGGCCGCAATCAAGGGGCCATTTCCCGTTAACACGTTGCAAATAAACTAATCCCATGAAATTAACTTCCATTCTTAGCCCTGGGCGCACCCTCTGCGATGCGCCCGGGAGCAGTAAAAAACGTACACTTGAAACTATTGCCCAATTTATCTGCCAAGATATTCCAGACCTTAATCCTAACGAGCTTTTTGACAGTTTTATTGCTCGCGAGCGCTTGGGTAGTACTGGACTTGGTGATGGCATAGCGATACCCCACTGCCGTATTAAAAACTGCGAAGAGGTTATTGGTAGCCTGATCAAACTGGAACAAGCCATTGATTTTGACGCTGCTGATGGCAAGCCCGTCGATTTGCTTTTTGTCTTAATAGTCCCCGAAGAAGCCACTGACGAACACCTGCAAGTTCTCGCCATGCTGGCCAAATCATTCAGCGACCCAGAATATTGCCAACGACTGCGTAAAGCTAAAGATAATGAAGAGCTATACTATCAAGCGATAGCACAGTAACTCATGAGTTATATGCTTGTGTTACCATCACACAAACATGCCCAAGCAACACCCTTTGGCAGCAGACAACAGCTGCCAAATAGAGGTTAATTAAGAGTTTATGCCATGAAATTAGTCATTATTAGTGGCCGTTCAGGCTCAGGAAAAAGTACCGCGCTAAACTTATTAGAAGATGAAGGTTATTACTGCATCGATAACCTACCCGTCGCTTTGATTCCACAAGCAGTACAGTACCTACAAGAAAGCAACGCTAAAGAACATGATAACGTAGCTATCTGCATTGATGCGCGCAATGCAAGTAGCGATTTATCCAATTTAATCGAGGTCTTTCAACGCAATCCTGAAAACCTAATTGTCGATATTGTCTACCTCGATGCAGAAGATGAGCGCCTGATCAAACGCTTCAGTGAAACTCGTCGGCGCCACCCCCTCAGCAACAAAGATATCGCGCTGAGCGAAGCTATTCTTAATGAGCGAAAGATCCTTGAGCCTATTGCCAATATTGCCACACTAGTCATCGATACCAGCATTATGAGCCTGCACGAACTACGTACGGCAATTAAGACTCGCCTGGTCGAAAAGCAGGGGTCGGGCATATCAGTTCTATTTCAGTCCTTCGGGTTTAAACAGGGCATCCCTGTAGATGCCGATATTGTTTACGATATTCGCATCCTCCCCAACCCCCACTGGGATCCTACGCTGAGAGTGCACACCGGCCAAAATCAACCAGTGATTGATTTCCTTAACGCCCAGCATGAAGTCAATGACATGTTCACCGACATTCAGCAATACCTAGAGAAGTGGCTACCCTTGTTTGAACAAAATAATCGCAGCTACATAACCATTGCTATCGGTTGCACCGGCGGCCAACATCGCTCAGTATATATGGCTGAGCGACTCGCCAACTACTTCAGCACCCTGTACCAAAACGTACAAATTCGCCACCGCGAACTGCATCGGCATAGCAAACTTTGACGGCTGTATCTTTGCTATGTGACTTTAAGTCACCATAGCTTGAGCCCCAGTAATATTAATCAAAGCAACACCTAGAACTCATTATATGCTAAAAACAAAAGTCACTATCATCAATAAACTGGGGCTGCATGCTCGAGCCGCCTCTAAATTTGTTAGCACTGCAGCCGCTTTCGACAGTACTATTCGGATAGGAAGAAATGCAGAACTGGTTGACGGTAAAAGCATTATGTCAGTGATGATGTTGGCTGCGTGCAAAGGTACTGAGCTCGATCTGGAAGTAAACGGTAACGACGAACAACAAGCACTCGACGCCATGACTGCATTGATCAATAACCGCTTTGACGAGGGAGAGTAAGCAAGCAGCAAAATAATCCAGTGGCAGCAGCCAATTAGCCCAAGCAAATATTGTTGATCGGATGATTTTTCTGGATAATAAACCATAGCTTCTCAGCACAGCACTCCGCACTTACCCCTCTGGCAGAGCCTTAATGTCAATATCCGAAAGCCACCAAGTTCATGCGCAATTAGACCAACTCACTCATGCTCTGGATAGCGGCACCTTTATTCAGGTTCGACGCTTACTCAATAGCTTGCCAGCGTCTGATGTTGCTCATGTCATTGAGTCATCACCCCCCAAAACTCGCGCCATCATCTGGCCCTTTATAGACCAAGAGCGCAGCGGTGAAGTATTAGCCTATCTCAGTGATGATATTCAAAGCCAGTTCCTACTGGCTATGGATACGGAAGCGGTGGTCAGCCTAACCGAAGGTTTGGAAACCGATGATATTGCGGATATCTTGCAGCAATTACCTGACCGCGTCATAAAAGAAGTACTGCAGCTGATGGATAAGCAGGACCGTCAGCGAGTCGAACATGTTCTAGCTTATTCGAAAGATACCGCCGGTGGGTTAATGAACACCGACGTTATTACCGTACGCCCACAAACACCGCTGGACGTAGTACTCCGCTACCTGCGCCGCCACGACGAATTACCAGAAATGACCGACAATCTTATTGTCGTCAATCGCAGCGATGAATACGTAGGCTTATTATCGCTCAGCAAAGTACTTGTCTCTGATCCCAGCGTGACGGTACGTGAAATCATGATCACGGATATCGAAGCCATCCCCGCTTCCATGAATGATAGCGAAGTGGCCAAATTATTCGAGCGCAACGACTGGGTTTCAGCACCAGTCGTCAACGCCGAGGGGAAATTGATTGGCCGCATCACCATCGATGACGTTGTTGACATCATTCGCGAAGACGCCGACCACTCCCTAATGAGCCTCGCCGGTCTAGATGAAGACGAAGACACCTTTTCACCCGTTTTAAAAACAGCACCACGCCGGGCAATGTGGCTTGGCGTTAACCTGCTCACCGCCTTTCTCGCCTCCGCTGTGATCAATCTATTCGAAGTCACCCTCGACAAAGTAGTCGCCTTAGCCATACTGATGCCCATCGTTGCCAGTATGGGTGGGGTTGCTGGCAGTCAGACACTAACCGTTGTAATCAGGGGTATCGCCCTTGGCCAGGTGAGCAAGAGCAACAGCAATTGGCTAATCAATAAAGAGTTTCTAGTAGGTATCATTAATGGCATTTGCTGGTCGATAATAGTAGCCATTGGCACCGTACTTTGGTTTGATGATTACTTAATTGGCGCTATCATAGCTGCTGCTATGATCATCAATTTAATTACCGCAGCCCTCGCTGGAGCGATCATTCCAATTATTTTCCACAAAATGAAAATTGACCCAGCCTTAGCTGGGAGTGTGGCTTTAACTACCGTTACCGATGTTACCGGTTTTGTGTCTTTTCTCGGCTTAGCCACACTATTTTATTTTTAGTGCTCACCGAATATTACGTCTTAAAAAAGAGTAGCGCATGAACGACAACAATACATTCGACACAGATGAAGAAGAAATCATCTACGTAAGTAAATCTGAAATGAAGCGAGATATGCTCGCATTACAGAAGCTGGGCGAGGACATTGTCAAACTCAGCAAAGGTCAGTTCGCGACCATTCCATTAACAGACGAAACTCTGGCGGAGGCAATCAACACCGCACGTAGAATCAGTCACCGCGAAGGACTGCGGCGTCAGATGCAATATATCGGCAAGCTTATGCGAAAAACTGATATAAGCGCCATTGAGGCAGCCTACGAAAAGATTTTAAATGGCCGCAAAGAGGAAACTCGCAAGTTTCACGAACTAGAAATGTGGCGCGACCAACTGATAGAAAAAGGGCCCAATGCTATCGAAGATGTGGTCAACAAATATCCGCACGTCGACCGGCAACACCTGCGACAATTGCTGATGCAAGCAGCGAAAGAACAAAAAAATAATAAGCCCCCCGCCAGCGCCCGCAAATTATTTATCTATTTAAAAGAGCTAGCGACACTCAAATAAGCACTTCAACGTAAATCGCGCCTAAGCCCCGCCTGGAGATAACCCTGGCGGAACAAGTTCCGCCCTACGGCTAGAGCGCTCATCCCTATAGACTATTATCTGAGCCGTGTTGATTAAAAACGACATCAAAACGCCGGTGCTGAGCAATGGGCATTGCGGCTCTATGCCCATCTAATTCTGCCAGGTTTATAGCGGCAAGCGTACAAGCCTCGCCCATATCTGCCTCCGCCAATACATTACCCCAGCCATCAATAATAACTGAACCACCGGAAGTTCTGCGCGAAGGACTGTGATCGCCCCCTTGATTTGCCCCAATGATATAGCATTGATTTTCGATAGCCCGTGCTCGTAATAGGGGCAGCCAGTGCGCCTTGCCGGTCACCAAAGTAAATGCGGCAGGCACCGCAATGATATCCACACCCTGATCAAACATGGCCCGAAAAAACTCAGGGAAACGAATATCATAACAAACTGCCAAACCCAAACGACCGAAGGGTGTATCTATAACAACCACCTTGTCGCCTGGCTTAAAGGTATCGGATTCGCGGTAACTTCCCTGCTTATCACCCACATCCACATCAAATAAATGCAGCTTATCATAGCGCGCAACCTCAACGCCTTTATCACTCACCACAAAACAAGAAGCCAGAACGCGATCAGCCTGATCGCCCCGTAACGGTATTGTGCCCGCTACAATCCACAGCCCTAACTGCTTCGCCTGTTGTCGAATAAAGGGGCGTACCCGCGCAGCCTCACTGGCTTCCTGCTCACCTAATGCCTGCTGTCCTTTTGCGCCAAACAAAGCAAACACCTCCGGCAGCACCACCAGCTCGGCCCCCTGATTTTTGGCGTCAATAAGTAAACGTTCTACTGTGGCCAAATTGGCTGCAACATCACTACCGCTGACCATTTGAATCGCAGCAACACGATGCATAGCATCTACAGATTTCATCGCACAGCTCCTATTTCGTTCATTTCCAGTTTGGTTCAGCTTAGCTTAACGTCAGCTCAGCTAAAACACAGCGAGAGGTATTGTAGGATGGAGCTTGTTCCACCAGAGCCCCCCATAACTATGGAGTTCGTTGCGTTGGTGACTAAAAGCAGTAATTTAAGATCAACCCTGCAGGACTAAAAAGACCCTGCCGAACAAACAGGACAAGTAGGATTTTTAGAGACGCTCAACTTACGCCACTCCATAACTTTAGCGTCAAAAATCATTAGCTGCCCCAGCAAAGGCTGACCAAAGCCGCTCAATACTTTGACCGCCTCCAGCGCCTCCATGGAACCAATGATCCCCACCAAGGGCGACAACACGCCATTTTCGGCACAACTTAGCTCTTCACCCTCAGCATTTTTATCATCATACAAACAACGATAGCAGGGACTATTTGGATTACGGCTATCAAAGACAATCACCTGCCCCTCACTACGAATCGCCGCCGCCGACACCAGCGGTACGCGATGCGCTACGCAGGCTCGATTCAATGCAAAACGGGTAGCAAAATTATCACTGGCATCCAGTACCAAATCAACCCTGGTTACCACCTCATCAAGTAAATCACCCAGCAAACGCTGATGGATTAGCTCAACGGCAACATCAGGATTTAGCGCCGCTACCGCAGCTGCTGCCGAAATAACTTTGGGTTGATTAAGATCAGCCATATTATGGGCAATTTGCCGCTGTAAATTACTCAACTCTACACTGTCATCATCCGCCAGCCACAGCTCACCCACCCCGGCAGCAGCTAAATATAAGGCCGCTGGACAACCCAAACCACCCAAGCCCACAATCAATACTTTGGCATCTAACAAGCGCTTCTGACCCTCGATATCAAAACCATCCAGCATTATTTGACGACTGTAGCGTAATAACTGATTGTCATTCATTACTTAACACCATTGCCCTGAGTCCACCGCCCGCCACTAACCCTATCCTGCCCAGCAAGATCCTGTTCGGTAAACACCTGTTGAAACCCCGCAGCGGCCAACAAAGCCCGCGCTTTATCACCTTGATCGTAGCCGTGCTCGAATAGCAACCAACCAGCGTCAGCTAAATAATTGGGGGCTTTCGCCACAATTTTCTCTATATCTGCCATCCCCTGGTTATCGGCCACTAAGGCTGAGCGCGGCTCAAACCGAATATCACCACGATGTAAGTGGGGATCTTGCGGATCGATATAAGGAGGATTGCTAACAATGGCATCGAAGCGACCAGGTGCAATTGCCGTAAACCAATCGGATTGCTGGATCGATACATTGTCTAATCCCAAGGCAGCTCTATTAGCCTCCGCCAATAATACTGCCTCTTCAGAAACATCACTGGCAAGCAGCTGCCAATCGGCTCGCTCGCTGGCCAAGGCCAACGCGATAGCTCCGGTGCCAGTGCCTAAATCTAACACTCTGGCCTTAACGGCAGACTGTAACCGCGACAGTACGATTTCTACTAATAATTCGGTTTCGGGACGAGGGATTAATGTGGCTGGACTTACTTGCAAGTCCAGCGTCCAAAAACCGCGCTCACCTATAAGATAAGCGATGGGCTCACCCTGCAGGCGACGTGACAACAGCTGTAAAAACTGCTGCTCAATGGCTGGGCTCAACACCGCCTCTGGCCAGGCCCGCAGATAACTACGTGGTTTTTGTATACAGTAACAGAGCAGCAATTCAATATCGGCTGTCGCGCTGTCACTGACAGCCTTCAATCGATCGCGGTGTAACAGTAAATCGGCAACGGTCGTCATCGACTCACCTATTGATAAAATGAAATAGTATTAACTTGAGTAGCGTCAACACACTGATATTTGCTCGGGCACTCGGCGCGCCGCTAATCCTCGGCCATGGCCGCCAATTGATCCGCTTGGTATTCATTACGTAAAGGCTCAATAATGTCATCCAGCGCACCTTCCATCACATCACCGAGCTTATACAATGTTAAGTTGATACGATGATCAGTAATACGCCCCTGCGGATAATTATAGGTGCGGATTCGCTCAGAGCGGTCGCCGCTACCAACCAGATTGCGACGTTCGTCCGCTTGATCCTGATGCTGCTTCTCCTGCATGCTCATCAGAATCCGGGACTGCAATACCGATAGCGCCCGAGCCTTGTTTTTATGCTGCGAGCGCTCGTCCTGACACTCCACCACAATCCCCGTGGGTATGTGGGTTATACGGATAGCAGAGTCGGTGGTGTTAACGTGCTGACCGCCTGCACCCGATGACCTAAACGTATCAATACGAATGTCATTCTTATTAACTTCAAAGCCGTCAATATCGTCAACTTCAGGCAACACCGCAACGGTACAGGCGGACGTATGAACTCGACCCTGCGATTCTGTTTCTGGCACCCGTTGTACTCGATGAGCACCGGATTCAAATTTTAAGTTAGCATAAACATCTTGACCGCTAACTCTGGCAATGATTTCTTTAAAACCACCATGCTCGCCATCGCGCTTGCTAATGGTTTCTATTTTCCAGCCCCTGTTTTCGGCATAGCGTGAATACATCCGAAATAAATCGCCAGAAAAGATAGCGGCTTCGTCACCGCCGGTACCAGCACGTACTTCAAGGAACACATTATTCGAATCGTTAGGGTCGCGTGGCAGCAGTAATGTTTGTAACTCTTGCTCTAAATTATCACGACGCTCTTGTGCGTCATTAAATTCTTCCTGCGCCATTTCTCGCATATCAGCATCGCCATCTTTTAATAGCATCTGCGCTTCTTCGATATCCTCCAGTGTCTGGCAGTAAAGGCCATAGCACTTAATCACCGGCTCAACCTCGGCATATTCCTTGGACAAAACCCTGAATTTATTTTGGTCACCAATGATGTCACTATCACTCAGCAACGCACCCAACTCTTCGTGGCGATCAACTAAATTGTCCAGTTTATTAACTATCGATTGCTTCATGGTTGCTCTTTTAAATGGTTGTTCGTGGGACGCGTTCGCTAGATTCAGCGCTCATCACTGCTATTGCTGCTATCAACTGTCAAGCCCAACAAACCCTGAGCATGACTGATAAATTCGTCACGCCCTTCGACGCTGGCTTTTTTCATTTCAATGCTGGGCGTATGCATAAACTTATTGGTTAAACTACGCGCCAACTGATTCAAAATCTTCTCTGCAGGTTCACCTTTGGCTAATTGTTTAAGCGCTTTCTCCAACTCAGCATCGCGGGTTTGTTCTGACTGCTGGCGATAGGCTTTGAGTGTAGACACCACATCCAATGCCCGCAAACGCTGATGGTAATGCTCGATACCTTCATCGATTAATTTATCTGCTTTACGTGCCTCGGATTGACGATTGCGCATATTCTCATCGACGATTTCGGTTAAATCATCGACTGTATAGAGGTAAACATCGTTCAACTCACCAACCTGCTCTTCGATGTCACGTGGCACGGCAATATCGACCATTAATATAGGCCGATGTTTGCGTTGCTTTAACGCATACTCCACCGCACCTTTACCTAAAATAGGCAGCTGACTACCGGTGGATGAGATGACTATATCGGCGTCCACTAATTGCATAGGTATTTCTGAAAATAACACCGCTTCGGCACCAAACCGCTGCGCCAGCTCTTTTGCCCGCCCCAAGGTACGGTTGGCAACCACAATATCTTTAACGCCGTTTTCAACCAAATGCCTGGCCACCAACTCAATCGTTTCACCAGCGCCAATCAACAACGCTCTTGTCTTAGTTAAATCGGCAAAAATATGCTGGGATAAATTGACTGCGGCATAGGCCACTGACACCGGGTTTTCACCAATAGCGGTATCAGTACGAACACGCTTGGCCACCGAAAAAACATGGGGAAATATCCGTGAAAATTCACGGGCGACTGATTGTGCTTCCTGTGCAACAGCAAAGGCTGATTTCATTTGCCCAAAGATTTGCGGCTCACCCAGGATCATGGAGTCAAGCCCGCTGGCCACGTGAATCATATGCCGCAGCGCATCCGTGTCTCGATAACTATAGCAAAACGTTTGTAATTCTGACGTTGAGAGCTGGTGATAAGACGCCAACCACTCCAATACTCGCTGCTCACCATCAACGCCTGCGTTATCGTCAACAATGACAAACATCTCGGTACGGTTACACGTCGAAAGAATAACCGCCTCCGCCAACGCCGCATCAACCAGCGCACCCTGTAATGCCTCAGTCATTTGCTCAGGCGCAAACGCAACGCGCTCGCGCAAAGCAAGATTAGCTGATTTATGATTAATGCCTAATACGATCAAACCCATACGGCGGTGGTAAATCCTCAAACGTTTCGGTTAATAATCAGCCGGTAACAACCCGCCTATACGCACTTCTAACTGAAGTGCCAGCCAGCGGTGGCTGCGATTATGCCACCCTGATCCCAAAAAAGTTGACCATTCTAACAAGTTCATTAACAAAAGTAGATTAGAGTCGACACTTATCCCACTCTAACCCGCTTAACTCTGGTTATTCGAAGCAGCTTTATGTCATCATGGCGACTCCAAACGAGGATCGATGCGGCATGGCTCCACTTTCACTAATAACTCCATTTATTTATAAATTGATGTATAAAACAATCAATCAACCAATCCATGTATTTCCCAAGCCACTTCGTTTTATGCTTGTGGCAGCCACACTACTCACTATTGTCAGCGCCTGTAGCACTCCACCCGCACCAAAGCCTGCCGAAGCAGCCGCCCCCATTGAAATCACACAAATCCCAGAAGAAGCAGTCGAAGTCGCTACCCGCCCCTTCCCCAACGATAGCTTCCATGACCTGTTAGTCGCTGAATTCGCCGTGCGGCGCAACCGCTATGATTTAGCACTGGGCAACTATATGCAGCAAGCCCACCAAACCCGTGACGCCGGTGTAACCGCCCGTGCGACACGATTAGCACAATTCCTCAGTGCCGACAAAGCCACCCTCGACGCCGCCCAGCTATGGGTAGAGTTAGAACCCACCAATATCGAAGCTCAGTACACCCTATCGACTATTCTCGCTAAGAATCAACGTCCGATCGCAGCCCTCAAGCATATGAATATTGTGCTGGAGCAAAGCGGCACAACCAACTTCGCCGCTATCGCTGCCAGCAGTTTAACACTACCCCAAGCGACCCGTGATGCACTGGAACAATCAATTCAACAGCTACTTGAACAACATCCCAACCACACCCAACTACTCACCGCCAAAACCCTGCTCATGCAGCAACGCGGTGAACCCAAGGCTGCACTGGCATTGATTCAGCAAGTACTTACCATTGACCCCGATGACCTCCACGCCACCGTAGTCGAGGCCCGCCTACTGCAACAACTCGACCGTAACGACGAAGCCTTCGCACGACTCGAGCAAGTGCTAAAGCGCCACCCCAGCAATCGCCGCCTGCGCCTGCAATACGCCCGTGTTTTAATGGCTAACGACATATCACTGGCCAAAGAGCAGTTTGAAATACTGCTCAGCACCACCCCGCAAGATCCAGACTTATTGCTGTCACTGGCACTGATCAACAAAGAAACTGGCAATCTGGTCGATGCTAATATTTATCTTAAACGCTTGCTGGCGACCGGCCTACGCAACACTGAGTCCCACTATTATTTAGGGCAACTGGCCGAGCTAGAGCAAGACTGGCCCACAGCGATTGCACATTACCAACAAATCCCGCCAAGCACAGACTTTATTGCGGCCACTAACCGCATTGCCTACCTGTATCTCAAGCAAGGACAGAGCGATACCGCCAGGCAATACCTACAAAAACTACGACTGCAATACCCCGAGCACAATGTACGTCTATATCTGGTCGAGTCAGAGCTGCTACTCGGCCAAAACCAGCTAAAACAGAGTTTTGATTTACTCAGCGAAGCCTTACTGACCAACCCAAGGCAACCCAATCTTTTATACGCCCGCTCGGTGACTAGCGAAAAAATGGGGAATATTGAGCAACTGGAAATAGACTTGCGTGACATCATCGCCATTGATAGCAACAATGCCATCGCCCTCAACACCCTGGGCTATGTCCTGGCCAACCGCACCGACCGCTATGAAGAAGCTTACCAACTTATAACTCGCGCTTTGGCACTCAGACCCGACGATCCCGCCATTCTCGATAGCCTCGGCTGGGTACAGTTTCAACGGGGCCACCTGGATGAATCCCTACAACTGCTCACACAAGCCTACCAAGCGTTTCCCGACCATGAGGTAGCGGCCCATCTAGGCGAAGTACTATGGGCTACGGGCAAAACACAACAAGCCCTGGATATCTGGCAGCAAAGCCTGCAACGCCACCCGGACAGCACTATTTTAATCAACACAATGGAACGACTCAGTCCTGGCAGCTCAAAAACCCAAAACGCGCCTCAGCAATAGGCCACACAATGATCAAGCACTATCGATACTTACTGTCACTCGCTATTTGTTTATCGCTGGCAGCCTGTAGCAATCTACGGCCCAGTCAACCAGCCCCATCGACCATGGCGGCTAATGCGCAAATTCAGCACTGGCAAATCAGCGGCAAAATTGGTCTGCGCGACGGCAGCAGCGGACATAGCGGCTACCTTAACTGGCAGCAGTGCGGCAACCAATTTGATATTCGCCTTAGCGGACCATTAGGCCAAGGGACTGCACACCTCTACGGAGACAGCAGACAGGCCAAGCTCGTCACCAACGACCAACAATTATTTCAAGCCCGCAGTGCCGCCGAGCTATTAGAGCAACAACTCGGCTGGTCACTACCCGTTGAGCAATTATTCTATTGGCTACGCGGCATTCCTTCGCCAGATTACCCCTATCAGAGCTATTCCCACCAAACCAAGCAGCAAGCCGCTTCAACGGGTCTGGGCTTTGAACAAAATCACTGGCAACTCAGCTTTCTCAAGTTTGCGGAGGTTGATGGCTACCAACTGCCCAGCAAGATAATTGCTCAAAAAACACCCTACAAGGTTACGCTAGTCATCAGCCAGTGGCAGCTACCGACAAACTGTGAAATAAGTGAATGACACGTTTAAGCCTGCCCTCCCCTGCCAAACTCAATCTAATGCTGCACATTATCGGGCGCAGAGAAGATGGGTATCACCAATTACAAACCCTATTTCAACTATTGGACTACGGTGACACACTCCATTTTGAAGTGCGTAATGACCGACAAATCACCCTGAACCCGACCCTGGACGGGGTGCCGAATGACAATAATCTGATTATCAAAGCTGCTCGGCTGCTACAGAGTTGTACCACTGCAGACACCGACACCAACCAAGGCGTCGATATACAACTAGAAAAAATTTTACCCATGGGCGGCGGCCTAGGCGGTGGCAGCTCTAACGCAGCCACCACTCTACTGGCTTTAAACCAGCTTTGGAAACTGCAATTAACTCTGGATCAACTGGCTACCATCGGCCTACAACTGGGGGCCGATGTCCCCGTCTTTATCCGCGGCAGATCAGCCTGGGCCGAGGGTATCGGTGAGCAACTGCAAGCCATTGAAATACCTCAAGCTTATTACTTAGTGATCAAACCTGACTGTAAAGTAACCACTGGAGAAATTTTTTCCCACAAACAATTGACACGGAACACCTCTCCGATCACAATGGCGGCCGTTTTCAAGCAGAGCTATCACAACGATTGTGAAGCGATAGTCCGGCAGCTTTACCCTGAGGTAAATGCAGCACTCAACTGGCTTAATCAGCAGTTAACGGATAAAAATTTTGCTCGACTAACAGGTACTGGTGCATGTATATTTGCCAGCTTTGCTGATTTAAGCTCAGCACAGCAAATTTTGCACAAGCTACCAAGTGATTTACAGGGTTTTGTGGCTAAGGGTATGAATATATCCCCCACCCATCAAACACTTAAACTGTAATCACCGCTAGAGAAGTTTATTGGGGTGTCGCCAAGCGGCAAGGCACTGGGTTTTGATCTCAGCATTCGTAGGTTCAAATCCTACCACCCCAGCCATATTATTGATCCGGCATCTTAATTAGATGCCGGATCAGAAAAGTAAACACAGCTAGGCCGGTAGGAATTTTCCTGGTTCGACAAATGCAACGCATTTGGACGAGGCAAGCCATCAAGGCTGAAGGCCTTTGAATAAATTCTGCCACCCAGCTGTAATAATCCGGCTTACATCAGTATTGGATTACAAAGAACAGCAAACGGGCGGCAAGGGCAGCACAGAACGCTTGAGCAAGGCTCTTGCCACCCTCCCTCCCTCCGCAAGCACCAAACACTCACGCAACAGTGTACTGGTGTGATCAAATTCGACAACTACCGCATCGCCAGCAAAGCAGGAAATTATCGTGTCAAAGTTAATGGTTTTTACCGGTAACGCCAATCCAGAGTTAGCCGCAAGAGTTGTCGATCAATTACACCTGCCGTTAGGTGATGCCTCTGTTGGCAAATTTAGCGATGGCGAAATTTCTGTTGAAATCAACGAAAATGTACGCGGCGCGGATGTATTCATCATCCAATCAACTTGCAAACCAACCAATGATAACCTGATGGAATTAATCGTTATGATTGATGCCATGCGCCGCTCTTCAGCCGGACGTATCACTGCAGTTGTACCTTACTTTGGTTATTCACGCCAAGATCGCCGAGTACGTTCTTCACGTGTTCCTATTAGTGCCAAAGTTGTTGCTGATATGATGACTGGCGTTGGTATCGACCGAGTATTAACGGTTGATCTTCATGCAGAACAAATTCAGGGCTTTTTCGATGTTCCCGTAGACAACGTTTACGGCTCTCCCGTTTTACTGGACGACATCAACAAACAAAACCACCAAAACATGGTAGTGGTTTCTCCCGATATAGGCGGTGTTGTTCGCGCCCGCGCCGTAGCAAAACGGCTAAATGACTGCGACTTAGCCATCATCGACAAACGCCGCCCACAGGCAAACGAAGCTCAGGTGATGCATATCATCGGCGAAGTCTTTGGCCGCACCTGCATCCTAGTCGATGACATGGTCGATACAGCGGGCACCCTTTGCAAAGCTGCCACAGCACTAAAAGAGCATGGCGCCGACAAAGTCGTGGCGTACTGTACCCACCCCGTACTGTCAGGCAAAGCTATTGAGAACATCAACAATTCCGAGCTGGATGAACTGGTTGTTACCGACACTATCCCCCTCAACGATGAAGCCAGAGCCTGCAATAAAATTCGTGTGCTCACCATGGCTGGTTTATTAGCCGAATCAATGCGCAGAGTCAGTAATGAAGAGTCTATCAGCGCCCTGTTTCGCTAACTGGCAAGTGAAAAATCCAGACCGAAAAATATACCGCCCTTCGACAGCAGTGTCGCGGGGTAACAACGAAGGTGTTTAACGGATATAAAATTACCGCATTAAACCACTTCACAGCCCACGTTAACTACTGGTCGCAGGTAGTAGCGTGTTTCGCTAACTAAAGGAGACATATTATGTCTAGCGAATTTAAATTAGATGCAAAGACCAGAAACGACTTGGGGAAAGGTGCGAGCCGCCGCCTGCGTCGTCTGGAAAACAGAGTACTGGGGATTGTTTATGGTGGGGAAGCTCAACCACAGCCAATCACTATTGCTATGAATGAAATTGTTAAACTGACTGAAAACGAGATCTTTTTCTCCAGCGTCATCGACTTATCTATCGATGGTAAAGCTGGGCAGGTTGTTGTTAAAGACATGCAACGCCACCCTGCTAAAGACACAATTATGCATATCGACTTTATGCGCGTTGATGCCAACACTAAGATCACCCTGCATGTTCCAATACACTTCATTAACGAAGAAGCCTGTCACGGTGTTAAAGTAGGGGGCGGCACTATCGCTCGCGCACTTAACGATATTGAGGTAACTTGCTTACCTAAAGACTTACCTGACTTTATCGAAGTAGACATGAAGGATTTGAAAGTTGGCGAAACCATTCATATCTCCGACCTGACTTTACCTGCTGGCGTTGAGAGCGTTGCTCTAAGCCACGGCGAAGATCACAACCTACTCGTTGCTACAGTTAACTCGCCTCGCGGTGGTAGTGATTCTGCCGACGACAACGAAGCAACAGACGAAGCAGCCAGCAGCGAAGAGTAAAACCTTCGAACAGAGATAACCTTAGGTTATCTCAACAGCACAACTAATGGGGACTTTGTCCCCATTTTACTATTTGAGGCCCTGACATTGAGCGCAATTAAACTCATAGTAGGCTTGGGAAACCCAGGACGCGAATATGAAGATACTCGCCACAATGCCGGGGCTTTATTCGTTGAAGAATTGGCACGGCAATATAACGCCCCTCTCAAACAAGAAAGCAAATTCTATGGTTTAAGCAGCCGCATCGATATTGGCGGCAATGAAATACGCCTATTAATACCCACTACTTTTATGAACCGCAGCGGCAAATCAGTCGCTGCATTGAGTAGTTTTTATAAAATAGCTCCCGAAGAAATACTTGTCGCTCACGACGAACTCGATATCGATGTAGGCACTGCACGATTTAAACAAGGCGGCGGGCACGGCGGCCATAACGGCCTAAGAGACATCATCGCCAGCAGCGGTAATAACCGCGAATTTCATCGGCTGCGCATAGGCATTGGCCACCCAGGCTCTGCTGACAAAGTCACCGGCTACGTCTTAACCAAAGCGCCTGCTGCTGAATACAATAAAATGCAAGACAGCATTGATGAAGCCATTCGCGCCTTACCCGATGCGGTACAAGGTAACTGGGCAAAAGCAATGAACTACCTGCATACGTTTAAAGCCTAAACTTGAAATGATGCGCCCCCGGCTAATCGGTATAACGCACAAGACCTAGAACAAAAACCAATTCAACGCTAACATTTAACCTTCACGGCGTTCATTGTGGCCAGATTATAGCCACTACGCCCTACCCTAACAGAGAGATCATCATGGGCTTTAATTGCGGTATTGTCGGCCTACCAAATGTGGGTAAATCCACCTTGTTTAATGCTTTAACCAAGGCCGGTATCGGCGCAGAAAACTTTCCTTTTTGTACCATCGAACCCAACGCTGGCACCGTACCCATCCCCGACCCTCGTCAAGACAAACTCGCCGAGATTGTTCAACCTAACCGCATCGTCCCCACCACTATGGAGTTTGTGGACATCGCAGGCTTGGTTGAAGGCGCCTCCAGAGGCGAAGGTCTAGGCAACAAGTTCCTTGCCAACATCCGCGAAACTGATGCCATCGCTCACGTAGTCCGCTGCTTCGAAAACGACAACATCATCCATGTTGCCAACAAAATCGACCCGGCTAATGATATTGGGATTATCAATATTGAATTAGCGTTAGCGGACTTTGACAGCCTGGAAAAACAATTACCGCGTATTAACCGCGCCGCTAAAGGTGGCGACAAAGAAGCCGTAGCACAAAAAAGCCTGATCGAAAAATTGCTGCCGCATCTAGAGGAAGGTTTGCCCGTACGCACAGTAACCTTAACTGACGATGAAAAAGCATTGCTGCCAAGCTTACACCTGCTAACCACCAAGCCAACCATGTACATCGCTAATGTCGATGAAGACGGCTTTGAAAACAACCCCTTCCTCGATGTCGTCAACACCATTGCCGCCACTGAAGGCGCCATTGTAGTGCCTATCTGCAACAAACTAGAGTCTGAAATTGCCGAGCTGGACGAAGAAGAAAAACTCGAGTTCCTCGCCGACCTCGGCATGGAAGAGGCCGGCCTAAACCGGGTAATCCGCGCCGGCTATGAATTACTTGGGCTTCACACCTACTTCACTGCAGGTGTACAGGAAGTTCGCGCCTGGACCATTCCACTAGGAGCAACAGCACCAGAAGCCGCTGGCGTTATTCACAGCGACTTCCAGCGCGGTTTCATCAAAGCCGAAGTTATCGCTTATGACGATTTTATTCAGTACAAAGGTGAGCAAGGCGCCAAAGAAGCCGGTAAATTACGTCTCGAAGGTAAAGATTACATCGTCAAAGACGGTGATATTATCCACTTTAAATTCAACGTTTGATCGCCGACAAGCCACACCATCATCGGCAGTATGTAAACAACTGCCGATGATGAGACTAAAATCGGCAAACCGGTCTTGACAGCGGCAGACCAAATCGCCAGAATACGCGCCTCTTGAAAGCCTTAGAGCTCTAGCTCCGGTTTTAAAGTTTTGGCGAGATAGCTCAGCTGGTTAGAGCACATCACTCATAATGATGGGGTCGGTGGTTCAAATCCACTTCTCGCTACCATATTTATCAATGATTTAGGCCACTTTTTAGTGGCCTTTTTCATGCCAAAAATAAAGGGCTCTACCCACTTAACGCGGCAAGGCTCTACCCAATTAACGGGGGATGGCATTCATCGAACCCTATTAATAATACCATCCCACCCGCAGTGGGTTAGCACTCTCAACCTGTAGTTTTCAAAGTTTCTAAAACCATACGCTCGTCT
>JBAYQJ010000009.1:0-108420 GCA_041677245.1 Spongiibacteraceae bacterium | reverse complement strand
TGTTTTTTCCCCCCCGCTTTTTGGTTTTTTTTGATATTTTTCGGAAAAACACGCCCAAAGTTTTAAAAAGGTTTGTTTTTTTTGCCCCCCCCCCCCCCCGCAAGTCTAAATGATGATGTGCTGGTCAATAATTTGTACCGTTATGGGTTCAAGTTGTTGTCCTAGGCAGGGACCACTCACGCATTCGCCGCTCTCGATAAGAAACAGTGCGCCATGGGTGGAGCACTGAATAAGCATGCCGTCAAAATCCAGAAATTTGTCTTCCTCCCAGTTGAGCTCAATACCAAGGTGTGGGCAGCGGTTGCGGTAGGCATAGATTTGGTGGTTTTTTTTAATCACAAAATAACTGTCAGCATCCAGGGTAAAGCCTTTGCAGGATTGTTCGGGGATTTCGTCAATGTGGCAGATTGTCGTCATAGATCGGAGCTTTTGTTTGTTGAGTCGTTAACCGCAACACCTTGGTTGTGGTGCTTTAACTAGGGTGCGGTAGCGGGATTAGCGAAGATGATATAGATATGTAGAGGGTTTGACGATGTCTGGTGTGAATAGCTAATATTAACAGATATCGGGGTTACATTGCCTTTCGGCTTGTTCTAACAGGGTTGTTTTGGTTTGGTTGTCTAAATCATTCCAGTGCATATCGTTTAATGCGCCGTGTAGTGCGTACAGTAAAACTTTAGAAACTTTAATGCCACGCTGTTTGATCTCGTGGTAGGCTTCAACGGCCCCCTTTTCTTTGAGCTCTGCCTGACTATTAATGCCAATTGAATGAAGCCAGTTTATCGAAGTGTTACCGAGGTTTTTTAGATCCAGCAAGTCATTTTGCATAGACTGCCTCCTTATATTGTTATTATTAATTAGTTATATATTTAGTTTATAATATAGCTTTTTTGATATATCAATCAACTAATGATTGTTGGGATTTTGATGTTTGCCGATAAGCGCTATTTAACGGGTCAGGACGATCAATTTATTGATAGGGCTACTGTCTCTGCGGGTATTCACCGGCAAGCACTTGCTGCTTTTTTGGCGCTACAACATGCTGCAGCTGAAAGCTTTGAGTTAACGATAGCTAGTGGTTACAGAGATTTTAATCGGCAGTTGGCTATCTGGAATGGCAAAGCGACAGGTGAGCGACCGGTGCTGGATAAACAGGGTAGAGTGATAGATATATCAACATTGGACCCTTGGTCGTTGGTGCAGGCAATACTGCGCTGGTCTGCGCTGCCTGGTGCGTCTAGGCATCACTGGGGTACGGATATAGACGTGTATGACAAGCGAGCGGTTAAGGCCGATTATCAATTACAGCTCAGTCTTGAAGAAGTCAGTGGTTCAGGTCCCTTCGTGGCTCTGCATGAGTGGCTGGACGAGCAGATATTAAGAGGGGCGAGTTTTGGTTTTTTTCGGCCCTATCAAATAGATAGTGGGGGTATAGCGCCTGAGCGTTGGCACTTAAGTTATTTGCCGCTGGCACAACAGTATCAGCGCGAGCTAAGCCTCGACTATCTACGTGATACCATTGCTGCTCAGCCTATTGCATTGAAACAGGTGGTGCTTGCAAACCTTGAAGAAATCTACCATCGCTATATTGTGGTGGAAGAAAAACTTTACCCGACGAAACTTGTCAATACTCAAAAAATGAAGGCTTATGACTGATTTAGTCAATGAAGATTTACTTCAACACATCTGGCAGTCGATCTATGCTGAAGTTGAACAACAGGCATTAAAAGAGCCTATGCTTGCCAGTTTGTTCCATACGACGGTATTAAATCAAGATAATTTTACTGCGGCTTTGGCATTTCAATTAAGCAGTAAATTAAGTAGTGGCACTGTACCCGGTTTGATTATGAATCGTGAAATACAGTGTGTGTTGGCCCGCAGCCCTGACATTGTCGAATGCGCGTGTTTGGATTTAGAAGCCTGCTTTCAGCGTGATCCGGCTTGTGACTTCTATTCGACGCCATTTTTGTATTACAAAGGTTATCATGCGTTACAGGCATATCGAATAACACATTATTTATGGCAACAGCAGCGTTATAGTTTGGCTTATTATCTGCAAAACAGGATTGCTAGTGTGTTTGATGTAGATATTCATCCTGCAGCAAAGCTTGGTCATGGCATTATGATTGACCATGCCACGGCTGTTGTTATTGGCGAGACCAGTATTATAGGAAACAACGTTTCATTGTTGCATTCGGTATCACTCGGTGGTTGCGGCATTGGCCCCGGTAAGCGTCATCCGACCATTGGTGATGGCGTGTTGGTGAGTACAGGCGCTAAGATTCTGGGCGATGTGACGGTTGGAGTCGGTGCTAAAATAGCTGCTGGTAGTGTAGTGTTAGGTGATGTTGCCGCACATACGACAGTTGCGGGTGTGCCGGCAAGGGCCATTGGCAAGCCGGTTGATTTGCACCCGTCTCTACATATGAATCAGTTATAAGAATTGGAGGCTTAGTATTCATTAATCGAACTAAACAGCTTGTCTTGATAATAAGTGTTGAATTTTTGGACAAGCTTTATTCTAATGGTTGAACTAGGTCGAGCCTAATAGTTTTGTTCTTTGTTATTATTGAATCGGTTCGGTATGGCTTTAGTTTTGCGAGAGCTCTGGAGTAGCTCAATTCTCATCACATGAGCCCCATTTACGAGCTTATACTGCTGGTGTTAAAAGGGGCTTGAACAACAAAGGAGAGTAGTAACGTGAGTGTGAAGTTATTGGATAATGAAGCTTTTTATGGATATCGTGTACGGCGCACAGTAAACGGCAAACTGTTTCAGGAATATTTCTCCCTGAAAAAAGAGGGTAAACGCTTGGGGTCGAGGCTAGCCAAGCAAATCGAGCAGCAGGCTATCGCTCGAGATGAAGAGTTAGCTAACCAGCAACAGCGGGTGAAAAAACAGCTGAAGCCAGGGCGCTGTTTTAACTCCGATGGTAGCGTCAAGGGCATTAGCTATTTGCTTAAAATGGAAAAAAGTGGAACGGTAACACCGATTTTTCAAATAGGTATTGCCTCAGAGCTGGAGCAGAAAATAGTATGTACCAGTTTCTCCCTTAATGCTCATGGTAAAGATCAAGCTTGGCGGCGGGCTGTAGATGCTTATGCTAAGCACAAAGTGATCAGTAAAAACACCAAGCTATATAAGAAGTTGATGACGGCTATGCCCGCTGTAAAAGAGGTGAGCTAGTGAGCGCTAACTTCTTTGGTGCTCTTTGTTCTCACGGGGCCGGAAGTAAAGGCTTTGAGTCTGTGGGTACTGGTGTGCAATATGCTCTGGATGAAAAATCAGCCCAAAAAAACCGAGTACATACTCGGTTTTTTTGAGGCGGCTTATCGAGTTGATAGGCCAATGAGGTTTTAGCCTTTGTAGGCTGCCGCCGCTTTCATGATTTCAGCTTTAGCTGCTTCGCTATCAGCCCAGCCATCAATTTTTACCCATTTGCCTGTTTCAAGATCTTTATAGTTCTCGAAGAAGTGCTCAATTTGCTTGATCAGCAATTCTGGTAAGTCAGAGGGCTCTTTAACGTCTTTGTATAATGCTGACAGTTTATCGTGAGGGACGGCTAGCAATTTAGCGTCTTGGCCTGCTTCATCGCTCATGTTCAGAATACCGATAGGACGGCTGCGGATAACTGAGCCGGGTGCCACTGGGTAGGGTGTAACAACCAATACATCGAGTGGGTCGCCATCTTCTGACAGGGTGTTGGAGATGTAACCATAGTTAGCTGGGTAAAACATGGGTGTGGCCATGAAGCGGTCTACTAACAGGCAATCCATCTCCTTATCAATTTCGTATTTGATCGGATCGTGATTGGCTGGAATTTCGATAACAACATAAATATCGTTAGGCAGATCTTTGCCAGCAGGGATTAGATTAAAGCTCATAATTATCTTCCAAGTGAGAATTGATAGATTACAGTGAAAAATTTGCAGTCTGTAAGTATAAACTGAGCGGCCTGGATTACCAATGTTTGCGCTAAATTCGATGTTAAGCTGTTGGATTTCTATGCATTTAAGGTTGATGTGCTAATCTTGGTGAGTCAGCGTTCGAGAGATTAAGGATTGTTTGTGTCAAAAAACTTGCGAAAACATATCAGAACCAAATTACAGGCTGATGTTAAGGTCTCTCATCCTAATATAGGTGAGGCGAGGTTTCGTACCGGGGATATATCCGATGGCGGGGCCTATATTTTTGCCGACGATAAAGCTTTGCCTGAATTGGGCGAAGTGGTGAGTGTTCAGGTGCAGGGGATGGGTGCTGGGGAGGCTCCGATAGTTAAAATGAAGGTTGTGCGCCGGGATAAAGATGGCGTAGGGCTTGAATTCATTGATGAAGGTGACTGACAACCTTATTTGAAGTGCTTGGTAAGTTTTTCTCTACGCGGCATAAGCTTGTAGCGTAAATCACCTGGGGCGATACCCTAGGTTTCCAGATTGGCCAGTGTTACTATTCGCGCCGACAAAATTCTATGATAAGGGCCACTATGCATATCCATATCCTGGGTATTTGCGGGACATTTATGGGTGGGCTTGCGATTCTTGCCCGTCAGCTTGGTCATACTGTGACGGGTTCCGATGCCAATGTTTACCCCCCGATGAGTACTCAGCTGGAGCAGCAGGGTATTGTTTTAACCGAGGGCTTTGACCCTGCACAACTGGAACCCGCCCCTGATCTGGTTGTCGTTGGCAACGCTATGTCGCGGGGCAATCCGGCGGTTGAGGCGATGTTGGACCGGGGCTTGCGCTATACCTCTGGGCCACAATGGCTATCGGATCACCTGTTGCAAGATCGCTGGGTGTTGGCTGCTGCTGGAACCCACGGCAAAACTACCACTAGCAGTATGCTGGCCTGGATTCTTGAGTATGCGGGTATGAGCCCTGGCTATCTTATTGGTGGGGTGCCAGGTAATTTTGGCGTATCTGCCCGCCTGGGTGATTCCCCCTTCTTTGTTATTGAGGCCGATGAGTACGATAGTGCCTTCTTTGATAAGCGCTCTAAATTTGTGCATTACCGGCCGCGCACGGCGATTTTGAATAACCTCGAGTTTGATCATGCCGATATTTTTGATGATATTAAAGCCATTCAGCGACAGTTCCACCATTTGGTACGGATTATCCCTGGTAATGGCCGTATTATCGTGCCGGCTGAAGATGAGTATTTAGCGCAGGTGTTGGCGCAGGGCCTGTGGTCTGAGCTTGAGCAACTTTCTTTAAACAATACTGATCAGGAGTGGTGCGTACGCTTGTCTCACGCGGACGGTAGCGAGTTTGAGGTTTTGTTGAAGGGTGTTGATGTCGGTCGAGTTTGTTGGCCGCTCACCGGTGACCACAATGTGTGTAATGCTCTGGCGGCCATTGCTGCTGCAAGGCATGTGGGTGTTACCCCGACTATAGCGGCAGAAGCTTTGTGTCAGTTTGAGGGTGTTAAGCGCCGGATGGAGACGTTAGCGCAAATTGGCGGTGTCACTGTTTACGATGACTTCGCTCATCATCCTACGGCAATAGCGACTACGTTGGCGGGGTTGCGAGCGAAGGTTGTGCAACAACGTATCATTGCAGTGATCGAGCCGCGCTCAAATACGATGCGATTAGGTACTCATTTGGCGAAACTTGCAGAGTCTACCGCTTTGGCAGATCAGGTAATTTGGTATCAGCCCGAGGGTTTGGATTGGTCGCTAGAGCAGGTGGTTTCTGCCAGTGTTGCGAAGGCATCGGTGGAGGCATCGGTGTCAGCTATTGTCGCTCGCTTAGTTGCAACCGCGCAGGCGGGGGATCATATCGTCATTATGAGTAATGGCGGCTTTGGCGGTATCCACCAGCAGCTGCTTGCGGCGCTTGAAATTAACAGTACGGGTCAGTGACTGAATATTAATAAGGGTTTATTGAGTGAAGTATCGTCTGTTTTCTGTTTATGAAATTTTGGTTTTACGGCGTCCATGGCTGACGCTATTTATTACGCTAGGGTTGATCGCCTGGCTGGCCACACATATTGTTAATTTTAAGCTGGATGCCTCGGCTGACTCTTTGGTGTTGGAGGGGGATGCCTCGCTAAAGCTGTTTCGTGAGGTTGGCAAACGCTATGGCTCCGAGGATTTCTTGTTGGTTACTTACCAACCGCAACAGGATTTATTCTCGGATCAGGTGCTGGCTAATTTAGATCAGCTGCGTGCAGATTTAGCCAAATTGGATGGTGTGTCATCAGTGGTTAGTATTCTGGATGTGCCCTTATTGGAGAGTCCGCTGGTTACCTTGGAAGAAGTTTCCAGTGGTGAGGGTATCCGCACGCTGAGGATGCCGGATACCGATAGAGAACTGGTTAAAAGGGAGTTGAGCACCAGCCCCATCTACAAGAATTTATTGACCAGCCCCGACGGAAAAACCACGGCGCTGCAAGTTAACATTAAACGCGATGCTCACTACCATTCTTTACTGGCCGCGCGTGAAGTGCTACGTGAGAAAAAAGCGCAGGGTTTGTCGGCAGAGCAAGAATTGCAGCTCGAGCGTGCTGAGCAGGCGTACCGTGACTATGTGGTTGTCGTTAATGATCGCCAAAGTCTACTGGTTGATCAAGTGCGGGAAATCATTGACCGCTATCGCGGTGATGCTCGGATCTTTCTCGGCGGTGTGCCAATGATAGCTGTGGATATGATCAACTTTGTAAAAAGTGATCTGGTGGTGTTTGGTGCGGGTATTTTGCTGTTTATAGTTTTTACACTGACGTATATTTTTCGGCGGTTGGTGTGGGTGGTTTTACCGCTGCTTACTTGTTTGGTTTCAGCGCTGTTTATGTTGGGCTTGATTACCTGGCTTGATTGGCGAATGACGGTTATTTCCTCCAATTTTGTTGCCCTGCTGCTGATCATTACCCTATCGATAGCTATACATTTGCTGGTGCGCTATCGAGAGTTGTTAGTGAGTAATCCACAGATGACCCAGCGTGAGCTGGTAAAGCAAACTACTTTGCTTATGGTCAAGCCTTGTATTTATACTACTTTGACCACCATAGTCTCCTTCGCCTCGTTAGTGATAAGTGGTATTCGGCCAGTTATTGACTTTGGCTGGATGATGGCCATCGGTGTAACGGCTGCTTTATGTTTGGCATTTATTATTTTACCCGCAGGTTTATTGTTGGTAAGCAAACCCAGGCAGGTTGAAGCCGGCGGCGTCAGTGATAAAGGCAGTGTTACTGTTACATTGCGTTTTGCTGCATTTACTGAGCGGCATGGTAAATTAATTTTGTGGCTTTCAGGCCTGTTAACGGTGTTGAGTATTATCGGTATAAGCCGCCTCCAGGTAGAAAACCGCTTTATTGATTACTTCCATGAATCGACCGAAATCTATCAGGGCATGGAAGTAATTGATGCACAGCTGGGGGGAACCATACCGCTAGAGATTATTATTAACCCTGAAAAGCCAGTGGTAGATGATGACGCGGTGATACAAAAGCTTAACTCGAGCGGTACATCTGCAGACGCTGGATTCGATAGTATTGATGATGATTTCTTTGGTGACGATGATTTTAGCGCTGATTTTGCTAATAGTGACGGTAGCGCTGTCGAGCCAAGTTATTGGTTTAACCGTGTCGGTCTGGCCCGTATTGAACAGGTTCACGATTATATTGATTCCTTGGAAGAAACTGGCAAAGTGATGTCGTTAGCGACGTCCTATAAGCAATTGCAAAAATTAACCACTGGTATTGATGATATTCAGTTGGCGCTGATACAAAGTAAATTGCCGGATGATATCCGTTCAATCCTTATCGACCCCTATCTTGATGAAGGCATAGACCAGGCAAGAATCACCGTGCGAGTGATGGAAACCAGCCGTAATTTGCATCGTGATGCCTTATTGCACCAGATCCGTAAGCACCTGGTGGATGATTTGGGCTTTCAAGACGAGCAAGTGCATTTAACCGGTATGTTAGTACTGTATAACAATATGCTGCAAAGTCTCTACCGGTCACAGGTGTTGACCTTGGGTGCAGTGTTTGTTGCTATTTTAGCCATGTTTATAGTGCTATTTCGCTCCTTGCCGTTAGCATTGATTGCGCTAACTCCTAACCTGTTGTCGGCCGGTGCTGTGCTAGGGGGTATGGGGCTGGCGGGGATTCCTCTGGATATTATGACTGTGACTATTGCGGCGATTGCAATTGGTATTGCGGTAGACGACACCATTCATTACGTGCATCGTTTTCGAGTAGAGTTTGAAAAGGATAATAACTATCTGGCCAGTATGTATCGCTGCCATGGATCTATTGGCAAGGCGATGTTTTATACCTCGATCACCATTATCATTGGTTTTTCTATCTTGGCTTTATCTAATTTTACGCCGAGTATTTACTTTGGTTTACTGACGGGTACTGCGATGTTTGCCGCCTTATTGGGGGCGTTATTGTTATTGCCACAGCTATTGATTACCTTTGAGCCTCTGGGTCCTAATATTGATAGACCGAAAACGGGTGTAGTGGATGTCGATTAGTTGGCGACAGCTACTTGGGCTGCGCCTTATTGTCTGTGGGTGTGTTATCAATGTCTGATGCTTGTCGTTTAGGGTGCGGAGCTTGTTGTATTGCTCCATCGATTACGGCTCCACTCCCAGGTATGCCAGCAGGAAAGCCTGCCGGGGTGCGCTGTATTAATCTGACAGAACAAAATCTTTGTATGCTATTTGGTCTGCCAGAGCGACCTACAGTCTGTGAGCAGTTTCAAGCAGAGGCAATGGTTTGTGGTGAAAACCGTGAACAGGCACTGCAGCTAATGTATGAGCTAGAACAGTTAACGGAGCCCCTATAATGGAAACCATCCCGCTTTTTCCTTTATCTGCAGTGTTGTTCCCCCAGGGGCGAATGGCGCTGCAGATTTTTGAGCCACGCTACACTGACCTAGTTAGCCAGTGTCTAAAAAATGACACTGGCTTCGGCGTAGTATGGTTGCGCGAGGGGAGTGAGACTTTCAAACTCAATACGGAAGTAGATCCTCGTTTGGCGCAAATTGGTACCTATGCAAAAATTGTCGATTGGGACTCCTTGGCCAATGGTTTGTTGGGGGTCACCATAGAGGGGTCAAAAAAGTTTCGGTTATTATCGAGTTATCAGAAGGAAAATCATCAATATATGGCGGATGTGGAGTGGCTGGAGCCTGAGCCGCGTATACCATTGCCAGAGCAGTCGAAAGAGTTGCAAGGTATGTTGTTGCAGCTGCTAGAGCACCCTCACATTGCTCGGTTGAAACTTCACCCTGAGGTCGATGATGTCGCCTCTTTAGGGGGGTTGTTGGCGCAGTTGCTACCGCTTGCTGAGAACATTAAATTTGAGTTGTTAACTGTTGCAGACCCCTTATTGCGCTTGCAGCATTTGACGGAACTATTGGATCAATTCTCCGAGTAGTTACAGTGTTCTTTTGGGTGCGGTGGGTCGTAGCACTGGTTAATTAAGCCGCCAGCGATTCTGCTGCCGTTGAATTGAACGCGCTGAAAGTTGTCATAGTTTGCGCTATTGACCTCCTTCGAGGTGATGAGTAAGGTGATCTCAGAAATGCATTTGGTTGTGAAACATGATGGTTAATGATGAAGAAATCGATCTGTTTCTACAGGAAATGGGTGATGTAAAACCGCTGCAGTTGCAGCCGAAGGTTGCGATAAAGCGCTCAACCCACTCCGAATTGGCTCTAGAGGCCAGACGGCAGGCTGCTACTCAGGAGGTGGTCAAAGATAGCAATCATCTGTCCAGTGACCACGTCGATTTGCTAGACCCTTATTATGTTCTGGAATTTAAGCGTGCAGGAGTGCAGAACGGTGTATTTAGAAAGTTAAAGCAGGGCAGATATACTCAAGAGGCTCGGCTTGATTTACATCGGATGACTGTTGCCGCGGCGCGTAAAGAAGTGTTTGAATTCGTCAAAGAGTGCAGCAGCTATGATTTACGCTCTTTGATTATTGTTCATGGTAAGGGTAATCATGGTCAACGCTCTCATCAGTCACCTAAAGGCGACACTGCAGCCGCTTTATTGAAGAGCTATGTGAATAAATGGTTGCCTGATTTAGCCGAAGTTCAAGCGTACTGCAGTGCTCAGCCCCAGCATGGAGGTGTGGGCGCAGTGTATGTTTTGCTGCGTAAAAGTGAAAAGAAAAAGCAGGAAAACCGCGATCGTATTACCCGTGGTCGAACTGTGGCGGATTGATTGGCTTAAGTGGCACAAGTTCTACTTTGTGGTGAGTGATATGGCCTTAAGTAAGTAGGGTCCAGGCCAGAATTAAAAACTACAAAGCCTTATTGCCCGTCGTTTTATGAGACGGTAAAACTTCTTTCTGGGCATTATTAAGGTTTTTTTAAAATAAACACAGTAACCGAGGGTAGGATAATGTTAAGACGTTTGGTGGTTTTGGTCGTATTGTTAGTCAGTTCATCTACTTTGTTGGCGACAGAGTCGCTTACTACAGCGCTACAGCAAGCTGCGACTGGTGAGCACCGCAGCCCAGAAAATATAGCGCGTAATCAATATCGTCACCCAGTCAAAACGCTGGAGTTTTTTGGCTTAAAAGCAGAGATGACAGTAATTGAAATTAACCCTGGTGGCATGTGGTATACCGAGGTGCTGGCTCCTGTGTTGAGCGAAAGAGGGCAATATATTGCAGCTGGATACGATATGATGCGGGATGACTTGCCTGGTTATCAAATTCAGCAAAATAAAATGCTGCAACAACGTTTTGCCACAGAGTCGGTATTTGGTAAAGCCAAAATCATTGGGTTTTCTCCAGCTACTAAAGCACCATTAGGTGAGCCGGCTTCGGCGGACATGGTGTTGACTTTTCGCAATACGCATGGCTGGGTTCGCGATGGTGTTGCTGGTAATGCCTACAAGGCCTTTTTTGATGTCTTAAAGCCGGGCGGGGTGTTGGGGGTGGTGCAGCATCGTGGCCCCGCTGTTAATAGTGGTTTCACGGGTTATCTAACTGAGCAGCAAGTCGTTGATATTGCGCAGGCTGCCGGATTTGAGCTGGATGCTCGCTCTGAAATTAATGCCAACCCTAAAGATACCAAAGATTATTCTGCTAACGTTTGGGCCTTGCCACCGGTACTGCGTATGGGGGAAGTTGACCGAGAAAAACATCTGGCGATTGGTGAAAGTGACCGTATGACCTTGCGGTTCCGCAAGCCTGAGTGAACCGCTAAGCCATTGCCCCATTATTAACCCATAACGGGGGCAATGGCAGGATGTATGCGGACTTTACTCTGCGCCGTGGCTTATTAAAATATCTGCGTACTCTTTGGAGCTGCGGTGCTGTTTGATGATGGAAAGCGCAGTTTCTCCCTGAGGGTTGCGAGCGTTTAGATTGCGGTTTTCAGCGACAAAAAATTCGATAAATTCAGCAAAGTTTTCTAGCCGCATTGATTGATAGGCTTTTAATAGTACGTGGAAGTCAGCTTCAACCTCTTCGGCGGGTTTTACGTCTAAAAAATCTTTGACGCGCTGTTCGTTCCAAACTTCATCGGTAACTTTTTCTTTGTCTTTTTTCACTGCCATGATCGTATGCCTTTTTCAATGTTACTGTGGGCTGGGTTCGGTGCGCTGCAAATTGAGCATGCACTGACTCTAGCCATTTAATTGTGCCATTAATATTTTATTAACCATGCCTGGGTTGGCTTGGCCTTTAGATGCTTTCATGATTTGGCCAACAAAAAAGCCAGTCATTTTCTTGCGCTTTCCTTCATCGGCATTGCGATAGTTTTCTACTTGCTCTGGGTTGTCATTAATTACCTTTGCGACCATTGCCTCCAGTGCGCCGGTATCGGATACCTGCTTTAAACCCTTGTCTGCAATAACTGTATCGGCATCACCTTCGCCATTCCACATGGCTTCAAAAACCTGTTTGGCAATCTTCCCTGAAATGGTGTTGTCTTTGATACGGCAAATCAATTGACCTAAATGCTCTGCGCTAACGGGGCATAGGGCAAAGCTTGTGCCGTCGCCTTCTTTGGCTGTGTTGTTTAGCTGTGCCGAGACTTCGCCTATGACCCAGTTGGCGGTAAGTTTGGCATCGTCACAAACTTGGCTGGCGACTTCAAAGTACTGCGACATAGCGCTGTCTGCGCTGAGGATGCCAGCATCATAATTTGATAGGCCATAGTTTTCGACAAAGCGCGCCTGACGACTGGCAGGTAGTTCCGGCAGGCTGGCACGGATCGCCTCGATGTAGCTGTCATCAATAACTACTGGCAGCAGGTCGGGGCAGGGAAAGTAACGGTAGTCGTTGGCTTCTTCTTTGCTGCGCATGGAGCGGGCGGTTTTGGTGTCGCCATTATAGAGGCGGGTTTCTTGAACAATACGGCCGCCATCTTCAAGAATATCTATCTGACGCTCGACTTCAAGGGCGATGGCTTCCTCCATAAATTTGAAGGAGTTGAGGTTTTTAGTTTCGGTGCGAGTGCCATATTCCTCTTCACCTTTTAATCGTACTGAAATATTGACATCAAAGCGCATTGAGCCCTGTGACATGGCGCCATCGGAGATGCCTAAAGAGGTGACGATGGCGTGCAATTTTTTGGCGAACTCCACTGCCTCTTCGGCGTTGCGCATATCTGGTTCAGAAACGATTTCTATCAGCGGTGTGCCGGCACGGTTTAAATCGATGCCGGTACAGCCGTGAAAATCTTCATGCAAAGATTTTCCCGCGTCTTCTTCAAGGTGAGCATGGTGGATGCGAATGGTTTTGGTGCTGCCATCTTTTAATTGAATCTCAACATTGCCCGCGCCAACAATGGGGTAATCCATTTGGGTGGTTTGGTAGCCTTTAGGAGAATCCGGGTAAAAATAGTTTTTGCGATCAAATACTGAGCGCTTATTGATTTGGGCATCGATACCTAAGCCGAACATAATGGCGTAACGCAGCGCCTGCTCATTAAGTACGGGCAGCGTGCCTGGCATGGCCAGATCTACAGCATTGGCCTGCGTGTTAGGTGCTGCACCAAAAGCGGTGCTGCTGCCGGAGAATATTTTCGTCTTGGTGGCGAGTTGTACGTGGACTTCAAGGCCTATTACTGTTTCCCATTCCATGTTTTAGTCCTCTGCCTTGGTAGAAAATTGCGCTGGAAATTGTTGGTGCCAATCGGTTGCCTGCTGAAATTTATGGGCAACATTTAACAGTTTGCTTTCAGCAAAGTAGTTGCCGGTAATTTGTAAGCCTGCGGGTTTGCCTTCGACTAAGCCTGCGGGGATCGACATGCCAGGAAGGCCAGCTAGGTTGGTCGAGATGGTGTAGATGTCTTCTAGATACATCGACACAGGGTCATTTGATTTTTCACCGAGAGCAAAGGCGGTGTTGGGCACAGTAGGCCCCATAATAACGTCGACTTGTTGGAATGCGGCGACAAAATCATTTTTGATGAGACGGCGAATTTGTTGGGCTTTTCGATAATAGGCATCGTAAAAGCCTGCGGACAGCGCATAGGTGCCAATAAGGATGCGGCGTTTTACTTCTTCACCGAAACCTTCTTCCCGTGTGCGGGTGTATAGATCGTGTAAATCCTTGGGGTCTTCACAGCGATAGCCATAACGTACACCGTCAAAACGCGACAGGTTGGCTGAGGCCTCTGACGGGGCGATAACATAATAACAGGGTACAGCCAGGCTGGTGTTGGGTAGTGATATTTCTTTGATGGTGGCTCCCATAGCCTCGTACTCTTTGATTGCAGCTTGTACAGCTTGTTCGATAGCGGGGCTAAGGCCTGTGCCAAAATATTCTTTCGGAAGGCCAATTGTTAAGCCTGATAAATCGTCATTGAGTGCAGCGGTGTAGTCGGGAACCGCCTGCTCACTGCTGGTGGAATCCCTATGATCAAAGCCTGCCATAACGTTGAGCATTAGCGCAGCATCTTCGGCGGTACGGCTCATTGGTCCAGCCTGATCAAGGCTGGAGGCGAAGGCGATTATACCGTAGCGTGAAACGCGGCCATAGGTAGGTTTTAGGCCGGTGATGCCGCACAGTGCAGCGGGCTGGCGGATGGAGCCGCCAGTGTCGGTGCCGGTGGCAGCGGGAGCTAGCTGTGCGGCTACCGCTGCTGCGCTGCCTCCCGATGAGCCGCCGGGCACGCAATCAGTGCTCCATGGGTTTTTTACCGGCCCATAAAAACTGGATTCGTTGGAGGAGCCCATAGCGAACTCATCCATATTGGTTTTGCCTAAGCTTACTGCGCCAGCTTGATTAAATTTTTCGATCACGGTGGCATTATAGGGGGGGATAAAGTTATCCAGCATTTTTGAGCCACAGCTAGTCTTTACGCCGTTAGTGCAAAATATGTCTTTATGGGCGAGCGGGATGCCGGTCAGTGCGGTGCTATTACCGTTGGCACGTTGCTGGTCGGCGGCTTTTGCCTGTGCCAGCGCTTGTTCTTCGGTGATTGTGATAAAGCTGTTTAGCTGGCTGTCCAGCTGTTTAATCCGCTTTAAAAAGTGCTGAGTCAATTCATCGCTGGAGTAGGCTTTGTCAGCCAGGCCTTTGCTTAGCTCGGCTAGGGTACAGTTATGCATGGATTGTTATCCCGTGTTTTTGCATATTAAAGATGCATGTAGAGATTTAACTTTTTGGAGGCAGTGCGGTCTGATCTCCGCGTATTTACTGACTATCCGCTTATTCAATAACTTTGGGTACCAAGTATAAGCCCGCTTCAGTTTGTGGCGCTATTGCTTGAAACGCAGCTTGTTGGTCGATTTCAGTAATGACATCGTCTCTCAGTCGCTGGTTGGCGTCTAAGGGGTTGGCCATGGGTTCGATGTTGGTGGTATCAACATTTTGCATGGTATCAACCATGCTAAGGATGTCGTTAAGGCGCGCCATTAGTTCAGGTACTTGTTTCTCATCTACCCTGATACGTGCAAGGGTAGCAATTTTTTCAATGTCAGATTGTTCGACAGACATAGTATTTGACTCTGGTTGGTATGTTTATTGACGATCGCGGTATAGTAAGTGGGCTTGCAAGCAAGGCGCAATTAGCAGTCTGGTAGTTACCAGAGGTTGATTGCAGTCGCGATGCTAAGCCGTTGAGTAGACGCTGCGATAAGTCCTTATAAACATTAAAGTTACCACATTTCCGTCTTGCTCTAAATGCCCTCGGTTGATAGAGTGAAAAATTTATTGCTAGTCAGGATATTATCCGCTTTTTCAGTTAATATACTGTGTTAAACATCTGTCCGGGCAGCGGGCAATTTCGGCGCAAAGGTTTGTTATGCCAGTAATGCGCAGCGCAATTTCAAGGTGAGCTATATTAGATGCTTAAACGAATAAGAGGAATTTTTTCCAATGATCTGTCCATCGATCTTGGAACGGCTAACACGCTGATTTATGTGCGTGAACAAGGTATTGTTTTGGATGAGCCGTCGGTGGTAGCTATCCGTATGCATAATGGCCAAAAAACTATCGAAGCGGTGGGTACTGATGCCAAACGAATGTTGGGTCGTACGCCGGGTAATATTACTGCTATTCGTCCATTAAAAGATGGGGTGATTGCCGATTTTCAGGTGACTGAAAAGATGCTACAGCATTTTATTTCTAAGGTTCACCAGCACAGTTTTATTCGTCCCAGTCCCAGAGTTTTGATTTCTATACCGTGCAAATCAACGCAGGTTGAGCGTCGGGCTATCCGTGAATCGGCTTTGAGTGCCGGTGCTCGCGAGGTTCGTCTAATTGAAGAGCCAATGGCAGCCGCGATTGGTGCGGGCTTATCGGTTGATGAGGCGTTGGGCTCCATGGTAGTTGATATCGGTGGTGGTACCACAGAGATTGCTATTATTTCGCTTAACGGTATTGTTTATTCAGATTCAGTGCGTGTGGGAGGGGACCGTTTTGACGAGGCGATTGTTTCTCATGTGCGCCGCAAGTATGGCAGTTTGATTGGTGATGCGACCGCTGAGCGTATCAAACAAGAGATTGGTTGCGCCCATGCATCCAGTGATTTGGTAGAGATCGATGTGCGCGGTCGTAATCTGGCAGAAGGGGTACCGCGCAGCTTTACCCTTAATAGCGATGAGATTTTAGAGGCTTTGCAGGAGCCGTTGACGTCTATTGTGCAGGCGGTAAAGCGGGCATTAGAGCAAGCACCTCCAGAGTTGGCGGCAGATATTGCCGAGACAGGCATTGTGTTGACCGGTGGTGGTGCGCTGCTACGTGATATTGACCGTTTAATCTCGGATGAAACTGGCTTGCCGGTGTTAGTGGCTGACGACCCGTTGACTTGCGTTGCTCGTGGCGGCGGTAAGGCGCTGGAAATTATGGACCGACACAGTATTGATTTGCTTTCAAGTGATTAATCTTGTCTGAACAGCTTATCATTTAAACTCGATTAAAGTGCTCCGTGGACTAGAGCGCAGATTTTACTTTGATAGTTCAACATTAAAAAGGGCTTAGTTTATCAAACCGCTATTTGTTAAGGGTCCTTCCATTGGTTCTCGATTGTTGCTGTTGAGTGCCGTTACATTGGCTTTGATCTTCGCAGACCAGCGTTACAACATGCTACAAGAGGTGGAGGCTAAACTGTCTGTAATTGCCACTCCGTTTTACTGGGTGGCAGATATTCCTTCAAAAATCTCGGACTGGAGCGATAGAAACTTCCGCAGCCGCACGACCCTGATCGATGATAACGAGCGTTTAAGTGCAGACGTGCTGTTGTTAAAAGCTCAGGTGCAGAGACAGGCTTCACTAGAAGCTGAAAATATGCGCTTGAGAGAGTTGCTTAACTCTTCCGCTATTTTAAGTGACAGTGTGCTGGTTGCCGAGATGATCGGCGTTTCTCCAAATCCGCTGCATCAGCAAATTATCATCAACAAGGGTGAAAAAGAGGGTTTGTATGTTGGTCAGCCGGTTATTGATGCGCTGGGTTTGATGGGGCAGGTGATTGAGGTTGGTCCTTGGCAAAGCCGCGTTTTATTGATTACCGATGCCAGTCACGCCATACCAGTACAAGTCAATCGCAATGGTGTGCGCAGTGTGGCTGAGGGTGTAGGTTTGTTTCATGAGTTAATCTTGCAACATGTTGCCGCTACCACCGATATCAAAGTGGGGGATTTGCTCGTGAGCTCTGGTTTAGGCAGGCGCTTTCCGGTGGGTTACCCTGTGGCGACGGTGACTGAGGTGACGATCGACCCTGGTCAGCCCTTTGCCACGGTGAAAGCTCGGCCCCGAGCTGCGCTGGATCGTAGTCGGCATGTGTTGCTGGTCTTTAGTGGTCACCGCAAAAATACTTACCGCGAAAAAAGTGAGGCGGCTATTGAACTCCGGTAACGGGCATTGGGTGATCGCGCTTACTTTTTTAGTCGCTCTGTGGCTGGCGATATTTCCCTTGCCGGTTTGGGCAGAAGAAGGACGCCCAGCTATTGTTGCTATGGTATTAATTTATTGGGTTATAGCATTACCAACACGTGTGGGTATTGGCGTTGCTTGGTTTATTGGTCTGCTGCAGGATATTATTGAAGGTGTATTAATAGGTGAAAATGCCTTTGCTTTGGCGATTATTGCCTATCTGGCGCTGATTTTATATCAACGCTTACGTATGTTTACACCGATGCAGCAGGCAGGGGTGGTTTTTGTATTGATCGGGCTGAAGCAGATGTTGTGCCATTGGGTGCAAACCCTAACTGGTACGGAATCGCCGAATTTAAACTTTCTGTTGCCTGCTTTGGTTAGTGCGTTGTTATGGCCAGTCTTGTCAGTTTTTTTACGTCTGTTACGACGTGCCTATTATGTTCACTGATTTTATCTGAGAGTGGGGGGTTGATGGCTGATACTTGTGCGCGTATTTATCTGGCTTCGCAGTCACCTCGGCGGGCGGAATTGTTAGCGCAGGTGGGTATTGGTTTCAAGCGTTTACATGTAGAGGTTGATGAAACCCCTTTGACCGATGAAATCGCTGTGGATTACGTCGAGCGAGTAGCTATCGCTAAGGCTAAGGCTGGATGGCAGCAGCTTGAACACAGCGGGCAGGCCTTATTGCCGGTGTTAAGTGCAGATACTGCGGTGGTGTTAGATGGTCAAATTATGGGTAAGCCGCATAATCATGATCATGCTTTAGTTATGCTGCGGGAATTATCCGGTCGTACTCATCAGGTGATGACTGCGATTTGCTTTTGTTACCAAGGCAAGTTGTGGCCGGCAGTGAAAACTACCGAGGTCACTTTTGTGCACTTGAGTGAGGCAGAGCTGGAGCGTTATTGGTGTAGTGGTGAGCCTATAGGCAAGGCAGGCGCTTATGCTATTCAAGGGCTGGGGGCGTTATTCGTTGAGCATATTGCGGGTAGTTACAGTGCCGTTGTTGGCTTGCCCTTATTGGAAACCAGCCGCCTACTTAACCAAATAGAGCAAGAAATCACATTATGAGCGAAGAGATACTGGTTAATATCACACCGGCTGAAACCCGCGTAGCGGTTGTTGAAAATGGTATGTTACAAGAGGTTTATATTGAGCGCAGTGCGGCCAAGGGTATTGCCGGTAATATTTACAAGGGTAAAGTCGTTAGAGTGCTGCCGGGGATGCAAGCGGCGTTTGTTGATATCGGTTTGGAGCGTACAGGCTTTATTCATGCTTCTGATATCGCTGTACTGAATGAAAAAGGGGAAGAGCAGCGTAATAGCGAAGCGCCGGATATCCGCAGCATTGTCTGGGAAGGACAGAGCCTGATTGTACAGGTTGTCAAAGATCCAATCGGCACCAAGGGAGCCAGGCTCACTACCCATTTGTCGGTACCCTCTCGATACTTAGTGTATATGCCGCACACGCCGCATATTGGTATATCGCAGCGTATTGATGACGATGCAGAGCGCGCTCGGCTAAGAGGTGTGCTGGAAAGCTGCATCGCTTCCGAGCAGATGGAAGACTTAGGGGGCTTAATTATTCGCACTGCTGCAGAAGGTGCCGGTGAAGAAGCCTTGCTGGCAGATATGAAATACTTCAAGCGGCTGTGGGGCGCGCTTGGGCGGAAAATGAAAGAGCGTTCAGCGCCAGCTATCATCTATGAAGATTTACCTCTGTACATGCGTACCATGCGCGATCTAGTACAGCCCGATATTGAAAAAATTCGCATTGATTCCCGCGAGAGCTATCAAAATGTGGTGCAGTTTGCCGATGATTTCATTCCCGGTTTAAAAGAACATATCGAGTACTATCCCGGTCAGCGGCCTATTTTTGATTTATACGGGGTGGAAGATGAGATTCAAAAAGCATTGGGAAGGAAAATTACGCTGAAATCAGGTGGTTATTTGATTTTTGACCAAACTGAAGCGATGACAACGATCGATGTGAATACCGGTGGTTTTGTTGGTCATCGTAACCTTGAAGAAACCATTTTTAAAACTAATCTAGAAGCAGCAACCGCACTGGCACGGCAATTACGGGTACGTAATCTTGGTGGTATTATCATCATCGACTTTATAGATATGAAAGACCCCGAGCACCGCCGTCAGGTTCATCGCACCTTAGAAAAAGCCATGGAGCAAGATTGGACTAAATCGATTATAACCCGTGTGTCCGAACTGGGTTTGGTTGAAATGACGCGCAAGCGCACTCGCGAGAGCTTGGAGCGTATCATGTGCGAAGAGTGCCCTATGTGTCAGGCGCGCGGATCGATAAAAACAGCGGAGACTATCTGTTATGAGATTTTTCGTGAAATTTTGCGCGAGGCCAGAGCATATGAAAATGACCGCTTATTAGTACTGGCATCACAATCAGTGGTTGATATGCTGTTGGATGAGGAGTCCGCCAGCGTTGCGGATTTAGAGGAGTTTATCGGTAAAAGCATCCAGTTTAAAGTGGAGGGTGTTTACAGTCAGGAACAGTTTGACGTTATATTGCTCTAACTTATTGGAAGGCTCAAATCAGAGCTTAACGGTTGGTTATGATCAATTAATTGTGTGTTAAGTGTTGCCCGTCAGGTTTAAATAATAAGCCCTAAATAGTCGGGTGCTAATTTCAGGTGCTATAGTTAGGTGATAAAAAAAAGCATTATTTGGCTTCATCGCCTGCTGTGGACAGTAGTGGTCACGGTATTAATTGGTGTGGCTGCTTATGTTAGCCTTGGCCGATATTATGTAGGTTATATAGAGCGGTATCAGCCGCAGTTAATTGAGTATTTTGCTGACATAAGCGGTTTACCTACAACAGCGGTTAGACTTTCAGGTCGCTGGTCTAAGCTTTCTCCTGTGTTAAGTGTTGAAGAGTTAACAGTTTCAGCACCTGATAATCCGCATCTCCCCCTATTAAAAATAGCTAAGCTAACGGTGCAGCTGGATGTTATTTCTAGCATTTTAAACCGCTCTGTCCAAGTCAAGAGCTTGTTGGTAGCTGGCGTTGATGGTGCGCTAGAAGAGTCGCAGCCAGGGCAGTGGCAGCTACAGGGGCTTCCTCCACGAACTGCGTCCACCCCTGTTGGTTTAAATCGTCTCATCGATGTGATTTTATCTGTCGAAGAGGTTGAGTTAAATGCCATGTACCTGAAAATGTTTTATTTCGGTGGTGATGAAGCCCCAATGGTGGTCAATGAGTTGTCTCTGGCACGGGAGGGCATATTTCGACGAGCGCGGTTACAGGCCAGTTTTGATCCCACCGAAAAACCCTTTATTGCTATTGTTGAAACACAAGGCGACCCGCGTGATAAGGAAAGATTTTCAGCCAAGGCCTATGCAAATCTGGATGATGTGGATCTTTCGCCGCAGCTACCGGTATTAAAAACATGGGGTATTGATCTTAGTCGTGTGCGGATAGATGGGGAGGTTTGGGTAGATTGGCGACCAGGTCGTCTTATTGATGTGCAAGGCGGTTTTAGTATCCCTGCGGTTGATATTGCCGCGCTTAGCGGTAAACCGTTAACACCTATCACTGATTTACAGTTTAATTTTTTATTTAAAAAGGTCGGCAGTGATCACTGGCGCGGCTGGGTTCCTACTATTGCGGGCACATGGCAAGACCAAGCTTTTGATATTCAGCAATTACAGCTGAATTTAAGTGCCGAAAGTCTGCGTGTTTCTTTCCCTGAGTTAAATTTACAAACAGCATCGAGACATTTACTCTCCAGCGCTTTGCTCGATGACGGTATAGCCTCGGTATTAGAGTCGTTAGCAGTGAGTGGGCGGTTGACTGATGTGCAGCTCGACTTTATTCCGTTGGGGATAGCTCCGCCAGAGCGTGTGCTGGTAGACGTGGATCAGCCAGAGCAGGCTAAGGTTTCAGTTCAGGCAAGCGAGCCAAAGCCCCCTTTATTTACTTTGAAAGGCAGGTTGGCGGATGTTGCTGTAGAGCCTTGGCACGGTGCTCCCGGTGCAGACGGGGTTACTGGTTATATAGAGATGACACCCTATACCGGTTTAGTTGAGCTCGATAGCCAGAATATGTCGATGGAGTTCCCAGCTATTTATCAGCAGCCATTTCTGTTTAACAGTATCAAAGGGCAGCTGAGATGGGCGGTGGCCAATGATCGGATACATTTAAATAGTGGCCCGTTGTATGTTACTGCAGGCTACGGTCCGGCGACTGCTTTACTGAGTTTAGACTTGCCTTTGCACGCGCACGCAGAAGAGTCGCCGAAAATGACATTGGCAGTAGGTTTGGCTGATACTCAAGCGAGTTATCGAAATCAATTTATCCCCCATATTTTGAACACAGAGTTTTTAGCCTGGATGGCGGATAGTGTTCCCGTTGGGCATATTGTTGATGCAGGGTTTATTTATCGAGGATCATTAAGTAAGGGTGATGCTGACGGCCGGACAGTTCAGCTATACCTTAACGTTGATGATGCCACTTTGAATTTTAGCCCGGATTGGCCAATGCTCACACAGATAAGCGGACTGGTAGAAGTCAGTGATACAGACGTTAGCGTAGTGACCTCGCAGGGTAAAATGTTTGATTTAAATGTGCCCGCTGCAACCGTCAAGGTGAAGCCATTGGCCGAGGGTGGTATGTGGCTAACAGTCGATACGCGTGCCTCAGGTAATACTGCTGATGCATTAAAAGTTGTCAATGAATCTGTTTTGTCAAAGATGGTTGGAGATAGCTTTAAAACATGGGTAGCAGATGGCGAAGTTGAGGCAAAAATAGCGTTGGGTATCCCCTTGGCAAATGCCAAACGTGAGGCTGAAATTAATGTGCAAACTCAATTAACCAATACTCGTTTGACAATACCGGCTTATAAAATAGCATTTTCTCAATTGAGTGGGCCCATAAATTACAGCAGCCAGGAGGGTATCAGTTCTTCCGGTATTGATGCGCAGTTATACCATAAGCCGATACACGCCAAGATCACTCAAGGTGAAGACAAAGCGGTCAATATTGATTTAAACGGGCGCGTTAATATACGCGATATTGAAAACTGGAGTCAGCAGGCGGCATTGGTATTTGCACAGGGTGAGACAGCTTTTGACGCCAAAATAAGTATTGCACCTCAAGGCGAAAGTCGCTTTAGCGTCTACTCGAGTTTGTCAGGCATTACGCTTGATTTGCCAGCCCCTTATGCCAAATCAGCTCAGCAATCTTTAGGCTTTTCATTACAATTGCCTCTAACGCAAAACCAGTCCCTGTTACAAATGACGCTGGCTAATACAGCAAAATTACAATTTAAGTTACAACAAGGGCAGCTGCAAAGTGGTTTGGTTTTACTCGATTGGTTGGACAATCCTGAATCGATTGAGCATGAACAGGGTGCTCTGATCGTTACTGGTCATGTGCAAGATTTTGTCTATCAGCAGTGGCGTCCGGTGTTGGCACGCTTTCAACAGGCGAACGAAAAAATAGCCGCAGTAAAACAAAAGCAATTGGCTAAAGAGCCGGCAACCGCAGAGCTATTGTTAAAGGTGAAAGATTTAAATGTAGCTAATTTCTATGGGTTTAATCAGCATTATGAACAATCTGTGGTAAATATGCTGAGAGAAAAAGATGCTTGGTGGCTGTCAGCTAGCAACAAATTGCTTGATGGAGAATTACATATATTTGATCAGGCAGATAAGCCATTCGTGGTGAAGATGAATAGATTTACCCTTCCAGAATTTGCTTCAGCGGGGGATGAAAGCAAGCCCTTAAGTATTGATGACTTCAGCGGTATTCAGCTCGATTTAACCGTGGCCGACCTTATAGTTGGTGACGAGCACTTTGGCAACATCAGCTTGCAGCTACGCAGTGATGATAATGCGGTGCGGTTTGATAATATAAGCGGATCTATTCGTGGTGTCCGTGTCGATAACAAGAAGCCAGCTACGGTGGAATGGTTACGCTCAGAGCAGGGAGAGCATAGCCGTTTGGTGGGTGAGTTTTTAGTTGATGACCTAGGAGATGTTGTTGAGCGCTTTAACTATGAGCGTATTATTGAAAGCAAGTCGGGACAGGCGTCGCTGGATCTCAGTTGGCCGGGCTCGCCTGCTCAGTGGCAGTTGCAGCATTCGGAAGGTGTTATTTATACCAAGATACAAAATGGACGATTTTTAAAAGCTTCGGATACGGCCACGGGTACGTTGAAGGTGGTGGGGATTTTGAATTTCTCTAATATTATTCGCCGATTGCAGCTGGATTTTTCCGATGTCTATAAAAGTGGTATCAGCTTTGACCAGATTGAAGGTAAAGCGGTATTAGCTGATTCGGTGTTAACCATTGTTGATGAACTAAAGGTTAAAACACCCTCTAGTGGTTTTGTTTTGCGTGGTGATGCAAATTTGAAACATCAAAACTTAGATATGGATATGATTGCTACTTTACCAATAGTTAATAACTTACCTTGGCTTGTTGCTCTTGCGGGCGGATTGCCAACGGCGGCGGGTGTTTATGTTGCCAGCAAAATTTTTGAGGATCAGGTCGATCAGTTGTCCAGCGCCGTGTATAGCGTGAAGGGGGATTGGAATAATCCCGAGCTTAAATTCGAACGTATATTTGATGATAAAAAGTCGAAAGCTAAATAAAATGACAGTGACTTATCGTGCGCTCACTAGGCTTGAATTTACTCTGACAGGGGCCCCGGCGTAAGCGAATATCATCTCAATAGCCCTGTAGGATAGATTTTGCCCCATCCTTGTGGCGGCTTGCTTGCAGTGAATAATCAGTACAATTGCGCACTATCTATTCGATTTAATGCTAGAATACAACTTGAACTGAATTGAAGAGATTAATGCATTGATAGGTAAGTTATTTAATAAAATTAAATCCGTTGCCAAAGGGGCTGATACATCAGCACCTAAACATAAGCCCTCTAAACACTCACCTCCCCCAAAAGCTCCCACGGCAGACTTGCCAGCAAAAGGCTCTAACAAAAAACCTCGTCAGCGAAAAGAACGCACGAAGAAAGCGACGGTCGTGACGCCTGTCTGGACCGCAGCAGAGTTTAAAGTACCCGCTGTTGAGGGAAAAACCCGCTTTCACGACTTGGGTCTTGATGACCGTTTAATGCATGGCATTGCCGATTTGGGTTTTGAGTATTGCTCTCCAATCCAGGCTGGTGTTTTACCGCAAACCTTGCAGGGCCACGATGCTATTGGCAAGGCGCAAACTGGCACCGGTAAAACAGCGGCGTTTTTGATTACTATTATTAATGATTTACTCAGCAACCCTATCGAAGGGGAGCGCTACGGTGGTGAACCGAGGGCATTAATTATTGCGCCTACCCGCGAACTAGTGGTGCAGATCGGAGAAGATGCCAAGCTGTTAACCAAACATACCGATTTGCAGGTAGCAACGTTGATAGGTGGTATGGATTATCAAAAACAGCTGACTCAATTAAAGGGTGCGCTGGTTGATATCGTCGTCGCTTCGCCTGGCCGTTTGCTAGATTTCCAGAGTCGTGGTGACCTGTTTTTAGATCAGGTGGAGTTTCTGGTTATCGATGAAGCTGACCGCATGCTCGACATGGGATTTATTCCGCAGGTGCGCCGCATCGTTCGCAGCACCCCGCACAAGGAAAACCGTCAGACTTTATTGTTTAGCGCGACGTTTACTCCCGAGGTATTAAGTCTTACTGAACAATGGACCTTTGAGCCTTTTAAACTGGAAATCGAGCCAGATAGCGTCGCCACCGATACCGTCGATCAAAAGGTTTATATTGTCTCCGCCAGTGAAAAATATAAGTTGTTGGAGAATATTATTAAACTGCCAGAGGTGACCAGCGTTATTGTATTTGCCAACCGCCGCGATCAAACCCGTAAATTGTATGAGAGACTGCGTAAAGCGGGAGTGCGCTGCGGTATTTTGTCTGGTGAAATTCCCCAGGCCAAACGTTCCAGCACACTGCAAAAGTTTAAAGAAGGCGGTTTACAAGTGTTAGTTGCCACCGATGTGGCGGGGCGTGGCATTCATGTCGATGGTATCAGTCATGTAGTGAACTTTACCTTACCTGAAGATCCCGAAGATTATGTACACCGCATTGGCCGCACCGGTCGCGCTGGTGCTACCGGTACCTCAATTAGCTTTGCCTGCGAAGATGATGCCTTTTTACTCGGACCACTGGAAGAGCTGCTTGGCAGTAAACTTCCCTGTGAGCAGCCTCCTGTGGAGCTGTTAAACTAGTCTGTTTGATGTTGCCTGCACCAGAACCCTTAAGTTGTGGTGAGCGGCGTAGTTTTGTAAAGCGATGGATTTTTATCCACCAAGGCCTGCGGTCAACTCGATGAGTGGTGACGTTATCGGCGGCCTTGGTTTTTATAGTGGCTAATTAACTAGCCGTGAGTTAGTGCTTTTTGGTGTCGCCGGCGATTTTATCCATCACTGCAAACAACACACCAGAGACAACAAAGGCCATATGAATAATCGCTTTCCACATTAGGCTATTGGTATCGGACTCGCTCATATCTCCGTGAATATCCATAAATGATTTTAACAAGTCAATGGCTGAAATGGCGACAATAGCGCCAATAACTTTGAGTTTGAGACCGGAAAAATCGACCTTTCCCATCCAGTCGGGCCGATCAGTATGATCACCGGTGTCAATTTTAGAAATAAATATCTCATAGCCGCTAAAAATAATCATCAGTAGCAAACTGCCAACCAGCGACATATCGACAAGAGCTAATATCCCTACTATGACATCGGCCTCTGAGGCGCTGAGCACATGAGTGGTCATATGCCATAGTTCTTGAGCAAATTTGATAAATAATAAAATGACGCTTAAAACCAGGCCTAAATAAAAGGGCGCGAGCAACCAGCGACTTCTAAAAATGGTCATTTCCATCGTGTGTTCAATTTTGTCTAGCATAGCGGTCTCTCTAAAATTTTGGCGTCGCGAAGTATAGAATATTAGTGGCTGTTTGAGGCAGGGGTTATCAGTTTTTTTGGTGATTTTTTACTGATGATTTACATTGGTGTTGGGATGTAACCGTTATCTGGGAGCAGCAGCAACGGTTTCACAGCACTTATTCTAATAGGTCGTTAGTGGGCAATCGCCCCTGTAGTTCATCTACCCAGTAGGCGGTGGCACCGCAGACTGCGGCGGGCATGATAATAAAGTTGATGATAGGGATCATGGTCCCGAGCATAACGCCTGCGCCGAAGCCACTAGAGGTTAGGCGCTGCACCTGCACCGCCTTTTTCATCAGTTTGAAGCTACGCTGGTGATTGTCAGCGGGGTAGTCACAATATTGGATCGCCATCATCCATGCCCCGAGCATAAACCAAAGGACGGGAGCGATGGGGCTGACAATAAAGCTGATAATCAGTACCAGCAAGGCCAGCGGCAGGTAGTAGACAAGTTTAACGACTTCACGACCCATGCTTTTTGGGAATGACAGGAGTGCTTTGCCAATAGTCTCAAACCCCGGAACTTCCTGGCCAGTTAGCAACTCCTCAGTTTTCTCTGCTAGCAAGCCATTGAAGGGTGAGGCAATAAAATTGGCGATGACACTAAAGCTATACATTACCACGGTCAATATCAGTACTACTGCTATGGGCCATAATATCCAGCGGATAAAATCTAACCAGCTGGGTACCCATGCCATGGCTGCATCTATCCAGCCGCTAAATTGATTTAAGGTGACGCCGATCAATAGGGCAAAAATAAGCAGATTAATGGTTAATGGGATGATAACAAACAAGCGTAAACTGGGCTGGGTGATTAATTTAAAGCCTCGAATCAAATAATTAAAGCCTCGGGAGGGGTTGCTGTTCATTGTTTGTCCTTTATACCTTCTATAGTGGCCTGGCGAGCTTCTGCGCTTGTTCAGCGCAGCGTTGGCAAATACAGCTTTTATCTTTGCCTGTTTGATTGGCTTTGGCAATTAATTCTGGAGCGATAGGTGTTTGCTGGCACCAGCAATTGAAACCGTCTTTGCCTTTTGTGACTGCACAGTGATTGCTGGCGTTACAGATTGGGCATTGGGACTGATTGGTTGTCACAAATGGTTTAGTCGTCATAAGCGGCTTGATACAAGACGTTGATCGATGGTTAAGTCGATTGGTTGTGAGTTGGCCAGTATAACACGGTAGCGCCAAGAGTAGCGGGCACTAACAACAGGTCTTTGCAAGTTACTGGCCGTTATCTGCCAAGGCGCGAAACATTGTGCACCAATCGACAGTTTGCTGGTTTTAGGTAAATCTACTTATTACAAGGCGTAGTTGATTGTTTTTTAATGTGGTTACTTATAACGTCAACCACAAGGTGCCTGCAATGAATATTATCTATTCCCAAGAAAGTATTTTTCACTTGTATCGCCTGGGCTCTGTGGTAAATAAAAAAACCAAACGTAAATATAAACTGAGCAACAAGGCGGAATTGAATGCCTTGATACGGTACTGTGAGCGCTCTGGCGATGCGCTTATCAAAGATCAGTTTAAGAAGTTCATTGCTTCTGTCGATGCGGATACAGTGAGTAATATGGGGCTGTCTGGTCTTATTCTCGGTCAATCAGCGGGGCAAATGCAGCGTCAGCTTGCATAAAAGGCCGGGTTTTTAAACGGCTGCTTTAGCTGGATTTCATTTGGCTCAATATAAAAACAACCTCAACGTCATGGCCGTAAGGTGTCGCCGAGTTTTGGTAGCTCCAGCCAAAGCGTTCGGTGAGTTTGCGGGTTAAATCCAGGCCGAGCCCAAATCCCAGTTCGTCGCTTTCGCTCGATATTTCAGTGTCATTACGGTTGATGATACTCACTCGGTTGTCTTGCTGTTTGATCCATACCTCGCCTGCCTGAGTATGTTGAAAAGCATTGCGAAGTAAGTTTACCAACACAATTTGAACGGCGTCTGTGGGTAGTTTGAGACTGCTTGGCTGTGTTTGTACATGGACTTTAACCGGCTTGGCTTGCAGTAAATAATGCAGTTCTTGCACTAAATGGCTGATCAGTTGATCTAGTGAAAGTGTTTGTTCGGGTAAGGATGAGCTGTCATCGCGGCTTAGCCATAGTAGTGTTTCGGTTAGGTTGTTCATAGTGGCGCTGGCGCGCTCTAGTCGATCAATAATATTAGTTTCTTTTTCATCGCGTTCAGGCTTGAGTTTTTTAAGCAATTCTACATTGCTGCGAACAGTGGAGATAGGTGTCCGCAGTTCATGGCTGGCATGGCGTAAAAAGTCTTGTTCGCGCGCCATCGCTTGATGGACTGATAATAAGTTGTCACGCACAATTTCAGCCAGAGAGTTTAACTCGCTGTAGCGGAATTTAGGGACGGGTTTATTTAGCCTGTCAGGGGTGAGTGATCGCGCCCAGTTTTGCAGTGACTCTACCGGGTTGGTGACTGAGCGCATAATCAGTAATAACAAAATAATAAAGGTTGTGATTACGGTTAATGCCACCATTATCGCGTAAGTGATAGGGTTAAAATAACCGCGGCGTTTGATGGGAGGGGGATTTTTTTTAGTGATGCTGCGATAAACAAAGCGCTTTTCGCCATTATTTGTTTCGACCATCATCATGAAATATGCCGTTTTGGGCGACGAAAACGGATTGCTTTGAATGATGACTTTTTTAAACTCAAAGGCCTTGTCTGGGGGGGAGGTAAATTGTTGACGGAGGTCTTTAGGTATATCGTCGTAATTGGCAACAACATGAAAATCGAGCATTTTAGTTTGTTTGCCATCGGCCAGTTCGGCGGAGTTGGCGATTTCTATCATCGTTCTTCTGGTTGCTGTATCCAGTCCTTCGATAAAGTATTGAACCGTTAATACGGAATAGAGTGCCGCTAAGCTAATGATTAAAAACATCAGTGTTGCGAATAAATAAAGTCGCAGGCTCATACGCATCTTCATGGTGTTTGCCCCAGAGGTTTTGGTTTGACGGCAGTATTATTTATCAACGCAAAGCCTGTGCCACTAAGGGTGACAATTTGGATGGCAGCTCCACTTTGATCGATTTGTTTGCGCAAGTGATGTAGGTGCACTTTTAAGCTGTTGCTGTCAGGTGGTTCGTCGCCCCATATAGATTGCAGTAGTTGTTCCCTGCTAACCGTTCCTGGACTAAAGCGTGCGAGGGTTTCAAGGATCTGGAATGCGGTTGGCGATAATTTAAGTGCCTGATCATGTCGGTAGGCCTGTTTATTGCGTAGATCGAGTTGTAGGTCTGCGATTTGCAGGCGTTCGATTTGGCCGCTGCGGCGTTTGGCCAGGCTGCGTACTCTGGCGACAAGTTCTTCCAATGCGAAGGGTTTAACCAGATAGTCGTCAGCGCCAGCGTCAAAGCCCTCTAGTTTTTCATCCAGATTACCACGCGCGGTGAGCATGATTACTGAAGTATCAATACCTTCAGAACGCATTTGTGCGCAGACGCTAAGGCCACTCATCCGAGGTAAGTTAATATCAAGAATAATAGCTTGGTAAGTATTTTCTTTTATCAAAGCCAGCCCGGCAACACCATTGGCTGCGTGATCGCAATTGATCGATTCTAGTTCGAAATAATCGACAATAGTCGCGGCCAGATCGAGATCATCTTCGACGAGTAACAGATTTAGCATGTGATTGCGTCTTCTTCTGGGGCTTTGTTGGATTTTAGTTTAGCCAATAAACCACTGATGTCCTCTTGAATCTGTAGCAGGGCAGGGATCAGGATCAAGGTAATCACGGTAGCGAAAAGAATACCATAGCCTAATGAGGCTGCTGCGGGGATTAAAAACTGTGCCTGACGTGAAGTTTCTCCTAGTAAGGGTGCTAGCCCGGCAAAGGTGGTGACAGAGGTTAATAGCACTGCGCGTAAGCGACTGGTACAGGAGTTTACGATAGCCTCGCGTTTACCCATGCCTTCTTTGACCAAATCGTTATAGCTGGAGACCAGTAACAGGCTGTCGTTTACCACCACACCGCTAAGCGCCAGCACGCCGTTGAGCGAGAGTACACTGATGGTTAGGTCATTCCACCAGTGGCCTAAAATCGCACCGACTACACCGAAGGGGATAGCGGTCATAATTAGCACCGGCTGGATATAAGAGCGCAGAGGAATCGCCAGTAACATGTAAATCAGTAGCAGTGCGATGACAAACATATTGCTCATCGAGCTGGTGGTTTCTGCCTGCTGCTCCGCTTCGCCGCCAAAGTACACGGACAGGTCGGGATGTTGACGCAGTAATTGTGGTACCACATCGCTTTTTAGCTGAGATACTAGCTCGTTTGGCGCGATAGTGTCTTTATCAACATCGGCGCTGATAAAAACTGCGCGTAGGCCATCGATGCGTGTTATCTCGGTTTCAGCATGTTCAGAAATAATATTGGCCACAGCACTTAGTGGTACTACGGTGCCGTCAGCAGTGCGGATGCGCGATTGTAAAATATCTGCCTCGGTTTGACGCTGGTCTGATGGATAACTGACCCGCACTTTGACCTCGCTTTTGTCGCGCTGAAATTTTTGCACATTGCTACCGCCAAATGCCTGCAGTAGTTGTTGCGATAGCATTGCGGTATCGAAGCCCAGAGCCCGGCCTTGGGCCGATAGCTCGAACCGTAGTTGAGGTTGGCCAGGGCTTAGGTTGTCATCAATGCCGCTAATGCCTGGTGTTTTACTCAATAGTTGTTTCATTTCTTTGCCGGCGGCAATTACCGTGTCGGCATCCCAGGCTTTGAGTTCTACTTTAAGATTGTCGACCATTTGCCTACTTGATCGCACTGACAGCTGCCGTGTGCCTTCGGGATTGCCGTTTAGTTGCCGCCATTTTTGAGCAAACTCGGTGCTGCCATAATCGGCATTTTTTTTCAGCTCCACGCTGATCGACCCCGATAAATCCCCCGACGCGATAACCTGTAAACTTTTGATCGATGTTTTACCTGAATCGTTGGCGTTACTAAGTTGTTTGTCTATTAATAAGGCGTTGCTCTCCATCGTCATCAGATTTTGATAAGTTTGCCCAAAGCTGGCATCGTTTTGCATTTGAATGCTGGCGCGTACAGTATCACCGGGAATGTTTGGGAAAAACGCCATCCTAACAGTGCCGTTTAGAGGCATGGCGATGACTAAAATAAACAATGTGATAAAAGCTAACACTACCGCATAGCGATAATTGAGTGCCAGTAAGATGGTAGGGCGGTAAATATGATGATTAAAGTATTGCAAGCCTGCGTCGGCTTTATGTTGAATGCTGGGCCACACTGCGCGCCAGCCGATGGTCTTTTTCCTGCGGCGGGTGTTGATATGCGCCAAGTGCGCGGGCAAAATTAATTTGGATTCGATGACGGATAGCAATAAACAGATGGTGACAATGCTGCCAAACTGGGCGTAGATTTTACCCATATTGCCTTCAACATTAGACAGGGCCATAAACGCCGCTACGGTAGTTAACACGCCAAACAAGGTGGGCACAGCGACTTTGAGTGTTCCCCTTACGGTGCTAGCGACGCTATCGCCGTGTTTGAGTCGGGTCGTATAGATACTCTCGCCGACCACCACTGCATCGTCGACGACAATCCCCAGCGCCATAATAAAACCAAAGGTAGTCATTTCATTGATGGTCAAGCCGGTAAAAGTATCGGTCATAAAGTACAACGTGCCGAAAAAGATAAACGGCAAGCCAGCTGCTACCCAAAAAGCGACCCGAATATTCAAAAATAGAGCGAGAATGATAAATACCATGGCAATACCGGTTAGTGCATTGCGTACCAGCAGTGTTAGCCGATCTTTGATCAACTCGCTGTGGTCGTTCCAGGTTTCCAGTTGTACATTGGCGGGTAACAAGCCGCTCTGGTTCCAGCTATCGACGACCTGTTGGGCTTGTTCGACAATATTACTAATGTCGCCGTTTTCATCCATCAGCATCTCGATACCGAGACCATTTTTTTGGTTGTAGCGTGAAAGTACAAAGGTATCGTCGTCGAAGGTATCGCGAATATTGGCGACATCACCCAGGCGCACGATGCTGCCATCGGCATGGGTCAACAGTGGAATACTGGCAAAGTCGCTACTGCGATAAGCTTGTTTTGAGGCGGTTAGGCGGATAACTTTTTGGTCGTTACGCAGGCTGGTGGTGAGTGCTGAGGCCGATTCGCTATTGATAACAGCGGCGACATCGCTGATGGTCAAGTCGTAAGCTTGCAGTGTGGTTTCATCAATTTCTACCGAGAGTAAAAGATCAGCATCACCGGCAAAGGTTAGGTCGCTGATCGCGGGTTTGGCGAGTAAATCGGCTTTTATCCGCTCGGCCAAGGTTTGCAGGATGGTGTGGTCAGCGTCGCCGTAGAGCTGTACCCAAATGGCATGGTCTTGACGACGGGCCTTGGTGATGACGGGTTTTTCTGCTTCGGATGGGAAGTTATTGATCGCGTCAATTTGAGTTTTTACATCGCTCAGTAATTCATCCAGATCATAGCTACTGATTTTTTCGATGCTGACCGAGCTACCGGTGGCGTTTGAGGTAGAGGTCATGCGCTTAATGCCGGGGATGGTTTCCAGCGCTTCTTCAATTTTTAGGGCAATGCCTTCCTCGGCCATAGCTGGGGTGCCGCCATCGTAAATGACGGATACGCGAATTGAATCCGGTTCCAGGCTGGGGAAAGCCTCTTTACGAATGTCACCAAGGGAGAGTAAACCCATGGCAATAACGCCTAACAATAATAGATTGGCAGCGACCGGATTGGTGGCGAACCAGCCAATAATACCGCCGCCGATTGATGAATCGGCTGTTGGAGGGGGTGATGGTAGTTGATCCTTAGACCTATTCATCCCGCTGTTCCTTCTACTTCTGCAGTGGTTTTGGCAGCCGTTTTTTCAGTTCTGTTTGGGGCTGTGATTGGCGCTATTTTTGACGCGATAGCTTCGGTGTAAAATGGTTTGCTCGTAACCCGCATACCAGCCAAATAGGTGTTCAGTGGGCGGGCGACAATACGGGCGTCAGCCATACCTGTGGGGGGGCGCACGTAACTGGTGTTTTTGTCAGAAAAAACCAGCTGTGCTGGGACTTCTACCAATAGCTGCTGATCATCTACCATCCAGATAGTGCCATTTTGGCTGATAGCAGAGGCGGGCAGCTGCCATAAATTGTCTACGTGCTTGCCCTCAATATCGGCACGGCTAAAAGTGCCAGGGTAGAGCGGTCGGTCGAGGCTTAGGGGGGAGTCGACCACCACCACCAAACTACGCTGGCGAGTGTCGCTGTTGATATGCTGGGTGACGCGGTCAACGTAGCCCTGCCATTGGTCACTACTGGCGCTATCGCTGAGTAACACGGGCCATTTTTGTTTTAATAAGCTTTCTGGATCGGGCAAGTTGTGCCATTGGTCAGCGGACAGGGGGATAGTCACCTCTATCCGTTCGGTACTGTAGAGCATAGCTAGCTGCGTGCCAGCCTGTAGATAGCTGCCTGGCTGAATGTCGCGGCTGACGATGAGTGCATCGAAGGGGGCGCGAATCTGGGTATTGTCTAGATCATATTGCGCGCTGGCCAGTTGTTGCCTGGCCTGCTCTAATTTGGCTTGTGCAGCTTGTAGTTGTGGCTCTCGTAGTACTAGTGGTGAGTCTGGCTCGCCAGTCATGCCCGATTGCTGCCACTCCAGTCGTGCTTGTTCGCCCTGCCGCTGTTCTTCCATCAATGCCAGTTCAGCATCGGCAACAGCGGTCTTGGCACTGGCTAGAGCTTGTTTGTAGGTGCTGGGGTTAATGCTTGCCAGGAGCTCGCCTTGCTGTACCTGTTGGCCGGTAACAAATCGATCACTGAGCGCCATAACGCGGCCGCTGACTTCGGCGCTTAAGGTGAGCTGGTATTGTGGTTTGGCCTCGCCATAACCAGTAACGCTGGCCTGATAGTCAGATTTAACTACCGGCACCACGGTAACCTCAATCGCTGCTGCCGTTGCCATTTTTCCGGGATTATGCTGATCCTGTGCTTGTGCTCTGATGCTGGCACCGGCATAGAGAAAAACGGCGGGTACACTGATTGCGGCAAGTAATGTCAGTAATACCACGTTGCTGGGTTTTTTCATGATGAGGCCTCCAGTCCTAGCGCCAACCCTAAGTCAATCCGGTTGGCGAGGCGGTTATAAGTCAGTTGAACAGCTTGTGATTGCAGGTTAAATACCTGCTGCTGTACTAATAATAAATCGATGATACTCACCAGCCCCTGTCGGTATTTGCTCTCGTAGTTGGCGGCGCTGCGGCGGGCATTGCTGAGGGCATCGTTGATATGTTGTTGCTGTTGTTCTAGGGCTTGTTCGTTATCCAGTGCATTGTTAACCTCGCTGACGGCGGTCAATAGGGTTTCTTGATAGGCCCAAAATTGTTGTTCGGCGTTTAGTTCGGCTATTTCCCTCTGGGCTTTAAGTCGGCCTCCCTGGAACAGTGGCGCGGTTATCTGCCCCAGCAAACTCCAGGCCGGGCTGGTGAACAGCGCATCACTGGCGGAAGTTCCCATGTCAGTGAGCGCAGCGGTCAAACTGATCGAGGGTAGCAGCTCTTTGTAGGCTACATCGCTGCGGTACTGGGCAGCGATAATGTCGTAATACGCCTGTTGTAAATCGGGGCGGCGGGCCAAATCTTGCTCGGGCAAGCTGGTTAGTGGTTGCAGTACAGCGGGGAAGTTGGCGCTTGCGGGTAACTCAGCACGGGTTTGTTGATAGCCGAGTAACTGGCGCAGTGAGCGCTGTGATTGGTTCAGGGTTTGTCTATAGGCCGCCAGCGTTGCTCGGGTGCTCGCCAGAGTGGTGCGGGCGTCGTCCAGATCTTCCAGCGGGCCGAGGCCGCTACGGTAGCGCTGGGTAATCAAGCGTTCGTTGTTTTCCAATAGTTGTAAACGGTCGGTTTCAATTGCGATCAATTGACGCTGCAGAATAATATCGAGCCAGCTGCGCATGACGTTAGCGGCGAGTGCATCTCGTGCCGCCTGATAAGCCGCTTCAGAGCTGGCAATATCCATTTCGGCAGCGCTTAGCTGATCGCCGATTTTGTGCCACAGGTCCAGCTCCCAGCTGATATTTAGCCCGGCGTTAAAGCTGTCGTCGCCATCTTCAATACGCTGTTGGCTGAAGCTGGTGGAGGCTGTGGGCAAACGGTCTGCGGCAGCCACGCGTTTATTGGCATAGGCGATTTGCAGGGCGAGGGTGGTTTGCTGCAAGCCGGGATTGTTAGCCAGTGCCTGTTGCACCAGGTTTTGCAGTGCGTCGACTTGAATCAAATCATTCAAATAACTAACGGCTTGAGCATCGGATTGCTGGTAATCCCACGCGGTATATGTGCCGGATAGCACTTTAGCGGCGGTAGCGTGTTCGGTAGATTGCCACTGAGTACAGCTGCTAATGAGCAGCAGGGCAGCGGTGAGCGCTAGGTGTTTGTAGTGACCACGATGGCCTGACATAGATGTATCCCCTGAGTTTGGATGCTATGTTATTCCTGTAGTGGTTAAGGTTGGGTTAAGGCTTGGGGCGTATATGCCTCTGCGTAATTGCACCAAAAAGTTGTTCTATCTGATTTATCCAGTAAGAGCCCTCCGGTTTGAAATGTCGGGCGGTATTGATACTCGACGCTATTCCTCTATCTGCTGCTTATACCCAGCCAGCCCTTCAGGTATAATGAACTCCTTTTTGCATAAATTCGTTTTTAGTAGGTTGGGTTTAATGGACGTAAAGCAATATATGGCAGATGTGGGTCGCAAGGCTCGTCAGGCGTCAAGAGCAATGGCAGCGGCCGAAACTGGCGTAAAAAACAATGTGTTACTGGCAACAGCAGCGGCAATTGAATCGGCGCGGACCGTCTTGCTGACGGCAAATCGTCAGGATATGGATAACGGTATTGCCAGTGGTTTGGATGCAGCTTTGCTGGATCGCCTGGAGCTCAACGATACCCGTATTGATGCTATGATTGCCGGTTTACATCAAGTGGCGGCTTTACCAGACCCCGTTGGCGCTATCACCGATCTAAAATACCGGCCCAGTGGTATTCAGGTGGGTTTGATGCGAGTGCCGTTGGGTGTTATCGGTATTATTTATGAATCTCGTCCTAACGTAACGGTTGAGGCGGCCAGTCTTTGCTTGAAGTCAGGCAATGCTACAATTTTGCGTGGTGGCTCTGAAGCGATCCATTCGAATCAGGCTATCGCTACGTGTATCAGTCAAGGTTTGGCGAGTGCCGGTTTACCCAAGAACGCAGTACAGGTTATAGAAACTACCGACAGAGCGGCGGTGGGTGAGTTAATCACTATGCCTGAGTTTGTCGATGTGGTTGTGCCTCGTGGTGGCAAGGGTTTGATCGAGCGAATCTCACGGGATGCCACCGTGACGGTCATCAAACATTTAGATGGTGTGTGCCATGTGTTTATCGACGAGCAAGCTGATCTTGATAAGGCTCATGATATCGCCATTAACTCCAAAACTCACCGTTATGGTACTTGTAACACCATGGAAACGTTGCTGGTTGCCTCTGCCGTAGCCGGGCAAATTTTGCCTCGTTTGGCCGAGACATACATGCAGATTGGTGTTGAACTGCGCGGCTGTGAGCAAACATTGGCTATTCTGCCCGGGATTACTCCGGCGACTGAACTTGACTGGACTACAGAGTATTTGGCGCCTATTTTGTCGATTAAAATTGTTGATAATCTGGATCAGGCCATTAGCCATATAAATCAGTATGGTTCGCAACATACCGATACTATTGTCACTGAAAACTACAGCCGTGGTCGCCGCTTTTTGCGGGAGGTCGATTCCAGCTCGGTGATGATTAATGCCTCCACTCGCTTTGCCGATGGTTTTGAGTACGGCTTAGGGGCGGAGATTGGTATTTCTACAGATAAAATTCACGCCCGTGGCCCGGTAGGTCTAGAGGGCTTGACCTCACAAAAATATGTGGTGCTGGGTGATGGACAGATTCGCCAATAAGCGCGCTATCGCTAACATAGTGTTGGCCAGTAGCGGCTGATGGAGCATTTAAAGACCGTTGCCATTTTTGGTGGCACTTTTGATCCTATCCATAACGGTCACTTGCAGTCGGCGCTAGAGCTAAAGCGGCGCCTCTCGTTGGACGAACTGCGTTTATTGCCCTGCCATTTACCACCGCACCGCGACTCACCGGGCTGCGATAGTCAGCAGCGGCTGGCAATGGTACGGCTAGCGGCGCAGCAGACTGATTTACTGGTGGATGATCGTGAGTTAAACCGTGATCAGCTTTCTTACAGCGTAGATACTTTAGAGCAATTACGGCAGGAACAGGGCTCGCAGGTAGCCTTGATCTGGGTGATGGGTGCCGATGCATTTAGGGGTTTAAATCATTGGCATCGTTGGCGGGAGTTGTTGACGTTTGCCCACCTGATTGTCATCGCTCGACCGGGTGAGCCCTTACCAGAAGAGGGGCCTGTTGCCGAGTTGAGCAAGCACCATAGCGCCACTTGGGCGACGGAGTTGAGTCAATCCCCGGCGGGCCGTATTTGGTTTGAAAGTTTGACGCCGTATCCCATTTCGGCAACCCAAGTTCGGGCACTCATTGCCAATCATGAGGACGTTAGCAGCTATCTGCCGCCGGCCGTAGTAAACTATATACATCGGCATCGGCTGTATTGCAGCTAATGTCAAACACATAGAGGAAACACATACACAAATGAATGCTGATCAACTCAAAGCGCGGGCGTTAGAGGCTCTCGAAGATTTAAAAGCCAAGAACATAGTAACGTTAGATGTCCGTGGCCTGACCGACATGGCCGACTATATTATCGTTTGTACGGGCACCTCTAACCGTCATGTCAGGTCATTGGCTGACAATGTGGCGTTGGAACTCAAAAAACAAGGCCACCCAGCTTTGGGCACAGAGGGTGTTGACGCTAACGCAGAGTGGGCGTTGGTCGATCTTGGCGATATCGTGGTGCATGTGATGTTACCTGATACGCGAGATTTTTATGATTTAGAAAGCCTGTGGTCAGCGCCCCCCGCCCCCGAAAATACGCACTGATTACCGGTAATCTCAGCTTATGCGTATTCGTCTGATTGCCGTTGGCACTAAAATGCCTCACTGGGTAGAGTTGGGAGTCGCAGAGTATAGCAAGCGTCTTCCCGCTGAACTCAAACTTGAAGTCAAAGAGATCGCCTTAGGTAAGCGGGGTAAGGGCGCGGATATTCAGCGGGCAATTAATACTGAAGGTCAGCAGATGCTTGCCGCCATTGGTCAGCATGATCATGTGATAGCCTTGGATGTTCAGGGCAAGGGCTGGGGTACTGAGCAGTTGGCGGTGGAGTTACAACGCTGGCAGCTTGAAGGTGATAATGTCAGCTTGTTGGTAGGTGGCCCGGATGGTTTGGCGGCCGAGTGTTTGCAGCGTGCTAATCAACGTTGGTCATTATCCCCCTTAACCCTGCCACACCCGCTGGTAAGAGTTATTCTGGCTGAGCAGCTTTATCGGGCTTGGACGATCAATAACAATCATCCCTATCATCGATAAAGGAACCGCGCGCTAAGCTATGCTGGAAACACTCGCCCTTAAGGACACATATAACGAAAAGCGCTTATACCGCGTACGTATAGTTGTCGTTGGCTTGATGATTTTGGCCTTGGCGGGACTGGTGGTTACGCACTATTTTTCGCTGCAAATTACCCAGCATGAATTGTATAGCACTCAATCGGACCGCAACCGGGTGCAGCTGCAATCTGTACCGCCCAAGCGCGGCCTAATCTACGATCGCAACGGTATTTTGTTAGCGGAAAATCTGCCCAGTTACAGTTTGACGGTCATCAAAGAGCGAGTGGACGATCTCGATGAAACCATCGCCTTGTTACGGCAGTTGATCGACATTGATGATGATCAAATAAAAAAGTTTGATAGTCTGATGACGCGTCGTCGTCCCTATGCCGCTGTACCGCTCAAGCTGCAGCTCAGCGAAGAGGAAATAGCTGTTATTTCCGTCAATAGTTACCGCCTACCTGGTGTGGATGTGGATGCCCAGTTGGCGCGCCACTACCCCCAGGGTGAATTGTTTGCTCATGTACTGGGTTATGTTGGCCGTATTAGCGAACGTGAACAGCAAACTATTGATGAGGTTAACTACAGTGGTACCAACGAAATCGGCAAGATTGGTTTGGAGAAATACTATGAAGATATCCTGCATGGTCAAGTCGGATCTCAGAACGTAGAGACCAATGCCAAAGGTAGGGTATTGAGGGTGCTGGAGCGTACCAATCCGCAACCAGGCGAAGATATAACTTTATTCCTTGATGCTCATGTGCAGCGTGTGGCCCACGAAGCACTGGGTGAAGATAGAGGTGCGGTGGTGGCAATTGATCCGCGTACAGGCGGCATTATTGCTATGGTGAGTAAGCCCAGTTTTGATGCCAATATGTTTGTAGGCGGTATCAGTAGTCGCAATTACAGTGCGCTGCGGGATTCGATTGACTTGCCGCTGTTTAACCGCGCCTTACAGGGTCAATACCCGCCTGCATCGACGGTAAAACCGCACTATGGTTTGGCGGGTTTGCATTACGGTTTGATAACCCCAGAAACCACAATACGAGATCCGGGTTGGTATAAACTGCCTAATGACGATCGCTTGTATCGTGATTGGACCTGGCAGATTAGAAAAAGTGGTCATGGCGATAAGGTCAATCTCGAGCAGGCAATTGTCGAATCATGTGACACCTATTTTTACGATCTTGCTTATCGGATGGGTATTGACCGTATGCATGATTTTCTTGCGCCTTTTGGTTTTGGCACAAAAACCGGTGTTGATAATACCAATGAGCGCAGTGGTTTATTGCCATCGCGGGAGTGGAAGCGAGTTTATAAACGTCTGCCTTGGTTTCCAGGTGAAACATTAAGTGCGGGCATCGGTCAGGGGTATCTGCTGGCTACTCCTATGCAGTTAGCGACCTCGATGGTGGCGATGGCTAACCGAGGCAAACATTTCACCCCGCGGTTCTTGCAGCGCCGCGGTGGTGATGATGTGCCAGTGCCTGAGCTTCCGCCGATTGAGGTTTCCGAAGCTAACTGGGATACGGTTATCGAGGCGATGAAACAGGTGGTACATGGTCGACGTGGTACAGCGAATCGAATGAATCGTGAAGCCGAGTATGAAATGGCGGGTAAAACCGGGAGTGCACAGATAGTTGGTATCGGCCAGGATGAAAAATATGATGTTGAGCAGGTAGCTATTCGCCGTCGAGATCATGGTTTGTTTGTCGGTTTTGCGCCGATAGAAAACCCTAAGATCGTTATCGCTGTCGTTGTTGAAAACGGCATGCATGGCTCTTGGGTTGCCCCCATAGCAAGAAAGGTTTTTGATGCATATTTGTTGGATCAAGGGGAGCTGGCTAAAGATATTCAAACCGGTATCAAGTCAAGTGACTCGGTGACGACGATTGCCGCGCCTATATCCACCCTTTCACAAGCTAGAGGAGTGGGCCAGTGAGCCAAGATTTTGTGCGTCGTATGCCTGATCAGTCTTCGGGGCTGACACGACCACCCAGTGTATGGGCGCGGCTGCATATCGACCCTTTATTACTGCTGCTGCTACTGCTACTGACCGTATTCGGTTTGGTGGTGTTGTATAGCGCCAGCGGCCACAGCGTACCTACTATCATGCGGCAGCTGCGATTTTTAGCTATTGCTTATATTGGTATGTTAGTCGTGGCGCAATTTAACTTAGAAAGTATCAGGCGACTGGCACCGCTAGCGTATGTCGTTGGCGTGGCGTTGTTGGTTGCGGTTTTTTTTATTGGTGTCGAGGCGAAGGGCGCCCAGCGCTGGTTGGGCTTGGGTGGATTTCGGTTTCAGCCGTCGGAGGTCATGAAGCTAGTGGTGCCATTGACTGTGGCTTGGTACTTCTCGGCACGGGCGCTGCCGCCTCGGTTGAAATATATCGTGGTGAGCTTGGTGATCATTATGCTGCCGACTTTTTTGATCGTTCGTCAACCTGATTTGGGTACGGCAATCTTAATTGCGACCTCGGGTTTGTTTGTACTATTTTTAGCCGGTATTAGTTGGCGCTATATTTTTGGTGCGATTGGTTTGGTGGTGATTTTGGCCTACCCGATGTGGGAATTCGTTATGCACGATTATCAGCGTACACGAGTGCTGACTTTGTTGAATCCAGAGAGCGATAGGCTCGGTGCAGGCTGGAACATTATTCAATCAAAAACCGCCATTGGTTCCGGTGGTTGGTCGGGTAAGGGCTGGCTTAACGGTACACAATCGCAGTTAGATTTTTTACCTGAGAGCCATACTGATTTTATTATCGCGGTATTGGCAGAGGAGTGGGGTTTAAAGGGGGTGTTGGGTTTGTTGACGCTATATCTTGCGATTATTTTTCGCGGGTTGTGGATAGGTGTTAATGCTCAGCATAGTTTTGGTCGTTTATTAGCGGGTAGTATCACCCTAACATTCTTTGTCTATGTATTCGTCAATATGGGGATGGTATCAGGCATGCTACCGGTGGTTGGAGTACCGCTGCCGTTGGTGAGTCAGGGGGGGACGGCGTTAGTGACGCTGCTGATGGGCTTTGGTTTGTTGATGGCGATCAGCACGGAAAAGCGTATTATCGGCCAATAGCAGCGCATGTTATTGTGTTTGGGTTGTTGAATTGTACTTGGATGGTACTAGAGTGAAATGTTTTTAAGCAAAACAATGGAACCAAAATACTTTTTATTAGACACAAAGAGCAGCAAGAAAACATTCAAGCTAAGTCAGTGCTTGTTAATAACTAAAAATTCCAGGGTTTAGGTCAATATGTTTAAAAAATTACGCGCTGTTGTCATGCTCTCAGTCGGTGTTCTATTTTTGCCGCAGCCTGCTTTAGCCGAAGAAAATTATAGCGACCATGCTCAAGCTAAGGCTTTTGTCGAGAAAATGGTTAGCGAGCACAACTTTGATCGTGGCTATGTGCAGCAATTAATGGCCGAGGCTACTCGCAAGCAAACGATTTTGGATGCTATTGCTCGTCCAGCAGAAAAAACTAAAACCTGGGCGGAGTATCGTAAAATATTTGTCAACGAACTGCGTATAAGCCAGGGACGTGAATTTATGCAGCAATACGCTGAACCGCTGGCGAGAGCTGAACGTGACTTTGGGGTGCCTGCAAATATCATTAGCGCGATTATTGGTGTAGAAACAAGATACGGTCGTCACAAGGGCAATTATCGAGTTATCGATGCCTTAACGACTTTAGGTTTTGATTATCCGCCGCGGTCTAAGTTTTTTAGCTCGGAGCTGGAACAGTATTTATTATTGACTAGAGAGCAGGGATTTAACGCCGCTGAGTTGAAAGGCTCTTATGCTGGTGCGATGGGGTATGGTCAATTTATATCCAGTAGTTACCGCCATTATGCGATTGATTATGATGGTGATGGTATCGCTGATATCGTTAATAATCCCGTCGATGCTATTGGCAGTGTGGCTAACTATTTTAAATCCCATGGTTGGCTCCCAGGTGAAGTCATTACGGTTAAAGCCCGTGTGAGTAAAGGCTTTGACGCCAAGGTGGCAAATCAAAATCTAAAACCCACCCTGACCGTTGCCGCGTTGCAGGATAAGGGTTACCAGCCAGTGACTCCTGTTGCTGCTGAGCAAGTGGCCACGGCGATGATATTAGAAGGGGAGTCTGGAGAGGAATATTGGCTGGGCTTGCAAAATTTTTACGTCATCACCCGCTACAATCACAGTGCGCTGTATGCGATGGCGGTGTATCAGTTTAGTGAACAACTGGTTGCTAATTAAGGGTGAGTAAACGTGTTGAAATCAGTGATTGCTATGTTAGTTAACTTTCGTGCTGGGGGCATGGCTCTGGTCGCTCTATTGGCAGTGGTGTTGGCAGCGTGTACACCAGTCAGGCAGGTTGTATCGGTAAAAGATAGTGCCCCGATTCATCAAATCGACCCTGCGACAATCATGGATGCAATTCCCAGGGAGGATGCGATCACCCGTGCGGGTAATAAAAATCCTTACACGGTATTTGGTAAAACCTATTATTTATTACCGACTAGCGAGGGTTACCAGCAAGAGGGTATCGCCTCTTGGTATGGGACTAAGTTTCAGGGTCGGCCAACGGCCAATGGTGAGCCGTATAACCTTTACGGAATGACTGCAGCGCATCGCACTTTGCCTATCCCAAGCTATGTTCGCGTCACTAATCTGGTCAATAACCGAACAGCCGTTGTACGCGTTAATGATCGCGGGCCATTTCATGATGACCGTATTATTGACCTTTCTTATGCTGCTGCGTTGAAGTTGGGGTATGCCGACAAAGGCACTACGCCTGTATTGGTTGAAACGATTGCTCCGGGTACCTATGTAACTCGGGATGCAGGGGTTACAACAACGACGGCGGTAAAAATTACCGAGCAAGCGTCGGTGGAAGTAAACTCTGGTGTTAAAATGGTGTCAGAAACTCCGGTATTACAGACGCAGGCAGCTGCGTCAGACCGTTTTACCTTGCAGGTTGCCGCATTTAAAAGCGCTGGGTTGGCTAATCAGCTAAAAGCTGACCTGACCAGAGCAGTTAATGAAGACGTGGTTGTTAAAGCCGGTGAGCCTGGAGGCTATTACCGCGTGCATATAGGGCCGTTTAATAGCCTGGAGCAAGCTGAACAGGTTAGCGCCCGTTTACTGGAGTTGAACTACCAAAAGCCGAGCCTCATAAGGCAGTGAGTGCAGTACTACCGGTACTTGTTTTAAATTCGACATCCGTTAAGATCACGGGCAGCTGTTAGCGCTAATAGTTAATGCTGCACCAGTGCCAATTTATTCATTGAAACTTAATTAAATTGAAGTGCATAACCAGCATTTAGTCATAATCACCCATTAAAATAGTAAAATTCTATGCGTCATTTTTATCTTGCCATTATTGCTGTTCTTTTCATTCAGGTTGCCCATGGGGCCCCTTCTATTATTCCAGCGCCTCCGCATATTAATGCTAGTGGCTATATTTTGATGGATGCCAATAGTGGCAAAGTCATTACCGAAAGTAATGCTGATGAGCGTCTGCCGCCAGCTAGTTTGACTAAGTTGATGACCAGCTATGTTTTATCCTTTGAGCTGGAACAGGGTAATGTCTCTAATGATGATATGGTGACGATCAGCAAAAATTCATGGGCGCAAAACCCACTATTTAATGGTTCTTCCTTGATGTGGATCGAGGTGGGTAAGCAGGTACAGTTAAAGGATTTACACAAAGGTGTGGTGGTGTCGTCGGGTAATGATGCTAGTGTGGCGGTAGCGGAACATCTTGCCGGTAGCGAAAGCGCTTTTGCTGATGTGATGAACCAGCACGCTAAATTGTTAGGGATGAAGGATACGCACTTTGTGAATTCACATGGTTTGCCAGACCCGGACCACTACACCACTGCAAGAGATTTAGCGATTTTATCGCAAGCGATTATTAAGTTTCCTGAAGAATATGCATTGTATAGCCTGCCAGATTATACCTATAACAATATTCGTCAGGTCAATCGTAACCGCTTGTTGTGGAAAGATGATAGCGTTGATGGGCTCAAAACCGGCCATACAGAAGAGGCGGGTTATTGTCTGGTTACCTCCGCAAAGAAAAACAACATGCGGCTTATTTCTGTGGTTATGGGTGCCAAGAGCCAGTCGTCTCGGGAGAAAGAAACTCAAAAATTATTAGCCTATGGTTTTAGATATTTTGAAACTCATCAGCTGTACAGCAAGGGCGATAATTTAGCTGAGCCTAAAGTGTGGGCAGGTACGGCTGAGAAAGTTAAGCTAGGGGTGGAGCGAGATATTTACTTGACCATTCCCCGTGGTAAAAATAAAGCGATTAATGCCGTTATCAGCCTCAACGAAGTGATAAAAGCTCCGATAAGCAAGGGTGTTGAATACGGCGAGTTAGTGGTAACCCTTGAAGGTGAAGAGTTGCTGCGCGAACCTTTACTGGCTTTAGAGTCGGTGGATGAAGGGAGTATATTTAAACGCCTGTGGGATGCTGTGGTCTTATTTTTTAGCCAGTTGTTTACGGTTTAGGACATTATTATGAGTGAGTTGCCACCCCCCAAAATTGAATTTCCCTGCGACTATCCGATTAAAATCATGGGGCGGCATAGCGTTGACTTTAGGGAGGTCGTGCTGGAAGTGATGACCCGTCATGCGGGCGATATTAGCGACTCACAGGTAACTGAGCGTGTAAGCGGCAAGGGTACTTTTATCTCGGTTTCAGTGACCATCACTGCGACGGGCAAAGATCAGTTGGATGTTATTTTCGAAGACCTCAAGGCCACCGGCCGCGTTACCATGGTGCTATAGTGTCAAACTTGGCTGAAGCAGCGCTTTTGCAGCAGTTGACAGTTCGCTATTTAGGTATGGTTGATTACACCACTTGTTGGGAGGCCATGCAGCAGTTTACCAATCAGCGCGATAAATCCGTGGTGGATGAGATCTGGTTATTACAGCATCCAGCGGTGTTTACCCAAGGTCAAGCTGGTAAAGCTGAGCATATACTCGCCGCTGGTGATATACCGGTTATCCAGGTTGATAGAGGCGGGCAAGTTACGTATCACGGCCCAGGCCAGTTGGTGGCGTATCTACTGGTTGATCTTAAACGTCGCAAACTAGGCGTGCGTGAATTAGTTACCGCTATTGAGTCCGCACTCGTTCATGTGCTTAGCCTCTACAATATTACTGCTAGCCCCCGTGCCGATGCGCCGGGGGTGTATATCTCCAAGCCATCGTTAGCGACAGCTGCTACCAGTGCTCTTACTACAAATACAGCTGCTACAAGTACAGGTGCAAAAATTGCCCAGCTAGGTCTTCGAGTGCGTCGCGGTTGTAGCTTTCACGGTTTAAGTCTTAACATCGATATGGATATGGAGCCCTTTCAACGTATTAACCCCTGCGGTTATGCGGGTATGGAAGTGACCAGTATGGCCTTGCAAATAACACCAAGCCCAGATTTGATAGATGTATCGATGCGGTTAGTCGAGTATCTGAAGGCGGAATTAGGGTATACTGTGCATCAAGAAATTAGTGATGGCTTGCTGCCCGTTTAAAGTTTTATAGAGAATTTTATGAGTGATACCGAGCTTAAAACCTCCCTTGCTACTGATGCTACGGCCCCTATTAAAAGACCGGCCCCAAAAAAAGTCGTGCAAGGTGAAAAGTTACGTGGCGCCGACAAGGTGGCGCGGATACCGGTGAAAGTCATTCCTACGGTAGAGTTACCCAAAAAACCGGATTGGATTCGGGTAAGAATGCCTGTTAGCCCGGAAATTACTCGGATTAAAAACACCCTGCGTAAGCATAAGTTGGCTTCGGTTTGTGAAGAGGCGCAATGCCCTAACCTGGGTGAGTGTTTTAGCGGTGGTACTGCCACGTTTATGATTATGGGTGAGATTTGTACGCGCCGTTGCCCGTTCTGCGACGTGGCCCATGGTCGTCCCAATGCTTTAGATGAAGGTGAGCCGAAAGAGTTGGCTGCTGCGATTGCTGATATGGGTTTAAAGTATGTCGTTGTCACTTCGGTTGACCGCGATGATTTAAAAGATGGCGGTGCTCAGCATTTTGCCAACTGTATCAATGAAACTCGGGCGCTAAGCCCTGGCATTAGAATAGAAGTGTTAGTGCCAGATTTTCGTGGTCGTATGGATATAGCGCTTGATATTCTTGCTGCCAACCCTCCTGATGTGTTTAACCATAATTTGGAGTCAGTGCCGAGCTTGTACAAAAAAATACGCCCCGGTTCTGATTACCAGTGGTCGCTGGATTTACTGAAGAAATACAAACAGCGCTGTCCCGATGTCTTGACCAAATCGGGTTTGATGCTGGGTTTGGGTGAAACCGCTGAAGAGCTGATTCAAGTCATGAAAGATATGCGCGCTCATGATGTCGACATGATCACCATGGGTCAGTATCTGCAGCCCAGCCGTGATCATTTGGCCGTTGAACGTTTTGTAACACCGGAAGAGTTTGATGAATTTGGTCGTATCGCAACTGAACTGGGTTTTAAGTCAGTTGCCAGTGGCCCCTTGGTACGCTCGTCTTACCACGCCGACAAACTGGTTGATTTAAGTTTGCTCAAGTAGCTTTGCCTAGCTATCAATACCTAAACTAAACATGTCCTGTGAGGGTGGATCAATATCCACCCTGCGGTGCATAATGCGGTTAATTACAGGCTTTAGATAAGTACCCTTGTACTCAATGCTTTTTTGGCTTTTTATTTAGATGTTTTATTAAGGCGTTACAATTATGGCTAAAGGTAAAAAATACGACTATCGAGTAGTGCCGGGTGCCGGCGACTGGGCAGTGGAGATCATCCGCCAGGTGACTTCAAAAGAAACCGTCGTATCGAAACACCAGGATGGGTTTGCCTCAGAGGCTGAGGCCCAGGCTTGGGGTGAACAAGAGCTGAAAGTATTCCTGCGGCAGCAATCGGAGAGAAATGCGCGTAAGGCACAGCAGCGCAAATAAGCGTAGACAAAATCATCCTCACCCGAGTACAGCTTTTGCTTTACTCGGGTTTTTTATGCCTAAAATTTAAGGCGGTAGTTAGTGCGGATGAAGCTTTTGGATAAGTGCGGGTATTTCGCTGGGGTGCATAACCGTATGTTGGGGATTGATGCCTAGTTCGGCGTCCAGTGGCTGCTGGTGTTGAATCCATACCGAAGTAATACCGCTGCCATTGGCGCCAGCAATATCCGCTGCCAGGCTGTCGCCAATATGGATGGCTTCATGGGCTTGGCAGTTGGCAAGCTTTAGGGCTTTTTCAAAAATAGAGCGCGCTGGTTTTTGCTCAGGCTCTTGCCCGCCGATAATAATATGGTCGACGTGCTCGGCTAATTTCACCGCTTCTACTTTGGGTATTTGGGAAAACTCTGGGCCGTTAGTGATCACGATAAGGGTAAAATACCGCCGCGCATCGGCTAAAAATTGGGCAATATTAGGGTAAAAGTCAAAGGCCTCTAAGCGATCACGGTCAAAACCGTCTTGCAGTGATTGGGCGTGTTCTTCGCTGACAGTGTTAATGCCGGCAGCGCCGAGCAGGTCTCGAATCAATTGCACTCTAAAAGCGTTCTCATTGAGTTGTTCAAGCATGGGTAGATAGCGTGCGCGCTGGCTTGTGCTCCACTCACGATAAATACCTTTGAGGTAGGCTTCGGCTATGGTCTGGCCGTCAATCTGGTTGCCGTATAAGTCTTTAATTGCACCGCCCATTAAGCGTGTAGCTTGTTGATTGGCGCGCTGGGTGTCACACAGGGTTTCATCCATATCAAGGAGCAAGGCTTTTAACATAGTGAACTCTCCATGGATTATATTAAGTCAATATTAGCCGTTGATGGCTGGTTTATGTTTTCGGGCTCAAGCTAGAGCTAGGCGAGCACCGGCCATACTCGCAACCAGTTGTTCAAGTAAGTCCCAGCTATTCTCTTTGCTCATGCCTTTAACCGCTTGATCGATACGGTTGGCTAACTGGATGAGCTGTTTTAATTGCTTGGAGCGCAGGCGTGATAATGCGTGTTTGGTGAGGGGCTTGCGTTTGTCCCATACGCGTAAACTCTGTAATACTCTTTCAACGCCGTTGCCTTGTTCAATTTGCTCAGCGCATTGGCAGAGGATACGTAACTCACGGCTGAGTGCCCACAGTAGCACCGGCGGTTCGGTGCCTTCGGCTTTGAGCCCCTGGAGCATTTTTAAGCTGCCGCTAATGTCGCCTTCAAGCGCGCGGTCGACTAGGCCAAATACATCATAGCGAGCGCTATCGGCAACTGCGGCGCTGATGGTGTCGGCGTCGATAATAGAGGTATCGGTGTATAAACGCAGCTTTTCAATTTCTTGTACGGCAGCTAATAAGTTACCTTCTACGCGCTCGGCCAGCATTTGGATAGCTTCGCTATTAGCTTTTAAACCAGCTTGCTGCAATCGTTGTTCAATCCAGCGTGGTAACTGTTTTGCATCAACTGGCCAGCATGGGATGGCCGTGCCTGCGGCTTCAATATTTTTATACCATTTGGTGCGGGTGCTGGCGCTTTCAAGTTTGTTACAGGTGATCAGCAGGACATTATCGGGGGAGGCATTGTTGGCGTATTCGGTTAAGGCTTTACCCCCAGCGTCACCGGGTTTGCCGCTAGGCATACGCAATTCAATCAATTGGCGATCAGAGAAGAGTGACATGGCGTTGGCGTTGGCGAGTAATTCGTTCCAGTCAAAACTTGCGTCTACATGCATTACTTCACGACTAAAACCCTGTTTGCGGCAGTGGTAACGTATAGTGTCACAGCATTCCTGCACCAGTAGTATTTCATCGCCGCTAACAATATAAATCGGGCTGAGGCCCTTGTTCAGGCTTTGTTGAAGTTGGTCTGGTCGCAGGCGCATAGGTCTATAGAGTATCGCTGCTACTATTTACCGATTTGACTGGCTCAGTAGAATTGGCCGCAGCTGTAGCTGCAGGATAATCGAAGGATTGTATTTGTCGCGCAATCTTGGCAGCCAGGTTTCGCAGCATCTCACGACGAATTATTTTTTCTTCCTGATTGGTGCTGATCACCTGGTTTGGATCGTTGCGCATATTTTTGCGCTCGGTGATGCTATTGGGACCAAATACACGACGGCCTTTGGTATCAAGCATTTCGAATGTAACGGTATTGGTCAGTTGGTACTCTGCAGTACGTGCGCCATCGCCCAGTGCAGCACTGCGTCGATCCTGGTTTTGTTCGACTATTCTCAGCTGATAATTAGCTGACGCAGGGTTGTCGCTGAGCTGAATATTTTGCGCGCCAAGCAAGTTGCGGAGCTCCACTGCAAGCTGGTCACCCGCTTTGATGCCGCCAATGTAAATAGGCTCAACCCCAGGCGGTAGACTAATAGCAACCGAGCCGCGCAGATGAAAACCGCAGGCGCTGATAAAAACAGCACACATGAGTAGCAGTGATAAGTGATACTTTTTGCCAAACTTAGCCATATGTAGCCTCTGTTTCATGTTTAGCTCCTGCCTCAGTTCGCAATAGCCTGGTCAGCCAGTTATCATTTAACCGCAATCGTCACCAGCTTGCCTGGTATCACTTTGCGCATTTTTATTTCTTTGCCTTCGATAAACTTCTGTACGTTGCTATCGGCAAAAGCCAGTGCTAGTACATCGGCCTCGTCGGCATCGGTAGCGACTTCAATTTTTGCACGTACTTTACCGTTAACCTGCACCACTATCTCGATTGAGTTACGTATCAGTGCCTTTTCATCAATGCTGGGCCAAGTTGCGTCAATCACGGCGCCCTTGTTGCCCAAGGCTTGCCAGAGCTGATGACAGAAATGTGGGGCGATGGGTGACAGCATAGTCACGATGGCTTGCAGCGCCTCGCGTTCAACTGCCAAGCCCTGACCTGTTTTATCTTGCAGCTTGGCGATGTCGTTAGTTAACTCCATGATCGCAGCAATAGCGGTGTTAAAGGTCAGGCGACGGCCATAATCATCAGTGACTTTACTGATGGTTTCATGGGTTTTACGGCGTAGATCCTGTTGTTCTTTACTCAGCGCGGTGGTATCGAGTTTAGGGCAGTCTTTATGTTGTATATGGGTATAAACCCGTGACCACAAACGATTGAGGAATTTGTGTGCGCCGCCAACGGCGGAGTCAGACCACTCCAGTGATTGCTCAGGAGGCGCGGCAAACATAATAAACAGACGTACGGTATCAGCACCGTACTGCTCGATCAGCTGCTGCGGGTCGACGGTATTGCCCTTGGATTTGGACATTTTACTGCCGTCTTTTAAGACCATGCCCTGACAGAGTAATTTGTCGAAGGGTTCGTCGCAGTTGATCAGGCCTTCATCGCGCATTAACTTGTGGAAAAAACGCGCGTATAACAAATGTAGTATGGCGTGCTCAATACCGCCGATATATTGGTCTACCGGTAGCCAGTAGTTGGCGGCATCTACATCGAGCATACCGTCTTGATAATCGGCACTGGTGAAGCGGGCGTAATACCAGGAAGACTCCATAAAGGTATCGAAGGTGTCGGTTTCACGCTCAACCGGAGTGCCGTCTGCTAAGTTATCTTTGCGCCATTGTGGATCGCTTTTAATCGGCGAGCTGACGCCATCCATTACAACATCTTCGGGTAATAGCATTGGCAGGCGATCTGCGGGCACCGCTATTTCACCGCCATCGGGCAGGTTAAAAATAGGGATAGGTGTACCCCAGTAGCGCTGGCGAGAAACACCCCAGTCACGCAGGCGGTAGTTGGTGGTTTTGCGACCTTTGCCGAGCTGGACGAGATGTTCGGCGATAGCATTAAAAGCATCAGTAAAACTTAAGTCATTAAACTCACCGGAGTTAACCGTGACGGTATGTTCTTTGCGACTGTACCAGTCCTGCCACAGGCTGCTATCGAAGGGTGTATCTTTTTCTTGGGTGCTGGCAATAACCTGCACCATTGGTAGTTGGTAGTTATTGGCAAATGCAAAGTCGCGCTCGTCGTGTGCGGGTACTGCCATTACGGCACCTGAGCCGTAATCCATCAAAACATAATTAGCAACCCAGACCGGTACCGATTCACCCGTAATAGGGTGGATGGCATTGATGCCAGTCTCTATACCCTTTTTCTCCATAGTCGCCATATCGGCTTCGGCCACGGAGCTGGTTTTACACTCGGCAATAAAGGCTTTGAGTGCTGGGTTATTTTCGGCAATAGCCACGCTGATAGGGTGCTCGGCAGCCAGGCTAACGTAGGTGACGCCCATCAGAGTGTCGGGGCGGGTGGTGTAGACATCGATGCTATCAAGGCCTGCGATAGTGTGCTCTAAGTCAAACTGGAGCTCTACACCTTCACTGCGGCCAATCCAGTTGCGTTGCATGGTTTTGACTTGTTCGGGCCAGCCATCCAACTGATCTAAATCTTCGAGTAATTGGTCAGCATAGGCGGTAATTTTGATAAACCACTGCGGGATTTCTTTACGCTCAACCTGGGTGTCGCAGCGCCAGCAGCAGCCATTGATCACTTGTTCGTTGGCCAAAACGGTTTCGTCCTGTGGGCACCAGTTCACCGCGGAGGTTTTTTTGTAGACCAGACCTTTTTCGTATAGGCGGGTGAAAAACCATTGTTCCCAGCGGTAGTAATCGGGTTTACAGGTGGCTAGCTCTTTCGACCAGTCGTAGGCAAAACCCAGCTGTTTGAGCTGGTCGCGCATATAGTCAATATTGCTATCGGTCCATTTGGCTGGCGCGGTATTGTTTTTGACCGCAGCATTTTCAGCGGGCAGGCCAAATGCGTCCCAGCCCATGGGTTGCAACACGTTTTTACCCAGCATGCGTTGGTAGCGGGAAATCACATCAGCAATGGAATAATTGCGAACATGGCCCATGTGCAGCCTGCCACTGGGGTAGGGGAACATGGCAAGGCAGTAATACTTATCCTTGTTGGTATCGACTTTGGCGACAAAGCTCTCGTTGTCTGCCCAGTACTGTTGTGCTTCTTGTTCAATTTCTTTGGGATTGTATTGCTCTTGCATGTGATGCCTTCAATATAAAGCTAAGCCATAGGAAATGGCATGTAACAACTGCTAAAACTTGCGGCGCATTTTAGCAGCAATCACCATCAAACTGATACCAATGGCAAAACAAACCACGATAATTAGCCGGTTTCCGAAGCGGGCGAAGGGTGTGGTGCCGCTGTAGACCAAGGCTTCGCCAGTAATTACTGTTTTGCTGAACTGTTGGCCTTGAGTGGTGATATGGCCGCGCTGATCAATAATAGCGCTAATACCAGTGCTGGTGGCCCGCAACATGTAGCGGCCACCTTCTAGTGCGCGCATTTGCGCCATTTGCAAATGCTGTAATGGGCCGATCGAATGGCCAAACCAGGCATCATTGCTGATGGTGAGTAGCATGTCAGCTTGGGGCAGCCAATCTGCGCTCAGGTCGGGGTAGACCACTTCGTAGCAGATCAGCGGCGCCAAGGTGATGTCTCCGGCGGTTAATAGCGCCTGATCGGCGGAGCCTGAGGTAAAAGCCGACATCGGCAAGTCAAAAAAGTCTATTAGCCCGCGCAACAGGCCCTCGAGCGGTACGTATTCGCCAAAAGGCACCAGCCGCTGCTTGTGGTAAGTGCCGCTGCCTGCGCCGAGGGCCATCACGCTATTGTGATAGCGGGCTGGCTGGGTGTCAGTCTGAGGGTAATAGTAGGGTAGGCCGGTAATCAAACTGGTGTTAGCGGCGGCCGCTTGTTCGCTTATTTCATCTAAAAAAGGTTTTGCCACTTGATAGATACCAGGGATGGCTGCTTCTGGCCAAATAACAATATCGGCCTGGTCCCAAAGGCTTGCGCTCATCTGTTGGTACAGCTTTAGCGTGGGCCAGTATTGATCGCGATCCCATTTGATATCCTGTGGAATGTTGGCTTGCACCATGGCAATTTTAACCGGTGGTTTATCGGCGGGATAAACCCAGTCAATTTGTTTAAGGGCAAAACCTGTAAGCCATAGCAGTATCACTATAGCAAAGGGTACAAGTACCGGTTTGGCTAATATCGACCGCTGTTTTACGCCGTTAGCGATAACCGCACCGCTCAGGGCAACGATAAAACTAATAGCAAACACGCCAGCGACGGGGGCCCAGCCCGCGAGTGGTGTATCGAGGTGTGCATAGCCCAAGTAGAGCCAGGGAAAACCAGTGAGAAACCAGCTGCGCAACCACTCGCCCAAGACAAAAGCCGTCGCGAAACCGAGGGTTTGTCCCGTCGGCAAGCTGCGTAGCCAGCGAGTATAGGCATAGCAGGTAGCGCTGGTAAGCAATGCCAGGCCAGCGCTAAAGATCAGGGTTAACAGCATCGCCAAGGGTAGAGAGGCGTGGCCGTAGACATGGATACTGACATAAACCCAAGAGCTACCGGAGCCAAATAAGCCCAGGCCGTAAAACCAGCCGAGTTTGGCTGCTTGTAATGGCGTTTGCCCTGCGAGTAACCAGGCCAGCAGGGCGGTGCTGATAATGCCCAGTGGCCACAGATTAAACGGTGCCAGTGACAGCGTAACGATTGCTCCGGCAAGGGTTGCAAACAGGTAGCCGAGCCAGTCTTTTGAGCGTGTGTTCAACAGTGGATAGTCCGGTTATGGGGGTAGGCAGGCGCTACTGCTAGAGTGCTCTATAGTATTCACTAGAAAAGTAGCGCTTGTTTCTTCAAAGGGTGCCGATAGTTTTAAGCCTGCGACGATATCCGCAGCAAGTGCACCTGACGGTTATCGGCATTGAGTACTTTAAAGATTAAACCATCAACCATAGCGACTTCATTGCGGCGCGGCATATGGCCGAAATGATGCAAAATAATGCCACCGATAGTATCAAACTCCTCTTCACTAAAGTTAGTGTTGAAGGCATCGTTAAAGTCATCGATTGGAGTTAGAGCTTTAACGATGTAGTCGTTATCAGCTAATTTTTTAATAAAGGTATCGGGTTCAACGTCATGCTCGTCTTCAATCTCACCGACGATTTCTTCCAGCACATCTTCAATAGTTACTAAGCCAGCAACGCCGCCGTACTCATTGATCACAATGGCCATGTGATTGCGGTTTTCACGAAACTCACGTAGCAAAACATTGAGTCGCTTGCTTTCCGGTACGACCGTAGCAGGGCGTATTAGGGTGCGGACATCAAATGCCTCGCTATCACTTTTGAGCAGTAGCGGTAGTAAGTCTTTGACCAGCAATATACCCAGCACCGAATCGGTATTTTCGCCAACTACTGGATAACGTGAGTGGGCGGTTTTGGTGATCATCGCTAAGAGCTCGGGCAGGGTTTGCTCGGCTTTTATCACGGCTATTTGCGCACGGGGAACCATAATTTCCCGCACTTGCATCTCTGATACCTGCATAGCGCCACCGATAATTTGTAAGGCATCGGTGTCAATCACTTCATTTTGTTGTGCTACACATAGTATCTTGAGTAAGTCGGATCGCGACTTGGGTTCGGATGAAAATATGTGAGAAATTTTTTCGAGCCAGGATTTTTCTTCCGGCTCGCTGCTTCGGTCATCGGCCATGGTTTTGGGTGCATCCCTCCTACAGGGTTGGGTGAAAAAATTATAGTGAATTCGTTATAATGTCGTCGTACGGATTGGCAATATCAAGTGATTTTAAAATCGCTATTTCCAGTGCCTCCATTGCCTCGGCTTCATCCTCTTCGATATGGTCATAGCCAAGCAAGTGTAGTGTGCCGTGAATAACCATGTGCGCCCAATGTGCCTGTAACGACTTGTGCTGTTCGATAGCCTCTTTTTTTACCACGGCGCTACAAATAACCAAGTCGCCCAATAGCGGTAAATCGATATGATCGGGTAAGTCGGCGGGAAAGGATAAAACATTGGTTGGTTTGTTCTGGCCCCGGTAGCTGTGATTGAGCTCGGTGCTTTCGGCTTCGTCTACCAGCCTGATACTCAACTCCGCAGCGATCATGGTTTGATTATTATTTACATGATTCAGCGCGCTCAGTACCCATTGATTAAAACTATCTGGGGGAGGGTGGTTTTGCTCTTCAGTCGCCACTTGCAGGTCTACAGTCAGATTCATGATGGCTTGTTGTCCGATACCGGTTTGCTGATCGAATGATTCGGAGTTGCGTTTCTATCGATAGTCTGGCGTTCGCGGGATTGGCGCTCTAAGGGGTTGATCTCGCTTTCCATCGCTTCGTAAGCCTCTACGATACGCTGCACCAGCGGGTGTCTGACCACGTCCTTCGATTGAAAATAAGTAAAGCCAATGCCTTCGACCTTGTCCAGTATTTTGATCACTTGGGTAAGGCCAGATTGCACGCCTTTAGGTAGATCGATTTGGGTGGCGTCGCCGGTAATAACAGCGGTAGAGCCAAAACCAATACGGGTAAGAAACATTTTCATCTGTTCTTTGGTAGTGTTTTGGCTTTCATCCAAAATAATAAAAGCGTCGTTTAAAGTGCGACCGCGCATATAGGCCAGGGGCGCTATTTCAATAATATTGCGTTCGATCATTTTGGTGACGGTTTCTACGCCAAGCATTTCATAGAGCGCATCATATAAGGGGCGTAAATACGGGTCGATCTTTTGCGCCAGATCGCCGGGTAAAAACCCCAACTTTTCACCCGCCTCAACCGCTGGACGTACCAATAAAATACGTTGTACCTCTTCGTTCATTAACGCTTGAACGGCGCAGGCAACGGCTAAATAGGTTTTGCCGGTACCGGCGGGGCCGATACCAAAGTTAATGTCGTGGTTGAGAACTGAACGCACATAACCTTGCTGGTTTTTCCCGCGCGGCTTAATGGTCATTTTTTTAGTGTGAATCAACGGGATAGATTCAACGCTGTTATGAGTGGCGCTCTGTTCACGCAGCGCCTCTATGCCGGCCTGTTGCAGATTCAGGTGGATGGTTTCTGCAGTTAGGCTAACGCCATCAAGCGCTTCTTGATAAAGATTGTTTAATACTTGGCTTGCAGCACTAACTGCAGCGGCATCGCCGAGTACTTCAAAGACATTGCCGCGGTTGCGAATTTTAACCTCCAAGCGCTGTTCCAGCTGACGCAAATGCTCGTCAAATTGGCCGCATAGGTTAGCAAGGGCTTTGGCATCATTAGGTTCCAGAGTAAGAACCTGTTGAGAAGGAGGTGAAGTATTCAAATTATATATAGTAAGCCGTCAGGTTCGGCAACAAAGATAGCTTTAGGATATACCGATTAGGTATCAAGTAAAACACCCTCGTTGCAGATATTAACCCAAAAGCTCTCCTCGTAATGAATTGGGAAGCGCTTCGGTAATTTTTACTGTGCCGAAGTTTCCAATAAGTGACTGGTCTGCATGAGAAAAATTGACGACGCGGTTATTTTCAGTACGACCTTGTAGCTGCCCTGGGTCCTTCTTAGATACGCCGGTGACCAAAATACGCTCAATATTGCCGACCATTTGTCGACTGATTTGCTGGGCTTGTTGATTAATTCGTTGCTGCAAACGTTGTAGGCGCTCTTTTTTCACGGCTTCCGGGGTGTCGTCAGCGAGTTCGGCAGCTGGTGTACCAGGGCGGGCGCTATAGATAAAGCTAAAGGACAGGTCAAAGCCAATCTCTTCGATTAGATCCATGGTGTCGGCAAAGTCTTGCTCAGTTTCTCCGGGAAAGCCAATAATGAAGTCAGAAGAAAAACTGATGTTGGGGCGAATAGCCTTTAAGCGCATCATTTTGTCAATATATTCGTCGCGGTTATGACCGCGCTTCATCGCCGCTAAAATACGATCAGAGCCGCTTTGAACCGGCAAGTGTAAATGGCTAACCAGCTCAGGGATTTCGGCATAGGCTGCGATCAGTGCATCGCTGAACTCTACCGGATGAGAGGTAGTGTAGCGGATACGCTCAATGCCAGGGATGGCTGCTACGAAATATAATAGCTCAGCAAATTCAACAATATCACCTTCGTGGTTGTTACCGCGGTAGGCATTGACGTTTTGTCCTAGCAAATTAACTTCTTTTACGCCTTTATCTGCCAAAAGGGCAATTTCGGCGATAACATCGTCAAAGGGGCGGCTGACTTCTTCGCCACGGGTGTAGGGCACTACGCAGAAAGTGCAGTACTTGGAGCAGCCTTCCATAATGGATACAAAGGCGCTGGGGCCATCGACGCTCGGGTCGGGCAGTGAATCAAATTTTTCGATTTCTGGGAAGCTAACATCGACTAACACTGGGCCGCTTGGTTTGCTGGCATCGATCATTTGGGGCACACGGTGCAGAGTTTGCGGACCAAATACTACATCAACAAAGGGTGCACGTTTACCGATAGCCGCGCCTTCTTGGCTGGCAACGCAGCCACCAACGCCGATAATCAGCTCAGGATTTTTGTCTTTTAGTAGTTTCCAGCGGCCGAGTTGGTGGAAGACCTTTTCCTGTGCTTTTTCCCGAATGGAGCAGGTGTTTAACATCAGTACATCGGCTTCTTCGGGGTTATCGGTAATGACGAAATTGTGGCTGACACCCAGCAGATCCTGCAGGCGATCAGAGTCATATTCGTTCATTTGGCAGCCGTGAGTCTTTATAAATAGCTTTTTGCTACCGTGGCTGGCAGGATTTAGCCCCAGATTATCACTGGTAGCTGGCGTTGTTGGTCTGTCGGTGGCGATTACGTCACTCATGTACTGGATGGCCTACTTACTGAACTAATTGAAAACGCCGGAATAGCGGGAGGGGATTATACAGGATTGGAGTATTTATTGACCATCATTGCACGGCAATATGGTAAAATAGATTTTTCCCGATTTATTGTTGTTCTTAATAAGGTAGTGTTAACCGCTATGCCAGCCAGTAGTCCTATTTATAAAGTTATTTTTCTTAATCAAAGCAAAGTTTACGAGCTGTATGTGAAAGCCATTTATCAGAGTGAAATGTACGGATTTATTGAAGTTGAAGAGTTTGTATTTGGTGAGCGCAGCCAAATGATTGTCGATCCTGGTGAAGAAAAGCTCAAAAATGAGTTTGCCGGTGTTACTCGCTCTTACTTGCCAATGCATTCGATTATTCGTATCGACGAAGTAGAAAAGGAAGGCGTAGGTAAAATCGTCGATGCTCCAGCAGGTAGTAATAGTAATGTATCGATGTTTCCGTTGCCCAGTGGTGCCAAACCGATCAATAGAGATATTGATTAACAATCTCTCGTTCTAAATAAAAACGCCAGCTTTAAGCTGGCGTTTTTATTGGGCGTTAATAAATAGTATTTACTCAAGGTTACACGATGAGCTATACCATGAGCCGCAGGTGGAGCTTGTTTTACCTGCGGTTCAATGGGTCTTTAAAAAGATGGATCAAGCTCTACCTATGCCAGGGTGTGTCTGAGTCAAGCTTGTTCGAGAGCTTGACGCACTGAGGCCAATTTGACGCACAATACAAACACTTCTGCCGTTTTTTTCACGTCTTCTACTGAAGGGTAAGTGGGTGAAAGGCGAATGTTGCAGTCTTGCGGATCTTTGCCATAGGGGAAGGTGGCTCCAGCCGGGGTGAGTTTTACCCCGACCGCTGCTGCCAGCTCGACAATTTTTTTCGCCAGCCCAGGCAGTGCATCGAAGGATATAAAGTAACCGCCCTCAGGTTCATTCCAAGTACCCATACCAGCATCGCCCAGTTCGCTTTTCAGCAGATTGAGGACAGCATCAAATCGAGGTTTCATGATGGCGGCGTGCTTGGCCATGTGCTCGCTGATAGTTTCCTGATTTTTCAAAAAGGCAACGTGTCGCAACTGGTTGATTTTGTCAGGGCCAATAGAGGAGAAGCTAAAGTGCTTTTTCAGTACCTCTAAATTAGCGACTGAGCCAGCAATAAAAGCCACGCCTGCTCCAGCGAAGGTGATTTTTGATGTTGAGCCAAAAATCAGCACGCTGTCAGCGGTACCTGCTTCGCGGCAGTAATCCATAATATTAGCAAGCATTGGTGCATCAGGGTTTAAGGTGTGAACGGCATAGGCGTTATCCCAGAATACGCGGAAGTTGTCGCCGGCAATATTACCCAGATTGGCGATGCGCTTTACCACCGCGTCAGAGTAAACAATGCCGCTGGGGTTAGAAAAGCGCGGAACACACCACATACCTTTAATCGCTGAATCGGCTTGTAGTAATTGCTCGACTTGATCCATATCGGGGCCATTTTCATCCATAGCTACTGGAATAAGTTCGATCCCCAGGTGCTGGCATACGGTGAAGTGGCGGTCGTAGCCGGGTACCGGTGCTAAAAACTTGATGGTCCGGCCTTCATTTTGCCAAGCGCTGCTACTATCACTGACGCCGTGGAGTAAGGCTGCTTGTGCCGCAAAGTACATAAGCGTGAGGCTGGAATTACCGCCAATCATCACCTCTTCCGGCTTGACGCCAGCAATGGGTGCAAACAGCTCTTTGGCCTCGGGGATACCATCGAGGCCGCCGTAGTTGCGAAGATCGGTGCCGTCCCGGTCAATATATTTGCCAGCTAAAATACCATCGAGCGCATCCGACAGCGCGAGTTGTTCGCCGTTAGGTTTGCCTCTGGTCAGATCTAAATTTAAACCTGCTTTAGCAACGGCTTGATATTGGTTGTGAAGGGCTTCTTCCCACTCGCGTAGTTGTGCCGGAGTTGCTTGGTTGAGATGCAACATTACATCCTCATAAAAGTTGATGGTATTCCACAGATTGGCGGGATACTTGGATTTAAAGCCGGTTACGGTGGATAGTGGGCTATACAGTCCCCGCCGCCAAGCTGGTTATGAGGGCCAATTATAACTGTAATTGAACACGGGAGTAATGGGTGTTGCTGGATTTTTTGATCTGTCGTTAAAAGAGTTTTGCTAGCAATAACCCATAGAGCGTCTATGGCTTGAGGTGGCATTATGCGGCTAGTTGGAGTCGTTTATTTGGCATGGCAGGCAATAAGCGCTTCCAGTTGAGCTATTGCTTCGTCCGAAATATCAATAATTTGCAAACCAGCCCAATAGCGATGAGGGTCTTCTGCCTGACGACACCACAGGCAATCGGCGCCCAGGTCAATACGGTTACGTCCAGCTATCTCTATAGGTAGTTGCAAAGTCAATTGGTAGATAGATTGGATGGGTACTGCTTGCTTACTGAGGATCATAATGCCATCAACACTGACGTTCACCAGCTCACCCAGATTAACTCCATTGATGATATCAACGACAAGTATAGGCTGGTTAAGCTCTGTGCGGGGGTGTTTGCGCTCGATTATTTCGGTCATAAATCTGTTTGGCATCCCTGGGTTGAATAAAGTCGCTTTAGCAATGTTGTGTTGAGAATATTAGTGTAGCCCATTGTTGACTATTTTTGCTGCCTGCTGCTGATTTATAAGGCCATAACGGAGGGGCGGTCTGCGTTACCAGTCTGAATTGAGTTCATCGGATAGCGCATCAGTATAAACAGGGTTGCCAGGTACTACATTTTCCTCGTTGGCCCAGGCAATCAAATCTTTGTTGCGGCATCGATCGGAGCAAAACGGGCGGTGTGGATTTTTTGTTGTCCATTCGATTTTGGTTTTACAGGTGGGGCAGGCGACGAGGGTAGATTTGCTGGTAGTCATGGTTAAAGCTCCTGCTGGGTTGCTGATGGTTTAGCGGTGCTGTTGGTTGTCGTTGCAGGCGATTGTGCCAAGTTTAAATAGTATTGGTGCAGCTCTTCAACCTTACGCTGAAGTTGGTCGAGGTCAGCGTTATTCTCAAGTACGTCATCGGCTTGCGCAAGGCGATGCTCGCGGGAGGTTTGGCTGGCAATAATACGTTCAACCTGCTCTTTGTCGTTGTTGTCCCGTTGCATAGTACGGTGTAGCTGGGTTTCAACTGGGGTGTCTACAATCAATAGTCGATCACACAGTTTTTTTTGTGTCGATTCGATTAATAATGGCGAGACAAAAATAACATAAGGGCTTTTGGCCGTAGCGAGGCGACGGCGAATTTCATCGGCGATTAAGGGGTGGAGTAAGGCCTCAAGCCATTGCTTGGCTTCGGCATTGGCAAAAATCTCTTGGCGTAAACGGGCGCGGTTGAGGCTGTTGTCGTCGAGGAGAATATCGGGGCCAAAGCGGTCGACAATATGGGCGAGGGCAGGGGTGCCGGGTTCAACCACAGTTCTCGAGGCGATATCAGCGTCGACAATATCAATGCCCAGTTTGTTAAAATGGTCCGAAACAGCGGTCTTACCGCTACCAATGCCGCCGGTTAAACCCACCACAAACATAGAGTGCTCCATTAAGATAAAGCGCCTAGTTTACCTCGAATTCACGCTATAAGTTGAGTAAGTTGCGGCTTATTTCATGCCACTAAACTGCAGGTATGCCTGAATGATTTGATCGCCCCATAAAAAGGCAATCCAGCCCGCTGCGGCTAAATAGGGACCAAAGGGAATAGTGGTGTTGCGGCCCTGCTTGTTTACCGCCAGTATAATACTGCCGACAACGGCTCCCACCAGGGATGAAAGTAAAATAATTAGCAATAAGTGCTGCCAGCCCATCCACGCGCCAAGGGCGGCGAGTAATTTAAAATCACCAAACCCCATGCCTTCTTTGCCGGTCAGGATTTTAAATAACCAATAGACAGACCAGAGGCTAAGATAACCGCCAATAGCGCCCCATACCGCATCCTGTAAGGGTACGAATAGGCCAAAGCTGTTAACGAGGATGCCTGCCCACAATAGAGGCAGGGTGATTTGGTCCGGTAGCAATTTATGGTCGGCATCAATCATGGTTAGGCTGATCAGACACCAGGTGAAAACAAGTCCGGCCAAGGTTTGAGGGGTGGCACCGAATTTCCACGCAACCAGCACTGACAAAATAGCAGTAACGCCCTCTACAATTGGGTAGCGAATTGAGATGGGGGTGCTGCAATGGGCGCAGCGGCCCTTGAGTAATAAGTAGCTAACGATGGGGATATTTTGCCAGGGTTTTATCGCGGTATTGCATACTGGGCAGTGCGAGCCGGGGACAGCGAGGTTAAAGGGGGTTTTATGTTCGTCGGTCTCGTCCAGCTCTAAAATCAGTCGGCACTCGGTTTTCCACTCACGCTGCATCATCAGGGGCAGGCGATAAATGACGACATTGAGAAAACTGCCGACGAGTAAGCTGAAAACAAAGCAACCCGCTAACAGCAATAGCGGGTGGGATTGAAGTAATATTTGCATGTGTATCGGGCCAATAAAAATTAGTGGGAGTTTATACAACGGACCCGAGCATAAAGATGGGCATGTACATGGCGATCATTAGGCCGCCCACTAAAACACCTAGCACGGACATAATTAGTGGCTCTAGTAACGAGGTTAGGTTGTCGACAGCATTGTCTACGGCCTCTTCATAGAAGGTGGCTACTTTGCTTAACATATCATCCAGTGCACCGGATTCTTCACCGATAGATATCATTTGCAATAACATACTAGGGAATAGGTTGGTGCTGCGAATGGAGCTATGTAGCGTTTGCCCAGTGGTCACATCATCGCGAATTTGTTTAATTGCACTGGAATAAATAATATTCCCTGCAGTACCTGCTACAGCGTCCAGTGCGTCGACTAGTGGCACACCGGCGGCAAAGGTGGTCGAAAGGGTTCGGGAGAATCGTGCCATGATCGACTGATATATTATGTCTCCGATGATGGGGAGTTTTAATAATAGTTTGTCGGTTGCTAGCGCCACTGCGTCGGAGCGTTTTAAGGCTTCTTTGTATAAAAACACCACGGCCATTACGGTGACTACAATGATAAGCCACCACTCCTGGGTAAATTCAGAAATACTTAGTACAAACTGTGTGAATGCCGGCAGCTCTGAGCCGAAGCTGCTAAATGTCTCAGCAAAAACAGGGACAACTTTAATTAAGAGTATACCCGTTACAACAAGGGCGATAACTAATACGGCAATAGGGTAGGTCAGTGCTTTTTTGATTTTTGCTTTGAGGGCTTCGGTTTTTTCTTTATAGGTGGCCACTCGATCCAGCATGGTTTCCAGGGTACCTGACTGTTCACCAGAGGCAACCAGGTTGCAAAATAATTCGTCAAAATATTTTGGGTATTTGGATATTGAGGCGGCAAACCCAGTACCAGAAGCGACATCATTTTTGACTTGAAGCACCAAATCCTTCATGGATGGGTTGTCGAGCCCCTCCGCCACTATGTCAAAGCTTTGCACCAGCGGCACGCCGGCCTTCATCATGGTGGCCAGCTGGCGGGTGAAAACAGAGATGTCTGCAGGTTTGATTGCCTTTTTATTGCTGAATAAAGGTTTGGGCTTTTTCTTAACGGCTTTTGGTGCAATGCCTTGCTTGCGCAATTGTGCTTTGACCATAGCCTGGCTAACACCAGTGCTTTCACCTTTGGTGGCTCGGCCTTGGCGGTCGACACCTTCCCATACATAGGTGCTGGTTTTCACTGCTGCTGTTGTTGCCATAAATTAATCCTTGGTTACCCTATTCACTTCTTCCAGGCTGATTAAACCTTGGGCTGCTTTTACTAAGGCTGATCGACGTAAATCATTGAAGCCCTCTTGGCGGGCTGCATCGCTGATTTCTATGGAGTTTCCGCCTTCCATGATAATACGAGAGATCTTGCTGGTGATGCGAACCACTTCATAAATACCCACTCGGCCTTTACAGCCGTTTGAGCATTTTGCGCAACCGACAGGCTTCATTAGAGTGGCTGTTTTTAAATCCTCCTCAGTAAAGCCTTCTTTTAACAAAGTCTCATGGGGAATATCCGCCGGCTCTGCACAGTGGGTGCACAGGCGACGTGCAAGCCGCTGGGCAATAATCAAGCTCACTGAGGTGGCGATATTAAAGGCCGGAACCCCCATATTCATTAGCCGGGTTATCGTCTCGGCGGCGCTATTGGTGTGCAGCGTCGATAACACTAAGTGACCTGTTTGCGCAGCCTTAATCGATATCTCGGCTGTTTCCAGATCGCGAATCTCCCCTACCATAATAATGTCGGGGTCCTGACGCAGGAAGGAGCGCAGTGCTTCGGCAAATGTCAGTCCCACTTTGGGGTTGACGTGGCACTGGTTAATCCCTTCGAGGTTTATCTCTACCGGGTCTTCAGCGGTGGATATATTGAGTTCGGGTTCGTTGAGTATGTTCAACCCGGTATAAAGCGAAACGGTTTTACCACTCCCTGTAGGGCCGGTAACCAAAATCATCCCCTGCGGTTGCTGCAAGGCGTGCATATACATCGCTTTTTGATCGGGTTCATAGCCCAGGGCATCGATCCCCATTTGCGCGCTGCTGGGGTCGAGAATACGAAGTACGACTTTTTCGCCAAATAATGTCGGTAAGGTATTCACTCGAAAATCAATCGCCCGACTTTTAGATAACTTCATCTTAATCCGGCCATCCTGCGGTACACGGCGCTCGGAAATGTCCATTTGTGACATTACTTTCAGTCGCGCCGCGAGGCGTCCCGCCAATGACATTGGCGGGCGTGTTATCTCTTGCAAAATGCCGTCAGTTCTAAATCGTACTCGGTAACTTTTTTCGTAAGGCTCAAAGTGAATGTCGGAAGCGCCCATCTTAATGGCATCCACAAGCACCTTGTTCACAAAACGAACGATGGGCGTTTCGTCGACATCACCAGCCTGATCTTTGCTGGCTGCATTCTCATCAACCGCATCTATATCAAGGTCTTCGAGACCGTCATCCAGATTGTTAAAGTCGCTGAGCGGCTCGTCGTTGGCCTCGACAAACTTATGAATGGCCTCGGTAAGTAGTTGCTCGTCAACTAAAATAGCATCGGTATTAATCCCTGTGTGAAATTTAATTTCGTCGAGCGCGCGTAAATTAGTTGGGTCTGATACAGCAATAAAAAGCCGATTGCCCCTGCGATACAGCGGCAGGGTGTGGTGTTTTTGGATTAGTTTAAGGTCAATTAAATCCTTGGGTGCCAATTCGACATTAAAGGCAGATAAATCAAACAGTGGTGCACCAAACTCATCTGAGGCGGCTTCGGCAATGGCAGTGCTGTTGGCAATGTTGTTTTCTACTAAGTAGCTAACAAAGGGGTGGTTTTTTTCTCCTGCCTCTTGCAATGCCTGCTGGGCGGCTTCGGAGGCTAATATGCCATCCTTTACCAGGCGCCGTGCCAAGCCGCTAAGGGCGATAGTAGAATTTGTACTCATAAGTTAAAAGCCGAGTGAAGTTCAAATGTAGCTGTTGGGTGCTAATGATTATTGCGTTTGTCGGTCTAGTTATGTCTGTTAGTCCGGTTATGCCTGTTAGTATAGTTGTTTGCGCGGTTTTTTGGAGTATCCGCTATAAATCATTGTGTGCTAATTCAAGTTTATGGGCGTTATGTTCTAGTGAAGGCTTAAAAATCATACTGACTGACGAAAATTGTCACTTGCTGACAGGATGCAGCTCATTTGTCGCTGATTTGTTACTCGAAAGCATACTCTATATTTCATAGAGTTCCAGTTATCGCTGGTAAAGCCTTATTTTTCAACTACATTTACATTTGTTGGGCTAGGTAAGTTTAGTTGGCATGGCTTTTGATTGTATGTTGGTAGGCTGCCGAGAAGCACCTGTTGATTAAAATATTAACCTGAACATTTTGCATATTCTATAAATAGAACTACAGTTTTGGAAGTTCTTGAATAACTCTCTGGAGAGAAACGATGAAAAAAGTACAACAAGGTTTTACCCTGATCGAACTGATGATCGTTATCGCGATTATTGGTATTTTGGCTGCGACTGCACTGCCTGCTTATCAGGATTACACGGTTCGTGCGAAAGTGGCTGAAGTTATTGGTGTGGCGGCAGCTGCGAAAACATCCGTTTCTGAATACTATGTGACTATGGGTGAGATGGCTTCAACTGCAGCTACTGCGGGAGTCAACACGGATGCAGATCAAAGTACTTATGTTGGCACCATAGCGTATGCTCCAGCTTCGACTTCTGCTGCTACATTAACTTATACTTTGAGCAATCTGGGCACTCCAGATGGTACTACGATTATTTTCCGAGGCACAGGAACAGATAATGGCATTTCTTGGATCTGTACTGAGGGTACTGCTGCATCTAAATATCGTCCTGCGAACTGTCGTCCATAGCACTTTAAGCAATACAAAAAAGCCTCCTTATAAGGAGGCTTTTTTGTATTTGACAGTTAAATCTTGCGATACATAGGGTTAAAAATGGAGATAAGAAAAAATTTACAAGGTCTGTTGGTGTTAACAGCAGTTACTTTGTTAGCTTATTTTTTGTATCGCTTAGGCGTTAATGGTCCATTTTTACTTGATGACTTTCATAATTTGTCGGGGATAGCGACGGGTGGGGGGGTTGTTGGGGTAGACGATCTGCTGCGTTATTTGTTTGATGCGGATGGTGAAAACTATTCAAGATTCATAGCCCGGTTAACCTTTGTTGTCAATGATCAGTTTTGGCCTTCAGCGCCCTATGGATTTAAATTAACCAATATTGCTATTCACTTGATGAATGGCTTATTGGTGGCGTTATTGTTAATACGTATTTTACCGGTTTGGATGGGTCGAGTTAAGGCGCAGCGCGTTGCAATATTGTGTGCGGGGCTGTGGTTGTTACATCCATTGCATGTGTCGACAACTTTATATGTCGTTCAGCGTATGACTCAGTTGATGATGTTTTTTGCGCTGCTTTCATTGATTTTTTATATTGCATTCCGCAACGCTAAAACTTGGTTAAAAGCTATTGTAAGTTTGATACTGGCAGCTGTTGCTGCATTGCTATCATTTTTTTCAAAAGATAATGGCGCGATATTGTTATTGTTGTTCCCATTGTTAGAGTGGGGCTGTTTTAGTCAAAATGATTCAAAGTTTAAATATGTTTCACGGTATCTTTCTACTGCCTTAGGTTTACTTTTTGTTGTTGTTTTTGTGGCGTTTGTTATCTGGTACTTGCCTGGTTTTGATGGGCGAGTGTTTTCAGTCTCTGACCGTATACAGGTGCAAGGTTTTGTCCTGTATGAATATATACATTACATATTGTTGCCTAGCCGGGAAGGTTTGGGCATATTCCATGATTATCTGGAATGGAGTGTTGTTAAGCAAGGTGTTAAATACGAAGGGTTATTCTGGTTGTTGCATATGGTTATCTGGGGTATAGCTGTATTATGTGTGCGGCGTTATCGTTTAGTAACCGTGGGAATTGCTTGGTTTTACATTTGCCATTTAATTGAATCCTCATTTATACCCTTGGAGCTGATGTTTGAGCATCGAAATTATCTCGCTTCAGTCGGGCCTTTATTAATAGTGGCTTATGCTTTAATCAGTGCCATGTTTTATATGGAGGATAAGAAACTAAAGGTGGTGGCAGCGATGCTGGTTATTGCTCCTGTTTTTTTTCTGACTGTGAACTTAGCGCATCGGGCAGCTTTATGGTCAGATTATAGAATTCTAGTACACAAGTGGTCTGTAGAAAATCCTAACTCATTACGGGCCCAATATAGTCAGGTTGTCTTGTTGGAGAGGGATGGGTTTTTGGATGGCGCGCTTAAGTTGGTTGAGCAACAAGAGCAAGTTTTTAATGATATAACGTTGCCTCTTTACCGTATTAGACTGGAATGTCAAATGAACCCTATGGTAAATAACCTTAACAAGCTAGATGTTGAACTAGTTTCAAAAACAAATTATACGTCGGGAATAAGTACCGCTATCGAAAGCTTGATTCATTTAGACAGGATGGATTGTGTTAATCGGCAATTGATTAATGGAGATTTTAAAAAGCTGATTGTAGCAGTAGAAAATATGCCTTTGCTCAAAAGCAAGGGGAAAAATTATGCTAGCTATTTAGATGTTATCGATGATTATTATATTAAAGAGCGCGATTATAAAAAAGCTGTTATGACCCGAGAGCGTTTATGGACTGTACAACCGACTATACCAGTCGCACTAAAGCTTGTTGAGTTGTATATTTTAGGTGGTGATTATGAAAGTGCTGAAAACTATTTAGAGCTAGCCAAAGCTAAAAAAGAGCAGTTATGGTTTGAAGATACCTTGGCTAATAGAGGTATTGAAAGATTGGAATTAATAGTTAAGGCTGCTGATACCCTTTAGATACAAGATTTTTACGTTATTGGTTTCGTGTGTGATGTAATAGTTGCTATAAAAAATAATAGAGGCGAGGTTTGAAGATTTTTAATTCGAAATATAGTTTGTCAATTGTACTGCCAGCCAAAAATGAAGCTGCTGGTTTAAAGGGTTTTTTACCGCGTCTTAGGGCTATGTATTCAGATGTGGAGATTATAGTTGTTGATGATGGCTCGGATGATAATACCGCAGAAGTTTCAAGGGCTCATGGTGTAACGGTTTGCTCTCATCCATATTCTAAAGGTAATGGCGCTGCAATAAAAACAGGTGCAAGAGCGGCTAAGGGTGATGTGCTTATATTTATGGATGCGGATGGACAGCATAGCCCTGATGATATTCCACGTCTGCTTGAAAGGCTTGAGTCAGGGTATGATATGGTCGTTGGGGCTCGTAATGATGCATCTCAGGCGAGCTTCAGTCGTTTTGCTGGAAATAAGATTTATAATAAGCTGGCGAGTTTTATGGTTAACCATAAGATTGAGGACTTGACGTCAGGGTTTAGGGCGGTGAAACGTGAAAAGTTTTTGGAGTTTTTGTATATGCTGCCTAATGGTTTTTCCTATCCAACAACTATAACAATGAGCTTTTTTAGAGCAGGCTATACGGTTGCCTATGTACCTATTGTTGCAGGTAAACGCGATGGAAATAGCCATATCAGTTTATTTAGAGATGGTGTTAAGTTCTTGTTGATTATTTTTAAAGTGGGAACACTGTATTCACCGTTGAAGCTATTCTTTCCTATGTCGCTTGGTTTCTTCCTGACGGGGGGGGCCTATTATATATATACTTATATCACGATGGGCCGATTTACCAATATGAGTGCATTATTGTTTATAAGTGCTATGTTGGTATTTATGCTTGGTCTGGTTTCAGAGCAGGTCACAACGCTGTTATACAAAGATTCTAGCAATAAATAGTTCGCGTTGAGTTGAAGTGCTTGTTTATACATAGGCATGTAACACATGCCCCTTTCAAATATAAGCACAATATTTTTACTGCTTTTTAGTGAGATATAACAATCTTCTATTGAGAAGCTTGAGATTACTTCCCGTTTAAATATTTTTATCGATAAGGTTGGTGTCGGGTGAGTTTTTGAGCTGATCCTGAAGCAAGTTTTTGGGGTTGGTTGCGAAACTTTTCGAAGTTGGAGTTTTAAGGTCGGCTGTAGTTATAACAGCTTAGAGTTGGATGACTGATAGTCGAAAAAACATGATGGCTTGGTAAGAAGAATTTATGGACTGGAGTCTTGTGCAATGATTAATATTCATGAATAAAATTACGCTTGTTCTCATTACTACATCATTCCCGATTGCAAATGATGGCAGTGAAGCAGCAGGCTCTTTTGTTGCTGATTTGGTAGATGAGCTCGCGAAATATATAAATGTCCGTGTAGTTGCACCGGGCCTAGAAGCAAGACGAGAACAGCTCTCAGAATCGGTTGAGGTATATAGGTATTCTGCTCCATCGCAACCTCTTTCAACCCTTAAGCCCTGGAGATTTAATGACTTACGATGGGGTGTTAAAGTTTTGAGTGGCGGCCTTCAGGCAACACGTGAGGCGAGTATTGGCGGAGCAGATCATATTTTTGCGCTCTGGGGGCTGCCCAGCGGTGAATGGGCACGAAAAGTAGCCGAAGAAACGGGGCTGGATTATTCTGTTTGGATGCTGGGGAGCGATGTATGGTCTTTGGGGCGGATACCAATTTTTCGCGGTATGCTTGCACGCGTGATTAGGCATGCAAAAAATGCCTACGCTGATGGTTATAAGCTTGCTAAAGATGCAGAGTGCATAGCAGGTGTTCCTGTTGAGTTTTTGCCCAGCACACGACGCATAGATTCGATAAATACAAAACCTCCACAAAGTCATCCGCCATATCGCTTATTGTTCCTTGGTCGCTGGCATCTAAATAAAGGTACTGATTTACTTCTTGATGCGCTCACAATGCTGAGCGATGATGATTGGTTATGTATAGATAAAGTAGAAGTTCAAGGAGGTGGGCCGTTGGGGCTTTTAGTGAACGAGCGGATAGCAGTTTTTCAGCAAGAAGGCAGGCCTGTTGAATTGGGGGGGTTTCTTGCTAAGCATGAAGCAGAAGCCGCAATAGCTCGTGCTGATTGGGTCATGATTCCTTCGCGTATCGAAAGCATACCGGTAATTTTTTCTGACGCAATGAAGCTTGGGCGGCCAGTGATAAGTATGCCGGTTGGAGACTTGCCAGCTTTATTTGAACAAGAAGAATATGGTGTGCTGGCAGAGGAAGTAAATGCAATAGCATATTGTCAAGCAATACGGCGTGCTTTAGCTTGCTCAACCGTTTATTTTTCTGATGGGATTAAGGAGCATTCTGCGTGCTTTGACCTAGGAGGACTTGCTCGTACACTAGTCAAAAAAATGGTGGGGCATGCCTGATACCTCATGGGGTAAGCGCTTACATTGGTTGAGTGTGCCATTAGCGCTAACAGCACTAGGTTGGACAATTTGGTTACTATGGGATTCACTTCCTGTGTTGTATGCGACTATTCCCCAATTAAAGTGGAGTTGGTTGGTATTTACATTACTAGGTAATATTGTTTCAAGCTATTTAGTTTTTGAGGCGTTTCGTGAGTTATTTAATCGCATGCAACCTGAAATATACCAACGTTTTGAATTGGCGCATTTGTATTTCACTGGTCAGTTGATGAAGCACTTGCCAGGGCGCATTTGGAGTGTAGCTTACCAGTCAGCTGTTGGCAGTCGGGCAAGTTTGGCAGAGTGGGTTGGTGTAACAGCAGTCTTTATGGTTCTTTCTGTTGCTTTTGCGTTATGGGCGTCATCAACGGCACTTGGTTTTTTCTTTGGATGGCAATGGGGTGTGGGGGCATTTACAGTGGGCCTCTGTTTTTATGTTATAGGATGGTCTCAGAGTGTATTGTCTCCACTGCTTAGGTTGTTGCGTAAAGTACAGTTTGTTGCGTTGGCACGCCTTGTATTAGCTTTAGAGGCTTTTACGGACGTTAGTGTGCGCCTGAAAATTACTATTTGGTGCTGGTTTTCCGCAAGTTGGTTGTTATACCTCTTGGCGTGGGCGGGTTATGGCATGGCTTGGCCTGGGCTGAATGCATCTGATGGCATTTGGCTATGTGCTATTTATACAGCGGCATGGTTTGTAGGCTATATTAGCTTGGTTACGCCTTCAGGTGCTGGAGTGCGTGAGCTTGTATTTGTACTACTAGCACAAAGTTTTCCAGCGGATGCCGTTGCGGGAATGGCTGTGCTCGGGCGCGTCGTGTTGTTATTTGTTGATCTGTTGCTAGGCGTGGCTTTTATTTTTTTAAGGAACTATAAAAATGAATGATTACGATAAGCTGCCCGCATTCGATGACAGTGGTATTAATTTAGCTGACCCGAATGATACTCTTGGTCGTAAAACCGCCTATATTTCCATGCTTCAAGCTAAAGCTTTGCAGCAGTATGTGGGGTTTGGCACAGGAAAGGCGTTGGATATTGGATGCGGATATGGCCGCATGAGTGATGCCTTGGCAGATTTAGGTTATTTAGTAACTGGAGTGGAACCATCAGAGAGAGTTTTGAAGGCTGCGTCAGTTCGTAGACCGGAGCATGAGTGGTGTGTTGGGCAAATGCCTAACCTCCCGTTCCCAGATAATAGTTTTGATCTGGTTTGTTTGTTCAACGTTGCGCGTGCTTTGCATCTAATGAATGTTGCGGATGTTTGTGAATCAATATCTAGGCTAGTTAAGCCTGGTGGGCGATTAATTGTAATTGATAATCTCCGCCGCAATGATTCGCGGTACCTTCCCGAAAATTGGTTTAATGAAACATTTTCTCGAGATGGTTTGTGCTTATCTCATAGGGTGGCCATTCGAGCGAGTCGTTGGCCTGTTATTTATATGATTCGCTATGGGCTCATTCCGCTTCGTTGGTTTAGTGCTATTGCTAATTGGGAATTGCAGCGTATGGTTCGTAAAAAACAAATTCCTAGGCATAGCTACTATAACTATTTATTTATCTACGAGAAAAAATGAAAAATTTAGTACCGAGGCTGTTAATTATAAGTGGTGGCTCTGAGGTTGTCAGTCTTGCTTTGGCAGATGCTGCTTATAGTGCAGTTCTTCCTTATGCGGTTTTCTCGTTAGTTCCAAATAGTGTGTTGAAAGGGGCTGCAGGCAGTGTTTCGTTTGTTGATTTATCTGCAAAAATTGGATGCTGGGACCAGTTGCGACATGCTTTTTTGCTAGAGTTATCACTTTTGCCACAGTGTTCGAGTCGTCTTGCTATCTTACCTACAGAAGATGGTAGTTTACGTTTGCTTAATGAATGCCGCGATGAAGTTCTGGAATGGGGAGAGTTCCCGCGTGCACGCAACTTGCGTATGGGGGGACTGGATAAGGCAGAGGTGGTAGAGTTTGCGCAAAGTAAAGGGGTGAGCCATACATTAGCGCCAACAAAAGTTTTGTATCGTCCAGAAGACGCTGTCGCAGTGTTGTTGGAGTTTGGGGTTGATACTGTTTTCAAACCAGCGCTCAAGCCCTTATCTATGGATTTATCAGTTATGGGTGGGCAAGGTATTAAAGTTGTGACTCAAAATAGTGTAGAGGAAGGTGCTGAAAGTATTATTGCTCGTTTGCGCAAAGCTTGGCCACTCAGTGAGCGGTGGATTGCACAGCCTCGCTTCTATATTGGTGCAGGATTAGAACGGAGCGTGTGTGCTGTTCGTGGGAGCAGTATCCGAGCATGCCAAGTGGTTGAGCGGGGTAAATTCCCGCGTATGGGTGGTACGGCCTACTGGGTATCAACTGAAAATAAAACAGATCTAATTGCTTCGGCCTCTTGCTTGCTTGAAGCGCTTGATATGATTGGAATGTGTGAATTATCTTATTTACCTGATAAGGCATACAGGGGGCAGTTGATAGAGCTTAACCCTAGACCTTGGCTGCAAGTTAGCTTGGTAGAACGAGCAGGGTTTTCTATAATCACTGAGGCTATCTCAGTGCTACAGGGTGAAATGAGCATACCAAGTATGCCCGTCCTTGCTCATTGTGATTGGTTACAGCCTGAAAGAATGTTTTTGAGCTTATTATCACGTGAAAGCACTCTTCCAGAATTCAGTAAGATGGTGCCCTTGGCATTTCGTTCCACATCAGTCATTGGTGGTTACGAAAGTTTCCTTCCAGGAATGAGGCGAAAAATGTTTGCTCGAACTCTTCGTAAATTTCTACAAATGATACGTTAGTTTAAATTAAAGTTTGTGTCGCAAATAGTTTGTTTAACAGCCTCAATTACTCGTTCTACATCTTCATCCCTTAGCTTGGCAGAAAGAGGCAGGCTCACAGTTTGCCGTCCAATATTCATAGCGTAGGGATACTGTTCAGGTTTCCAGCCAAAACGCTCCTGGTAATAAAGGTGTTCAGGTAAGGACAGGTAATGTACACCTGCACCAACACCGAGTGTGTTCATAGCATCAAGGAAGGCATCACGCGAAATGCCGCAACGTGTTTCGTCAACCATGATTGTGAAAAGGTGGTAGGCATGACGCGTATTTGGTGCCGGAGGTTCGGGCAAGCCAATGGGTAGATCGACAAAAGCATGCATATAAGTGTTCCATATTTCTTGACGACGTTGCCAGTTTTTGTCTACACGCGCAAGTTGGTGGATACCAAGGGCAGCTTGTAAATCCATCATGTTATATTTAAAACCGGTCTCTATTACTTGGTAATGCTTATAGCCCTTGTCGCCGAATCGGTGCCAAGCATCTTTGCTCATACCATGTAGTGCGAGTACTTTTGCGCGGGCAATATCTGATTCATTGCGCCCAATAATCATGCCTCCTTCACCTGTTACCACATTTTTGGTTGCGTAGAAACTGAAACAACCAAAGTCGCCAAAGGTGCCTGCTTTTTTTCCATGATAGGTTGTTTCGATAGAGTGAGCGCAGTCCTCAATAACCATCAGGTTATGTTTTTTAGCGATAGCCATAATAACGTGCATTTCGCAGGGGCGGCCTGCAAAATGTACGGGCAAAATAGCGCGAGTGCGTGGAGTAATAGCAGCTTCAATCGCCGAGGGATTGATATTTTGGGTGGCTGGATTTATGTCTGCCAGCACAGGGGTTAATCCACTATGGATAATAGCGTTGACCGTGGCACAAAAGGTTAGTGGCGTGGTTATAACCTCACTGCCTGGTTCCAACTTTGCAGCTATCATGGATACGTGCAATGCTGCGGTACATGAGTTAACTGCAGCCACTTGTGCTTCGGAAATATTTTGGTAGTTAGCAAAATCTTGTTCAAATTGTGCTACACGTGGTCCTGTGCCGAGCCAGCCTGAGCGTAGGCAGGCTTCTACTTCGGCAATCTCTTCATCGCCAATGGCGGGTGAACCAAAAACAAGAAAAGGGTTCGTCATGGTGTTATCTCGGTTGGTTGTAGAAATTTTTTAAGTAAGAAAATGTATGCAATCAGAACTTCAGGTGATGTTTGGCGCTTGGAATTGTAGTGCGCTGAAAAAATTAAAAGAAATATTATTTGCCATCACTTTAGGTTAACAAGTATAAATTTGGTATATATTTTTCCACTTTAGTTCGAATGCGCTTATAGGAAGCTATATTGCTATCACTCTGAGTGTAACGATGGATGTCAAACTCAAACGGTTTATAGGTCCTTCACTGTATTTGGATAGTAAAATAAGATGAAATCTAGTTTAAATACTTATTTGAAAACGCTATTCAGGCTCAACTTGTAGAGATGCTATCAACAGTCTGACATTTGTTGGTGGTTAGCTGCTCATCCGCATTGAAAAGTTTATCTTCCTACAGATCTTCGTCAGTGCCTCAATCGATATATACTCCCCTGTGTCAGCAATGAGCGTAAGGTTTCATCAGTGACATGGCTGCTGCTTGGATTTACCACTGTGCGTATCAGCGCTAAATAAAAATTATCGAGGATAATAATATTGTATCGGCATCCAGTCTTTGCTGAAACTTATCAAGACTTACCACTTCAATCTCTTCATTGGTTTACTCCGTGCTTGTTGTTTAGTGGTAGTTCTAAAGCTTTAGGGGCGTATTTAGTTGGTATCATCTTTTGCTTAGATTTATTGTTACGAGAGTAGTCTAGTATGGCAGTGAAAAGCATGGTTAAAAACTAGCACAGACGAAGGGTCGGAATTGATACCCACAACATCAAGCCGAAACAACAGCGCTGGACGTAGGAACATCCGAATTAATACAATCAACAACCAGCGCAGCCTGACCAATAACATCCAAATCAAACAAAGCATGCCCTGTCGCCAACACAACCGCATCAAATCTCGCCACGTTGTCTGCCGTCAACTCTACACTCTCCAAATCAAATTTATGATCCCGCATTTTAGGAAACACGGGTATGTGCGGGTCACTGTAAGCCACTTCTGCTCCTTTTGCCCTTAAAATTTCCATGATCTTGATAGCAGGGCTTTCCCGAGCATCATCAATATTCTTTTTATAGGCAATGCCTAAAATTAGAATTTTACTGCCTTTGAGAGCTTTGCCCTGGTCGTTTAAGGCGTCCATGAGTTTGCCTGCCACCCACGCAGGCATGCCGCGGTTGATTTCGCCGGAGAGTTCGATGAAGCGGGTGTTGATATTGTACTCTTTGGCCTTCCAGGTCAGGTAGTAGGGGTCGATAGGGATGCAGTGTCCGCCAAGACCAGGACCAGGGGTGTATTTGGTGAAGCCAAAGGGTTTGGTGGCGGCGGCGTCGATGACTTCGTGGATGTTGATGCCCATTTTATCGGCGACCATTTTCATCTCGTTGACCAGGCCGATGTTCACTGCGCGGTGTATATTTTCTAGCAACTTGGTCATTTCTGCGGCTTTGGTGGAGCTGACGGTGACGACGCGTTCGACGATGCTGCCATAGAAGGCTTCGCCTGCTTGTGCGCACTGCTCGGTAATGCCGCCGCAGACTTTAGGGATCTTGTGGGTGGGGAATTCTTTGTTACCGGGATCTTCACGCTCTGGGGAATAAATAATGTAAATGTCTTTGCCGGGGGTGAAGCCGAGTTTTTTTACCAAGGGTACAATTTCTTCTTCTGTTGTGCCTGGGTAGGTTGTGCTCTCCAGCGAAATAAGCTGATCCTGATGCAGGTACGGTTTGATGGTTTGCAGGGTGTCGCGGATAAAATGCAGGTCGGGTTCGTGGTGCTTGGTGAGTGGGGTTGGCAGGCACAGTACCACTACGTCGGTCTTGGCGATTAAAGAAAAATCGGTGGTGCCACAAAAGCCATTGGCGTTTGCGCGTTGAATGCGTTGCAGGTCGATATGTTTGATGTAGCTGAGGTTGTCGTCCAGCATCTGGATTTTATTCAGGTCGACATCAAAACCAATGACATTTTTGTAGCCAGCTTCGCTTACGGTTAAGGCTAGTGGTAGACCCACATAGCCTAAGCCGATGATACCGATGGTGGCTTCTCTGTTGTTGATTTTATGAAGCAGGGTTGTCATTAGTTTTTATCCGTAAAAGTTTACATTTTAAGCCGCATTGACAAATCCACTGCACGGCAATGCTTGGTTAGTGCCCCGATCGAAATATAATCCACTCCAGTCTCGGCAATAGGTCGTAAAGTCTCATCAGTGACGTTACCCGATGCTTCTAGTTTAGCCTTACCGCCGCAGGTTTGTACTGCGGTGCGCATCATTGCTAAATCAAAATTATCCAGCATGATGATGTCTGCACCTGCATCCAATGCCTGTTGAAATTCATCAAGGCTTTCTACCTCTACTTCCACCGGTTTGCCTGGGGCCTGTTGTTTGGCTGTGGCGACCGCATTGTTGATACCGCCACAGGCTGCAATATGGTTTTCTTTGATCAAAAAAGCATCGTATAAGCCAATGCGGTGATTGAAGCAGGCGCCTTGTGTGACTGCGTATTTTTGCGCGTTACGCAAGCCGGGGATGGTTTTTCGGGTATCTAGCAGTTTGACTCCGGTGCCCTCGACTAGGTTGGCGTAGTGGCTGCAGGTGGTGGCGGTGCCGGATAGCAGCTGTAAAAAGTTGAGTGCGGTACGTTCGCCGGTTAGCAGGCTTCTAGCGGAACCGCTGAGGCTAAATAGAACCTGGTTGGGGGTTATCGTTTCGCCATCTTGGGCCTGCCAGGTAACAACTACGCTGGGGTCAACCTGTCGAAAAACCTCATTAACCCAAGCCTGCCCGCACAATGTTGCAGCTTCACGGGTGATGACTTGTGCAGTGGCTGTTTGTTCGGCGGGGATCAGTTGGGCGGTTATGTCGCCGCTACCAATATCTTCAGTGAGTGCTTGTTTGATAGTGGTTTCTAGGTCTTGAAGAGCGTAATTAGGTAGAGTCATCGTTTTTTGGGCTTACGTTTTTTCGTTAAGGTAGAGCGGATACTAGTCCGCCAATATTTAAAGTGTGGCGGCAATGACTACCACGCTATTAAGTCAGTGTTGAATTCTAGCAGTTTTTCTACTGCCTGAGGATAAGTGTGTCACCGCGCTGGCTAAATTCGATCTGTTTGAGCGCACTCATACCCAACAGCACTACGTTACCGTGCATGGCTGGGTTGATGCTGGCACTAATATCGGTGAGTTGAATGTTGCCGAGGTTGACGGTATCGAGAGTGGTACGGAAAACGGTGATGGTGCCATTGGCGGTGCTGGCGTAGCTTTTTCTGCCGGCTACCAGTCCGATCTCTTTGGCTAAGCCCTGCGGTATCACCACGTCGGTGGCACCGGTGTCGAGCAGGAACTCAACGCCCACGTCATTAATAAAGCCGCTAAGTACATAGTGATGCTGTCGGTTGGGCAGTAAACGAACTTCTTTCATACCCGTGCTGGAAAAAGCACTTACCGGTGCTTGGTTAGGATTTTGTTGTTGGCCTAAAAGATCGTCAAAAAATACGCCGACCAGCACTAATAAAATTCCCCAGGCGATGACCAGCATGACGATGCCTGTTTTTTTGTGGCCTTGCTGAGGTTGAGGGTGGTTCATGGTGGGGTCATTATTCGCTGTGTATGAAATTTTTGTTGGTTTAGCTTGAGTTAATCGGGCCTTTTTGAGTATAAGTAGAGATTAAATAGTGCTGCCGTAGTCCTATGGCAAGATATTGTACAGATATTTGAAGTGCTTGGGCTGTTATCTGTGACTCACTTCTCGGAGTTCAAAGACGGGGAGAGACTCGGTTGCGGCGCCTGTTATAGTATCTACATCAATTAACGAAACAGGGCAGGGCCGCCCGTTTTAGCTGGGTGCTGAGTATCCTAAGGCCCAGATTTAGAGCTCAGGTGACACTATGGCAGACAACACAATTAAAGTTGTACAGCTTACCAGCCACACATCAAAACAGGCCAAAGAGGTGAGTGACTTGCATATGTTCGCTCGTTTACCAGCGCCATTCATGGAGATGAAAGAGAAAGGCAAGCAAGGATTGCAGCCTTTGTTACAGGCATTGTTTGATAATATTGACGATGCCCTCTTCGAGTTGGCCGACCGTGCCGAACATAATGCCGAACAAAATATGTACTTCGAATCTATGCGCGAGCTGCGAATTAAGCGCCGAGGCATAGAGTTGAATTTTGGTAAAGCCTTAGATGATGCGTTTTTGCAGTTATTGACGTCAGCCGATACTCCGCCGACTTTAGGTGGGGCTGAAGAGGTATCAGTCGATAATTTATCGCTAGTGGGTAATGACGAGCTGGAAGAGCTGGTTGCGGCGGACAATATGATCGCCAAAGCTGAGCGTCAGCATCCTCTTTCTCTGCAGAAGTTGACAGTACGTCTGGATAGCTTGTTTGAGCAGCGAGCAGTTACATCAAAAACTAATCCCTATGGCCCCACCGTTATTTGTTATTCGTTTATTTCGGTCTGCAAAGAGTTAGATTTAGATATTAAAGCCAAGCTGGTGCTGTTTAAGCTGTTTGATCGCTATGTGATGCAGGCGCTTGATGGTGTTTATCAGCTTTGCAATGATACATTGGTCGCGGGTGGTATTTTACCAAAGCTGGGGCAGCGTGTTACAGATGAAAAATCTGCTGCCCAGCCCGAGCAAGCTCCACAGCAGGGTCATGCAGCTGGTTATGATGCTGCCTCGGTATTTGCCGACTTACAAAATTTACTGCATCAAATGCCGCAGCCAGAGCAGCAGGCCGCTAGTGGCCTGGTAGCACCTGGGCGGGCGCCGCAAATACCCAGAGCAACGTTAATGCAGCTGTTACAAGCGGTGCAGCAATCACTGGCACCACAGGTAGAGCTGCAACAGCAGCAGGCCTTGCAGGGTGCGCGGCCTCAGCAATTGGATGTGCAGCAGGCATTAAGCGACTTACTGAGTGCTAAGCTACCCTCCAAGCCGATGAGCATGGGGCAGGTTGATGATGACGCGATTAATCTCGTCGCGATGTTATTTCAGTTTATCCTGGATGACCGCAATCTTGCGCCGTTGATGAAGGCTCAAATCGCGCGCTTACAAATCCCGATTATTAAAGTCGCTATGCTGGATAAGTCCTTTTTCAGTAAAGGTGGACACCCCGCTAGAAAACTCTTAAATGAAATTGCCAATGCCAGCTTGGGCTGGGTACCTAGCGGTAATATCGACAGGGACCCGCTGTACAATAAAGTTTGTGCAATTGTGAGCCAAATCAGCCACGATTTTGATGGTGATGGCTCTATATTTCATCAGGTACTGGCCGATTTTGTGGCGTTTTTGGATGTTGATAAGCGTCGTATTGGCTTGGTCGAGCAGCGCACTATCAATGCCGAGGATGGCAAGGCTAAATCTGAGCTGGCGAGAACAGCCGTACAGTCTGCGTTGAATGAGCGAGTAGCAGGCAAAGCGCTGCCTAAAGTAGTTATTACTTTGTTGGAGCAGGCGTGGAGTAATGTTCTATTCCTGATTTGCTTAAAAGATGGTGAACAAGATAAAAATTGGCACGATGCCCTTCAGGTAGTTGATGACCTGTTGTGGAGTGTTGGTCCAATGACGTCACCAGAGTCACGGCAGCAGTTACTGGCTATGGTGCCACGCTTATTGCAAAACCTGCGTGCTGGGCTGACCAAAATTGGTTACAACCCCTTTGATATGAACCAGCTGTTTGAGGAGCTGGAAAACCTACACTTAATGCAGTTAAAGGCGCTCAATACAGTTAAGTTGAATGTATCTGAGCAACAGGATAAACCTGGCTATAGCTCGCCATCGGTCGCGGTTAAGGCGCAGGCGATAGAAAAAACGCTGGATCAAGCCATAGATGAGGGCGGTGATGCCGAGATATCATTGGCGCGTCTCGATGCTGAACTCGATGAGCAGTTGGCTGAGTTTGATGCCTTGGAGGATTTGGCCGAGCAGGCTGTGGCCCCTGTTGATGCTGAAGGTGTTGTGGCCACGCCAACACCAAGTAGTGAACCTGAGAATGGCGCTATTGAGCGGCAGGTGGTGGATAAGCTAGTGGTGGCCGGCGCGGTTGATGCGTCAGATGATGTTGGCGCTGATTTGGCTGAAAACGACCCCTGTGTGCAGCAGGTCGATGAGTTATCGATGGGTTGCTGGGTTGAGCTACATCAGGATGATGGCAAGAAGTTTCGCTGTCGTTTGGCGGCGATTATCCGTTGTTCCGGTAAGTATATATTTGTCAATCGCTCTGGTGTGAAGGTTGCTGAGTACCATAGGATGGCCTTGGCCTGGGCCATTAAGCAGGGTCAAGTTAGTACTCTGGATGACGGTAAGTTGTTCGATCGCGCGCTGGAGTCGGTTATTGGTAATTTGCGTAGTATGAAAGCAGGTAATTAATTCGTAATTGTCATTATCCCGTTAGTGTGATGTGGCTAAATAGCTCAGTTCGATTGTCCCTTCCCAACGCTTATATTATCCTAGCCGCATTCTTATCGTTTGCGGCAGGTTTTAAGCTTTGATTTACTCCCCCATTCCGCCCAATGACCTTTGGCTGCCCGATATACGCAGGGTTCCTTCGCCGAACTGCAATCAGCGCCCGGCTAATACGCCGGTCGATTTGCTCGTTATTCATAATATCAGCTTGCCTGCGGGTGTGTTTGGTGGCAGTTGTATTGAGCAATTGTTTACCAACTGCCTGGATTGCAATAGCCATGACAGCTTTCAGGATTTACAAGGGCTGGAGGTATCGGCACATTTTTTGATACGCCGTGATGGCTCTGCAGTACAGTTTGTGCCGCTGAATTTACGCGCATGGCATGCGGGTTTATCGGCGTTTTGCGGTCGTGAAAACTGCAATGATTTTAGTGTGGGGATTGAGCTGGAGGGCACTGATAGTTGCCCTTATACTGAGCTACAATATCAAGCGTTGGCGGTTTTAACTGCGCGTATCATGGCTGTTTGCCCAGATATATCTTTAGAGCGCATAGTCGGGCATTGCGATATTGCGCCCCAGCGAAAAACTGACCCGGGTGACTCGTTTAATTGGAATTATTACCGACAGTTGTTAGTGCAAGTATGACTAACTGTGAGGCGATAATTATTCATGTTTAATCAGATTGAAGACAGATAAATAATGGAATTTTTTGCGGTATTGGTGGTGTTAGGTTTGCTGCAGCTCTGGGGTTCAGGGCGACGCTTGCAGCGCGATGTCTGGTTTTATCAATTGGCAGAAGGTTTGCCAAAGCTGTTGCCCTATGCCCGGTTACGGGTGGCGGTATTGGTTGGTTTGCCTGCTGTACTAGTGTTGTTGCTGCAAGCGTTATTCGACTCACTGTTGTTTGGTTTGTTGTCGTTATTATTGTATGTCGGTATTTTATTTTATAGCTTAGGTCGGGGCAATTTGAGTGAACAATTGCACGCTTATTTAAGCAGCTGGAGCTTTGGTAATTTTGAAAGTGCCTACGCAAAGGCAATCGGTATGGGTGATTTTCAGCCGAGCGATGCTATCAGTGATCATATTTCGTTGCATGAGCAGGTGCGTAAAGCGTATATCTACGAGAGTTTTGAGCGCTGGTTTGCGGTAGTGTTTTGGTTTTTGCTCGTGGGGCCGGTCGGTGCGATCGTTTATCGGCTGAGTTATCTCGCCGGCCGAGCTGAGGTTTTAGCGGAAAATGACCGATTGATAGCGTTAAGGTTTGTGCATTATTTAGACTGGGTGCCAGCGAGGTTATTAGCTATTTCTTTTGCCTTGGCAGGGAATTTTGTCAGCGGGTTTAAACAGCATTTATTTGAGAATAGACCCGCCGCAGAAATGTTGGAAGTCTGTGCTATTGCTGCGATTAATGAGACGGGTGAGCCATGTATTTACCCTGAGGAGCAAGCGGTTTTTATTGAGTATGGGCGCAAAGAGATCAGCGCGATACAGAGTTTGTTGTCGCGCAGCGTCATTTGCTGGTTGGTCGTGGTTGCGCTGATAACCTTGCTATAAAAACATGTGTTGGGGGAGGTGTTGTAGTTTTAGTAGGGCATTTATTCATTGTCGACGATACAAACGTTTTTGTGGAGGCGGGCGAGAGGAGTGAATATGAGTTTTGAAGATAAAACCGGTGGCTTGAGTCAGGCGCAATTGGCCGCACACTGGATGCCTTTTACCGGTAACCGTGAATTTAAGCAAAACCCTCGGATGATTGAGTCTGCCGAAGGCGTTTATTTTACTGATGTTACTGGCCGCAAAGTGCTAGACGGTTTGTCGGGGTTGTGGACCAGCGGTGCAGGGCACAGCTGCCAGTCAATAACCGCTGCTGTTAGCCGACAAATGGCCAAGCTGGATTATTCTCCGGGTTTTCAGTTTGGACATAAACTATCCTTTGAATTGGCTAATCGGCTAGTTGATATGGCACCAGCCGGATTGGATCATGTGTTTTTTACTGGCTCCGGTTCCGAGAGTGTTGATACGGCACTAAAAATGGCCCGTGCGTATTGGCGCTTGCGGGGCGAGGGTGGAAAAACGCGGATGATCGGTCGTTTAAAAGGCTATCATGGAGTGAATTATGGTGGCATTAGTGTTGGCGGCATGGTCGGTAATCGCAAACTGTTTGGCCAGGGCATAGAGGCGGATCACTTGCCGCATACGCAGTTGCCAGAGAATGTTTTTACGCGCGGCATGCCAGAGTATGGTGCGCATCTGGCTGATGAGCTGGAGACGATCATTGGCTTACACGATGCATCGACTATTGCGGCGGTTATTGTTGAGCCTTTCTCGGGGTCTGGCGGTGTTGTGGTGCCTCCGGTCGGTTATTTGCAGCGTTTGCGCGCGCTGTGCGATCAGTACAATATTTTGTTGATTTTCGATGAGGTTATCAGCGGTTTGGGACGTTGTGGGAGCAACTTTGGCGCCGACGCCTTCGCTGTAACCCCCGATATTATGACTATCGCCAAGCAGATCACCAATGGCACTATTCCGATGGGGGCAGTGCTTAGTCGGTCGCAAATTTACGAGACCTTTATGGCGAATGGTGGTCCTGATTACCAAGTTGAGTTCCCTCATGGTTATACCTATTCAGCTCATCCTGTGGCCTGCGCAGCAGGTTTGGCGACGCTGGATTTATTGCAGCAAGAAGGTCTAATAGAGCGGTCGGCAAAAATGGCTCCGGTACTGGAGGCTGCGGTACATAGCTTGAAAGGGGTGAAGCATATCAGTGATATTCGCAACTTCGGTCTGGCGGCTGGTATCAGCTTGGAGCCAATAGCGGGAGAACCCGCGCGGCGTCCATACGAAGTGGCGATGAAGTGTTGGGAGAAAGGTTTTTACGTCCGATATGGCGGTGATTGTCTGGCTATTGCGCCTCCCTTTACTATTTCCAGTGAACAAATAGACAGTTTGGTTAACGCTATTGGTGAATCGTTAAGCGAAATTGATTGATAAATTAATGCCTCTCGGCTGTTTGCGCGCCTACATTATTTTGTTAGAACGGATATTTATCTGGATGAGTTAGGTTAAAATGATCGATGTAAAAGTGCGCGGGGCGGTATAGACTGCGCAGCTGTTTTTTTAGTGAGTGTTTTTAATAGATATCGCAAGAGGTTCCTATGATTGTCAGACCGCTTAGGTCAGTGCTGTATATGCCTGCTTCCAATCAGCGTGCGTTGGAAAAGGCGCGTACCCTGGCTGCCGATGCTCTGGTGTTTGATCTGGAGGATGCAGTTGGCCCTAGCGCGAAGGAAGAGGCGCGAGGCTTGGCCGTTGCTGCGGTAAAGTCGGCTGCGTATGGCCATCGTGAAATCATCGTGCGTGCGAACAGCCTTGATACTGAGTGGGGTGAGGCGGATGTAAGGGCGATTGCGCAGTCTGGTGCGGATGGTATTTGCATGCCCAAAGTAGAGCATGCCGCCGAGGTTGAGGCGGTGATAAAATTGCTCAATGAGGCGGCCGCGCCAGCTACAATGCAAGTCTGGGTTATGATCGAAACGCCACTGGGTGTTCAAAATATCAATGAGATCGTCGCCGCAGATTCGCGGATGACGGTAGTGGTTATGGGCACCACTGATCTGGCTAAGGATTTACGTGTCCCGCATACTGCTGATCGTTTGGGTTTGCAGCATGCGTTGAGCCGCTGTGTGTTGGCAGCTCGTATTTACAATAAAGATATATTGGATGGTGTCTACCTCGACCTAAAAGACGCCGAGGGCTTTGCTGCCAGTTGCGCGCAGGGGCGGTCATTGGGTTTTGATGGCAAAACACTTATTCACCCTAATCAGCTAGAGGCTGCTAACCGAGCTTTTGGTCTTGATGAGGCTGATTTATTGCACGCGCAGCGAGTAATTGACGCTTGGGAGATTGCGGCAGCCGAAGGTAAAGGTGTCGCCGTTGTCGATGGCAAGCTAGTAGAAGCTATGCATATTGATGAAGCTAGGCGTGATTTGGCTATGGCAGCAGCAATTGCTGCGCTTGCTGTTTAGGTGATGGATTAATTTGATGATCACGTCACGTATTTGGGTAGCGTAAATAATGTCAGCGGGTAGAGAGATTTTTCGTTTTCACGACGAATACGGCCCCTTGTTGGTTTTTGATGATGGTAATAAGCGTTATTTATCCTTTGGGGTTAATGACGAGCAGAGTTGCCAATTAAAGTCGAACCCCTTTCAGTTGCAGCATGATTATAGTCAGGCGATGTTGTTGGTGCTGTTGTTCAAACAGCCCGGCAATATGATTTTATTTGGCCTGGGTGGTGGCACTTTGGCGACGACCCTGCATCAGTATTTACCTAGTTTAAAGTTGCGGGTGGTGGAGTTGCGGCCGCAGGTAGTCGATGTGGCGTATCGTTATTTTCAGTTTCCGCGTGGCAAGCGGGTGACTGTTTTTGTCGAAGATGCCAGCGAGTTTTTAGAGCGCGAAGATCAGGCTAAAACCGATGTATTATTCAGTGATATTTATGGTGAAGAAGGCTTGGATCTACAGCAAACTCAGCCTTGGTTTATCGAGCAGTGTGCGAACTTGTTAAAGGATGATGGCTGGCTGGTGCTTAATTGCTGGCAGCAGCAACGTAGCGATAAAGAGTTGCGTGCGGCCTTAAAACTACATTTTGAAGATGTGCGCGCCTGCGCTACAGCAGAAGGAAACTGGGTAGTTTTGGCCGGTAAAAAAACCGATAACAGCAGTGTGGCCCAGTTAAAGTCCGCTGCTAAAACCTGGTCAAAAGTGCTGGGCTACTCCCTATCTTCCAGCTTGAGTCGTTTGAAACCCCTTTGAGCTTCCCCTGCGGACATGCGTCACAGCAGGGGGAGTTTGATCCGTCGCTTTTAGCCGTCAGCTTATAATAATGAGAGTCGGCAGCGGCAAAAAACTCATTTATGGGGGCTAACCACATTTTCGCGCCAAACTTCCACTGAATAATTTTCTGATAAGCATCAATACTATAACGCCGCCACAGCAAGTTGCGACAATTTGAAAAACAAAATGAGTTGATGTATCGCCTAACATAAAGGCAATGCTGTCCAATATAATGGGCGTAGCAAATTGCCCTAGTGAGGCGGCCGTAGCAATAACTCCCATGGCATTTATCGGAGTGACTCCCTGTACGGATGATGTGGCGCAGTAAATAATATAGGGTAGTAATGACCCACTGCCCAAGCCAATAACCAGTAGCGCTGCGGCAAGTCCTATCAAACTGTGTGTGGTCAGTAGTAATAGATAGCCTGCGGTCATAATGCTAAGAATTATAATTACAAAATAATCACCACAGACTGAGCGCGCTCGTGAGCCTAATAGACCCGCTAAAATTGCAGCCACGGATAGACAAGACATAGCCATGCCTGACTCGCTTGGCCCGCCAAGGCCGCTTTCAACAACAAACAAGGCTAAATTTACCGGTACGGCATAAATACCCAGCATAAACACAAACATGGCCAAGCCCCATAAGTAGGTTTGTAGCGGCAGTTTTGTTTGTGGTCTTTTACCTGTTTCTCGTGGTGGGTCGGCAGGAATATTTCGAATGACTAACACCACAGTGAGCAGGGCGCTGGTATACACAATCATGCCGTAGCGCCAGCTGTATAGGGCTAAAAACCCTACGGCTAAATTGCCAACAATACCAAAAAAATTGGTCGCTGATGAAGCCCAGCCCATTAACTGCAGGCGCTCTTTGCCATTGTAGTTTTCCGCAATTAAGCTGGATGCCATCGGCATTAAAATACCGATACCCATGCCCAATACTACCCGGCACGCAAATAAGCTGTAGTAGTCCGGTGTGAATGCGCCGCCTAAACCACCCAATAAATAACAGCCTAAGCCAAATAATAGTAGGGGCTTTTGACCAAAGCGGTGGCTTAGTCGGCCAATATTAGGCGAAAGTAACAGCATGGCAAAGGCCGGGGCTGTTAGTAAGGCTTTAATTTGCGTTGAGGGTATATTGGGAAACGCTTGGGCGATTTCAGATAGGGCCGGTGCAATGGCGGCACTGCCAAATACAGTGAGAAATGAAATGGATAAGAGAGTAAATTTTAGCATTCAGCGGTCTTGGGTTATGAACATGTGTCTGATATTAACGAGCGTAATTATATTTTTATAGAATGACTGTAGCCGCGCAGAATAACACCTATCTTTTACAGGTACGAGGTGATGGGGTTGAGGTTTAGTTTGTGTCTTAGTGATTGTGTGAAAAAGACCATGTTCAGATGTATCGCTAAAATATCGCAATAAGCTTTACTTGGGTCAAACGAAATTATTTGCTAAGGCAATTGGCTTGCCGCTAGGCTTTATTGCTCTTTGTTTAAAAATATCTGTAAATCATGGTGTTAGATAGTATCGGTATGATCTTAGCGCGTTGGTAGCTTGTATAGCTTTCTATGGTTCTCGTATTGAATTGTATAACCCTTCTGGTAATTGGCGGGGGTAATTCGTCTATTAGTATTCTGCCTTTGCAAAATCCTTTGGCTCAGACTAAGGCTTGGGTAGCGTTGGATCGCTTGAGTGGCGGTAGGGCGTACCTATCTTTGGTATAGGTTGATTAAAAGAAGAGTTTGATATGATGGGGTGTCATTTAAAGATGAGGGTTGTGTGCCCAGAATTGTAACAACCCTATTATGCAGTATGGTTTACTGTGGATATAAAAAGTGGGTGCCAGATATAAGCTTCAATGATTAATCCAGTATTTTTACTGGCTAATTTTAACGGCTGGTGTAGTAGCTGATTGCTAAATAATAACAACTGACAATACTTTCATAGGAGTTCATTGTGCAAAAAGACGTAATCATAGTAGGTTCGGGTGGTGCGGGCCTTAGTACCGCAATTACTGCGGCCAAGAAAGGGCTTAGCGTTTTATTAATTGAAAAAACTGAGTATTTTGGGGGAACTACGGCACTGTCTGGTGGGGGGTTGTGGATTCCTAGTAACAGTTTAGGTGCAAAAGCGGGATACCCCGATAGCAAGGAGGAGGGAGCGGAATATATACGCAATTTAGTGGGTGATATTGTGCGTGAAGATGTTCTTGAAACCTTCGTGAATAACGGCCCAGCTATGGTGGATTTTTTCTCGAATGAAACCGAGGTGAAGTTTTCGTTGCACTTGAACGAGCCTGATTACTATCAAGAGCATGCAGGTGCGAAACTTGAAGGGCGTTTGTTAGACCCTGTGGTTTACGATGGTCGTACAATGGATAGAGACTTACTACTAAAAATTCGCCCGCCGTTAACTGAATTTAATGCGCCCATGGGTTTTATGATGAGTTTTGATGATATTCCACACATGATGAATATCGGTAAATCGTTTAAGTCGACTATCCACGCTTTAAAGTTATTTCTACGCTACGGTATGGATCGACTCCGTTACCCTCGTGGTACACATTTAACTATGGGTAATGCTTTAGTGGCGCGATTATTGGTAACTGCGCAACAGGCGGGCGTTGAAATGTGGAATAACAGCGCGATGACACGTCTCATTAAAGAAGAGGGGCGGGTAACCGGTGTAGAAGTTGAACGCAACGGTGAAAAACAGCTTATTAATGCCCGCAAAGCTGTTGTCTTGGCTAGCGGCGGCTTTTCTTCGAGCGAAGAAATGCGCAAAGAGTTTATTCCCTACCCCGATTATCATGTATCGTTTTTGCCCGAGGGCAATACCGGCGATGGTTTAAAATCGGCTATGGCTTTGGGAGCTGAGCTAGAAAAGGGCAACCATGGCGATGCTGCTTATAACGTTATGTCGGTATTACACAAGCCCGATGGCACCTTAGGTAAATACCCACATGTATTTTTAGATCGATCAAAACCAGGTTGTATTGGTATTAACGACGAAGGTAAGCGTTTTGGTAATGAGGCCGCAGCCAATTACTACAAGGCTATGCATGATACGGGTTCGGTGCCAGCGCATTTGATTTGCGATCACCCCTTTATTAAAAAGTTTGGTTTGGGTTTGGTGTTTCCCGGTGGCATTGGCTTGGATAAATTGATTAAAGCGGGTTACATCATTAAAGGTGAGACACTTGACGAGTTAGCGCAAAAAATTGGTTGTAACGCAGAAAATCTGAAAGCCACCTGTGAAGCGCATAACCGCTATGCTGCAGAGGGCGTTGATCCAGAGTTTCATAAAGGTGATACTCCGGCCGATAAAGCTTTGGGTGATGCTGATACCAAGCCAAACCCCTGTTTAGGCCCGATTAAAACCGGCCCTTTTTATGCGGTGCAAATCTTCCCCGGTGATGGTTCGACTACTTTAGGTTTAAAAGTCAGCGCAAATGCTGAGGTATTAGATAGCGAAACCAATCAGCCTGTTGGTGGTTTATACGCTTGTGGTTTGGATATGAATGTATTGTGGCGTGGGCGTGAGCCGTCGCACGGTTCATACAATGGCCTGAGTATGACTTTCGGTTACGTGATCGGTAACCATATCGCTAATAGCTAGTGTTATTGGTGGGGAATAGTCAGAATTTTATTAATTTTTGAGATTTTTTAATGATAAATAACAATAATTATACAGCGCAATCGGAAGATTTAAGCGCTCGTTTAAAACCGTTATTGCCAATGATTCAGCAGTACGCCGACCAAAATCATCAAAACCGTGATGTCGCTCCTGAAGTGGTGAAAGCCATTAGTGATGCAGGTTTGTTTCGTTGTTTTCAGCCGAAGCGTTGGGGTGGGGCAGAGGCAGACCCAAGAACTCTGTATCAATTACAGAATCTAATTGCCCAGCGTTGTGCGTCTACCGCCTGGATATTTGGTGTGTTGAGTGTGCAGTCGTTTGTGTTGTCGCTAATGGATGAGCAAGCTCAAGCGGATGTATGGGGTGAAAATCCGAGCACTCTTGTGTCGTCATCGTTTATGCCTGCGGGTAAGGTAGTGTTGGCTGATGGCGGTTTTAGGTTGTCAGGTCAATGGGCGTTTTCCAGTGGTTGTCAGCATGCTGATTGGGTGATTTTGGGTGGGCTTGTGCCGTCAGTATCTGAGGGGCAGCCTCCGTCGATGCAGCTGTTTTTGTTGCCGCGCAGTGATTATCAAATTATTGATACCTGGGATACGTTTGGTCTTCGGGGTACGGGTAGTCATGATATTGCCGTGGACGATGCCTTTGTTCCAGGCCATCGTTGTTTCCAGCCATCGCCTGGTATTGTGGCTTCTACGGACAGTAGTGATTTGCCTGCATTGTATCAGTTGCCGTGGTTGTATATGTTTACCAGTACCGTAGCCAATATTGGTATTGGTATTGCCCAAGCGGGACTACAGGCATTTTTGGCAATAGAGCGGAAGCGGTTGTCGTTTACAGGTAAGCCCTCGAAAGATGATCCTGCGGTTATGTCTGTGGCAGCGCGTTTAAGTGCTGCGATTGAAGGCAGTGAAGCGATGCTCGATCGACATATAAGTAATATGCTTGAAGGGGTTGAGAGCGCAACCGCGATGTCAATGCAGCAGGGTTTATTACAGCGCACGCAATTAACGTCGATGTTGCGCGACTTGGCATTAATCATTGATGAAATGCAGCTACTGCTCGGTGGGCGTGGAATTCGTAATGATTCACCGCTTACACGTATTTGGTTGGATATGTGCGCAGCGCGTGCGCACCCTGGCAATAACCCTGATATGATTGCTCCGACATATGGCAAATTACTTTTGGATTAAAGGTGTTATTGGGTGTATCGATTGATGTTTGCACCCAGGTAACGTTGATTGGGCTAATAGGTATTATTGGCCTTTAAATTAAATGTGAAGGAATGAAAATGAGTATCTTTACCCATGTTGTTATTGGCGCAAACAATATCGATCAAGCTCGTACGTTTTTTGATGCGGCGCTGGCACCGTTAGGTATTAACCGTATTAGCTCTGGTGAATCGCAAGAGCCTGTAGCTGCTTTAATGTATGGCGTGGACGCACCCTCATTAATAGTAACGTTGCCACGAGATGGTAATGCTGCTACTCATGCAAACGGTGGGACTATCGGTTTGGTAGCACCAAACCCTGCTGCAGTAGACGCATTTCATGCAGCAGCGTTAGCTAACGGCGGCAGTTGTGAAGGTGAGCCGGGAAGTCGTGAGGGCGGAGGGCCAAACGCTTATGGTGCGTATGTGCGTGATCCTGTTGGTAACAAAATATGTGCTTTTTCTTTTGGTTAACAACGGGGATATTGCTTGCTGTTCGGGTAAGTAATAGCTTTGTCGATATTATAAAAAACGGCGAATACAGAATGTATTCGCCGTTTTTTATTTGGATCCTATACTAAGCATTTAGCCGAGTAATAGCTTCCAGGTGTCGAGGTCTTCGCCTGCAGTAAAGAAGCGCTCGTTCATAGGCATGCCTGATTGCCCCCAGCTATCCATATTAGCCACCCACGCTTGCATACCATAAATAACCCAGCGGCGGTAATTTTCAAAAATTATATCAAGACTGGGTACATCGTGGGCACCACGAGCAATCAAATGTTCCCGGTAATGGTTGAGTAGATCTCGTTCTGAGCTACGACGCTCTTCAACCGTGAGTGCACCAATAGTGAAATAGGTTAAATCGCGCCAAGGGCTACCTTTTCGCACCAGCTGCCAGTCTAGCCAAATACGTTCACCATCGGGTTTTATATAGGTATTACCTTGGTGGCAATCGCCCAAATTAATGCATTTTGGGGTGGTCTGTTGATGCTCCCAATCGGCAAGTGCATCAAAGCCACGCTGTAGTTTACCTGGGTCATCTTGATAGTGCTGCGGTAAGATTGCCTGAAACTTGGGATCCGCTAGATTGGTTTCAATAAACTGTTGCATAATGCGGATTTGATCATTATCGATAGGGGTTGCCATTGAAGTAGGCAGCCACGTCCATTCTTCAAGTAAGGGGCTGCCCCACAGATCGCTGTGCATATGCGCCATACCTTCAAGTGCACTAGCGACACCGTCGACACCGTTGGCATCCAGGCTATGGCCAAACTTTCCGCCCATGGATATTAAGTCTTCTAGAATAACAATACCGTGGCCTTTGCCGTTGTCGTCCCAGTCGCTGTAATAGCATTTCACGGTGGGCAAGGTCATTTTGGGTACGCCATAATGATAAAACTGTGCTTCAAGTTGGCAGATATCTACATTGGCAAAGGCACCTGAATAGTTTGATTTAATACAAATGTCTTCAGGTATGCCTGCGTCTTTGCCGGCCTGGTTTAATTGAATTTTTAATCGTAACTTAGATGTATGGCTGTCGAGGAATTGGACCTCTTCCATCGTTTCAACAACAACGCCTGGGTAACGATTTTGCAGAAGTGAGCTTAGCAGCGCGGGTGTGATATCTTCTTTGCTCCAGGGAAGTTCTCCACTTCGTTGTGGGTAGGGGCGAGGAGCTTGGGTGGGAGATTGATATTGAACCATTTTATTACACCTTTTTATTAGGCTGATTATCGAGCGCTTAAAGTGTAATTATTATTTTTTATTAAGTCAAATGAATTAAATTATGGGGGTGTTTGTTGGTTTATGTTATATTTTTTATGTTATTTTAATTCGAGTGAATTATTAAGGGTTGTTCGCGGTTCGTATAAATATCTGAACGGATTTCTTTGTAGTAAACACTAAGTTAAGGCAATATTTTCATGAGTAACGTATCGTTAAAAATGCCCACTCCTTTGCCTAAGGGCGCCATACAATTATTGCTGACCGCAGAGCGTTTGTTTGGGGAGCAGGGTTTAGATGGCGTGTCATTGCGGCAAATTGTTACTGCGTCGGGTCAGGCAAATAGCTCAGCGGTGCAGCATCATTTTGGTTCGAAAGAAGGTTTAATACAGGCGGTTTATGACATGCGCTTGCCAGAGTTGGATCAGCGCCGAATGCAGTTGTTATTACAGTTTAAAGATACTAATGGTGATATACCTTTAGCGCAGCTATTGCGTGCTATGTTTTGGCCTGTAGTTAATGATATGGATGAAGCTGCGCAAAAGAGTTTTGCCTTGTTTAATGCGCAACTGATGTTAATGGATATTGATAGGCATCCGTATAGTCATACTAAAGTGCCACAGCCAGCCTATTTAGAGATTGATAAACGATTCAAACAGATACTGAATTATTTACCGGTAGGTGTATTGCAGTTGCGCTTGCGCTTAGCCACCGATATGTTTTTTGGTGCCTTGAACGAACGGGGGCGTTTAAATAGCACTGAACCTAATTTATACCCCTCACAAGTACCCTATTGGAATGAGGTTTTTTTAGCTATTGAGGCTCTGCTTCGATTGCCCTATACCGATAATATTTAAGCTAATACTGTCCTGATATCAAACAGTGCGCTTGGAACCTGTGTCATGGTTGTAATAAAAAGGCGCAGCTGAAAATCAGTTGCGCCTTTTAGAAAGGAATTAAGCGTTAACTTAATTCAGATTTATTTATCATCCCAAATGACTGGCAAGAAAGTCGGTGAGCGGAACTGCACGCCACGGATGCCCTCGTAACCCGCATCAGGATCAATGCGTAGATTTGGCAAGTGGTCGAATAATGCATTAACGGCGCATTCCATTTCTGCTTTCGCTAGTGGCATGCCTTGGCACATGTGCGGACCAAAACCGAAACTCAAATTCTGTTTGGCGCGTTTAATGTCTATATCAAATACTTCGGGGTTTTCGTGTACGGCTGGGTCGCGGTTAGCCGAGCCTACCAACAAGTTGATACCTGACCCCGCGGGGATGTGTACACCATCTACTTCAACATCTTTTGTGGTAATACGTGGAATAATTGAAACAGAGCCTTCGTAACGCATGGCTTCATTCATCGCTGCGGTGATTAGACTGCGGTCGTTGCGAACACGGTCTAATATTGCAGGACGCTCTAAGAGAACGGCTAATAAATTACCCAGGGCGCGGCTGGTGGTTTCGCCCGCTGCCGCCAGTGTGGGTCGTAAGAACGAGGCAATATCATGGGGTGTTAAGTGTTGGCCGTTTTCTTCTATGCGCAGCAAAATGGCAATCAAGTCGTCGCCATCAGTGTTGTTGTTGGCAACACGTGCCTCTACTGCGTCGACTATCTGTTGATATAGTGCTTCGCCAGCAACGGCAGCGTTTTGCATGCGCTCCATGGCTTCTTCGGGTTTGCTCATGTCCACCATGCCACCCAATACCATAATTAACGCATTGGTATTAAACGAGTCCATGGCTTCTTTGTCGTCGCTGGGCAGACCAAATAGTTCGTAAACCACACGAATGGGGAAGTCGAGTATCAAGTCGGCCATTAATTCGGCTTTGTTACCGCGTGCGGCCAAATCTTTGACAAACTGTTCAATGATAGGTTTAAACTGATTGTCGGTTAGTTTTCGTAGTGCGGCCGGCGACATTACTTGCATTAGGCGATTGCGAAAACGACGATGCTCTTCGCCTTTGAGAAACAAAACGACTTTTTCACCCATACAACCGGCGAAGGCTTCTTCGTAGATGTCACTGGAATAGGTTTCAGAGTCGAGCAGTGCTTTCGAGATGACTTCGTGAGTCAAAAAGCAGAACACTGGGCGATCACCAGTGCGACCGGCCACCATCGAGGGAACGCCCAGCTCTGCAATTAAATCACCTTGGTAAACACCACCCTTAGCGCGATGTTGTGCATAAAGCGGATACGGATCATCCAGTTTTCCTGCATAGGCTTTGCTAAGAGCGACGAAAGCTTCGTTTATTTTGTTGGGTGTGGCAGTCATAATTAAACCTCTATGTGTGTAGGGCTATTAGTTGAGTCCATACTAGGCATGTTAGGGCATATACCCAATAGACAAAATGATTTGATTTGTCTGAAAAGAGGCATAAGGGTGGCCTTTGTCTAGAAAGTATTCTGAATCTCTATTTGTAATAGTGCTAGTATTTATAAGAAATAACTATTGAAAGTAAGTGCAATTCTATGATTTATCTTAAAAAACTGAGTTTGTTGCTTTTTAGCTGGTTGGTTTTAATCAATCCAGCTATGGCTGAAAGTTACTCTAACCCTAACAATCCTTTTGGTGTTATGCCTATTGATATGGCCAGTATGCATGACCAAAGTATTGTTTTTTTCTTTGTTATGTTAGTTGGCTTTTCTCTTTGGAGTTGGTACAAAAAACGTTTAAGTATAGGGCTGCTGATTTTGTTTGGAGCCGTCTTTACGTCTTGGCAGGAATTTTTTGGTGATTGGGGTGCGTATTTGTATTGGAACCCAGAGTTCCCGCAGTTACCTTGGGGGGAGACGCCATTTACTACCCCGAGCAAGCCGATGTTTATTCCCTTTTCCTGGGGTTGGTATTTAACCTTTATTTATACAGTATTGGTTGGACTGTTGGTTTGGGTTCAAGCCAAGTTACCCAGAGTGCCTAAGCTATTAGTGGTGTTAGTTATCGCCGGGCCATTTTTTTATGGTTACAACATTTACGGCGAAAGCTTGGCTGCCGATATGGCTTGGTGGGGGTTTGCCGAGACCATTGGGCCATTTGCGCAGGGTACTTATGCAAAATATCCGTTGGTATGGCCAGTATTAAGTTTAGTCGCTTGGAGTGTGGTGGTTCTGTGGTTGCTAACGCTTAAAGATGAACAAGGGTTTTGGTGGCATGAGCGATTTATTGGGGTTGATCGTGTCGCAGTCGGTTGGCGTCAAGGTTTGGCTCGAATAGGCGGTTTCGTATTAATGTTTAACGTTAGTTGTCTGTTGATCGTGACCATTCCTTGTATTGCGGTGCGTTTATTATTTGGTGTTGAGAGCCTGATTGTACCGTGAGGATTTTTTGGATTTGCTTATCCGTTAGGTGACGTGTCGATACTTATTCCTTCCATACCGCTTAGGCCATTGACGGCAAGCTGATTGAATTTGTCGCTCATAACCTGAGCGGTATAGGGGAAGTCGTTATTTACCCACCAAGTAAGCAGACCTAAAAGAGCGCTGGCCAAAAAGTGGACCGCTGTTTCTGTGTCAATCGGGGAGGCTTGTTGGTTGCTATTGCTTCTTACCCATTCTCGGGTCTGCACAATCAGCATATTGCGAATATAGTGTGACGCAACGGTACCGGTATGCTGGGTAAGAAATGTTTTAGAAATTGATTTCCATTGTGCGGCACCGCGAAATAACACAATGGCAAAATTGGGATAGCCAGTATTATCAGAGTTTTCAAATATATCATCGGAAGAGTTGATGCCAATCATTTGGAAGCCACTTAAGATGAGGTCGTCCTTGTCGCGAAAGTGTGCATAAAAACTGGATCGAGCAACATTGGCACGCTCAATGATATCTTTAACCGTGATTTGTTCGTAGGGCTTTTCGTCGATTAAGCTTGATATGGCATGGCGCAATGCATTTTGAGTTTTATCAATTCTGCGGTCTCTTTTCATGGCGAATAGTTATCGGGTGATTATGGACGATGTTGCTGAAGAGAGAGTATTGTAATCTGATTTCGGACATATGGCTATATTTTGTATGGGTTGGGTGGTCGGGTATTAGTTAATCGTCTGAGCTTAATATTGCCTCCGTTTTCTGACAAAAGCGTTCCAGAAATTTTCTCATTTGAAAAGGGATTATTAGAGGGAAGAGTGTTTTTGGGAGACAGATTATTTTTGTGTTACGGTGGGTAACTTAGCTAAAAAATGCTTGGCGCATCATTTTGAAAAGACTTCGAATTATAATTTTGAAGTAGAGTAATATGCCATTGGCTTTAGCCGAAGCACTGGGCTTTCGGTCCGTATTTTATAGACCATGATTTAAATTAGATGATGGTCGTTAAGTAGTTAATTAAGGAGGAAAACGTGTCAAAAGTTAATGCCGTGGGAAAAGAACGTGAATTTTGGGCCGTGGTTCCCGTCTCTCCTTACGAGGAGACGATGGCTATGGGTAAGACTATGGAAGAGATGGGATTTGCCGGTGCTTTTGCGTTGCAAATATACGGTCCTCCATTTGCGCCACTGGTGCCTATTGCTTGTGCGTCGAGTAGCCTTAAAGTTGGTTCAGGTGTTGCGGTAGCTGCCTCTCGAAGTCCTTTTGAGACTGCTTATGCAGCGATGGATATGGATCGTATTACCAATGGTCGCTTTGTATTGGGACTGGGTACGGCTATTAAGTCTGCTACCGTTGGCATGTACGGTGTGCCGGATTATAAATTACTGACCCATTTGCGCGATACTGTTGCTGCCGTACGTCATATTATCGCCGGGGCGCATAAAGGTTTGCAGCCTTATGATGGCATTTACTACAAAGCGGATTTTCAGGAGATGATTCCAACAGCACCGCCAGTTAGGGAGGAGATTCCTATTTGGATTGCTGCATTGCGTCCTAAAATGACAGAGCTGGCTTTAGAAGTGGCCGATGGCTTGATGGCGCATGCGTTGTGGACAACGAGCTGGACCAATGATCATATGGCACCATTGATCGATGCTACTTTGGAGAAGTTCGGTCGTAATCGTAAAGATATTGAAATTAATTGTTGGCCTTGGGTTGCGGTTAATAATGATAAGCAACAGGCAATCAATGATGCACGTTTCACTGTTGCAGCCTATGCGGGTATTGATGCCTATGAGAATATCTTTGAAGCTCATGGTTGGCTAAAGGAAGCGCGAATTTGCCAAGAGGCGTCTAAGCGCCAAAGCGATGTTTTGTCAGTGGTTGATCAAGTGCCTGATGAAATGGTTCTAGACTTTGTTTCTTGCGGGCCGGTCGAAGAAGTACTGGAGCAGATTGAGCCTTATTGGAATGTGGCTGACTCCCTTTGTCCAATGACTCCGTATCGGCATCTAAGCCCTGAGCAGCTTCAGTTCTATGGAGCGGGAGTCTATCAGTTAGTGGCTGCTGCTAAGCAACAGTAGTTTAGTAGCATAAAAATGTTAGTGTTGGGCCAGGTTTCATCTGGCTCCGCACTTGCGGCTTTGTTTTATTCCAATGACAAAAGGCTTTGAGCTCGGACGCTGCAGTCGGCAGTTTAGTGTTGTGAGTTGATAGTCTTGATCACTAGAGCGTTCTGCTTTCTTGGTCGTAATTTTTAATTATTACCTCGCCCAAAAGAAGTATGTCAGGTCTCTCTTCCGGTTCAGCAAAATTGCAGAGTATTTGTGGCAGTAAAATCAATTGATAGTGGGAGGGGATAAAGTGGGATGTAAATACCCGCATCATATGATACGGGTATTTATCCGGTTAGAGGGTATGTTGATATAGCCTCAAATAGACCGGTTTATCGCTGAAAATTATTACTTAGTATTGGCTTTCTGGGAGCTTAACTACTAATCCGTCAAGTTCGTCAGTAATGTGAACTTGACAGCTCAGGCGGCTGTTAGGCTGTGGGTCTATTACGCATTCCAGCATGTCTTTTTCGGTCTCACCGGGCTGACCTACCGCCTCTACCCATGCGTCGTCAATGTAGCAGTGACAGGTGGCACAGCTACAGGCGCCGCCACATTCGGCAATGATTGAGTCGATACCATTATCAACAGCTGCTTGCATCAAGCTTGCGCCCGCAGTAACTTCTACTTCGTTGATGGTGCCGTCATGATTTACAAATTTTACTACGGGCATAATATTACCTCAGATTCTTGAATGTCTAAATTATAGGATTATAAGTTAAAAGCTTCTTTTGCATCAATTGATTCGTCAGCTAAGAGTACGGGGTCTGCAGATTTCTTTTCAGCTAAAGCACGCTTGCTGAGCATAAATTCTTTGGGCCGGTTGATAGCGTCGACGGCGATCAGTTTACCTTCTTGGAAGTAGAAAGCAGCAAAACTACGATCTTTTTTATAAGAACCGCGAATCACAACCTGATCAAATCCTTGTGATAGGCCTGCAATTTGTAGTTTCAGGTCGTACTGATCTGACCAAAACCATGGCAGTGTATTATACGCTTCCAGTTTTCCACAAAGAGTATTGGCTGCTGTTCTTGCCTGATCGGTAGCGTTTTGTACTGATTCAAGGCGTAATTTGCGATCATAAATAGGGTTGTAGTGATTGGTGCAATCACCGGCAGCTACTATGTCGGGGTCATTGGTTCGGGCAAACTCATCGACGACTATACCGTTGTCGATTGTTAGGCCGGCGGCTTCAGCAAGCTCAACATTTGGGATGACGCCAACGCCAATGATAACAATGTCGGCTGGAATAGTGGTGCCATCAGCAAGAGAGACGCTCTCGGCTTGTTTGCTGCCATTAATACGCTCTGCGGCCGCATCGGTGATGATTTTAACGCCTTCTTCAGAGTGAATGCGGGTATAAAATTCAGAGACTTCCGGTGCTGTAACCCGTTGCAGCACGCGAGGCATAGCTTCCAAAACGGTGACATTCATGCCTAGCGTGCGCATTGATGCTGCAGTTTCCAGGCCGATATAACCACCGCCAATAATAACGGCAGATTTGCCCGTACCAATATTGCTTTTTATTTGATCGACATCTTTTAGGTCGCGCAGATAAAAAACACCTTGTAGTTCGTGTCCTGGAATGGGGATTTTCCGGACTCTTGCTCCGGTTGTAAGTGCGAGTTTTGTGTAGGCAACCTTACTGCCATCATCAAGGCTTAGCTCTTTGTTATCACGGTTTATTTCGGTGACTCTAGAGCCGAGTATAAGGTTAATATCTTTTTTCTCGTAAGTATCGAGGGAGCGAATAAGTAATTCGGCACTGTCTTTTGAGCCGTCTAGGTAGGCTTTTGATAAGGGTGGGCGATGATATGGCGCAATAGCTTCGTCGCCAATAATGGTGATTTTCCCTTCCCAGTTGCCTTGGCGAAGGCTCATGGCTAATTGCGCGGCGGCATGGCTGGCGCCGATAATAACGCAATGTTCATTATTCATAAGTCGTGACACCCTTATTTTTCAGTATTTTTAATGAGTAAAAATGGTTTTATATGTGATCGGGCTTGGTGTGCAAACTATACATATTGCGCACAATTGTGTCAAAGTGTATAGTGAGTCCGGTCATGCACTCCGAACTATAACCGTTGTTTGGAGTGCTAGTAAATACTATCTAAGGGTATGTAGATATGAATATAAGCTCCAGTAAATCAAGTGCTCAGCTGTCAAAAGGTAGGGCGATTGACGATCTAATTAAAGTAGATACGCGAGAAGTATCTCTTTCTATCATGAGTGATGAGGAGGTCTATCAGCTTGAACTAGAAAAATTATTTGGTATGGGTTGGAATTTACTGGGCCACGAGTCAGAAATTCCAGCTTCAAATGATTATGTGGTTCGCCCTATGGGTGAGGATTCAGTGATAGTGCAGCGTGACCGCCAAGGCGAAATTCATGTTTCGCTTAATGTCTGCCCGCACAGAGGGATGCGTGTAGCTTTAGGGGAACATGGTAATACTGCGGTTCACAAGTGTATCTACCACGGTTGGGCGTTTCGTCCAAATGGTGATTTTATTGGTGCGCCGATTGATGCAGAAAAAATGCATGGCGAAATACGTTGTAAAGAAGAACTGGGTTTGGAAAAAGCTCGTGTTCATATCTATGGTGGTTTAATTTTCGCCACTTGGAATATAGAAGGTCCTTCTTTTGAAGAATATCTTGGTGATGCCAAGTTTTACTTCGATATGTTGTGGAATCGGACGGATAATGGCTTGGAGGTGCTAGGCGCGCCGCAAAAAGTAAGTATTGACTGTAACTGGAAGTGCTCTGGTGAGCAGTCTGGCGGTGATGGTTTTCATACCCTTACACTACACCGCTGGTTAGTTGAGTCTGGTTTGCACGGTGCTGCTGACGATAGCGATGGGAGCGATCCTTCTGATTTAGCCCCTGCCATGTATGGTGTTAACGTCAGTGCTAATGGTCACAACGCTCGTTGTATTCCTATTGACTTGACGTTTAAGGCCGCAAAAAACATGTCGGCCAAAGACATGTCAATCGAAGAACGTCTGCAGGTATTACCACCTCCAGGTATTACCCCGGAGTTAGTGCCAGAGTTATATAAGCACTTATCCGAAAAGCAAATTGAATTATTAGTAACTGCGGCGCCTCAGGTGGGCGGTATTTTCCCTAATTTGAACTTTTTGTTTGTGTATGCCCCGCAGCCAGATGGCACTATGCTTGGTGCTATGGCTATCCACATAATTGTGCCACGTGGTCCACAGAAGTCAGAGTTTTGGACTTGGTTGTTTGCCGAAAAAGATTGTCCTGAAGATATTAAAGAAAAAATGTTGCGTAATGGTGTGCAGCAGGTAGGTACGTCTGGCCTAATTGAGCAGGATGATACGGATACTTGGCCGCATATTACTCTTGCTTCACGTGGCTATAAGGGTCGTAAAGATATCACGATGAAATATCAGGCTATTTTAGGTGAAAATAAACCTGAAGATTGGCCTGGTGGCGGCAAGGTGTTTTCTGGTTTTTCAAAAGATGATACTCAGTGGGAATGGTGGCTGGCATACCGTGATGCCATGAATAAGGAATACTAAGTCGAGCAAGATACAAGATTGCAGGTTTCTTTAAAGATGGAGAGAATTTAATCATGACACAAGCACAGCAAACAGGCTCACTGCCTAATGTGACGGATCGTATTCCCGTTGGCGATCCAATATACAACAAAATTGTTGAGCACCTTTACGATGAGGCTGCTCTGCTAGATAGTTTGAATCTTCGAGAGTGGCAAAAAAGCTTTACTAGCGATATTGTTTACCAGGCACCAGTTCAAATTACTGAGCGGCGGTCTGAAAAATCACCTAAAGTGCGTCAAATGATGCACTTATTTGAAAATGCAAACTCCATGGATATGCGTATTCATAAGGTTTGCGATACCAATGTGGGCTGGGCTGAAGAGCCCAGATCAAGAACTCGCCGATTGATTACCAATATTTTGGTGAACAAAACAGAGCAGGAAAATGAATTTTCAGTTGTTAGTTGTTTTCTGCTTTCACGTAATCGTTTTGAAGCCTATGACTTGCAGCAAATTACGGGAGAACGACATGACCGCTTGCGCTTGATCGACGGTAAGTTTAAGCTTGCTCGGCGTGAGATTATCATTGATATGTCTGTGTTGAGTATGCCTAACCTTGCAATCTTTTTGTAGGTTTGGTATTAGCTGCTTGGCTGAAGTCGTTATGAAATCCACAGTAAGTTTCGTTTCTATGGATAGATAGGTGCGCGTTTAAAAAGAAAACACTGAGAATTTTATTAAAACGATTATGAGTAATAATGTTAAGTCTTCAGCCAAAAAAGTTGATTCAATTAACGACAAAGTACGCTCTTCCAGTGCTGAGCAAAGTATTAACCGTATTCTGGATGCAACTATGGAGGCTCTTTCCCGGCAAGGTCTAAACAGTCTGTCAATGACCGATGTTTGTCGCATTGCCGGTGTTGCGCGAGGTACTTTGTATCGTTATTTCCCGTCAAAAGAAGTTTTATTGGAAAGCCTTGGACAGCGAACTCGGCAAGAAACCTCGCTGGGCATAACCAATGCGGCTGCATCTGCTGCAAGTGGTAAGGAATCGTTAATTGGTATCATTAATTTTTTAAAAGACTTTGCGGAGGTGAGTAAGGCCAGAGCTACGCTAGAAATTGAACCGTTGTTTTTTATGAATTTTTTACGGCGTCATCTTGCGTATTACGCGGAGGTTGTCACAGAGGCTTTAGATAGATTTTATGATGAGATGGAGGAAGGTCTAGGTCATAAAGTTGATCGTCTTATGTGCTCTGAGGTGGTTTTAAGATTGCAGATATCGTATATTTTTATCCCGGATAATCTCTCAAGTGAGCAGTTGGCTAATGCCGTGCTCACTACGTTGAATGATTTTGTGGCCAAAGAAAAGGCTTAATTATATAAAGTAAAGGGCGACTGGTGATGGCTTCGTGTGCTTGTTATTATTGGCCAGAGCCAGCCGGGCAAAGATAGTCCGCCCCAATCCCCGATGGCTTTTGCTGTCCAGCCCGTTGTCGTGTATTCCTGCCTACTGCAGCATATAAGCTCTTTTCCCAATGCTGGTTTATTCTCTGTTGAATAAATAATTTAGTTGATTTTTTCACCGTTGTCATCATCCCATCGCCTCCCCCCCCCCCAATCTCTATCGCTGCGAATAAATTCAGGCCATGATGATATTGGTGGTTGATCGGGTAGCACCCATAATCATCGGCGATGAATGGCTGGTGGCTGTAGTCGTGCCGAATGGGCGGTTTAACGATAGCAACCCAAAAGCTGAGGTGATTTGTTAGGGCGAGCAGCTAGGGTGAAATTTTTGTTATCATGGTGCTCTTTGTTTACTCGATATCATTATTATGCGAATGACACTTTTATGCTTGATTATTACTGGGTTGGCGGCTGTATTCATGTACCAGTCGGCGGAAACTGGCAAGCCCAATAGGCAATACGATTTGGGGCTGCCATGGCAAATTACTGTAGCAAACGGCAATAGCAGCGTATTTGGTCTAAGCCCCGGCTCCAGCACGCTTAACGATGCTATAGCGCAGCTGGGTGATGATTATGAGCTGGCTTTGCTGGAGAGATCGGGTCAGCAGGGTGCGTTGGAGTTGTATTTTTCGCGGTTTCAAACTGGGCCGCTTCAGGGTAAGTTGATTGTATCGGCCACTATCTCAGAGGCTGAGGTGCAGGCAATAAAAATGGATTCTGTTAAGCAGGAGTACTTGGAAAACGGCACTAAAAAATTTAGCCTTGGTGCAATGCAGCGTAAATCCGCATTAAAGTTGTTTATCGAAGGCATTACCTTGGTTCCCGCCGCAAGCATCGACGCAGCGGTCATTCAGAATCGTTTTGGCAGTCCATCTCAAATTATTAAGAGCAATAATCAGCTCAGCCACTATGTGTATGAAAAGCAGGGCCTAACGGTGAGCATTGATACCAAAGGAAAGGAGGTGTTGCACTACGTACGCCCGTCAACGATGACTGATTTAATCTCCTTGCTTAGAGTCGACGCTTTAGATGACGCATTAACGCACTAGGCGTCGGCTATTTGGGTTGGTAATTTATAATCTGTTTTGACAAAGGGTTCCTATGAAAAGTATTCGCGTTTTATTATTTGTGTCCACCTTGGGCTTAGTTGCCTGCGCTGAATTACCCCAGTTATTGAAGGTGGGGGCAGATGTGGCCAGTGCGTCGGGTTACGGTAATCAGGCGCAGTTGGCGCGAGGCGTGAAGGAGGCGCTGGAACTGGGGAGTAGTCGTGCTGCTGCACAATTATCTGCAGAGGGAGGGTATAGTAATAATTCGCTGTATCGTATTGAATTGCCAGAAGCCGTGTTACCTATTGCTAGTCGGTTGCGACAATTTGGTTTGGGTGGTCAGTTGGATCGGGTGGAGGCATTGATGAATCAGGGGGCAGAAAAGGCTGCTGTTGAGGCAAAAGCGGTGTTGTTAGATGCGGTGCGCAAGATGACAGTAACCGACGCGCTGGGTATAGTGCGTGGACATGATACCGCCGCAACTGAGTATTTTCGTCAGCAAACAGAAGCAAGTTTACGTGAGCGCTATTTGCCTATTATTCAACAAAATCTTCAGCAAATTGGCTTTTATAGTCAGTATCAACAATTGCTAAGTGCTTACAATATACTGCCTATTTCGAACAAGCCTGATTTAGACTTGGAGCAGCATGTGCTCAATAAGGGATTGGATGCCTTATTTGCGCAGATTGCTGTTGAAGAGCGTTCTATCCGGGAAGACCCAGTCGGTCGTGGCACTGCTATTATTAGCTCGGTGTTTATGGGTAAAGAGTAAAAGGTCGAATGGCCTCTAACGATGATCAACTTCTGGCGGGATCGACAATGGTTGGCGGGTTTCCAGTTGACCTGTCCCGCCTTCTATGTCGCTTAATTATTTGCAAGCTGTGGCTTTATATGGCTAAAAATTCGGGCATTAATGCCTGTGATTAATGCCCGAATGGTAATGAATGATAGGTCTAGCATAATGGCTATATTCTCAAGCCAGTAAGCCGGACACTACTTTTAGTCGTGCTAAAAAGACATTTCAGGAACAACTTCCGGTACTACAAGCTCGCCGGCTGTTAGTTTAATTATTTCGTCCACGCTAACACCGGGTGCGCGTTCTTTTAGCCAAAATTTATTATCACTAATCTCAATATAAGCTAAGTCAGTTACCACTTTTTTAATGCAGCCGGCGCCAGTGAGTGGCAAGCTACATTGTGTTAAGAGCTTAGATTCACCATGTTTGCTGGCGTGAGTCATGGTGACGATAATATTATCTGCACCGGCGACGAGGTCCATTGCGCCACCCATGCCCTTGATTAGCTTGCCCGGGACCATCCAGCTGGCGATGTTGCCGGCAATATCAACTTCGAAAGCGCCCAGTACAGTTAGATCAACGTGGCCACCACGAATCATGGCAAAGGATTCGGCTGAGGAGAAAATAGAGGCGCCTTTCGCAGCGGTGACTGTTTGCTTGCCTGCGTTGATCATGTCGGCGTCGATTTCGTCTTCAGTTGGGAAGGGGCCCATGCCCAGCAATCCATTCTCTGACTGCAACATGACTTCGATGCCCTTGGGTACATAGTTCGCCACTAGCGTTGGAATGCCAATCCCTAAGTTCACGTAGTAACCGTCTTGTAATTCACGTGCCACACGTTGGGCCATTTGTTCGCGAGTTAATGCCACGATGATTCTCCTTATGCTTTTCGTACGGTACGTTGTTCGATGCGTTTTTCGAAGGTGCCCTGGATTAGGCGGTCCACGTAAATACCGGGCGTATGGATGTGTGCTGGGTCTAAAGTGCCTGGTTCGACAATCTCTTCAACTTCAACCACGGTAATTTTTCCTGCGGTAGCGGCCATCGGATTGAAGTTTTGCGCAGTATGCCTGAACACTAAATTGCCGTATCGATCAGCCTTCCACGCTTTCACGATGGCAAAATCGCCGGTAATCGATTCTTCAAGGATATATTGTCGGCCATTAAATTCGCGAACTTCTTTGCCTTCGCCAATGGGTGTGCCATACCCTGTTGCGGTGTAAAAGGCGGGTATTCCTGCGCCACCTGCACGCATTTTCTCCGCTAAAGTGCCTTGGGGAGTCAGCTCAACTTCGAGCTCGCCTGCTAGCAGCTGCTCTTCAAACATTTTGTTTTCGCCAACGTATGATGACACCATTTTTTTGATCTGCCGGTCTTCCAATAGGAGCCCTAAGCCAAACCCGTCGACTCCACAGTTATTGGAGACAATGGTTAAGTCGCGGCAACCTTTGCGCTTAATCTCGACTATCAGGTTTTCAGGAATACCGCAAAGACCAAAGCCACCCGCGACGATGGTCATGCCATCCTCTAGGCCGTCCATGGCCTCACTATAACTACCGACTACTTTGTTGAAACCAGCCATTGTCTCTCTCCTGGGCATAATAAAGCAGGATTGCTTGAATCCTGGGTACGATGAAAAGGTAACCCCTCTATATTATTGCTAACAATGAATGGCTTGCTTATATTTATCAAATGTATATATTTTATCGATTAATAGATTTTTTAAATAAATAGAGAGGTTGCTACCATTAACGTCACCTTGAAGCAGGTTCGTGCTTTTGTTGCTGTTGTGCAATCACACAGTTTTGCTGAGGCTGCTGTGGTCCTTCATCTATCGCAACCCGCTTTGAGTAGTGCGATACAAGTCTTGGAGGCAACAATAGGAGGGCGGCTGTTTATTCGAACGACTCGCACCTTCGCCCTGACGCCAGAAGGAGAGAGCTTTTACCCTGTGGCGCGCCGTTTACTGTCTGACTGGGATGGTGCTTTGAATGATTTGCATAAGCTCTTTGTGCTCCGTGAGGGAAGGATCAGTATCGCTGCTATGCCGTCATTTGCCAGTAATCAATTACCCATTGCCATTCGCCACTTCAAAACTAAGCATCCCGCGATACAAATAACCTTAAACGATGTGATCGCTGAAGAAGTCGTTGCCATGGTTCGTAGCGGAAGGGTGGAATTAGGTATTAGTTTTGATCCGGGTGACGGAAAGAGAGAGGGTAATGAGGATTTGATATTTACCCCACTGTTTGAGGATCGTTTTATTGTGGTGCTTCCCCCTAAGCACGCTTTATTAAAACAGAAAAAAATCAGTGCTGAAGAATTGCTTGGGTCGGATTTTATCAGCTTGCAAGCTCCCTCAAGGGTTCGCCAGTTAATTTTCAAAGCCTTTGCTAGTCAAGGTTTATCAATTACACCGGTTTTTGAAACGCATCAGCTGGCTACGATTGGCCGCATGGTGGCGAACGGGCTTGGGGTCAGCGTGGTCCCTTCATTATGTCACGATCAGATGTACGAACTAGGTGCCCACTGCCGGCCATTATTGAGGCCGATTATTCGTCAACAGGTTGGGCTGATAACTCGTCGGCGTCCCCCCTTATCAGCTGCATGCGAAGCGATGGCAATGACGCTTCAGGAAACTTTCGCTAAGGGTATCGAAAGAAAATAATTTCACTGTTGGTTTTTAGTGGGGGGTGTCCAGAAGTTTGGTTAACTGCATTGGCTCGGATTTGGTAGATCGAGCAGCTTTTATTTGAGCTGAAATATTGATGTCATGGATTTTTTGTACAATAGCAGGCGCGTTATTTTATGGCGGTACATTTACCTGCCGAGGCGTAGTAGATTTAGGGTTGGTCTTTATTTGGCCCCTCCCCACAATAAAAAACGCCAAATTCAAAAATAATGCCCAGAATATATCACCAGTTGCCTGTGGGTAGTGGTGGTTTGCTTAGATATTACGGTCTTGTTTGAATTTAAATGCCGTGGAACGGCTACTTGGAAGTAGTATATCCCGTGACGGGATTGAGTGATAAAGGAGGGTGCTATAGCCATGAGATAATGCCCGTTATAAACGACCATTGGCTAGAGAGTACTCAAATCGAGCGTAACTCCTTGAAAATCAAGGAGAGTAATATGGTGCC